>JASHOR010000163.1 GCA_030041005.1 Xanthobacteraceae bacterium
GTGTGGCTTTGGTTCAGAAATCCGCATGACGAGGTCGCGGCAGGAATGATGCAGACTTCCGAACCGCCACACTAGCGCGGCCATTAAGGTGCCGCGCTCGCGGGTGAACGATATCGTCCTGGGCCGACGCGGCATTGGCGCCGACACCGCGTTTCGTCTGGCTCGCTATTTCAGCACCACGGCAGATTTTTGGATTAACCTGCAAGCCCGGCACGACTTGGATGCGGCGGACCGGAAGCTTCGCCGCCGCATCGAACGAGAGACCACGCCGCGCGCCGCCTGACTTGGGCGACTCGCGACTTAAGCCGAATAGCTTAAGGCGGCCGGATCGCGGTCGTTGAGGAATTGATCGAGGCCCCAGCGCTCGACCTGGGCAAAGACTTCGGCGAATTCCTCGCGCGGCAGCGGCGCATTGACGAAGCGTTCGCCGCGGCCGAATTTGCCGAAATCCCATGGGTGGAAGGTCTCGAACTCCGCCGGGACGGCGAGCTTCCACAACGGCAGGTACTTGTCGAGGTTGGTCTCCAAGGCCTGTTCGGCGCGATTGAGCGCGCGCATATAGCCATGCACGACCTCCGGCGGCGAATTTGCCGGCACCCACCACACAGTCTTGAAAGTGTCCTCGATGATCTTGCGCAGCCCAAGCTGCTCGGCCATGGCGATCTGCGGCGGCAGCAGACTGGCCGCTTCCACCTCGCCGTCGAGCAGGGCTTTGAGTCGAGCGCCGAAGCCGCCGGTGTTGACGGTCTTGATCTCGGCAAGCGGGAGAAATTTCTCCAGCCGATAGGGGACGTTGAAATGGCTGCCGGCGCGCATGCCCACCGCGACCGGCACATTGCGCAAATCCTGCGGCTGGCGGATCGTCGAGTCCGGCCGCACGAAGATCGCCCACGGCGACAAGCCGTAGCCTTCGGTCACCGCGCGGCCCATGCCGGCGCTGGCGTTGCAGATCGTTCCCCACAGGCAGGCGCCCTGCACCACGTCCTCCCTGTCGGCGGTGTAGGGCCGGTCCTGCGGACGCTGGAAATAGTCAAACTCCGTCCAGCTTGATTGCGTGCCGCGGGACGTCTTCCAGTCGAATTCGACATCGAGGCCCTCAGCGGCGAAGAAGCCCTCCTGCATGGCGACGAAATCGTTGAGACCCATACCCTTGGGCGCGACCTTGACCGGCACAAGCTGCGTGGTCATGACGAGCGTCTCCCTGTTGATTGTTGTTTGTTCAATTAGCGCAGATTCCGATCAGATTGTAGCGTCATTGCGAGCCAATGGACCCGCGCGAAGTGCCGCATAATGATGCGAACTTCGGAATCGGACACTAGCCGACCAGCGACAGCGTGGCCTTCTCATAGTGCCCGGCTCCCATGTCGCCTTCGGCGAAGATGTGATGATCGGCGATCCATTCGCGCGATTCCTCATAGACTTCCCGCGTGTACGGCTCGAACACCAGTCGCTCGCCGGGCCCCCAACGCCTGGTATCCATCAGCGCGTGGAAGCGGTCGGGGAACTCGTTCCTGTAGTAGTGCGTATAGAGCTCCGGCCGCAGGTCGATGTCGCGCTGCGCCTTGCGCAACGCGCGGAAGAATTTGCGCAGGTCCTCGGGATCGGGATCGCCGTGGATCATGGTTGCGATCATGAACGTGGTGTCGATCACCTTGCGGAAGCCGAGTTGCTCGGCAAAGTAATAAGGCCCACTGAACAGGCTCACTGCCGGCGCCTTGCCGTCGATCAGTTGCTCCATGCGCGCGAACAGCATGCCGTCGGCATAGTGCAGCTTGATCCGGTCCGGCTTCAGGTAGGATTCGAGCGCCTGCATCGTGGCGTAGTGACTGCCGGACTGATAGCCGACCGAGATCGGCACGCCCGCGAGATCGGCCGGCGTCTTCACCGGTGAATCGGCGGGCACGAAAATCCCGGCCGGCGACACCGAATAGACATCGCTGTACATGCGGCCGAGGCCTTTGGAGGCGGCGACATTGATGGTCCAGTGACAGGCGCAGCTCACATTCGATTTGCGGCCGGCCTCGAGCGACTGATAGGCGCCGACCTTGTCGCCCTTGTCGTGGATCTTGCCGTCCGTGGAGCGCACCAGTTCGCGGAATTCGTAGTCCAGCCCTTCGGCGCGAAAGTAGCCTTTCTCTTCCGCCACCCATTCCTGCAGGCGGAAATGCGGTTCGATAATGAATTTAGACATTGCTTCCTCTAATGTTGATGCAGTCGTTCACGGAATTGAATGTCCATTGCGCGGCCGGCGGCCGTGCTCAGCGACCCGTCGGGCGCGGATCATCTTGACGTGGTCGTCCATCAAGGCGCGCGCTCCGCTCGGATCGTGCAACTCGATCAGGTCGGTCAGTTTCGTGTGAGTTTCCAGGATGTGACGGGCAAGCTTGGGCGTCGCGGTGACGTTGTGCCGCGGCCACGACACGTGTTCGAGCGAAATCAACTGGACGATGATGACGCGGTTGTGCGAGGCCTCGGCGACGGCGAGATGAAAGTCGCGCGAAAGCCGGGTGAATTCGTCAAGGTCGCCGGTCGCGTCGGACGCTTCCTGCAGCAGGCGGCGGAGTTTTGCCACGTCGTCCGCCGTTGCGTTTTCGGCGGCAAGCTCGGCGCCGAGCGTCTCGATGGCGCGCTGCGCGTCCATGATCTCGCCGGCGCTGACGCCGGTGAGGTCAAGCTGCACGGCGAGCGCCTCGGCGAACAGGCGCGGATTGCCGTGGGCGATGCGGGCGCCGCCGCCTTTGCCCATGCGAATTTCGACGATGCCGAGCGCTTCCAGCGTGCGCAGCGCGTCGCGCGCGACGATGCGGCTCGCATTGAAGCGGGCGGCGAGGTCCTTTTCGGTGCCGAGGAAATCGCCGGGCTTGAGCCGCTTGGCGAACAGCGCGTCCCGTACCTCCGCTACCATGCGTGCCGACAGCGAAGACGAGCGGCCGGCAAACATGATGCGGGCCGTGAGATCGCCGCTGATGAGGATCGGTGTCGGGGTCGGTGCCGGCCGTCGCATGGAAGATATGAAAGATATTATCTTTATGAACTTTACCGCTCCGGCACGCCGGGGTCAAGTCCTGTCCGGATGCCGCCTGCATGAGCGCGCGGAGCCTTGGCGCCCCCCCGTCCCGTGCGATGGCGCGGAGCGACGCGGCCGCGACGGCCGCATGAGGTTCACCGGAACGGCTTGCGCGTGGAAAGCGCCGCGCCTGCGCTCGGCTATCGGGGTTTCGGCGCTGGAAAGCGCCGGCGCCAATGCTGCGCGATGTCTGCGCCCGTTGCGAACCAGACGCCGTCGAATCCGCGCATGTATTTGAGAAGCGCGATCAGGCCCTTGCAGCGGCCGGGACGGCCGATCAGCCGGTCGTGCAGGCCAATGGAGAGAAGCTTGGGCGAGCCGCGTTGGCCTTCGCGATAGAGGATGTCGAAGGCGTCGCGCATATAGGTGAAAAAGTCTTCGGCCGTCGAGAAGCCCGAGTTCTCGTTGAAGCGGTTGTCGTTGGCTTCATAGGAGTAGGGGATCACCAGGTGAGGCCGCCCCGAAACGGTCAGCCAATAGGGAAGCTCGTCGTTGAGCGAGTCGCGGTCGTACAAAAAGCCGCCTTCCTCCACCAGGAGTCGCCGCGTGTTGGGTCCCGGCCGGCCGGTCATCCAGCCGACCGGACGAGCGCCGACGAGACGCTCGAGGATCTCGACCGCCCGCCTGATGTGTTGGCGCTCGGTCTCCTCGGGGACCGCGCAATAGTCGATCCAGCGATAGCCGTGGCTGACCATCTCGTGGCCGCGCGCGACGCAGGCTTTCGCCAGTTCCGGATTCTGCTCGAGACCGCGGGCGACGCCGAGGATGCTCGCCTTGACGGCGAACTCATCGAACGCGTCGAGCACGCGCCAGACCCCGCAGCGGCTGCCATACTCGAAGACGGATTCGACGAGCGGCACGCGAACTCCCCGATAGGCGGGCACGCCGATGTCGTTGAGCATCCCTTCCGAGATGTCGTCGCCGTTGATAAGCGAGGCCTCGCCGCCGCCCTCGACGTTGAGATTGAAATTGACGGCGATGATCGCTCCGTCCGGCCAGTCCGGATTGGGTGGCCGTGGGCCGTAGCCGACCAGATCGCGTGCGATCATCGGATCGGGTTTCAGATCGGGCATGTGATCTCACAGAGGCTGGTTGATTGTTCCTGGGCGCCCTGCCGTCCCCACGAAATCGGGGACCCATGATCTCTGTCGATGCGATATCTTCTCAGCCCGAGATTATGGATTCCCGCTTGCGCGGGAATGACATTATTACACCGCGGCGAGCGGAGCCGTGCACGCATCATAACAGTAAAACCAATCAGTATCGGTCGGCCCGCGCATCCAGGTATTCTCGAGGGAGATGCGCTGCACGTCGGCGACGCGGGGGATCCGCGTCGCCTCGTAGCAGCGGAACGCTTCGGCCGATTGGTCGAACTTGTCCAGGCAACGGCTCAGGATCGCCGCATCCTCCACCGCCATGGCGCCGCCGGCCGCCATGAAGGGCCGCATCGGATGGCAGGCATCGCCCAGAAGGACGACGCGGCCACTTGGTCCGTCGCTCCAGGTGTCGTTGCGCTTGCGGTCGAATATCGGCCACAGCGTCACGCCGTCGACCGCTTCCAGGACGCGCTGCAGGTCCGCATGAAATCCGGCGAACGACTGCAGGTACTGACTGCGGGTCGACGGCACCGAAGTCTCCTCGCTGTCCCATGCGGCCGCGGGCACCACACCGATGGCGTAGACTTCGTCGCGTCTGCCGGTGAGGTAATAGGGCAGGCAATGCCGATCCGGGCCCCACCATTTCGTGCAATCCGGAATCTTGAAACCGTTGAGCCGCGCGGCGGGGAAAATGGCGCGAAACGCGGTAGCGCCGACAAATTGCGGCAGCTCCGGTCCCAGCAAATAGTCGCGGACCCGCGAACGAATTCCGTCGGCCCCGATGACGATATCCGCCTCGACGGTCTCTCCGTTCGAAAACACCAGGCGCATCGCGTTGCGCTCCGGGGTCAATTCAACCAGTTGATGGTCGAACGCTATGGTGCGGGGTGCGACGCCGCGTTCCAGAACCGCGTGCAGGTCGCCGCGATGGATGTGGACATACGGCCCGCCATATCTGCGCTCGCTCGCTTGGTCGAACACGAATTCAGCCATGACTTCGCCGGTGTCCCAGGCGCGGCTGACATAACTCTGCGATTTGATTCCGGCGGCGATCAGCCCCTCTTCGAGGCCGAGCCGGCGCAGGACCTTGGTGACATTGGCGGACAGGATGATGCCGGCGCCGATGCGCGAAAACGTCGGCGCCTGCTCGTACACGTTCACCGTAAATCCGGCGCGCTGCAAAAAGCCGGCGACGGTCAAGCCGCCCAATCCGGCGCCAATGACGGCAATTCGCGCTTTTCGATGCATCAATGGGCTTGCGCCGGCTCTTGGACGCGCAGGAACCCGAGCCGCCGCATAACCGGCTCGTCGGTAACGCGGAGCACCAGCGCGTCCTCGGCGGCTTCATGGAAATGCGGTCGCCAGGCGGGAGCGGCGATCACATCGCCCCGGTTCCATTCGAAGCGTTCGCCATCGACCGTCGTCGAGCCGGCACCCTTGACGACGGCATAGATGTTGTTGGCGGTGGTCTGCGTTGCCGCCGTGGTGACGCGCGGGGAAAGCCGCATCATGTGCAGGCCGATCGTCTCCATCGCCGGATCGCCCAGCTCCACGTGCGTGCCGAACGGGCCCGCCGGTTCGGGTGTGGCGGCATCGAGACGCTTGAGCGTGTCGGCCAGGGCAAAAACGAACGCAGACTCCTTGGTCGGAGCTGCGTCGCCGGATTCCTCGTCGCTCTCTTCTTCTGCGGGTTCGAAGAACATCGGCTCGAGCAGTTGAACGAGCGGCACGTCCAGGAAGTCGAGCCAATAAGCGCACGCGCGACTGTTGTTGCCGTGGCCATGGCTTGACCAGTTCGGCGTGAGCAGCACATCGCCCGGCTCCATGGCGATTTTCACGCCATCGACCTCGGTGTATGTGCCGGGCTCGGAATCGAGAATGAGGCGCAGCGCATTGGGCGTGTGGCGATGCGCGCGCGCCCACTCGCCGGGCATGATCATCTGATAGGCGGCAACCATGGTGCGGACCGTGCCATAGCCGTTATCCGCCGCCGGGTTGAACAAGATGAGATTACGCCGCTCCGCCAGTTCGGTGTTGATAAGGCGCCCCGCGGCATCGAGCGCTCCGCGGGCCTGATTGTATTTCCAGTGCGCCGGAGCGAACGTTTTGCGCGGCGACGTCCACAAGGACGGTGTCGCCTTGGCCCAGCCCGGTCCGATATTGATCTGTCCAAGCTTGCCGTAAAGCTCTTCGAGCGAGCCGGTCCGGGCCAGTTCTTCGCGCGTCGGGATCCTGTTCATGATGGCGTCTCGGCAGGGCGGGGGTTGTCAATTAAGCTTACAATCATTTGCCGTCTCGCGCCATGCAGCGGCATCGGTACCGTCAGCCGCCCCGCGCACAACGTCGATGACGTGGAGCGGCTTTTCCGGCATGCGGTCGTCACGCCACGCTACGTGGCCGTCGGGACGTACCAGCACAAATCTGCGCTGGTAAAGCGCAGCGACCTGCGGTTCGGCAAGCGAGATGAATTCGATCGGAACCCGACGCGTGCGCGCGGCATCCAGGAGCGCGGCGGCATCGCCCGCGGTCGCGCCGAAGCCGAGCAGTGCAAAACCGCGGCCGAACAGGTCGAGCGTCGAGCGTCCGTCGGCGAGCCACGCATGTGGGGCCCGATGTCCCGGCCGCGCGGTCGGAACATAGCTTCGTGCCTCGTCGGCCGGCGCGGACGATCCGTCCGGCCAGCAGATCGGCGAGCCCTCATAGCGATAGCCGAGATGAATGCCGAGCGTGAACCATTCCCGGCGCATCATCTCGGTGAACGCGCCTCCCACCTTTGCTCGTGTCGCCACACCTTGCGGAGTGTCATCGGCGATCTCGGGATGGGCACCGACCGAGAGCATGCGGCGCAGGTTGGCGCCGGCCTCGGCAACATTGCGCGCCCCGACCGGTTGCCGCTCGGTTGTATAGGAATCGAGCAGGCGCTCGCCGCCCCAGCCCTCGATCGTCGCGGCAAGCTTCCATGACAGATCGACGGCGTCGCCGATGCCCGTGTTCATGCCGAAGCCACCGGTCGGCGACATCGCGTGCGCGGCATCGCCGGCAATGAAGCCGCGACCGTTGCGATAGGTCTCGGCGACAAGTTCGCGCCGCACCCACGGCAGGATGCTTAGAATTTCGAAGTCGAAATCGCGGCCGACCGCGCGCCGGATTGCCGCCCTTATCTCTTCTGTCGTGTATTGGCGCTGCGCCGCGCCGCCGATGATGGAAAAGCGCCATTGGTCGCCGCCGTTGATGGCGACGATGGTCGACCATGTGCCTTCGGGACCGATGAAGATGTGACGGTAGGCCTTGCCCTTGTCGTGCAAGGACAACAGGTCCGGGCAGCGGAAAATGACGTTGGTGGTGTAGGTGACGGCGGGATTGCCGAGCATGCGGATGCCGAGCGTTTCGCGCACCAGGCTGCGCGCGCCGTCGCAGCCGACAATAGTGCCGGCGGAAATCTCTTCGCGCCGGCCGGTATCGGCATTCTCGACTTGCGCAATCACCGAGCCGTCATCTTGCATGAACGAAACCAGCCGGGTGCGGTAGCGCATCGTGACGTTTTCCTGCGCGGAGGCAAATTCGCGCAGGATCGGATCGAACATGTTTTGCGGACATCGCTCGCGGCGTTGCGGGCTTTCCGGCGGCGGCGAGGCTTGTCCGATGCCGGGAAAGCGTTCGCGCCCGAGTTCGTAACCGGCGAGGCTCGTGAGATAGACGTTGTCCTGGGGGTAGTCGCGCGGGTAGGGCGAAGCTTCAACGGCCGCGACCAGCCCCCAGCGCCGGCAGAATTCCATGGTGCGGATGCCCACGAGGTCCATGCGCGGCTGGTAGATCGAGCCGTCGGATTGCTCGATCAGCAGGCAGCGGATGCCGCGCCAGCCGAGATCGCCGGCAAGCGCCAGCCCGACCGGGCCGCCGCCGACGATGAGAATGGGCACGCTGTTGTCCTGCACGCCTGTTCGGTCCGTAGCGCACCCGGCCGGATTTCCGGCCCGCTTCGCGCGCGCCGGATGATAGGCGGGCCGCCGCGGCAAAGTGAACCGCAATCTCCGCAGCGGCGCCCCTCCGCGCGCGCGGCCGAGCATGCAAACATTGTCGGCAGCGCCGACCCATGACACCATTGGCAGCCGATTGGCTGCTTATAGGCTTAGATAAGGCACCATGCCGCGAAAGAGATTTGCCTGGGCCACCCTTCCGGATGAGGAACTGCTCAATGTCCGATTGAAGGACCTCAAGCTGACGGTCGAGGGGACCTGGCTCGAGAAATGCCTGCACACGCTGCATGACGAACTGGCGCAGAACGGCCTCGGCGTGCGTCCCCATGCCTGGATTTCCAGCGAGTGGTTCAGCCCCGAGAACACCCCGGGTATCGCCATTCCGTTCTATCTGGCCCACCCGCGACTGATGCGGCTGGAAAGAAAGATGATTATCGACGTCGAGGGCGGCACGCGGTCCGAATGCATGGCCATCCTCCGCCACGAAGCCGGCCACGTGATGCAGCACGCCTATGCGCTGTCCCGGCGTCGGCAATGGCAGCGGCTGTTCGGTCCGACCTCGCGACACTACCCGCGCTACTACCGGCCCAATCCGGCCAGCCGGCACTTCGTGCAGCATCTTCGGCTCTGGTACGCGCAAAGTCACCCCGACGAGGATTTCGCCGAAACATTCGCGGTCTGGCTGCGCCCGCGCTCGAATTGGCGCACGCGCTATGCCGGATGGCCGGCGCTGAAGAAGCTCGAGTATGTCGACGAACTCATGGGCGAAATAGCCCTCCAGCGGCCGCTGCTGACCAATCGCGAACGCGTCGATCCGCTGAGCGAAATGACGGAAACGCTTGGCGATCACTACAGCAAGAAGCAGGCGCTTTACGCTTTCGACGCGCCGAAGACCTACGATCGCGATTTACGGAGATTGTTTTCCGCGGATCCGAGACATCGCCGCTCGGAAGCGGCCTCGGCGTTCATCAGACGCAATCGCGCCAGAGTGCGAAAGCGGGTCGCCAAGTGGACCGGCGAATATCAGCTCACGCTCGACGCAGTGCTCGACGGCATGATCGCGCGCTGCCGCGAGCTTAATCTGCGGGCGGTCGGGCCCGAACATAAACTCGTGATGGACTTCACGGTACTGTTGACCGCCAAGACGATGCATGCACTGTTTGGACCGTCGCGGCGAAGATGGATCGCGCTATGAAAAAGCTGCGCGTTCTCGTGCTCGTCCACCCGGACCTGATGCCGCCCGATTCGAGCAAGGGATACAGCGAGCAGGAAATCAACGAGTGGAAGACCGAATACGACGTCGTGCACACGCTGCGGCTCGCCGGGCACGACATTCGTCCGCTCGGCGTGCACGACGAGCTCAAGCCGATCCGCGACGAAATAGAGAGCTGGCGACCCGACGTGGTGCTGATGCTGCTCGAACAGTTTCGCGGCGAGGCCATTTACGACCAGAACGTCGTCAGTTTTCTCGAGCTGATGCACGTGCCGTATACCGGCTGCAATCCCCGCGGCCTGATGCTGGCGCGCGGCAAGGATCTGTCGAAGACGCTCGCGCATTATCATCGCATTCCGGTGCCGGCTTTCGCGGTCTATCCGATGCATCGCAAAGTGCGTCGCCCGGCGCGATTGCCGCTGCCGCTCATCGTCAAGAGCCTGAACGAGGACGGCTCTTATGGCATTTCGCAAGCTTCCGTCGTCGACAGCGACGCCAAGCTCGCCGAACGGGTCGGCTTCATCCACGAGCGCATCGGCACGCCGGCGATTGTCGAGCAGTATATCGAAGGCCGCGAGATTTATGTGGGCGTGCTCGGCAACGAGCGCCTGCGCGTGCTGCCGGTGTGGGAGCTTGAATTCGGCAACATGGCGCAGGGCGATTGGCTCATCGCCACGGAAAGGGTCAAGCACGATACGGATTATCAGGAGCGCCGCGGCATTTTGCACGGCCCGGCGAAGAATATCGCGCCGGAACTCGTTGCCCGCATTCAGCGCCTCGCAAAGCGAATTTACCGGACGTTGGGGCTCGACGGTTACGCCCGCATCGACTTCCGGCTTGCCGCCGACGGCACGCCTTATTTTCTCGAAGCGAATCCCAATCCGGAGATTGCCGAAAGCCAGGAATTCGCCTCGGCTGCTCGGCACGATGGCATCAAATATCTCGATCTTTTGCACCGCATCCTGGTGCTGGGAATGAGCCGCGCGACGGCCGCGGCTTCCGGCTGACGGCTTTTTGCGGCGACTAAACCCCTCGGTGGCGCTCGCGCTCGGCGTGGCGGATGTGCGGTCTGGGTTCTTCACGCTCGGCGCGACGCTCTTCGTGCTTGTCCGCACGCACCCACACGCGTTCGAGCCTGGCGCGATGAAACTTGCCTTCGATCCAGCGGATCCTTTCCACGCGGTTTCGTACCGCGGCGCTTTCCGGCCTGCTCTTGACCGATAATGTCGGCTTTTGCACCGGCGGGCTGGCGTCGACTTGCTGAATTGCTTGTTTCGCCTGTGCCTGCTGTAATTGCGTCTGCTCGAGTTCGGCGAATTGCGGAAAGTCGCGGCAGGGTAGTCGCCGGGTGAACCGTAGATTGGCGTCATCTGGCGGCTGTTCTTTCCACTGCTCGACGGATCGTCCAGTCACGTCGATGACGTAGCCGCGGGTTTCGCGCGGCAGCGCGCGCTGGCGGTGCAGCCATTCCATGACGCGCTTGGCGCCGGCGTTGTAGGCCGCGGCCACAAAGCCGAGATTGCCGAATTGATCGCGAAGTTCGCTCAGCAGCCGCGCCGAGGCCGCGAGCGCCGCAACCGGATCAAACGGATTTTCCAAACCTGAGGCCACCGCGACCTTGGGCATGAACTGAGCAATGCCCAAGGCGCCCTTCGGGCTTACCGCGTTGTCACGCAGCCGGCTTTCCTGCCAGATCAGATTGGCGAAAAATGTAACCGGCAGATCGTTGTCTTGGGCCGAGGTCATGATCGCGTTGCAGAGCTGGTCGAGCGGGACGGCCGGCGCGCTGGCCGCCTGGCTTGAGTTTGGCACTTCACCGGCAGCGGGCCCAGAAGTTCCGCTCGGCGAATTCTGGTTTTGCGGCGCCGCCTGATCGGCATCGTGGGGAGTCGTCGCGGAGTTGGGCGATGGGGTTGGCGACGGGTCATGAGCCGACCTGGAAATTTTGCCTGATGGCGCCGGAGTTGCTGTCGCGGCTGCGGTCCCCGACTCCTGATCGACAAAATCGGAGTACGGCGTCAGCATCGCCTCGCGGTCGCTCTTCGGCCGCGCGGGTTTGATCTTTGCGAATATGACAGAGGACTTGTTGCCGCCGAGCAAAACGGAACGAGGCGGAACAGTCGGATATTCGGGTTCCGTTGCCGCCTGGGAGAGGCCAAGCAACAAAAAAGCAGCAGCAAGAATTGGCCGCATCGGCTCCTCGCGAAGTCGTGCTCGCGCGGGATCCTTTGTCGGCGCGCGACGATCTGTTGATGAGAGTGACACCCTCGCTAGCGCGGCCTCTTGGCGGCCCAAGTCGGCGGCTTTTCGAGCGGATTGTGTGGCATTGGGGCGAATTGGAGGCTTGTTCGTCGCCTTCGGAACCGTGGATAGGCTCGCCCTCCGGCGTCGCGTTCGCGCCCCGGCCTGATCGATCCGATGGCGCTCCGCGCGAATTGCGCCGAAGAGAAACGATCGGCAGGTGGCTGCAACCCAGCCGTATTGCCGCGGGCCGCCCTCATCGAAACGGCGATCGAGCAACTTGTCGAAATGCGGTGCCGACCGGCATGAAATAATTCTCGGCGGTTACGCCATTGAGCAGCCGGGTGAGCGCATTATCGGGCACGTAGGCGACCAGGCGGATGTCGCTGTCCTTGAGGACCGCGAGGAAGCTGTCGGACCAACTCGTGGCCGCTGTCACCCCCCTCGATATTGCCGGCACGCGAACGCGGATTGTTCCGGACGTCCCGACGGCGGGCTGCCGCGCACGCTCTGGTGACGGCACGAGATGGGCTTGTCCAACGCGCCTTTGGGCGAAGTGAGGCGTAAGTTATGCGCCGAGTTCGCCGACGAAGAGCGCGTATTTGTCCTCCGGAGGCACCTTCGAGAGGACGCCAATTCGCTGGCATGCGCTCAAAAATTTCCACTGCGCATCGACCGCCTTGCGGGTCCAAGTGGGCATGAAGATCTTCTTCGCCGCAAGCCATTGCTTGTATTCGGCCACGTCAGCCGGTGTCGTCACCGCCGCCATCGCGCCGTACTTTTTGACCGCGGCATCGAGGCTGCCGGGTTTCCGCAGCCAGCGGAACGACTCCATGACAGCCGCAGCGAAATTTCTCGCCCGCGCCCGATCCGCATCGACCCAGCTTCTCCAGGCAACCAGCGGCGAAGCCCATACGATGGGGTAGCCGGTTTTTTGTTTCCAATACGCATTGGGGGAGAACAGCACGCGGAACTTGTCCGGCTGCGCTTCGGCCGCCATGGTGAGCGAGCTGAGCTGGATCATCGCGTCGATCTGCCCGCGCAGCAGCAGCGCGTTGAGAGCCGGCCCGGCCACCTGCTGCACGCTCGCATCCTTGACGACGTCGAAGCCGGAAGCGTCCATGATGGCGGCACGGGCCGACACGAAACCGCTTGCGCCGATGGAAAAAGCGCCAACCTTCTTGCCGCGCAGGTCGGCGACTGTCTTGAAGGGCGCGTCCTTGCGGACGATCACGTCCTGCACCAGGGTCAACCCGCCGCCGATGATCACCCAATCGAGCCCCTGGTTTATTTTCTCGATCGCGTTGAGGCCGGAGTAATTTCCAACCAGCGCCGCCTTGCTCGGCAGGCTGGCGAGAAATCCGGAATAGGGCCGCGGATCGGCTTCAAGATCGATGCCGTGCTGGCTGAAAACGCCGGCATCCCTTGCTCCCAAGTAACTCAAGACGAAGGCGCTCTGCTGCGGGACGATGACGCTGACCTTTTTCAGCGCGGGTTCGGCATGAGCGCGCATTGCCTTCCCGGCGGCAACGGCCGTGAACGAGCCAAGGCCGGCCAGCAATAAAGATCTTCTCGTCGCCATCGGACCTTCCTGCTTATCCTTGGGTCATCTTGAGAATTTCAGCGCGTCTTGGCAACTTCGCGGAAAGGCCGAAATCCAGCGTGATGTTGTCGCAGCGGGCGTGGCACAGGCAAGCACATATGGATTCGAATCGACAGCCACGAAACCCTTCAATGAAGAATCACAAAAGCCTGTCATATCTCAAACGAAAACCCCGGCCGCATGACGGCCGGGGTGGCAAAGAGTGCTGCACCGATTAGCTCAGCGCGAGCGTTTCTTTCAATCGCGCGTCGTACCCGTTGTAAGAGCCTCGTCCCTTACGAATGCGTCACGGGATAGGGAGCGTCGGAGCAGCTTGCCTCGAAATGAATGCAAGCGGGCGGATCAGCCGGTTGAGGCGCCTGAGCTCTGGAATTGTACAAGTGCCGCTCCGCACGCCTGGCGTATGTGTGCCGGACTGCACGGCTGGGAGCGCTCGCAGTCACGGGATACGGAGCGTCGGAGCAGGTGGATTCGAAATGGATGCAAGGGCGCGCTTCCTGGGCAAAGGCTGGGGTAGCGAGTGCAAGACCAAGCGCTGCTGCACCGAGGGTGATGATTGTTGTTCGCATGGTGCGTTTCCTTTTCTAAAAGAGCCGCTTCGGACGCTATTGCCCGTGGATCCGATGGTCAACGAAATTTCATGTAAATATTAGTAATATCAATAAGTTACGCGGAATTTATGCGATGAATAAATTGACGGCTTGCAGCGCAGGAAAAACAGCGCGCGAAAAATCGAAAATGTTTTGTCGGCTGGGCGGCAGTCGCCGCCGGGAAAACGCCGGGCAATTGCGCCTTATAGGCAACAGCCCCATCGCGCCGTGCCAAAGCCGGGTGCCTTTGGCTCGCGCAGCCGACGTTAAATCGGCATATTCAAGTGTGGGAAAGCGACAGTATGAGATCCGGCGGGAGGATGAGACTCGATAAACGTCGTTTACAACTATTCGAGCGGATGAAGACGCTCATGCCTTGCGCAAAAAATCAAAGTCGCAGCCGGCTTCGGCCTGCAGCACGCTCTGCATGTAGAGGCGCGCATAGCCGCGCGCGGGCATCGCGGCGAGGGGGCGGCGTGCCGCCCGCCTTCTGGCCAATTCGTCTTCGCTCACCAGAAGATCGATCCGGCGCTGCGCCACCGACAGCTTGATGCGATCGCCGTTCTTCACCAGCGCCAGCGGACCCCCGACAGCCGCTTCCGGGGAGACATGCAGCACGATGGTGCCGTAGGCGGTGCCGCTCATGCGCGCGTCCGAGATGCGGACCATGTCCTTGACGCCGGCGCGCGCCAGCTTTGACGGTATAGGGAGATAACCGGCCTCGGGCATGGCGTAGCCGCTCTTCGGGCCGGCGTTCTGCAGCACCAGAAAGTCGTCGGCCGTCACGTCGAGATCGGGCGCGTCGATGCGCGCGGCGAGATCGTCAAGGGACGAGAACACGACGGCGCGGCCTTCGCGCTCGAACAGTTTCGGGTCGGCGGCGGAACGCTTGATGATGGCGCCGTTGGGCGCCAGCGTGCCGAACAGCGCGGCCAAGCCGCCCTGCTTCTGATAGGGCTCGTCGAGCGGACGGACGATGTCGCGATCGACCCATGGCGCCTCATGCGCCAGCCGCTCGCCGAGCGTCTCGCCCGTCACCGTCAGGCAATCGAGGTGCAGCAGCGGCTTGAGTTCGCGCAGCACGGCACCGATACCGCCGGCAGCAAACAGATCCGACATGTAGTGCTGGCCGGTCGGCTTGAGGTCGACAAGAATGGGCGTCTCGTCGGACAGCGCGTTCAGTCGCTGCAGCGAGAGGTCGATGCCGGCGCGCCCGGCAATGGCGGTGAGATGAATGAGCCCGTTGGTCGAGCCGCCGATGGCGAGGAGCACGCGCAGCGCATTCTCCACCGCCTGCGCGGTGACGATGCGGCTCGGGCGCAAGTCGGTGCCGATGAGCTGCACTGCGCGGCGGCCGGTCGCCTCGGCGGCGCGCAGCCGGTCGGCATGAACCGCCGGGATCGCGGCGGTACCGGGCAGCGTCATCCCGAGCGCCTCGGCAATCGCGGCCATGGTGCTGGCCGTGCCCATCACCGCGCAGCTTCCGGTCGTGGTGGCGAGGTTGCCTTCGATGTCGTCGATGTCGCGTTTCGAGATCTCGCCGGCGCGATATTTGGCCCAGAAGCGTCGGCAATCGGTGCAGGCGCCGAGCCGTTCACCGTGGTGCGGCATCGGCAACATCGGCCCGCCGATAAGCTGGATGGCCGGCAGGTCGGCCGAGGTTGCGCCCATGAGCAGGGCGGGCACGGTCTTGTCGCAGGCGCCGATCAGCACGACCGCATCCATCGGCTGGGCGCGGATCATCTCCTCCGCGTCCATCGCCATCAGGTTGCGGAACATCATGCTGGTCGGATGCAGAAAGACTTCGCCAAGCGAAATCGTAGGGAAGTCGAGCGGCAGGCCGCCGGCGGCAATCACGCCGCGTTTGACCGCTTCGACGAGCGCGGGAAAATGGCGGTGGCAGTTGTTGTAGCCGCTTGCCGACTGGGCGATCCCGACAATCGGACGCGACAGCATCTCACCCGAATAGCCCATCGATTTGGCGAACGAGCGGCGCAGATACAGAGAGAAGTCGGCGTCGCCGTAATTGGTCAGTCCGCGCGCCAGGCCGTGTGTTTGTTTGTCTTGATCCGCCAAAGTCGCCTCTTTAGTCCCATAACGGAATTCAGTGTAACTGCCCCGTCATCGCGAGCGCAGCGAAGCAATCCAGGACTGCAAAAATCGAATCATGGATTGCTTCGTCACCCCTTTGGGGCTTCTCGCAATGACGGCATTGATTCTAGAGCGGACCATCGCCTACTCGATCTTCTCCGGATCGCCGGAAAACTCCATCGGCGTATAGAAGCCGCCGTGGAACTGAGCTGCAATCTCGTTCTCTTTCTCGCCGCGCGCCAGAATCTCTGCCGCGAATTTTTCCGAATCGTCCTGCGGACGATAGCCGAGAAACCGGGCATTGGTATTGTCCCAGCGGCTGCGCAGGTTGTTGGAAACGCCATAGACCACCACGAAATGATAGTCCGGATGGTCGATGCAGCGCCGGACGAGCTGCACCATGTCGCGGTGGCTGATCCAGGTCAGCAGTTGCCGCGCGTCCTTCGGCCGGTCGGGCACAATGAAGGTGCCGATGCGCAGACAGGCGACGCTGATGCCGTGCTTGTCGGCATAATGGCGGCCCAGCGCCTCGCCGAACACTTTCGATATCCCGTAGCGCGTGTCCGGCCGCGGCAGCACCCGGTCATCGATGAAACGCTCGCGGCGATGAAAGCCGACGGCGTGATTGGAACTGGCAAAAACGATTCTCTTGACGCCGCTGTGCCGGGCGGCTTCGAACACGTTGTAGCAGCCTTCGATGTTGAGCTGCAGCACCTTCTCCCATTCGCCTTCGGTCGACTGGCCGGCGAGATGCACAACGCAGTCGATGCCGGCCGTCGCCCGTTCCATCGCCGCACTGTCGCGGATGTCCGCCGTGACGACCTCCTCGCCATCCGCCGCGGCGCCGAGCGGCGCCACGTCGAGGAGACGGATGAGCGGATAGCCGCCGCGCAGGCCTGCGCGCACCGCCTTGCCGATCTGACCGGCCGCGCCGGTGATGAGGATGCGTTTCATCGATAGCCGAAATCGCCGGTGCCGAACCGGTTGAAGATGCGATCGATATAAGCCCGTGGCGCGGGCTTAGGCAACTTGCGCGCTCCGGCCCGCGGAACAGTATGCGCGCCGAACGTGCGTCGGCGTCGGCCTGATTGACCGCGCCGCCCTGATTGCTATTCTGATTTGGTCGGTCGCGTGACGGCGTTTGAAGGATCGCACAATGGGCATCTTTCTCAGACGAGTTCCAAATCATTTCCTGCCGATCCATGCGGACAACACGACAAACAAGGACTGGATCATCGTGCTGGAGGCCGGCACGATCGTCGGCCCTGCGCCGTCAAAGCTGCGGGTCGCGCGAGCGACGCAGGAGCGAACGATTGTCAGGAAATACAATATTTTTCTGAAGGCCGAGCACTTTCTCGTTGTCGAAGGCTTCAATCCGCGAATCCACGCGGTCTATTTCTGCCCGCAGCTTTACCGCTACGACACCGAGCGAAAACTCGTACCGCTGCAGGGCGACGAAATCGGCGCTCTGATCGCGCAATCGATCGAGGGCGACGTCAACGACCGGCGGCCCTGGTACAAGCCCTCCGACCGTTTGCCGGAGCGGCCCGTCGTCAACGTCCCGTCGCCCAACGAGTTCGACACCGTGGTGGTCGAGATGCCGGCCACGCGCAATTCCGCCGGCGCCTGAAACAAGCGATCGAGCAAACGCCGCTGTCCCCGCGCAGCGGCTTGACGTCACGGGCCGAGGCGCTGCGCGATGTGATCGCCGACGCGCAACGAATTGGCGATGATCGTCAGCGTCGGATTGACGGCGCCGATCGAGGGGAAGAAGCTGGCGTCGGTCACGTAGAGATTGTCAAGCTCGTGCGCTTTGCAATTGACGTCGAGCACCGATTGCGCGGGGTCGGTGCCGAACCGCATCGTGCCGGCCTGATGCGCGGTGCCGCCGATCGGCACGTTCTGGCCGAGATAGAGCGAACGATCGAACAGATGCGGGCGGATTTCGAGCTTGCCGCAAAGATCGCATAGTTTCTGCCTCAGACGCCGGTGTCCCTCCATGTTGTTCGGCGTCAGATCGAGCACCACGCGATTGCCGTCGTAGTGAATGCGGTTCTCGGGACGCGGCAGGTCTTCCGACGTGAGCCAGAAGTCGAGCGAGTGGGTGGCTATCAAGTCGAACGGCTGTTGCGGAAACCACTGCAGCAATTCCGGCAAGGCTTCGCCGTGAATTTGCACGCCGTCGGACTTGCCGACCATTTGAATGTGACCGAGCGGATAGGGCCAGTCGTCGGCGCCGAAATAGAAATCGTTCAAACCGAGCGTCTTCTGAAACCTGGTCGGATTGGGCGTGAGCGAAATCGCCAGCACGACGCTGTTGTTGTGGCGCATGTAATTGCGGCCGACGAGATCGGAGCCGTTGGCGAGCCCCCGCGGATGTTTGTCGTTTGCCGAGCGCAACATCAGCAGCGCCGACGACAGCGCGCCGCAGGCGACCACGACGATATCGCCGGAATAGACGACGCGCTCGCCGCCGCGCATCGTTTCCACGCCCGTGACGAGATGGCCGCCCGCATCGGTGACGAGCCGCTCGACATAGGCTCGCGTCATCAGCGTAAGATTCGGATGTGCCGCCAGCGCCGGATCAACGCAGATCACCTGCGCGTCGGCCTTGCCGTTGGTCAGGCACGGATAGCCGTCGAACGCATTGCATCGAATGCAGGGCGAGTGCGGCAGCGCCATGCCGTCGCGCTCATCGAGCAGGATGCCGACCGGCAAGTGAAAGGGATGATGGCCTTCGCGCTTGAGCCCATCGAACAATTGCGCCACACGCGGCTCGTGGCTGAGCGGCGGATAGGCGTAAGGGGCGGACGCCGGAGGTTCGGTCGGGTCTTCGCCGCGCAGCCCATGAACGTGGTATAGCTCTTCGGCGGCCTGATAGTACGGCGCGAACGCGTCGTATTTGACCGGCCAAGCCGGCGAAATTCCGTCGGCGTGGCGGACCTCCCCGAAATCCCGCTCGCGCAGCCGCAGCAGGACGCCGCCAAAGACCTTGCTGTTGCCGCCGACGAAATAGTGCAGGCCGGGGTGAAACGCCGCGCCGTCGGAACCATACCAAGTCTCTTTGGTTTGATAGCGTGCGTCGATGAAGACCGCCTGGCTGTCCCAGTTTTCACGTTCACGCGGCAGATAATCACCGCGTTCCAACAGGAGAATGCGCTTGCCGGTCCGCGCCAGCCGCAATGCCATCGTCGCCCCACCGGGCCCCGAGCCGATGATGACGACGTCATAATGATCGCTGCTCATTGATCCTTCCCCGCTTTTCGCAGGCATTGGACGTCAGGGATTAAGCTACAATGACGCAGACAGTCCAAGGCCTCGGGTCGTGAGTTCTCGGCGTCCGTTCGTGGTGGGCGACGACTTGAACAGATTAGGCTCGGACAGATAAGGCAATGTGTCATGACCACACTCGGTATCGGCCTCACGTTCGCGATCCGCGTCTTTCTCGTTCTGTTGTTCCTGCCGTTCAGTGCCTTGGACAAGGTGCTCGATTTCCACAGTGCTCTGGCGCAGGCGCGGGAGGTCGTGCCCGGCAAGGCCGCCGCCACGGTGCTGCTCCTGACCGGACTGTGCGTCGAGGTCTTCATGTCGGCCGGCGTGATTTCAGGCATTGCGGATCGCCTCTGCGCCTTCGTGCTCGGCGGCTATTGCGGGATCACCGCCCTGTTGTGGAAGCAATTCTGGGTTCCGGGCGATTTTTGGACTGCAAACGACGGCAAGGCGCGGGCGCTGTTTTGGGATTTCTGGAAGAACCTCGCGCTCGGAGCGGGGTTCCTTCTCATCGCCTTCGGCACCAACGCCACCGCGATATCCGATTTCTTTGCCCATCCCAGCATTTCGACACACCCCTACACGGTGACGATGTCCGCGGTGCGTCAATGAGTCCCGAAGTCGCGGTGCCCTATTGGCATGTATGGACCGATTCAGAGGGAGTGAGCCACCAGTCGCGCTGCCAGCTCAACGACTTTCACACCGCCCCGATCCAGCCCGGCGCAACGCCGCAGTGGATCGGCGCCAAGACGCAGCAACAGGCAACCGTGTTCGTCACCGTGCTGCCGGTCGGCTGGATCGGCAATTGGCACGAAAATCCGCACCCGCAATGGATCATCCCGTTGTCCGGGCGCTGGTTTGTGGAAACGATGGATGGCGTTCGCGTGGAAATGGGCCCGGGCGAACTGTCGTTCGGCGAAGATCAGAACACGCGGCCGGTCGGGGGCAGGAGAGGCCACCTCTCCGGTACGATCGGACCCGAGCCTGCAGTATTGATGCTGGTCCAACTCGACGGTGCGCCGACCGTGGCGTCGCCGTGCCGCTTCCGGTGACCCATGGACGAATTTGAAATCCGCGTTCCCCGCTTTGCGCGCTACATTCTTGGCAACGCCACGCTCGAGACGCTGGCGACCGGTTTCCGCTGGCTCGAAGGGCCGGTATGGATGGGGGACGCCAATTGCCTGCTGTTTCAGGACATCCCCAACGACCGCACGATGCGCTGGATCGAGGGACAGGGCGTGTCGATCTACCGGGCGCCTTCCCATTACGCAAACGGACAGACGCGCGACCGCGACGGCCGGCTTATAGCCTGCTCGCACCGCGCGCGCTGCCTGTTTCGCACCGAATACGACGGCCGGATCACCAAGTTGGTGGGTCGCCACGCCGGCAAGCGCTTGAATTCGCCCAATGACGTCGTGGTCAAATCCGATGGCTCGATCTGGTTTACCGATCCGCTCTACGGCATTTCCAATGATTACGAGGGCGGTCGGCAGGTCTCCGAGCAGCCGCCCGCCGTCTATCGCTTCGAGCCGGATACCGGCGAGATCAGGATCGTGGCCGACGATTTCGATGGACCGAACGGGCTCGCGTTTTCGCCGGACGAACGGCGCCTTTACATCGCCGAGACCGGCGACCAGACGCAGTCGTCACCGCGCCAGTATATTCGCGTTTTCGAGGTGGGTTCAGACGGCCGAACATTGTCCGGCGGCGACATCTTTCACAAGATCGAGCCGGGCTACTGCGACGGCATGCGCGTCGACGAAGACGGTAACATTTGGAGCAGCGCCGCCGACGGCATTCATTGTATCAGCCCGGCCGGAGAGCTGTTGGGGCGGATTTTCATACCCCATGTCGTCGCCAACCTGACCTTCGGCGGACCGGCAAAAAATCGTCTTTTCATTGGAGCATCGCAAACGCTCTATTCCATCTTTCTGAACTGCCGCGGTGTGCAAGCGCCGTGACTGCGGTATGTCGCCTATCGCGGCTTGTTCTGATCTGCCGCGACGTCGAACGTTTGGCCGAGTTCTATATGCGGGCGTTCGGCTTCGCGTTGCTGGATCGCGTGCCGAAGGACGATCCGGATTTTGCCGAGCTGATCGGCCTCGCCGCGGGACAGGCGCGGACGATGACGATGCGGCTGGGAGACGAAATCGTGACGCTTGCGCAGGTCGCCCCGGCAGGCCGGCCTTATCCCGACGCCGTGCCGGGCGACGACCCGTTGTTTCAGCATTTCGCCATCGTCGTGTCGGACATGGCCGCCGCCTATGCGGCGCTGCGGGCAATCGGCGGCTGGACGCCGATTTCGATGGATGGCCCGCAAACGCTGCCGCCGTCCTCCGGAGGGGTGACGGCCTACAAATTTCGCGATCCAGAGGGTCATCCGCTGGAATTGCTGGGCTTTCCGGCCGGCGCCGTTCCGGCTCACTGGGCAAACCAAGCCGGACATCCGTGCCGCGGGATCGATCATTCGGCGATTTCGGTGGCGAATACCGAGCGAAGCGTTGCGTTCTACACCGGACTGGGACTCAGGCGCGTCGCGACTTCGCTCAACAGCGGCATCGAACAGGAACGCCTCGACGGCGTCGCCTCGCCGGTCGTCGAAGTCACCGCGCTGGCGCCGGCGGCGCAATCGACGCCCCACGTCGAACTGCTCTGCTATCGCGGTCACTTTGCGCGCAATCAATCGCCTGTCCAATCGTTCGCCCATGCCAACGATGTCGCGGCGACGCAGCTTGTATTTAATGTTGCAAGCGTTGCCGGATGTGATGCACTTGTTGCGTCATACGGCCTACTTTCTCGGCCGGTAACGTCGCTTGCTGGATCGGTCCGCGTGCTGCGCGATCCGGACGGCCATTTCATCCGCCTCGAAGCGCCTGAAGGCAGAACATGTTGACCAATACCATCACACCACCCGGCGCGCCCGGGATCGCGCCGCGCTGGACCAGCAGCTCGAAAAGCGGAGTCGGTACTGCTGCGGGGAGGGGCAGCCGTGTCTGGTTCACGATCAGTCACGGCATTCTCAACGAAATCTACGCGCCGCGCCTGGACACCGCCTGCATCCGCGATTTCGGCTTCATCGTCACGGCGGAAAATTATTTCTCCGAGGAGAAGCGCGAAACCGAGCAGACCATCACCATGATGGAAGACGGTGTCCCTGCGTTTCGGCTGGTGAACACGGCGCGGGACGGGCGCTATCGGATCAGCAAGACGATCTTGTCCGATCCCGACCGTGAGGTCGTTCTTCAGGAGATAATGTTTGAAGCGTTGAAGGGGGCGGTCGGGGCTTACGCGCTGCACGCGCTCGTCGCTCCGCATCTGGTCAACGCCGGCGCCAACAACACCGCCTGGTACGGAGACTATAAAGGCCACGGCATGCTGTTCGCCCAAGGCCGGGGCACCGCACTGGCGGTCGCCTCGTCGGTGCCGTGGCTCGCGCGTTCGGCCGGCTATGTCGGTTTCTCGGACGGCTGGCAGACATTGTCGCGGGGCGAAGGTCTGCGGCCGGAGTACATCCGTGCCGAGAACGGCAATGTCGCGCTCTCCGGCACGCTTGATATCGCGGCCGGAGACGGACGCGCGCTTCTCGCCATCGGCTTCGGCGCCCAGCCCGAGGAGGCGGCTTTCCGTTCGCTCATCAGCCTGGAGCGCGGACTCGAGACCACGCTACGGCGCTTTTCTGCCGGTTGGCGCGGCTGGCAGGACTGTCTGCTGCCGCTCGACGAGCCGCACGCTCCGAGCGAAATCAATCGCTATCGCGTCAGTACCGCCGTCTTGGAAACGCACCGCGATGCAGCGTCGGGAGCGGTCATCGCCAGCCTGTCGATTCCGTGGGGTTCATCCAAGAGCGACGACGATCTCGGCGGCTATCATCTGGTCTGGCCGCGCGACCTCGCGCAAATCGCCGGCGGCCTGATTGCCGCCGGCGCCCCGGATCACGCCAAGTCGGTGCTCGAATATCTTGTCGCGGTCCAGGAAGCCGACGGCCACTGGCTGCAGAATTCTTGGCTGGACGGCAGAGCGTACTGGCAGGGCGTCCAGCTCGACGAGACCGCGTTCCCCATTCTGCTCTACGACATGCTGCTGCGCTCGGGAGCGATGAAGCAGGCGGACATCGCCCGCCACGCCGCCATGATCGAAGCTGCCGCCGGCTACATCGTCCGCAACGGTCCGGCGACCCCGCAGGACCGCTGGGAAGAAGACGCCGGCTATTCCCCGTTCACCCTGGCTGCCGAGATCACGGCATTGCTCGCCGCCGCCGATGCCATGGAGGCTGCCGGCAAGGCGGCGAAAGCCGGCTATCTGCGCGAGGTGGCGGACGGATGGAATGAGCAGATCGAAGGCTGGACCTATGTGGTCGATACCGTGCTCTCGCGCAAACTCGGCATCGAGGGGTACTACATCCGCATCGGCAATCCGCAGAGCAGCGGTAAGTCCGACGAGCGCAAGCTGGTCCCGATCCGCAATCGCAGCGATGGTAACGCCGCGCTCGAGGCCGATCTCCTGGTGAGCCCCGATGCCTTGGCGCTGGTGCGTTTCGGCCTGCGTTCGCCCCATGATCCTCGCATCGTCAACACCGTTGCCGCCATCGATGCGGTGCTCAAGCGCGAATTGCCGGCCGGGCCTTACTGGTATCGCTACAACGACGACGGTTACGGCGAACATGCCGGTGGCGAACCATTCGACGGCTCCGGCATTGGCCGCCTATGGCCGCTGCTGACCGGGGAGCGGGCCCATTACGAACTTGCCGCCGGCCGATTTGAAGAAGCGCGCCGGCTTTTGCACACGCTCGAGGCCGCGGCGAGCCCCAGCGGCCTTTTGCCGGAGCAAATCTGGGACAGCGCCGACATTCCCGGCCGCGAGCTGTTTCTCGGCTGTCCCTCCGGCAGCGCCATGCCGCTCGCTTGGGCACACGCCGAGCACATCAAGCTGCTCCGCTCGTTGCGCGACAAAACGGTTTTCGACATGCCGCCGCAAGCGCGCAGCCGGTATCTGCTGAACAAGCCGCCGCCGGCTCCCGTCTGTTGGCGCCGTGCGTCGAGGATCGCGACGATCGCCAACGGCCGGCTGCTGCGTCTTGAACTCCTGGAGGAAGCGCGCGTGCACTGGTCGACCGATGATTGGGCGACCGTCGTCGACACCGATACGAAGCCGACCGGCCTGGGCACCCATATCTGCGATATTGCGACCCGGGCGCTCAAGCGCGGCGCCGTCATCCGCTTCACATTCTTCTGGACCGCAAGAAACAGATGGGAAGGGGCGGATTTCGAGGTTGAGATAACGGCATAAGTGGCGAAGACGCGCGTCACTGTTTTCTTGTTCGCAAAACAAAGTGGAGCACGCGGATGATGGCGCTGATGATCCTGCTGGTGTTTGCCGGGTTGATGGGGGCGGCCGGTGTTGCGCTGGCTGCCGCCGGCGCGCATGTGGCGCCGGACACAGGCCTCGACAGCGCCGCGCGCATACTGCTGCTGCACGCCGCGGCGATGCTGGGCGCAGCCGCGCTGGCGGAGAAGGGCATTCTTTGGCGCCCTTTGGCGCTTGCCGCCCTCGCCGCCTGGCTGGTGGGCTCCGTGCTGTTTTCAGGCGATATCACGTTGCGCGCCTTTTTCGGGCATCGGCTGTTCCCGATGGCGGCGCCCTCCGGCGGTCTCGTTCTCATTGCCGGCTGGCTCGTCCTTGCAGCCGCTGCGGTCGGCGGTTTGTTGCGCGGCTGACTTCGATTTGTCCGTGCGCGCCTCAATCGGCGACCTGGGAAGCCGCCGGACGATTGTGCCACGTTGATCGCCTCAATCGGCTAGAATAAAAAGTAAAGACAAACGGCAGGAAATGCCGTGCTGCTGCTGCCAGCTTGAAGCAGCCATAACGATTTGCGAGGGAGACAATGACGTCACATGGCAAGCAGTCGGCGCCGTCGCGGCGGAGCGTGATCAAGCGGGGCGGGGCGGTCGCCGCCGGCATTGCCATGCCGGCGTTGCTGGGAGTGCGGGCGGCCTACGCCGATTATCCGGATCGGCCGATCAAATTCGTGGTGGCGAACACGCCGGGCGGACCTTCCGACATCGTCGCCCGCATCGTCACCGCGGCGCTGCAAAAATCCACCGGCAAGACATTCATCGTTGAAAACCGCGGCGGCGCCGGCGGCAACATCGGCATGGAATATGCCGCGCACGCGCAACCCGACGGCTATACCATTCTGCTCGCGACCAACGCCTATTCGGTCAATTACGGGCTCTACCGGCACCTGCCGTACGATCCCTACAAGGATTTCGTCGCCGTGAGCGAACTGGCGACGTCGCCGAATACGTTCGTCGTCAAGTCCGAGCTGCCGGCAAAAACCATCAAGGACTTCGTCGCGCTGGCCCGGGCCAAGCCGGACGCATACAACTGCTCGACCCCGCCGATCGGCACGACGCCGCAAATCCAGCTTGCGGTTCTGAAAATCCGCGAAAAGCTGCCGCGGCTCGCCGATGTGGTGTTCAAGGGCGGCGGAGACGCGTTTGCGGCGCTGTTGTCCGGCACCGTGCAGATGAGTTCGGGCTCGCTGCCGCCGGCCGCGCCGCACATCAAGGCCGGCACGTGCCGATGTCTTGCCGTCACCGGCGAGGTGCGCTGGCCCGGTCTGCCGGACGTGCCCACGATGCAGGAGGCCGGCTACAAGGACTTCGTGTTCGCAACCGACACCGTGCTGCTGGCGCCGGCCAAGACGCCGCCCGACCGCGTGAAGTGGCTTGAGGGGGAGACCCTCAAGATCCTCAAGACGCAGGAGATGAAGGACAAGTTGTACAACGCGGGCTTCCTGGTGCGCGCGAAGGGCGCCGATGCGGCGTGGGCGCGCGTGACCAAGGAGATCGTCATGTTCAAGCAGATCATCGACCAGGCCGGCATCAAGAAGATGTAGCCAGCAGCGTTGACCTGATCGGATAACAATCGGTGCGATGGCGTTCGCGCGCTACAACAGCGCTTTTGCCGCCGTGACTTCGACGATCATCGCTCCGCGCGCCCACGGAAACTTGGACTTCACACGATCCACGACTTCACCGGACGTGAGAATCCGGGCGATCCCCTCGATGCGAAATCCTTGTCCGGGTTTCATGCTTCCTTGCACTTTCTTCGACGCGACCAATAATTGCACGCGATTGTTGT
>JASHOR010000164.1 GCA_030041005.1 Xanthobacteraceae bacterium
CGATGCCAGCCTCGCCAAGCTCGACGTCGTGATTGCCGCGGTGCATTCCTTTTTCGATCTGCCGCGCGGCGCCCAGACCGATCGCGTGATTCGGGCCATGAACAATCAGCACGTATCGATCATCGCGCATCCGACCGGCCGTCTGATCGGCGAGCGCGAGCCTTACGCGATCGACATGGAGCGCGTCATTGCCGCGGCGCGTGACACGGGCTGCCATCTCGAAATCAATGCTCAACCGGACCGGCTCGATTTGAACGATATGCACGTCCATGCGGCAAAGCAGGCCGGCGTGAAACTGGCCATCTCGACCGATGCGCACTCGACCAATTCGTTCGACTATGTGCGGTTTGGTGTCGATCAAGCACGGCGTGGCTGGCTGGAAGCCGACGACGTGATCAACACGAGATCACTGGCCGGTCTGCGAAAAATCCTCAGACACTGATGCCGCCAGCAAACTAACAGCAAACTGCGCTCAAATGAGCGAACGTCGTTCCGCGCTCAGGCCGCTTCCGACTCGCTCGGCCACAGTGCTCGAAGATCCGCCGGGAGGGCGTGCCGCACCTTTTCGACCTCGCCGGCCGCGATCTTCTCGGACAGCAGCTCGAACACGGCCACAACGGCATCCGCCGCGAAGATGAGCGGATCGTTCGGAAAGGCACTATCGACGCGGCTGATGAAGTCGTCGCGGTGGCGATGCCTCACCGGCGTCACCGCCGGCCGCCAGTGCTCATAATAGACGCCACGCAGCAGTTCCGGCACTGCGCGCCAAAACCGGCAGTTTCATTGACCGGCAACCAGTCGCGCACGGCCTGCAGCACCGTGCGCAGCAGCTTATAGCTTGATCACCACGCCTTCGGCGCCGTCGGCGATGGCTTGGTGAAAATAGCGCTCAATTCCCGCCAAGTCCGAACTCATCGTATACTGCGAAAGGTGGACAATGCGGGACGTCTTGATACAGGCCTGCAACACCTTGCGCCGTTCCGTAAGGGGTGCGCCGAGCAGGTTCCGGCCTTTGCACAGCAGGATGTCGAACAGAAACAGCGCGGTCGGCGCTTTCTTGACATAGGCTTCGACGTCGTGCCGCCGCCTGCGCTGCATGAGGGTCTGAAACGGCAGCAAGCGCTTCGCCTCGGTATCGAATGCAACGATCTCGCCTTCGATGATGGTCTGACGGGATAGCTCGCATTTTTTAATTGCGTCGACGATTTCGGGATATTGATGCGTAATCCGCTCCAGCCTGCGGGAAAACAGCCGTATGTCACCTTTGGGGTCGCGATGAATTTGCACGCGTTCGCCGTCATATTTGTACTCGACGAACATTTTCCCGCGCATGTGCTGCATCACCCCGTCCAGCGCCTGGACTCGTGAGGCCAACATCATGCGGACTGGTGTGCCAGGAACCGGCGCGATCCGCTTGACGCCTCCTGCACCGGAGCGAGCCATGCGACGGGCCACCTCGCCCAAATCCGACAACACATTGTAGGCGTCTTCGGCGCTGTTTCGATCTGCCGCGCCTGGCGCAAAGGCTTTCGTCAGCGCCCGCAGGAAGATCATTTCGCCAACGCCGATCCGGTGGCTGCCGAGGACGGTGCGCAGAATGTATTTCGCCTCAATGCCTGATGCCTTTGCTAGCAATTGCGCCAATGTTCGGCGCTTGAGCTCTTGCGAGCCTTTACCTGAAATGTCCGTGATCTCACGCAATTGTGCGAAGACGGAAGCGATAGCGACCAGTGGCTTTCGATTGTTGCGCGCCAGTTTTTCCGCCACCGTTCCGGCGTCACCGAGGCGAGCCGCCAGTTTGTCTACCTGTTGAAGCGGCGTTGCGTATGCCTGCGCTACCGCACCGATCACCATCCGCTCGGCCATGCCAAACTCTCGGGACGCAAAGGGAGGCGCCACCGCTTTTGCCTCTTCCGGATTGAGCCGCAATAGAAAAGCCGCCAGGATGGCAATCAGTGATGAGCTCGAAGATGTGTGCTCAAGTTCCTGAAAAACCTCTGCGAGATCGCGAAAGCTGATCATCGTGCCCGGTGCCCCCTGGCAACGTTGGTGGTATCTGATCTTCCTAGTCGCCTGGCGAACCCTCTCGCTGATGCAGGTCAATGGCTGACGGCGAATGAACGCTAGAGATTCCCAGTTCATGGGGACCCTGGGCCTATCGCCGTCCAATGCCTTCGTTCCAAACACGCCGCCGTGGTTTGATCAGGATCAAGGCAGCGGCAACCGGCCCAGTCCATTGGAAGCTCAAGGAGAAAGCGATGGCCCAGGTGCAATCCTCCTACGGACGGGCCGCTATAGCCACGCGAGACGATTTGCGCGGCTTTTTTGGCGACCTCGACGAGCGCAAGGTCCTCGACATACTGGCACTCAATCCGACAACGACCGACCTCGAGGAGGCGGCCCTGTGGGCGGCTGGGGATGGCGATGTTCTGGGCAAACGCGGTCATCCGTTGTGCGGCATTGCCGCGGAAATATGCGAAATCCTCACTGTCGATGAAGATGAAGACCGCTAACGCGCACCGAATTGTTGAGAGGGTAAAGCCATGCCCCACAAGCAGGTTCTGTTCCGCTCCGCCGCCCGGGAAAAAGTTCTGCGCGGCGCCGCCCAGCTCACTGACGCTGTCCGCGTCACGCTCGGCCCCCGATCCAAGTCGGTGCTGATCGAGAAGAAATGGGGCGCACCTATCGTTTGCAACGATGGCGTGACCATCGCCAAGGAATTCGATCTCAAGGATCCCGAGGAAAACCTCGGCGCGCGTATGCTGCGGCAGGCTGCGGAAAAGACCGGCGACATGGTCGGCGATGGCACCAGCACATCGACTGTCTTGGCCCATGCGATCTTTGCCGATGGGGTTCGTAACGTGGTCGCCGGCGCCAGCGCGATCGAGATCAAGCGCGGCCTGGATCGTGCCACCAAGCGGGCGATTGAAGCACTGCGCACCCTTTCAAGGCCAGTCGCGACGCAGAAGGAAAAAGCGCAAGTCGGTACGATCTCCGCGCACAACGATCCTGCAATCGGCGAGCTCGTCGCTGACGCAATGGAGAAGGTTGGCAATGAGGGCGTGATCACCGTCGAAGAATCCAAGACGACGGAAACGAGCCTCGACGTCGTCGAGGGCATGCAGTTCGACCGCGGCTTTCTTTCGCCCTACTTCATCACCAATCCGGAAAAGGCGGAAGCAGTGATGGAGGATTGCCTGGTCCTGCTGTCTGACCGCAAACTCAGCTCGCTCAACGACATGCTGCCGCTGCTCGAACAGATCGCAAAAGCAGGCAAGCCTTTGTTGGTCGTGGCCGAAGACGTCGAAAGCGAGGCACTTGCCACCTTTATCGTCAATCAAATCCGCGGTGCTTTGAAAAGCTGCGCCGTCAAGGCGCCTGGGTTCGGCGACCGTCGCAAAGCCATGCTGCAGGACATGGCTGCATTGACCGGCGGTCAGGTTATAGCCGAGGAGTTGGGCCTGAAGCTCGAGCACGCCAATTTGGAGCAACTGGGCCGTTGCAAGCGGGTGGTGGTCGATAAGGACAACACCACGATTATCGGCGGCGCCGGCGAGCGGAAGCTGATTGATGGCAGGATCGAGCAAATTCGGCGCGAGATCGAGAAAACGACCAGCGATTACGACAAAGAGAAGCTCCAGGAAAGGCTGGCAAAGCTTTCAGGCGGCGTGGCTGTCGTCCGGGTCGGCGCACCTTCCGAATCAGAGATGAAATCCAAGAAAGAAGCTTTCGACGATGCGATAAGCGCGACCAAGGCAGCCGTCGCGGAGGGAATCGTGCCCGGTGGGGGTCTGGCGCTGCTGCGTTGTGTGGATGCCGTGTCGCAGGAAGAGGCCAAATGCGAAGGCGACGAAAAGACCGGCGTGCAGATAATCAGGCGCGCGCTCGAAGCGCCGACCAGGCAAATCGCGGAGAACTCTGCCGTTGACGGCGGCGTGGTGGTCGCACGCATGCTGGAAGGTAAAGGCAATTTCGGTTTTGACGCCGCACGTAAGCAATACGTCGATCTGGTTGAGGTCGGCATCATCGACCCCACGAAGGTGGTCCGCATCGCCCTGGAAAACGCCGTTTCGGTCGCGAGCGTTCTGCTGTTAACCGAAGCGACGATGACGGAAATCCCCGAGGAAAAGCCGGAACGGGCGCTTGCACCGGACATGGCGGCGTAACAGCGCGGCCAAGAAACTGTGGGGTATCGCGAATCCCAGCAGCAAATGAAGCGGAGCAACGCTCCACGTCATACGAGCTTGTCGAGCACGCTCGCGCCCGAACGTCTTAAGCACACACCGAGGTCTTCCGCCACCCGTGAAATTTGAGCTTGCAGATAAAGCCGATGCGGATCACTGCGGCTGCACAATCACCGGCATTTTCGACAATTTCCCTGGAATGCGGCAGCGGCGGCGGACCGGCACTCCGTCATAAAGGAAAATCTTCAGGGGGCGCCACATCGCCACCCACCGATGATCAGCATGCCCTCGCCAATTACATAGGATACTGTGCCGCGGGATACTGTGCCGCGCCGGAACGAGAACGCCAGCTCCCGCAACAGCACGCAGCAAAACAGGAACGCCAAGCCGCTGACAAGCGCGATGCGGCCCTCACGAAACAACAAGCGCAGCCGTCGGCGCGCGTGCGCCTCGCGATAGGCGAAGTAGTTACGGATGGCCGTGCCGAGATCGGGCCCATCGCTTTGCGGCATTTGATCCGGCGGTAGATGGATAACCAGGCAGAACGGCCGCTTGCGCGATACTTCTTCAGCCGAGCCAACGATATAATCTTCGGCATCTTGGTCGAGATTGTGCTCATGAAACGGCGACGGGTCCAACGAGTTGAACAGCTGCGCAGGCCGATTGAGTTTGACCTCAATCCTTGCCTCCGCCAAAGGAGGGTCTTCGGAGTTCGAAGCGACCATGATGCAGTATCCGCACTAACTCTGCCGCCAGCTTATTTGTCCGTTCTTCAAATGTCCTGGAGCGGGATGCGACGCGATCTACTCACGCCGTTCGCCATGACGAATTGATCGAGATCAAGGCCGCGCATTGCGCCGCCTCTATGGAAGGCCCAGACATAGAGGGATGTGAGATGAAAGTGCGGCTTGAAGTCACAAAGGACGGCGAGTGCCTGCACCAGGGCACATACGAAATCGACGACAGTGAGAGCTTCGGCAAGGCGTGGCAGGACGTTTGGGACGAGCTTCGCGAGCGCTCCTTGGCAAAGGCCACCAGCATCGGCGCGCTCATGGATTCGCTGCATGAAAGCACCATCAATGAACTGAACGGCGCCACGATCAGACTGACGACGCTCTGAAACCCCGAATTTTCTCAGCCATGCTCTCCTGCGGAATGTACCTGGTCATCCTGATCGGCCGCGCACCCTGCCGGACCAGGGCCAACCGCCAATAGAGGTACGTCACGCAGTTGCGCAAACACCCGCACGGCGTCATCGGCTAGACGAGCCCGCGCTGCTACGCGCAGCCGCTCGTTGCCAACCGGTGTCGCGATCAACGGTGCTGCCCTCCTCGCCGCTTCGTGCCCGTTTATTCGCCGCACCGAAACATTAAGCCGCTTCGCACTGGCAAGAAACTCAGTTGACAGAGGCGCACCGGCCAGCGCGACGATCAGCGGCTCTTTCAAGGCGCCGGCAATTTCCAAAGTGGTCGCCAAGCTAGGGTCATCGGCCTCACTCGCCGTCACCATGACCGGTCCGCGCGTGCGCGCGAGGCGCTTGGGGACAAACAAAATGGCAGCAGGCGATCGGAGCGCCGCATCGAGCAGATTGGTAAATTGCCGCGCAATCCATTCGCTCGGATGGCTGGGTTCCATGATAGCGACGATATCGTCGGCTCTGATCAGGGATGGCAAGTCCTGCACCTCCGTGACGGCGTCGAAGCCGGCCTTGATGGCGCAGCTACCGATGCTTTCGGCGAAGTGCGTCCGTGCAAGCTCAATGGCGTATTCGAGTTCTCGGGAAATCTGCGCCCCCTAGAACGGTTTCCATTCTCGTTCGACGAAACGCAACTCGCGACCCGGCAAGCGGCGAGCGCGTGCAGATTCGCATCGGTGATGACCGTGCCAAGCAACTCGATTTGGAAAAACTCTGCTAATTCCGCGGCGGCCTGCAGCGCCGCGTCGTTCGCGTTGCCGTGCGATGATCCTACCACCATGCGGCTGAATCGCGGTCTTGTCATACGCGGTTCTCGGCCGACGCAAGCGCCTGTTGGCCAAAATTTTGCCGAATGCGGGCGAAGGCACGCAGCCGATCTTGCGCAGAATGAGGATACCCCTGGCGGCGGCCTTATCGCGAACGGCCGTGAAAGCCTCGGCCTGTCTGGTTTGAAAAGCTTGGTCGATGGCTCCGAGGCGGGTCTGGTAATCTTCGCTCTCGAACACCGCCGGCAATGCGGTCTTAAGATCGTCGATGAGCTCATGCATGGCGTCGCGGAATGCGCTAGCACGCTGCCGCCGGCAGCTCGACCGCCACAGGCCTTCGCGGATCGTCGAAGTTATTGACATAGACCCAGTCGGACGGCTTGTGCCGCTCGGCCGCGGCTTCTTGAAGAACGCGTTCGATGGGGTGCTGCATGCGCATGCCGCTTGGGCCAATCACGAAAAGGTTGAAACCGGGCCAGCCGATACGGGTCCCGAACTCGATGGCCTCGAGCGCACGCTGCTGGCCGATCAACCCATCCGCCGGCTCGATGTCGGCCGTCGACTCGAATGTGAGCATGGACAGATCGGTCGATCGATAAAGTCGCTCGACTGGCAGCGGCTGCGCCGGCTCAGATGTCTCAGATGCGCGTCCTTCATTGACCTCGCCGCCTGTCAAAACCGGCGCCGCTGCAGGCGCGGACGGGGGTTGCGATTCGAGTTCGGTCATCTGGTGTTCCCTGGCGCAATGCGAACAACCCTATGCTCTTGCGCCGCAACGCAAATTGATTCGGATCAATTGTCGCGGGGGCCACGGCCTTATGGTTCGACGATGCGCGTCGAGGACTTACCGGCCGGTTCACCACTGCAAGCTTGCACCGCGCCCGAGCCCTCGCAGTCGGACAAAGTCGCGTTTTTGCTACGGGGCGATTCTTATCGGCCGCTCGTCCCTCGCGTCATGCAGCACGAAACTCACATGTCGCACGTGTTTCTCACCGGCGACCGCGTCTACAAGCTGAAAAAACCGGTCCGGTTCCCTTATCTCGACTTCTCCACACTCGCTCGGCGCGAAATGGCTTGCCGAGCGGAAATCGCACTCAATCGCCGCCTCGCTCCCGACGTCTATCGCAATGTCGTCGCGGTGGTCCGCTCCGCGACCGGCTTGGCGATCGCAAACGAAGGTGACGGCGAGATCGTCGACTGGCTTGTCGTCATGAACCGGCTCGACGACAGCCAGCTGCTCGATCGAACGATTGCCGACCGCCGGCTGCATCGCTGGCAGCTCGACCGCCTGGCGGAAGTCTTGATCCGGTTTTACCGTCGCGCCAAACCGGCGTCGCTGACGCCCGCTGTTTACGCCGCTGAATTGCGGCGCGGCCTCGCCTATGATCGCCGCATTCTGCTTGATCCCCGCTTTCATTTGCCGAGCGGCCTAGTGCGCCGAGCGGACGCCATTCAGCGGCGTTTTCTGATCGAGCGGGCCGGGATTGTTGCGGAGCGCGTGCGCGCCCGACGGATCGTCGATGGGCATGGCGACCTGCGGCCCGAGCACATATGGCTTGGCGATCCGGTGCGCATTATCGACTGCCTGGAATTCAATGCGCGTCTGCGTATGGTCGATCCACTCGACGAGATCGCGTTCCTCTGCCTCGAATGCGAACGGCTGGGGGCCGCCTGGGCCGGACGATATTTGCGGCGAAAACTGATGCACGCGCTTCAAGATGGTCATTGCGATGAGTTGTTCGTCTTCTATCGCTGCCATCGGGCCATGTTGCGGGCGCGCCTTGCCATCGCGCATTTGCTCGAACCCGAGCCGCGAACGCCGGAAAAATGGCCGGCCCTGGCGCGCGCCTATCTGCAGCTAGCCGGGAGCGATGCCGTGCGGCTCGAGCGCCACCTCAAAAAACCATGATATCACTGAGCGTGTCGCCGGCATGCAAACGGCGGACTGCCTCGGCCAGCAGCGGCCCTAACGGAAGGATATCGAGCTTGTCCCGCGCGGCCCCGGCGCCGAGCCGAGGCGCCGGAACCGAGTCGGTGATCACGAGGCGGTCGATCGCCGGATCCGCAAGAGCGGCTTCCGCTCCCGGCATGAACAGCCCATGGGTAACCAGTGCCACGACGCGCGTCGCCCCCGCGCGCCGCGCAGCGCGGGCCGCACGCACCAGCGTGCCTCCGGTGCTGATCAAGTCATCGATGATGAGAACAGTGGCGCCTTCCACCTCGCCGACGAAAAGATCGCCCGAGACCACACCGGCACTGCGCCGCTTCTCGGCAAATCCCTTGCCAATCGAACGCCGGAGTGCGGCCTCCAGCGCCTCATGCAACAGCTCAGCGCGCTTTGTTCCACCCGTATCCGGAGAAACCACACAGAGCTTCTCGTCCGCGAGTGCCTTGGCGTAATCGACAAACAGCGGCGCGGCGGTCAGCGCCACGGTCAGGCAACGAAAGGCGTTCTCGAAGGCGGCTGGATTGTGTACATCGACGGTGACGAGCGCGTCCACACCCACTGCCTCAAATAGGCTCGCCACATAGCGTGTTGTCACCGGGTCGTTAGGCTTTGTTCGTCTATCCTTACGCGCGTAGCAGAGATACGGCGTAAGTGCGGTGACGCGCGCGGCACCGGCATCCTTGAGGGCGCCGATGAAAAATAGCAACCGGCACAGCTTGTCGTTCGCGCTCTGCTCTGGCCCACTGTGCAAGCTGTGCAACACGAAGGTATCGGCGCCGCGCACCGTTTCCAGCGGCCGTATCTTGTGCTCGCCATCCTCGAACTCCCGCTCCTCGTGCGCCGCCAAGGGCCGTCCCAATGCTGCCGCAACCGCAGAACCAAGCTCACCGGTTTCACGCAACGCGAAGAGGCACAGGCCTTGTTCAGACATGGCTCCGCTGCCCAAGAGATAATGCGGGATGCTTTGCAACGAAGGCGTCGACAATGACCGACAGCTTCGGTTCTCCATAGTCGACGCCGGCTAGCACGATGTCGCCCGCGATGATGTGCGGCTCGTATTCTTCGCGCTCTTCCGCCGTGCACTGCGTCGCATCAAGATCGGCAAGCGAACAAAACCGCTGCACCCGCTCTCTCGCCAAATTGCCGTAAGGCATCGAATGCCGAATCACCACCGTGCGGCAGCCGCGATCGCGCAATCGACGCGCCGTCCAGCGCGAGATCGACGATTTGCCGCAGCCTGTCCGGGTGGCGCAGATGGCGATCACGCGGTGCGATGAATGCAGCATTGTTCGCTTTGGGCCGAGCAAAATGAAGTCAGCGCCGACCGCCAGGGCGGGCGACGCGGCATGCATGACCTGCTCGTGCTGCACGTCGCTAAAGGCAAAGACGACCTCGTCCACCGCCCCGGCGCGGCAGATTCGTTCGAGCTCCGTCTCCTCTACAATGGGTATTCCATACGGGTAGAGCGAACCCGCAGGTAATGGCGGAAAATCACGATCACCGATGCCGGGAATTTGTGCAGCAGTGAAGGCCACTACTTCAAAAGCTGCATTATCGGGACACACCACGTTGAAGTTATGAAAATCGCGCCCAGCCGCACCCATGATGACGACACGGCGGCGTCCCAGGGGAGGCCCGCTCGGCGCCCTCGGCGCATTTTCAGATGCGATAGGTGAGGATCGGAGCGAAGCCATTGAATTCCACCGAGGCATAGCTTGCGGTGTAAGCACCCGCCGAAAGGAAATCGATCGGATCGCCCACCTCCAAGTCGAGCGGCAGCTCGTATCCGGAATGCTCGTATACAATATCGGTGCTGTCGCAAGTCGGTCCCGCTATCGTAACCAGCCCGCACCGGCCGCCACGCTGTGGCGCGCGAATGCGGTAGTGGATGCGCTCGCCCTGAGTCTCAGGTAGACCATTGTAACGCCCAGCATCGAGATAGACCCAACGTATTGAGGCCCGTCGCGATTTCTTTGCGATCAACAGGATCTCCGAACGCAGGACCCCAGCATCGCCGACTAAATAGCGGCCGGGTTCGATGATGATCTGCGGCCGCGAGCTGCCAAAGTACTGCGTTAGCGCCACCTCGATCGCTTCCGCATAAGCGCCGAGGGTCGGAATGGGCGTACGATACTGCGCCGGCAGTCCGCCACCGAGGTTCAGGAAAGCAAGGTCGACGCCACCTGCGGCGCACCCATGAAATATTCTGGACGCCGTCGCGATCGGCGTGTGCCATTTCGAGGGATCGGTCTGTTGCGAGCCGACATGGAAAGAGACGCCGATCGGCGTTAGCCCAAGCGCTCGTGCGTGAGAAAGCAGATCGACGGCCATCTCTTCATCACGGCCGAATTTGCGTGTCAGTGGCCAATCGGCGCCTTTCCCATCGACCAGCAGGCGGCAGAAGACCTGTGCTCCAGGTGCAGCGCGCCCAATCTTTTCCAGTTCCGCAATGCTGTCGAAGGCAAACCGATCAACACCGTTGCGATAAGCCCGGGTGATATCCTGTGTGCGCTTGACGGCATTGCCGAAAGACAATCGATCTGGCGCGATGCCCAGCCTCAGGCAGCGTTCGGCCTGGCCGGCACTGGCAAGGTCGAAATTGGCGCCGGCAGCCGCCAAGGCCGCGAGCACCTCTGGCATCGGGTTTGCCTTGACGGCGTAAAATATCGTGGCATTGGGAAACGCTTCGGAAAGCAACGAATACCTGCAGCGCACCTCGTCGCGATCAATGACAACGCAGGGCAAAGCCGGCCGTTCATTGGCCAGGAATTGGTCGATCTTCTGTGTCGTACCCGGCGCCGCACGTTGTTCCTCACCGCCACGTACGCGCCCCAATTCGGCCACTTGCAGTTGAACCATAGTAGCGCTCGGATGGCTGGTTCGACAGATCGCGACCCGATTTCTGCCCTGGGCAAATGGTTCTTTGGTTGATCCAAATCAACGTGAACCCAATAAGACCGGAAAACCATCCTAGGCGCCGCAGATAATTAGTAGCGCAAAATACAGGATATCATCCCCTAAGGAGCGCCCGCGCCTTTGCGCTATGTCAATGCCGAGGTGTCCTCGCGTGACACTTTTGCGCTCTTGGCCCCCCTGCATTCCGCGGGCGGCCAGAGAGGTGCTTAGGGACATGGAGCCAGATGCCCGCAAACGCCAGATCATCATCTGGTACGTGCTCGCCGCCGTTTTCGGTGTCCTGCTGTTTCAAGCGTTTTGGGCCAGTTACTCGCAGGTGGAGACGATCCCCTACAGCCAGTTCGAGTCGCTAGTCGACCAGAACAAGGTCGCCGAGGTCACGGTCGGCACCGACTCTATCCAGGGTACGCTGAAGGACCCGCTACCGGACGGCAAGCGCGAGTTCTATGTCGTCCGTGTCGATCCGCAAATCTTCGACAAGCTTGCCAGTCATCAAGTCACGGTCAATGGGGCTCCACCCAGCGGCGTTCTGCAGACCATTTTGTCGTGGGTCATCCCTGTCGTCATTTTTTATCTGTTTTGGATGTTTCTGTTTCGGCGAGTTGCCGAAAAGCAAGGATTTGGCGGCTTGATGACGGTGGGCAAATCACGCGCCAAGGTATTTGTCGAGACCGACACCAAGGTGACGTTCAAGGACGTAGCCGGCGTCGACGAGGCCAAATTCGAATTGCAGGAGCTGGTCGCATTCCTGCGCGACCCCGAGGCCTATGGCCGGCTAGGGGCGCGGGTGCCAAAGGGCGTGCTGCTGGTCGGCCCGCCGGGCACGGGAAAGACGTTGCTGGCGAAGGCGGTTGCCGGCGAGGCGGGCGTGCCATTCTTCTCGATTTCCGGTTCCGAATTCGTCGAAATGTTCGTAGGTGTCGGTGCGGCGCGGGTGCGCGATCTGTTCGATCAGGCGCGCAAAGCCGCGCCCTGCATCATTTTCATTGACGAACTCGATGCGCTGGGCCGCAGCCGCGTTTCCGCCCCGTTCAGTGGCGGCATGGACGAGAAGGAACAGACGCTCAACCAGCTTCTGGCCGAACTGGACGGCTTCGACCCGAGTGCGGGCGTCATCCTGCTGGCCGCCACGAATCGTCCGGAAACTCTTGATCCGGCCCTGCTGCGCGCCGGAAGATTTGACCGCCAAGTTCTGGTCGATCGGCCCGACCGCAAGGGCCGCCTTGAGATCTTGAAGGTTCACGTGCGCAGGGTGCAGCTTGCCACGGATATCGATCTCGATGCGATCGCCGGCCTGACGACCGGGTTCACCGGCGCCGATATCGCCAATCTGGTGAACGAAGCGGCCATCGTCGCAACGCGACGCAATGCTGCCGCGGTGGGCCTGAACGATTTCACCGAGGCCATCGAACGTATCGTCGCCGGACTTGAGAAGAAAAGCCGTGTGCTCAGTCCGGATGAACGGCGCCGCGTCGCTTATCATGAAATGGGACATGCGCTGATCGCCGCGACCTTGCCGGGGGTCGACCCGGTGCAGAAGGTGTCAATTATTCCGCGCGGCGTCGGCGCGCTCGGTTACACGATTCAGCGGCCGACCGAGGACCGCTTTCTGCTGGGCCGGTCGAATCTGGAAAACCGGATCGCGGTGCTGATGGGCGGCCGGGCTGCCGAACAGCTTGTGTTCGACGGGGATATATCCACCGGAGCCGCCGACGATCTGCAGCGCGCCACCGAAATCGCTCTCGAAATGGTCACGCGCTATGGCATGGATGAGAAGATCGGGCAGCGGACCTATATGCCCGAATCGCAGCCCTTCATGCCGATGCCAAGCGCCAACCATGTTCAAGCCGCCGAAATCACGACCCGCGAGATCGACGTTGCGGTCCGCGACCTGCTGGCCAAGGGGTTCAACCGCGCACGCGAGATCCTGCAGAAACGGCAGCGAGACCTCGACGCGGGCGCCGAGTTGCTGCTCGAGCGAGAAACGCTCACCGCCGACGATTTCCCGGCTATTCGCTCGGCCGGCGCCGCGAGCCAGCAGCGTTTGGCTTTAATTCCGTCGCCTCAGTAGAAATTTGGTTCGCCGGCCAACAATTCTGACCAGCCGCGCCCGCCGCTTCCACTTCGAAAGGGAGTCTTATCAAATGCCGTGGACACCGAATGACGCCGAAAAGCATACACACAAGGCAACAACCTGGGTGCTGAAAGAGCTGTGGGCGAAAGTCGCCAACGAAGCCTTGGAGCGAACAGGCGACGAAGGCCGTGCTATCCGAGAAGCGAACGCTGTGATCGCACGGCAGGCAAAGGCCTGAATAGAAGTTATCGAAAATCAGACACCGGCCCCCTAGCGAAACGATATTGGCAAGCGGCGGCTCATGCGCTTTGCCCACCAGACGGACGCCGATAAAAATGAGAGCAAGTCCAGCAATCCTGAGCGGCGGAAGTCATTTGTCTAGCCTTTCCTGTCGGCAAAAGCCGCGTTCAGCAGGTAACAAGGTCGGTGTGCCCTAAGCCCTTCGAGTAGTCGAGCACCGAGACCACCGTTGACGTCACGCGGAATCCCGGATTGTGAATCGGCATGCATTTTTGCATGTCGATAAGGGGTCCCGTTCCAACGCCGTTTGACAGTCTAGGCCTCAGCCACTTGCCGCATCCTCACGTCGGCCCCAACAATGGACTAAGGTTCCCAATTGACTTTGATCTAGATTAACGGCTGTGCTCGACGGCGTATCCACTGATCCGGATCGGTCCAGGCAGGGACCGTGGTGAGGAAGGACCGGCTAGGGCGCGAGTCGTGCCGGTTCCAGAACTGAAGTGGTGGACACCAGTTGATGCTGGCTCTCGCCGTTAGTCCTCAGTTAAATCTCCTGCAGAAGTGAGGCTTGGGGGTGCCACTGCCACACAGCGTGTGGCAGATCAGAGCCGCTCTATCTCGAATTCCTCGCACGAATAGCCGAGCATAGACAGTCCCTCTTCCAGGAAATCGCCGACGAGTGGCATGCCAAGAAGATAGTCAGCCGTGCGCTGATTGTGCGCGCGGGCGGCCTCCTCGCGCACGGACGCCCAGTCACCGGCCGAATAATCATCCCGGCCAAGCCAAGCTAAGGTTACAAGATCGATCTGTTCATCTTCCGAAAGGGAGTTGATGAGCGACGTCAGTTCCTCGACCACAGGGTCGTCTTCGTGCTCCTCCAGCACTTCGATGTCCTTGTCGTCCGCTGGATTCGACCCCGGCTGGGGCTCGCTCATCTCGTCCTTGGCGTCAAATTCCCTGGCCTTCATAATGATGAAGCAGACTTTTTCAGGCGATATAGTGAGTGGCGATTCTACTTCGTCGGCTGGTTGCGGTTGTTCTGCCATGGTCATCACCTATCTCGAGTGTAATAAAGATATCGCAAATTCCTGCCGTGACTTATTGAGATAGATCAATCCGGCTCTTTTCCGGTGAACTTGCCAGGATGCGTAACCGTCGTGTCGAGGCATGCTGGGTGTCTGCCGATGCCGCGGGGGCGGAACAACAGATTGATCTTGGCACCTTTTACTTCATTCGGCCGGGGCAAGGGATCGCCAATGTCGTTGCTCACGTCGAGAATGCGTTGGCGAGACAGCATGTAACTCGCCTCCTGGAGGCGATTGAGCAGGATCGCCACACCGTCGATCAGGCGTCTGCAAGCCGACGCTAACTGCTGGTTCGCAACGGGCGCCCACTCCGGGCGTGGTGGACACCGTAACGAGACCTGAGCTCGTACGCGTCGGAGGCGGTCGCCCCTCGTCTCGCGGCGCACACCGTTGCAGGCGACGCACCATTCACTCGCCAAGTCTTCAATGTCGGCGCGGCTAGAATATCGGGAAAAGTCGCGTTCAACGGCAGTTATCACCATTTGCCATTTGGACCGGGCTTTGATTCAAATCAATGATCGAACTCAAAATCGTAGTTTTTTGGGAACTTCTTATCGAGGAGGAGTGCTTCCATGTGCGATTACAGCCTGCATCAAGTCACCTCGCGCCCTGCCAAACTCGGAGATAGGCTGGTGGCAACCGATTTTGCCAAAACCATCACCCGTGGCTTTGCGGCTGTCGGGCAACCTGATGTGGCGGTCTGCCTGCTGCCTGGTACGGAGTTGGCGTTCGACGATAACGTCCAATATGATCGGGCCATCTGGCTGCTCGGAAAGGCGCGCGTCAATCACAATGTTGCACGGTTTCGTCAGGTCGATGTCGACGATCCGAATGCGCATCACGACGCGCTTGAATTTCCGGACGGCACGATTGTGAAAGTGACGAGGCTGGTCGGTGGCCAGACCGCCACGGTTCTGCAATTACCGGCCCTGGCGCAACCTCATGGAGGTAAAGAGTCGCTGCACCCGGCGACAAATGTCGCCATGAGCTGATATCGGCGCAAGAGACTTCTGTGCGGCTGACGCGACTGTCCCGCGATCATTCGATCGCGGGACAGGGGCTTGTATGCTTATAAGCATTGGATTGCTCGCAATTCGCGCGCGCGACGATTTCAGCCTGGGCGACTATGTATTGGCGTTGGTCCCGCTGGTCAGCTAATTTATTGCCGACAATCGCGCTCCAATTTCCATGAACTTCTGTGCATCGACAAACAATCGATAGCCGTTCCCGACCATACGTTCAAGCTGCCACAGGACGGCCATGCTCACGGAAGGTGTGTTGGCATCGCGGATGAAATTCAATGTCGTCGAACACCTCCTCAATCACGGACCGGAGTGTTCGAGCAATCCCTATCAGCTCGACATGGTTAGTCGTTCCAATCGTGGCGATTGGATCGGCGGTCGAGACTTCTACCTGACCGTCGCTGTGCCGTTGAACGACGACGTTGCAAAGCAGAATTGAACCAATCTTGTTGTCGGCTTGGATGGCTCGGCCAGCCAGCTGTGGACTACATGCGCTTAGGATCACATACGGATGCATTTTGACCGCAGAATGTCTCGGCAAAGCCTGATGCAACTCGATTTCGGCCAGGATAGCGAACTGATGGCGTTTCAAGGCCTCCCTGGTTGCTGCTACGGTGTCCTCAAAGCTCATGCTTACGGACTTGCAGAGGTAATACATTTGCGCCTCCTACTCACCAATACGCCCTCAGCTCCTTTGCTCTAGCGGTACGTCCACCACACAAGACGGCATAAAGTCCATGTAACGCTGCGATCTGAACGTTGCATCGAAATGTTTTTCAAAAATAAGCCGCTTGAGCGGCAAGAGACCTTGACATAGATCAACCGCCGGCCGGGCAGTTATGCGCTAATTTTTTGCGCTGGACGTGGCGATTGTGGGACAAAGGAGTATGCCGGTGATGAAGGTGAATGTTGATAATGAATGATTTCTCGCTTTCACCATACGCGGATACGGAATGGCTCCTGATAGAAGAAGGCGCAGATTCAGCGCGCGAGCACGAGATTGAATCGATCCTCACCATCGGCAATGGCTACCTTGGAATCAGGGCATCTATAGCCGAGGGCAGCAGGTTTTCGCACGCCGCGACCTTTGCGGCCGGTCTCTACGTAAAGGATGGCGCCCTCGGACCGAGGTTCGCTGTCCTGCCGGACTGGTTGCAGGTTGAAGTCACGATCGAGGACCAGCGGCTCTCGCTCGAGCCTGGTCGGACGCTCGAGCATCGCCGACTACTTGACCTTCGCCAAGGCATTCTGTGGCGAGATTGGCGGCAGCAGGATCCGAGTGGACGTATCACCGGATTACGCTTTCTGCAGCTTGCATCCCTCGCCGACCGACACCTCCTTGTTCAATCGCTGGCAATCACTGCTGAGAATTATGCAGGGAAGATTAGTCTCGCCACGCGTCTTACTCCGTTCCATCTCAGTCCCGCGGATAAAGCAGGTGCAGATCGAGCCGGGACGCTCATGCGCGTGTCCCAGACCGAGGTTGCGATTGCTAGTGCGTCCGAGTTACATGGGCCGTCGTCTACAATGCGACAGGGCAACACGACGAAGCCTAATGGTGAGCAGTGGTCCTGGGAGGTAAGCCTCGGTGAAAGGCTACGCCTCGACCGCATCGTCACTGTCTTTACCTCGCGTGACGTCGTCAGGCCGGCCAGGGTTGCTTCCGATCATCTAGAATCCATGTGCGCGCGCGGCTTTTCAGCGCTCGTACAGGCCCACGTTGACGCTTGGCGTCGCAGATGGGAAGCGGCCGAGATCCAAATTGTAGGAGACGATAAAGCGCAGCGCGCACTCCGCTTTGCAACTTATCATCTCGTCGGTGCAGCTAATCCTGTCGATGAACACGTTTCGATCGGTGCGCGCGGTCTGACGGGTGAGGCCTATCGAGGGCATGTGTTTTGGGACACCGAAATCTACATGCTGCCGTTCTACGTCCTCACCGACCCTCCCGCGGCGCGCTCACTGCTCATGTATCGCTACAATACACTCGAAGCGGCGCGGCGCAAGGCCAAGGCGTATGGCTATAACGGTGCCCTCTATGCATGGGAGTCAGCAGACACTGGCGATGACGTCACGCCACAGACCTCGGTCGCGCCCGACGGTCGTCTAGTGGCGATCCGAACGGGCGAGCGAGAGCAGCACATCAGCGCCGACATTGCGTACGCGGTATGGCAATACTGGCGCGCCACCGGCGATGACGCCTTCATGGTAGCCGCGGGCGCTGAAATTCTTGTAGAGACGGCGCGCTTCTGGGCCAGCCGAGCAGAGTTCGATCACGATGGCAGGGCCCACATACGACAAGTGATCGGTCCCGACGAATATCACGAATTGGTTGACGATAATGCCTATACGAATGCGATAGCGAAATTCAATCTCGAACGGGCCGCCGATACCGTCGCCACGCTTGAACGGCAGCAAAATGGCGACTGGCAGCTCGTTTCGCGACGCCTCGGCCTCACGAAAAAGGAGCGGTTCAGCTGGCAGGGGTTGGCAGCCGCACTGATAACCGGCTTTGACCCTGCAACCAACTTGATCGAGCAGTTTTCTGGATTTTTCCAACTAGAAGAGGTTGACGTCGCGGCACAGCGGGGCAGTGTCATCCCAATCGATGTGCAGCTCGGGCCTGAGCGCCTGCGCCAGTCAAAGGCAATCAAGCAGGCAGACGTCGTGGCACTAAGCGCCTTGCTCTGGGAGCAATGGCCCGCCGCGGTGCACGAGGCGAACTTCCGTTATTACGAGCCCCGCACCGCCCATGGCAGCTCGCTGAGCCCCGGCTTTTATGCGCTCGTGGCCGCTCGGCTTGGTGACCTTGCGCTTGCGCAAACTTATTTCCGCCAAGCTGCAGAGATCGACCTCTCTGATAACATGGGCAATGCGTCTGGCGGCGTGCATATGGGTGCACTCGGCGGTCTTTGGCAAGCCGCAGTTTTTGGGGCAGCCGGGCTACGCGTGCAAGAGAATGGCATTGCCCTTGACCCACATCTGCTTCCTGGCTGGGTCGCGATGGTCTTTCCATTGCAATGGCGCGGGCGCTTGCTGCACGTGCACATCGATGCCGAGCCCCGACAAATCGAGATTGCGGTAGAGGGTGGCGGCAATCTTAATCTTGCGATTTTCGAAGGGCCCAGCTGCCTTGCTCATGCGGGCCGGCGTTATGTCTCGCGAGGCGAGCAGTCGGGATGGGGCCAGTGGCAGGAGCTCGGCCAATGACCTGCATAAATACCGTGCTGGTCCCTCTCGATGGATCCGACCACGCGACGATAGCAATGCCCGTGGCACACGGTTTTGCCAAATTGCTTCATGCGACCGTTGCCGTTCTCCACGTGACTGATGACGTTTTAGCACCTTCCGCGCTCATCGATCGGATGAAGCTGTCGGGCGAAGATGCACGCGGGCTTGTGATCGAACGGCGCCCGGGAGTAGCCGCGGACGTCATCATGCGGGAAGCTGCCGAGCGGCAGGCGGCTGTCATCGTCATGTGTCCGCAGATCAGAACAGACCTCCCCTCTCGCGCCCTCGGCAGCGTGGCTGCAGCCGTCCTTCGTGGAGCGCCGTGCCCGGTCGTTCTTGTCTCTCCAACACGTGGCCGTAAATGCTGGGCCTTGCACCGAGTGCTTATTCCACATGACGGTACGCCAACAAGCGCTGCGACAATGGGACCAGCGACCAACTTCGCAATACTGGCGGGGGCCGAACTCGTTGTCCTCCACGTCGCTACTCCGGATAGCAAGCGGCCCGTTGAGCCCGGCACATTGATCACTCCACGCTATGTCGATCAGCCACAGCATGAATGGCCATCCTGGGGGCAGGAGTTTCTCGACCGAATGCGTGCGGTTGGAGGCGCTCGCAATGGGATCGAGGCCCGTCTTGTGGTCGCTCACGGCGACGCAGGCTCGGCCATTGTCGATTTCGCGCAGCAGAGCGACCTAATCGTTCTCGGCTGGCGCGGCGCCTTTGAACCGCACCGCGCGCTAACGATGCGATCTGTAATCCGTCACACTACTTGCCCAGTGATGGTGCTGCGCTTGGAGCAGGACGATGATCAGCGTTAGCGGCCATGGTTACGATAAACGTCGAACAATTCGACGCGTTTCTGTTTGACCTCGACGGTGTGATCACCGAGACGGCATCGATCCATGCACGTGCATGGAAACGGCTGTTTGATGAGCTGCTAGCTCGACAGGCGGGGTCCACAGGCGCCTTTCGTCCGTTCGACCCAGAAACTGACTACCGCCGCTACGTCGATGGCAAACCGCGCGTCGCAGGCCTGCTCAGTTTTCTCGCGAGCCGGGGGATCGAAGTGCCCGAAGGCAAACCGGGAGACCGGGCCGAACAGGGAACCGCCCAAGGGCTTGCCGGCCGCAAGGATCAATTTTTCGCTGAGCTTCTGGCGCGTGAAGGCGTACACGCATTCGCTTCATCTGTAAGTCTTCTTCGCGAGGCCCGCAGCCGTGGCGTGCGGTTGGCCGTTTCTTCATCGAGTCGCCATTGCCAAGAAGTCCTGCAGGCTGCGCATTTGACGGCATTCTTCGATGTGCGCGTGGATGGGATCGATATTGATCGTCTCGGTCTGAGCGGCAAGCCAGCCCCCGACGCATTCCTGGAGGCTGCCCGTCGGCTCGCCGTCCAGCCAGCGCGTGTCGTGGTTTTCGAGGATGCCACATCCGGCGTAGCCGCAGCTCGGGCGGGAGGTTTCGGCCTTACGATCGGGATCGGGCAGCACACGCACGCAAAAGCGCTGTTAGAGAGCGGTGCAGATTACGTCGTAGCCGACCTCAGTGAAGTGTGTTTGCAGGCGACCGTCTAATTCGCTCGCCTTAACTTCTCCATTGCCCGCTTTGACGGCGTGAGCGAAATCATCTGCAGGGGGCGTGCGTCGCCTGCGCAAGCCGGCTGTGCGGCACTCCGTGGGGCGGCCGGCGGCCCCGCCTTGGGTAGGAGTCAGGTAAGGTTGGCGCGATGATCGCGGTGCATTCGGTTCTCACCGTAGCAACCGAAGCATCAGGTTAGCGCGCTTCTATGAGTCTCGCTCACAGCCTCCCTCGCGGCAACATGCTGTTTGACTGCCATAAAGCTGTCCGGGCTGACCGAGACCGAGTCGATTCCGCAGTCGACCAGGAAATCGGCAAATTCAGGATGGTCGCTTGGCGCCTGACCGCACAGGCCAACCTTGGCGCCAGCCTTGTGAGCCTCGTGGATGACGTTGCGGATCATCCATTTCACGGCGTCATCCTGCTCATCGAACAGTTCCGCCAATTCGGCCGAATCGCGATCAACGCCTAAAGTAAGCTGCGTCAGATCGTTGCTGCCGATTGAGAAACCATCGAAGCGCTGGGCAAAAGCCTGGGCCAGAATGACATTTGAGGGTATTTCGCACATGACGTACACCTGCAAGCCGTTCTCGCCGCGGCGCAATCCGGCCTCGGCCATCACTGCCAGCACGCGGTCAGCCTCCTTAGTGGAGCGGCAGAACGGAATCATGACAATGACGTTGTGAAACCCCATCTCCTCGCGCAGACGGCGGATGGCGCGGCATTCCAAGGCGAAGCCATCGCGATAGCGAGGCGAATAGTACCGTGACGCGCCACGAAACCCGAGCATTGGATTTTCTTCCTCCGGCTCGAACTGGCGGCCGCCAATCAAGTTTGCGTACTCGTTGGTTTTGAAATCACTCATGCGCACGATCACTGAGTTTGGGTAAAAGGCCGCGGCGATACGAGCAAGCCCACGGGCGAGCCGGTCGACGAAGTAGTCGGTCTTATCGGCGTAGCCGGCAGTCAGTTCGGCGACAGCCGCTTTGGCGACATCATCCTTGAGAGCGTCGTAATGCACCAGCGCCATCGGATGAACCTTGATATGGGTGCTGACGACGAATTCCATGCGCGCAAGCCCGACGCCATCAGTTGGAATCCGCCACCAGCGGAACGCGGCGGCCGGATTTGCCATATTGAGCATCACCTTGGTGTGGGTGGCCGGTATCTTGGAAAAATCAATTTCGCTGCTTTCGAAATCGGCGATTCCCTCGTAGATGAAACCTTCATCGCCTTCCGCGCAAGAGACGGTGATCTCTTGCTCGTCGTGCAGCACGTGCGTCCCCTCCTCCGTTCCAACGATCGCCGGCACTCCGAGTTCACGGCTAACGATGGCGGCATGCGACGTGCGCCCGCCGTGATCGGTAACGACAGCTGCTGCGCGCCGCATGATTGGCACCCAGTCGGGATCAGTCGCGCGCGCTACCAGAATTGCTCCGTCAACGAAGCGGGAAATGTCCTTCGGACTCTCAATCAAGCAGACGCGCCCCACAGCCACGGCGTCGCCGATGCTTAAACCAGTGAGAATACGACGCCCCTTTGATTTGATGCGGTAAGAACGCAATGTGCTGGCCTGGCGCCGGGACTGCACGGTTTCCGGCCGTGCCTGCACAATGAATAATTCACCGGTCTGGCCGTCCTTCGCCCATTCCATGTCCATCGGGCGATCATAGTGCTCCTCGATACTGCAGGCCCACCGAGCAAGCTGGAGGATGTCTTTATCCTCCAGCACAAAACGCGCACGCTCAGCTTTTGAAGTCGGGACATTACGCGTCGGTTGCTCGCCGCCTGTTGTATAGATCATCTTTTTCTCTTTGCCTCCGAGCTTTTTCTCGATGACCGGAATCAGCAATCGTTTGGCGAGGAACGGCTTAAAGACTTCGTACTCGTCTGGGTCGATCGCGCCCTGAACGACGTTCTCGCCAAGACCCCAGCCGGCGTTGATCAAGACGACCTTGTCGAAGCCAGTTTCGGTGTCGATCGAAAACATAACGCCAGAACCGCCGAGATCGGACCGCACCATGGGCTGGACGCCGATCGACAGCGCAATTTTCGTGTTGTCGAAGCCCTTAGCCTGCCGATAGCTGATGGCCCGATCGGTGAACAGCGACGCATAGCAGCAACGGCACGCGTCCAGGAGCGCAGCCTCGCCGCGAATATTGAGGAAGCTCTCTTGCTGGCCGGCAAAACTCGCATCAGGCAGATCCTCGGCGGTCGCGCTTGAGCGAACTGCTACATCGATCTCGACACCTTCGTTATCCGCTCGATTTTGGCCATCGGCACGAAAACACAGCTGACGATAGGCCGATTGGATGGCGTCGGCGAGGTCCTTCGGCCACGTGCCGCGGAGGAATTCGTGACGGATCGTGGCCCCGATTTCGGCCAACGACGCATGGCCGGCGTCCAGTGCCTTGAACGAGTCGACGATCACTCGCCGAAGTCCATTTGCCTCCACATAGTGCCAATATGCCTGCGCAGTGGTGGCAAAGCCGGGCGGCACCTTGATGCCCTTTTCACCGAGGCTGCGAACCATTTCGCCAAGCGAGGCATTCTTGCCGCCGACCACAGCGACATCGGAACGGCTAATGTCTTCGAACCAAAGAATCTGCGACGATGGAGCGCGCATGGCATACTCCTAGACCTACGGCCCCGTACCCCCAAGCTTAAAGCTCGCCTCGGAACAAGCCGATCAGATCAAGCCATTCTTCCCGCACGCGCGACATCAGATCGCGCTTGCGCACAGTTTTTGCCCAATGCCGATCGTATTGGCTGGGCAAGCTTCGGTTGCCCTTGATCCAAGTCAATTTCCAGGACCCGGTAGTTGTGGTTCCTTTTAAAGAGTGGTCCGCCAAAACTAGGGAGCCGAACCCATGCGACCCTTCTCGGGGCCCTGCTCTCTACCGCAATATTTGGAACCCAACCTCTCTCGCGTGCTCGTGTATTGGGAGGGGCTCAAGCACGGTGAGGCAAACATGCCCTTTTGGGATGACATGAATATCTCCGCGTTGCCCGACCTTTTGGACAGACTGATGCTGATCGACGTGTTCAACAAGCCGATCCGCTTCCGGCTGGCGATTTTCGGCAACCAAATCAAAGCGCAACACGGCAGCGAACTCGTTGGCAAATTCTTGGACGAACTCGAGGTTCGTGACCCGTTGAGTTACCTCAATTCCCAATCAAGCGCGACTGTGGAAAGTCGCGCGCCAACCTACTATCGCAGCCCAGAGGCCGGCCGGGCGGGTACGCTCGGTTGCTTCTTCCAATGTGGGGAGATGGGCATATCGGGATGTTGTTGGGAGCCGTCAGCGATAGGCGGTCGGGTAGCTGACCAGCAACGCTTACGGTGCTGCCACCTGCGTGGTGACTTCCCAATGCGAGAGGCACCATATTAGGCGAGCAAGCGGATGACAAGCGTTGTTACAGTTACCATCAATCCTGCGGTCGATGTTTTGATGTCCGTCGACCGAATTATTCCTACGCATAAGATGCGCTGCGCTTTGGCGCGACGTGACCCCGGCGGCGGCGGCATCAATGTGGCGCGCGTAATGAAGCGGCTGGGCAGCGATGTCATCGCCGTATATCCAATCGGCGGACTCCTGGGCACTCTGCTGCGACGCTTGGTGGATGACGAAAGCGTCCCCTGCTTGACAACTGGCGTCTCTGAGGAGACCCGCGAGGACATTACGGTTCTCGAACGGACGACTGGCCTGCAATATCGGTTTATCCAACCTGGGCCGAGGCTCACCGAGCAAGAATGGGAGGCCTGCCTAGAGGCCGTAACATCACTTTGTCGGCGAGACATTTCGGCTCCTCCGGAGCGCGGAGTGCGTTTTATAGTGGCGAGCGGCAGCCTTCCTCCGGGAGTACCTGACGATTTTTATAGCCAAATCGCGTCGGCGGCACATAGAGCCGAGGCTCGTATGGTGGTGGACGCCTCAGGACCACCGCTGAAGCATGCATTGGAAGCGAGCGTATATTTGGTCAAGCCAAGTCTTAGCGAGTTCAGAGAATTGATCGGCAACCCCGTGAACAACGAGAGCGATTGCGTAAGCGCCTGTCGCAGCCTGATTGATGATGGACGGGCCGAGATGGTCGCCTTGACGCTCGGAGACCAGGGCGCTCTCCTAGTAAGTCGTGAGCAGGCCCTGCGCGCTCAAGCGTTAACCATCAAGCCGGTCAGTGTGGTCGGCGCAGGAGATAGTTTCTTGGGGGCCATGATCTGGAGCCTTTCATCCGGTCGATCAATCGACGTTGCATTTCGATACGCCGTTGCGGCTGGATCAGCAACATTGATGATGCCGGGGAGGGAGCTGTGTCGAAGAGAGGATGTCGAGCGTCTGGTGAATGACGTGAAGGTGCAAACGATTTGACGCATCACGCATAGCGGATGATTTGATCTACATCACTCCGATGCCCCGGGCTTGTGTGGTCTTTTTCTACCAACCATTGCTGGCAGGTTGAAACGCGGAACATCATGGTGGCGACCGACGGGTCGGACGGCGCCAAGCTCGCAGTCAATGTTGCTGCTGATCTTGCCAAAGCGTTCCAAGAAAGACATTGGCGCGGCGCTGGAAAGCCGTTTGATGCAAATCCTCACCGCGGCTAAAAAGCGCGCCCAAGCTGTTGGAGCCATCGGACATTCAGCTGCAAATTACTGGGGGCGACATAGCCAAGTCGATTATCGACGTTGCGGGACGGGAGGCCGCCGAGGCAATTGTGCTTGGCAGACGCGGCCGAGGCCGATTGGCGGGTTTGCTGCTCGGAAGCGTCTCTCAGAAGGTCGTAGGCCTTGCCCCCCCTGCAGCGTGATCATCGTTCCGAGATTAACAAAGCGTGCGCCAGACGACGCGCCCCGGCGTTGATCTCGCTCAAGGCCAGAGGCATCGCCCCGCTATGAGGCTCGATTATTCGCAAAGCTGAAACAGATGCGATCCTCGGTGCATCAACGATTATTCTTGTGCGGGGACGTGATGACCGGCCGCGACATCGACCAGATCTTGCCACGCCTCTGCGAGCCCGATCTGCACGAGGATTATGTGCAATCGGCGATGGATTATGTGCGCCTTGCCGAGAGCGCAAATGGCCCGATCCACCGGGGTGTTGATCCTGACTACATCTGGGGCGCTTCGCTCGACGAGTTTGCTCGCATGGAGCCGGATGCCCGCATCATCAATCTCGAAACGAGCATCACCCGCAGCGAGGACTATGCAAGCAAGGGCATCAATTATCGCATGAGCCCCGAAAATGCCGACTGCCTGAAAGCCGCCGCGACCGACTGCTGCGTGCTCGGCAACAATCACATTCTGGTTGGGGGCGCGACGGTTTGTTTGATACGCTGTCCACACTTGAGCATCTCCACATCAAATCCGCCGGTGCCGACAAAAATCTCACTCAAGCCTCCGCGCCGGCAGCGCTGGACATCGCCGAAAGCCGTCGCGTGCTGGTATTTTCGTTCGGCTCCGCGACAAGCGGCATTCAGCGCAACTGGGCGGCGACCGGCGAGCATGCTGGCATCAATCTCCTGACGGATTTTTTCGACAAAGCCGCTTCACGGATAGCCAATGAGACGGCGTCTATGCGCCGCGCGGGTGACCTGATCGTTGTTTCGTTGCATTGGGAGCGAACTGGGGACACGACATCCCCGGCATCCAACGGCGTTTTGCCCATGCGCTCATCGAGCGAGCCGACGTTTCGGTCATTCATGGCCATTCTTCGCATCATCCGAAAGCTATCGAGGTCTACCGGAATCGCCTTATTCTCTATGGCTGCGGCGATTTCCTGAACGACTATGAGGGGATCAGGGGCTATGATGAATTTCGCGATGACCTGGTGTTGATGTACTTTGCCGACCTTGAGCCGGCAGGCACTCTTGCGGCTCTTGAGATGGTTCTGCTTCAGATTCAGAAATTCCGTCTCAGGCGTCCTTCAGAGCAGGATGTGGGCTGGATACATCAGATCCTGGACCAGGAATGCCGTAGGTTCTGTACAGGCGTCATACTCCATGCTGGAGCTCGATTTTCATTGTCATGGGAGCGTTCGACAGGCGTATAAGAAATTCGACAGGCGTATAAGAAACTAGACGGCTGGCTGCTTCATTCCCGCTGGAAATCGTTTGAGCAGCTTGATGACTTCGTCATCAGTAACCTGATCAAAGTCCGCATAGTACATGCCGATCGCCCCGAAAAGCTCATAGTCCTCAAGACAGATGACGTCGTCTGCGTCCCCACGCAGGGAGGCGAGCGTATCGGTTGGCGCTACCGGCACCGCCAGAACGAGCTTCTTCGGCTTCCGCATCCGCGTGGCGCGCAGGGCCGCGCGCGTGGTCGCGCCAGTGGCCACGCCGTCATCAACGACGATTGCGGTGCAGCTGGCGACTTTGGCGCGATCGCGGGCGCCCAGGTAGCGCTGACGCCGCCGTTCGATCTCGGCGAGCTCACTGTCGCATATTGCCTTGAATTCCGCTTCATCTACGCCTGCGAGTCGGATCACGTCATCGTTGCGCACGATAATCGGTGCGCCGCCGTCCACGACAGCGCCCATTGCAAGTTCAGGCTGAATCGGGACGCCGATCTTGCGTACGAGGGTCAAATCGAGCGGCGCCTTGAGCGCGGCGGCCACTTCGGCGGCAACTGGCACTCCGCCGCGCGGCAGCGCGAGGATCACCGGTTCCTGGTCGTGGTATGCAGCGAGCGCTTTCGCCAATTTGCGACCAGCATCCGAGCGATCCTTGAACGGCATGGTTGCCCTCCGGCTATTGTTCCAGCGCTCGTGTTCGCTCGGGTGAATTCGATTTGAGATGGCGCTCAAACCATGCCGCGGCCTGCTCGATCACCGCCTCGAGTGCGCCAGACTCAGGAAACAAATGGCTCGCTCCCGCAACAATCTGCAGCGCCTTGGGGCACCGCAATCGGGCCAACGCCTGCTCATTGAGCTCGATGACGACGAGATCGGCGCCACCGACAATCAAAAGCGTCGGCGATTTCACGCTTTCGAGGGCATTGCCGGCGAGGTCCGGACGCCCGCCACGCGAAACCACCGCGCCGACGCGGCTGCCCAGCTGCGCCGCCGCAACCAGCGCCGCTGCCGCTCCGGTGCTGGCGCCGAATAGCCCGAGCGGAAGTTTGGCAATGGACGCTTGATTATCGATCCAATGGACTGCATCGATGAGCCGCGTCGCCAACAGCGGAATATCGAAGACGTTGGCGCGGTCGGCTTCCTCCGCCGGGGTCAGAAGATCAAATAGCAGGGTGCCGATGCCCCGAGCGTTCAGGGCGCAAGCGACGAGCGTGTTACGCGGGCTCAAACGGCTTGACCCGCTGCCATGCGCGAAGACGGTGAGAGCGTAGGCTCCTTTAGGTATCTGCAAGATTCCGGGAAGCCCGAGCGGCGGAATGCGAACATCGCCGTGTTCTCTCGCCAGTAAAGCATCGTCTAGTGGACGTTTTCCGGTGGCGCGGCTCATAATCTCACTGTGTCTCGCTTGACCAGGGCTTCGATGGCGTCAGCGATCTGATCGCCATCCAACCCATCTCTCCAATCTTACGCGCAAGCTCCTGCAAGTAGCGCCTGCGTGGTGTGGTTGGTCACGGCAAAGCCTCAGACACGGCTTTTCGGTCCGGGCAACTGCTCGGGGTCAAGTCCAAGCTCTTCGCAAGCTTGATGCACCAACCGAGCATCGATGATCCGATGCGAGCCGCCGAGCGGAACTTCCGCTTTTCGACCGCCCCGATGCACCGTCACCATCACCCGCCCTTCGTGCCGCAGATGATGCTCGCCATGATCTATGCGACAGCCTTGCTGCACGAGCCATTTTCGGAATGTAGCGCTTTCCATCGAAGCTCCAGGAATCTGCTCTATGAGCTCGCTAGGGACGCGCAATTGTCAGTATAAGCGCAATCATACGTTCTCTCCGGTGGCATCTTCGACTATCTTGCACTCGGGAACTTTGATCTGCATCAACGCGAACTTCGCGGCGCCGATCATGGCCGAAGCTGCAACCAAACTACCCGTGAAAACGGAAAAAGCCTGCCAAGGTCGCCCGCCGTCGGTCTCGAAAGCATCGACCACACTATCCAGCTAACTCACGAGTGGACCAACGATTTCGACGCTCGGCGTGGCTGGAACAATAGGCATAGAACTTACCGCCTGCTTCGCACCGTGCTGCAGGCAATACGCGACTGGCTGCCAGCCAACGAAGCTGTCGATTTCGGGGCGCAGCCTCCAACGAACGCTGCTGCGCGGCGTCTATTACGAGCATTGGCGGCCGTCCAGCACGCCAGTAAAGCACCGCAGCAGGGCGGTCTTCCTCGCCTGCATCGCCGATGCCTTCCAGAACGATCCGATCGTCCTTACGTCTGAAGCTGTTGCGGCGGCATTCGAGCTGCTGTCCGAGAGGATCGCGGCAGGCGAAATCGACGACGTGCGTCGTCACCTGCCGTCGGACCTCAGAGTGCTCTGGTCGCTTCGTTCAGAAGCTGCATGGAAGGCGACGGCAGAGGGTGTTTGAGGCTGTGATCCTGAACCATGGGTGTCATGAGGTGGGAGCATTTTCCGCATGAGGCGGACATCGGCGTTCGCGGTTTCGGCAACACGGTGGCAGAGGCATTCGAGCAGGCCGCACTGGCATTGACGGCGGCGGTAACGCATGCCGAGGTCCGGCCGCTCGAGCCGATCGAAGTCAGTTGCGCGACGCCAGATCTCGAATTGTTGTTCGTCGATTGGCTCAACACGATTATTTACGAGATGGCGGTTCGCAACATGTTGTTTGGCCGCTTTGTCGTGGCGGTCGAGGAAAACCGGCTGCACGCCACGCTGTGGGGCGAACCCGTCGACGTCGCGCGGCACACGCCAGCCTGCGAGCCGAAGGGCGCGACCTATACGGCATTGCGAGTCGCACAAGAGGCGGACGGTTCGTGGTCGGCAGGGTGTGTGGTCGACGTATGAGGAACACGACCGATGGACACCGATCGCTTCACCAGGGTCGACGCCACCACTTGGCGCATTGAGCCGCGCGGCGCGATGCGCGTACCGGCGATCATCTACGCCGATGAAGAGCTGATCAGCGGTATGGACGACAAAGTCTATGAACAGGCCGCTAACGTGGCAACGCTGCCGGGCATTGTCCAGGCGTCCTACGCCATGCCGGACGCCCACTGGGGCTACGGCTTTCCGATCGGCGGCGTGGCGGCATTCGATCCCGACCAGGGCGGAGTCGTCTCCGCCGGCGGAGTCGGCTTCGATATTTCGTGCGGCGTGAGAACTATGCTCACCGGCCTGAAAATCACCGATGTACTATCCGTGCAGCCATCCCTGGCCGACTCGCTCTTTCGCCAGATTCCGGCCGGCGTCGGCAGCAAGGGTGCGATCACGCTCGATGCCGTCGACATGGATGCGATGCTCACCGGTGGCGCAGTTTGGGCCATCGAGCGCGGCTTGGGCGAAGCGCGCGACCTCGAACGCATCGAGGAAAGCGGCAGGATGGGCGGCGCGCAATCTGAATGCGTCTCCGAGCGCGCCAAGGAACGGCAGCGCCGCGAAATGGGAACGCTCGGCTCTAGCAATCACTATCTCGAAGTTCAGGGCGTTGCCGAGATCTACGACGCCAAGGTTGCGGACGCCTTCGGATTTTCCAACGACGACGTCGTTGTCACCATCCATTGCGGTTCGCGCGGCCTCGGCCATCAGATCGGAACGGAATTCCTGAAGGAAATGGTGCTCGCGGCAAAATCGTCGTGCATCGAGCTTGTCGATCGCGAGCTCGCTTGCGCTCCCATCAATTCCGAAGTCGGCCAGCGCTATCTTGGAGCGATGCGCGCGGCGATTAATTGCGCGCTGGCGAACCGCGAAATCCTTGGCCATATCGCGCGGCGCATATTTCGCCATTTCTTCCCCGAGCGCAGTTTGCGCCTGTTGTTCGATGTTTCGCATAACACCTGCAAAGTCGAGCTCCACGCCGTGGACGGAAAGCCGCGCCAATTGTTCGTTCACCGCAAGGGCGCCACCCGGGCGTTCGGTCCAGGCCACGAGAGCCTGCCTGCCGCCCTGCGTTCCGTCGGCCAGCCGGTACTGATCGGCGGCAGTATGGGGACCGGATCATACGTTCTGGTCGGTGAAGCTTCAGCCGAAAGCAAGGCGTTCGCCTCAGCTTGCCACGGCGCCGGGCGAGCGTTGTCGCGCCATGCCGCACTGCGGCAGTGGAGCGGCCGTAAAGTCGTCGACGAGCTCGCTGGGCGCGGCATTCTCATCAAAAGCCCCTCCTTGCGCGGCGTCGCCGAGGAGGCGCCGGGCGCCTACAAGGACGTCGGTGCGGTGGTTGCCGCGGCCGAACGAGCCGGGCTCGCGCGCCGCGTGGCGCGCCTGCGACCGCTTATCTGTATCAAGGGATGAAGGTACCGCAGGCCTTCCTGCTCATAGATTGATTGATATAGGTCAAACGCAATTTGCAGCCGCTGGATAGGGTAGATCAACCGCCCGCCTTGGTCCGCATAAAGCGGGAGCATCGTTTCATCATGTATGATCCAGCAGCTCGTCGGTCTCCGAACTTGGCCTTTCTGTGGCCGGCCGTTGCGGCAGCGTCCATGAGTGAAATGGCGGGCCTGCTTGCGAAGCAGTTTGGCGATCTTGCGGTCGGCCCCGACGCCCCATTGCTGCGTAAGCCCGAATGGGCAACACCGCACACGATCGCGCTTACGCTCAAATCGGTGTGGCTGCGGGATTTCAGCACAAATGCCGAGAGGGTCCCGACGTTGCTGTGCGCACCTTTTGCCTTGCACGGCGCAGCGATGGTCGATTTTGCGCCGGGCCATAGTCTTGTCGCTGCGTTGCGCGACGCAGGATTGCAGCGCCTCTTCGTGACCGATTGGCGTTCAGCTACTCCAGACATGCGTTTTCTTGGCATCGACGATTATCTCGCCGATCTTAACGTGCTGGTAGACGACATCGGCGCCCCGGTCGATCTTGTCGGCGTCTGCCAGGGAGGCTGGTTGGCGCTCATCTATGCCGCGCGCTTTCCAGGAAAGATGCGCAAATTGGTGTTGGCTGGTGCGCCGATCGATGTACACGCAGTGCCGTCCGCACTCTCGATGCTTGCTGAGGGAAGCCCGCTGACACTTTTCCATGAGCTGGTCCGGCTCGGCGACGGGCTTGTGCCCGGGCGGAGAGTACTAAAATTCTGGGGACCAGCATCGGTAACCGCGGAAGACGTGAGGCAAATCCTGGAAACGGAGGAACAGGCCAATTCCGTCGCCTTCCGCCGGCTCGAGTTGGCGTTCCAAGACTGGTATGCTTGGACCGTAGACCTTCCGGGACCCTTTTTTATCGAAACGGTAGAGAAGCTCTACAGGCGAAACGAGCTGGCAACAGGCCGCTTTGTAGCATTAGGGCGGCGGATCAATCTAACCGCAATCAGGTCACCAATTTTCCTGCTGGCGGCACGCGACGACGAATTGGTAACACCGCCACAGCTTTTTGCTGCCGAGCGTCTGGTCGGCACGCCTGCGCGGCATATCCAAAAGACAGTGGCGCCATGCCGGCATGCCGGATTGTTCTTAAGCAAGAGAACTCTCCGAGAGGTTTGGCCAAGGATCGCCCGCTGGATCGACGAACCTGTTCATTCGGTCGCGCAGCGTGAAAAGGCTTGCCATCAGAATTTATCGATCGAGCACGTTTGACCCATACAGCGGAGGGAACGGAGAAATGAAGGCGTTGCAGCGCACTATCGTACCGCGGCGACGGCAGAGGCATTATTCCTATAATGTCCGATCGAGCGCTTTCACGATGGGACGTATCGTAATCGGAGACCCACTATGCAGGAGCTCCGAACCTACGGGCGGATCGTGTTGGCGGACATCGCAAGCGTCCGCCGCGCCTCGATCTCGGCATGGGCCATACTTCATCTGTTGTCGGCCTTAGCTTGGTCCGCTGAACGCGCCGAACATTGATTTCGCTCAAACCCATACCGCCGACTCGCCAGTGAGCGGACGATCCACTTGAACAATGTCAACCGGCCAATCCGCAGGACGGACAATTACGCGGCCGTCGGGCTGAAAGCGAGACAGGAGAGGCAGCAGTGACGCGCCAAATGGCGCCAATCTACCACGCGATAAAACCGGCAGCGCCGATGCAGGGCAAAAGGGACCCGCCCATTCCGGTTGCCGGCGAGGAGCCTTTGCACCGAAGCCGATCAGCCCAGTTTGCTATCGAGAGTGATGAGTCGAAACCGCCCTCATGACTTCCGCCGCGGTTCGTTGCGATGCGGCGTGGGAGATGTCGCCAAGACTCAGCGTACCGACCATTCGCTTGTGTTCGTCGATCGCGGGAAGCCGCCAAACTTGATTGGTCTCCATGATGTGGGCCGCGTCTTTGGCGCTGCAGCCCGCAGAGCACCAGATGATGCCCTTGGTCATGACATCCCGCGCGGTGAGCCCCATCGATACCTTAGCCGTTTGCGAGCCCTCCTCGGACGGCGATATCGCGGTCCGTCACCATGCCGATCAGTCTGTCGTTCTCGCCGACCGGAAGGGCGCCAACATCGTACTGTTTCATCTTTTTAGCGAGCGTCCTGACCGATGCGATATCCATTGGATGCCCTTATGCATGATCTCCTTGACTTTCATCGGAGTTCTCCTTGTTGCAGGAAAACGTAGTCTTAGCGCTGGCTTGGCTTCTTGATCTATGTCGAAGCCAGGCCGAGTTATCAGTGTTCCACTTGTCGGCAGACTCTGTGGTTTAATACCGCTCCCCCCACCCCAGGAGCTGGAGGCGTCTGAGCCCCCCCTTATCGGCGAAATTCTCGGCTGCTGGAGTGCCGATCATCTATTACAGCGCGGAACGCCGATTGATTCCAATTCACCGAGTTGATCTAGCTCAATGCCGTCTGCCACCGGAGCAGGGCAGAAAATATCACCGCGAAATCGTTCCTCCGAGGCAAGCTCCTTCCTGTGAGATAATGCACGATAGGACCGGCAAAAGCCCCGTTAGTGGGAATCCGATTATAGTTGGAAACGGCGCCCCGGCCGGTGGTGTGCAGGCGCTGCAGACCTTGCTCGATGCGCTGCCCGACGGCACTGGAGCCAGCTTCGTGGTGGTCGTCCATCTGGATCCGCGGGCTCATAGCGATCTTGCTGGCATCCTTGCGTCGCGCACGCGCATGTCAGTTGTGCAGGTCCAGACGCGGGAGCAATTGCGGCCGAACCACGCTTACGTCATTCCGCCCGATCGCCGGCTGCAGATAAGCGATCACGAGATTGCGGCTGCGGAATTCGACAAGCCGCGCGGCCAGCGCACCGCGATCGATCTGTTTTTTCGCTCCTTAGCTGAGAAGACCAGCGACGGTTTTGCTGTCGTTCTTACTGGCGCTGGCTCCGACGGGGCGATCGGCGTGCGCGCCGTCAAAGAAGCAGGAGGCATCGTCCTCGTCCAGGATCCCAAAGAGGCTGAACACGCGTCGATGCCTCGCAGCGCCATCGCCACCGGCGTAGCTGACCTTGTTCTGCCGCTCCGCGAGCTGGCGGTGCACCTGGTCGAGCTTATCGAGAAAAAACGGAGCGATCCCGAAACCGGTGAACTCGATCAGGAACTGCTGGGGCGCATTTTCGCGCATGTGACCCTGCGGACTGGGCACGACTTTTCGAAGTACCGGCGCTCCACCGTCATGCGCCGTGTCGCGCGCCGGATGCAGGTCACGCGAACCGACAGCTTGCAAGCCTACTATAACTTTTTGCATGACAACGCCGGCGAAGCGCAGGAGCTCCTGGGCGACCTGCTCATCTCGGTGACCACATTCTTCTGCGATGCAGAAGCGTTCGAGTTTCTCAAAGCCGGCATTATCCCGCAGCTCTTTAAGGGCAAGGACCCAAACGAGCCCATCCGCGTCTGGGTTCGAGCCTGGCGTGGACGGGACCGCGACCGCCGCGACGATTCGCACCGGAGTCGATGAATGCCGAACGCACTCGAGCATAGCCACGACGAACAGGCGATCCGCGAGCGCCTCGGCCAAGGCCTGCGCAGAAATTACCTGCGGGACTGGATCTACGGCGGCATCGACGGCACCGTTACCACGTTTGCGATCGTCGCCGGGGTGGTGGGCGCGGACCTGTCGGCCGCCGTCATGCTGATATTGGGGTTCGCCAATCTCGTCGCCGACGGTTTTGCCATGGCGGCCGGCAGTTACAGCGGCACCAAGGCCGAACGAGACGATTACGAGCGCGTGCTCGCAGTCGAGCACCGGCACATCGAACTTGAACCGGAGGGCGAACGCGAGGAAATCCGCCAGATTTTTGCGGCGAAGGGGTTTTCAGGCGACGATCTCGAACGGGTCACCAGCGTGATTAGCTCCGACCGAACGCTGTGGGCAAAGACGATGGCGACGGAGGAGTATGGTCTTTCGCCGGCTCTGCGGTCGCCCGTGCTGGCGGCGCTGAGCACTTTCGCCGCGTTTATTCTGTGCGGCTCCGTGCCCCTCGTCAGCTATCTCTCGACTGGCGATCTTATCGCCTGCGTGGTCGCCACGGGAGCGACCTTCTTCGGCGTCGGCGCCGTCAAGAGCCGCTGGTCGCCAGCCGGATGGTTGCGATCCGGCCTAGAGACATTCATCATTGGCATGGGCGCCGCCGTCCTAGCATTTGTGGTTGGTTTTGCGCTGCGCGCATCCTTCAAGTTATCGCTAACTTGATCGCAAGGCAGGCAGGCCGGCGTTCCGCGACGGCGCACTCCGCATTTGTTTCAGATCAATGCCGGTTCCTTGCAGGCGTACGCTGTTGTGCAAGGCGCCAATCGTAGGTCTTACACCCTGATCATAGACCGCGCGAGCACGGGATATGGAGCAGCACGCGGAAATACTTGGAGGCGCAGCTTGGCGCCCGCGACGCCCGAATTGGCGCGACCTCTTGGCGCTGGTGCTGATCGTCACGATCATTGTCCTGGTCGGCTCGGCGGCAAGGCAAATGCTGGAGCCTTTCGCCGTTGCACGGCAGACCGAAATTTCGCTGTCGCCAGCGATGTTGCCAGGTTATGCGTTGCGCACGATCATGCGCATGCTTGCAGCGCTAGTGGCCTCGCTGGTTTTTACGTTCACCTACGGCACTTTGGCGGCTAAGAGTCGCCGCGCGGAAATGGTGCTGATCCCGTTGCTGGACGTGCTGCAATCCGTACCTGTGCTCGGCTATCTGTCGTTCACCGTAGTCTTTTTCGTTTCACTGTTCCCTGGCCGCGTGTTGGGCGTGGAGCTCGCCGCGATTTTTGCGATCTTCACGAGCCAAGCGTGGAACATGGCGTTTAGCTTTTTTCAGGCCTTGCGCACTGTTCCCCAGGATCTCGACGAAGCTAGTCGCGCTTTTCGCTTTTCTGCCTGGCAACGGTTCTGGCGCCTTGAAGTACCGTTCGCCATGCCCGGCCTGATCTGGAACACAATGATGTCAATGTCGGGCGGTTGGTTTTTCGTGGTCGCCTCGGAGGCAATTTCGGTCGGCGGGCTGCACGTCGCATTGCCTGGAGTCGGCTCCTATGTCGCGCGCGCCATCGAAGAGCGCGATCTTACGGCCGTGGGCTGGGCGATCCTTGCCATGACGATGACGATATTGATCTACGATCAGCTGCTTTTTCGCCCGTTGGTCGCGTGGGCGGATAAATTCCGTTACGAACAGACCGCTACAGCAATAGTGCCGAAGAGCTGGATCATTGATCTGTTCCGCCACACCGGCCTGTTGCGGGCTTTCGTCGGCTCGATTGGCACCATGGCGCAGTCCGCTGTACGCGCCCGGCTCTCGGTCCGCCTCCCGCTTTGGCCGCGCCAGAAGGCAATCCTGCCGTCCTACTTGATGGATATCGTCTGGTACGGGGCGGTACTGCTGCTCGTTGTCGACCTCGGCTGGGTGCTGCTGCGCTTTGCCGGCGCCGAACTGTCGTGGACAGATTTACTGGCCGCGGCGACCAATGGCGGCATTACATTGCTGCGCGTTGTCGTGCTGATCGTGATCGCGACGCTTGTCTGGGTACCGATCGGCGTCGGCGTGGGCCTTAATCCTGCCTTGACCGAAAAAGTGCAGCCGCTGGCGCAGTTTCTTGCCGCGTTTCCTGCCAATCTGCTGTTTCCAGTCGCGGTTTATCTGATCGTGCGTTTCCACCTCGCACCGGCGATCTGGTTGAGCCCGCTCATGATATTGGGGACGCAATGGTACATTCTGTTCAACGTGATCGCCGGCGCCAGCGCCTTTCCCACCGATTTTACCGAGGCCGCCGCGACATTCCGGATCCGCGGCTGGCGATGGTGGCGCGACGTTATGCTGCCGGGAATCTTTCCATATTATGTGACCGGCGCAATCACGGCTTCGGGCGGCGCGTGGAATGCAAGTATCGTATCCGAGTTGGTGAGCTGGGGCTCGACCCGGATCAATGGGGGCGGGCTCGGCGCCTATATCGCGCAGATGACTGAGGCCGGCGATTATCCGCGCATCGCGCTTGGCATCGCCGTCATGTCGGTCCTAGTGGTCGGCATGAACCGTCTCTTATGGCGGCCGCTTTATGCACTCGCCGAAAGCCGAATGCGGCTCGATTGAGGAACGACACATCGTGGTCGACGCCGCTAACACCATCATCGACCTGCGCCGGATCGGCAAGGCTTTTGCCAAGCGCTCCGGCGAGCCGCTTCCGGTGCTCCAAGACATCAACATTTCGCTGCGGGAAGGAGAAATTCTCGGTCTTCTCGGCCGATCTGGATGCGGCAAGTCGACCTTGCTGCGGATTGCGGGCGGCCTCGTTCGGCCCACGACTGGCGAAGTCATCTATCGCGGCGCCCCGCTTGCCGGGCCCGCCGAAGGCATCGCGGTGGTGTTCCAGACTTTCGCATTGTTTCCATGGCTCACGGTTCTGGAAAACGTCGAGGTGGGCCTCGACGCGCTGGGCCTGCCGCACGATCGGGCAGGGCAACGCGCGCAACAGGCCATCGACCTCATCGGCCTCGATGGCTTCCAGTCCGCCTATCCGCGCGAGCTTTCCGGGGGGATGCGCCAGCGCGTAGGCTTCGCAAGAGCGATCGCCATTCAGCCCGAGGTACTTTTGATGGACGAGCCTTTTTCCGCGCTCGACATCCTGACCGCCGAGACGTTGCGCACGGATTTTCTAGATCTGTGGATAGAACGGCAGTTGCCGACAAAGGCGGTCCTCATGGTCACTCACAACATCGAGGAAGCAGTCCTGATGTGCGACCAGCTGGTCATTCTGTCGTCGAATCCCGCCCGCGTCGCCGCCAAAATTCCGGTCGCGTTACCGCGGCCGCGCAACCGACTGGACGAGGAATTCGGCAACATCGTCGATAAAGTCTACTCGGTGATCACCGCGCGGGCCATCGCCTCGATCGGTGCCTTCCGGCAAGTCCGTGAAGGGCTGGCGCAACCGCTGCCACGGGCCTCCGTCAATCGCATGAGCGGGCTTGTGGCGGTTCTCGCCGCGCCGCCTTACGACGGGCGCGCCGAACTGGACACGCTCGCCAGCTCGCTTTCGCTGGAAGTCAACGATCTTTTTCCGATCGTCGAGGGACTTCACATTATGGAATTTGCGGAGCTAAAGGACGGCGCTGTGAAACTCACGGCCGCGGGAAATGTTTTTGCGCACAGCGACACGGAAGAGCGCAAACGGCTGTTCCGTGAACATTTGCTGCGGTTCGTACCCCTGGCGGTGCACATCTGCCGCATCCTGCAAGAGCGCGAGGGCGGCCGGGCGCCGCGGGCGCGATTTGAGGTTGAGCTTGAGGATCACTTGAACCGGCGCGAGGCCGAACGGACGCTGCGCGCCGCGACAGCCTGGGGACGTTACGCGGAGCTGTTCGACTATAACGACAAGACCGGATCATTCTCGATTATTTTGCATCGTCGCTGAGGCGGCTCAACCTCGGCCTTTGGCGGAAGCTTACTGCCCAGCATTATTTTGCGGTTTGTTGAGGCACAAAGCAGACCTCTCAACCGATAAGGAAACTGCCGTTTGCTTATCATCGGATCGGGCCGCATGGCCTTTGATCCGCCCAAGCGAAGAACGATCATTCCGCTCCCTGATGTGACTTGAGCTAGATCAATGCGGGTTTTTTCAGCGGTGGATTGATTGCGTTATCATGGCTAGAGGTTCTATCATGTACACGCATATTCTTCTTCCTACCGACGGTTCAGAGCTCTCAAAGATGGCGCTTCATGAAGGTGTCGACTTGGCGAAAGCCCTTGAAGCTCGAGTAACGGTGATAACCGTAACGCCACCATTTCACGTGTCCAGCTTCAGTCCGTTCATGCTTCCGGACACGCCTGAGCAGCACCGGAAGCATATGGCGGCTCTAGCAACCCAAAACCTCGATGTAGCGAAAAAGATTGCCGGAGTGGCCGGCATTTCATGTGACGTCGTGCACGTCGAGCATGATCATCCTTACCGAGCAATCATCGATACGGCCCAGGACCGGGGATGTGATGCGATCCTCATGGCCTCGCATGGTCAACGTGGCGTGTCAGCTGTTGTGCTTGGCAGCGAAACCCTGAAGGTGCTGACCCACAGCACTATCCCGGTTATCGTATACCGTCAGCCACGCGCCAGTGTCGCTCAGCTGCTTGCCGCTTCATAAACCGATCTTGATCGCCCTCAGAACTTCAAGCGGACACGGAACTGCGCGCCGCGCGATAGATAACCGGCACGCCGTTCTGTATAGAAGTAATCGCCATTGATTTAGATCAATCCACCCCCGCTTTTGGATATGGCTTTTTTTGCTAAAAGCTATGGGAGGAGGCCACGCCACGCAACGATCGCGCCTATCATTTCGACCACAGAAATCTCCTTATAAAGGTTTCTATCGGCGCGGGAGCAGCGGTTGTGCCAATGCTAACCACGACCGGACCCTAAGCGGCCGAGTGTGAATGCCATGTGAAGCGCACGGAAAATGCAAGAAGCTTGTAGGCAAGCACGACGCCATAAACCCGCGGCCGATCTATCACTAATCGATGCGCTACGGGCAAGTTCCAGTGAACTTGACCTCGGGGCTATTGATCCAAACTCATTTGGGAAAAGAAAGGTCGGGCATCGCGCCCAGCCTGTTTGTTTGCTCGACTCGACTTCGCTTAGAAGCCGATCTTATCAATCCAGGTTTTGAGCTTGGCTGTAGAGAAGCCCTCGCCGTAGCCGGCCGGAACGGTATCGTCCTCATGGCCTAGCAGCGCCCAACGAATGTCCGACGGACAGTCGGCATCACGCGGCCGGTCTTCGGCGCGGTGCCGCAGACGGCAAGCGACGCTGGGCGGGCTGATAATCCGCTTAGCTCCCCACCCAAATTGATGGCGGGTCGCTCACGGAGTTCGAAAACGAACGTGTTGTTGGCAATAAGGATCGGAAAAGCTCATTCGCAGCTCCGACCAGTGGGAGTTCCGTAGCACGGAAAGTCACGTTGGTGGACGCACGGCTACCTTGCTGGGGCAGCATCAATCGGCTGCAAGCGACAGTCCCCGTGCCGTCTCGTGACAAAAGCTTCCGCAAGAATCAGTCCGATGAGGTGTATTGCCTGCAGTTCGCGGTGGTGTAGCTTTCCGTCCGCGGCGGCGACGCGCTGCGCTACGCGCATGACAACAGATCCAAGTGAGAGACCCGAGAGCGGACGGAATTTCTCCACGATGACGTTAGGAGCATTCCGATCGTCGAGCTCGCGTACCGTTGCATCGAAAGCTGCGGCGATGCGCTGCCGGGAAATAGAAGGAACAAATCCCTGGCGATCGATGAAGTGGACGAGTTCATCGCGCTCGACCTGCGCCACGAAGCCGTCCGCAATGGCTACCATTGCGCCTGCCATTACAAGCGCCTGCATCACCTCTTCATCGCACTGGCAGTTAAAATGGGCGGGGTACGCCGGCTCTCCCGGGCCCAAATGATACTCGTACACTTTAGATACCCTGCGTTTACGCACGCCTCCAACGTTGTTGAGGCCAGCGATTCAAGCCCACCAATCCCGATATCCGAGAGAAGTTGAGCCAAAAGCTCACCTTTCTGCGGAAAGGCTGAATAATCGTACTTGTGAAGGGTGGTGTTGGTATGTCGCGCTTGCTTGACGCCCCGTTCGATTGCCTCGACGCTCCCGCAACCTACCAACAGGAGTTCGGGGGTGGAATTCGTGAGAATGCTGACGCCGAACTGAATACGTAGAAATACTGACGGTCGCGATTTCCGGAATAACTCTTGATTCTCTAATGCCTTACAGCAGGAAGACCTCCGGCGGTAACATCATCGTGTAGCTTACGTGAGCCGGGATGAAGTTGTCGAAGCTATGGTGCCGCGCTTGTATAGCATTGCGCAAATCGGGTGACACGTTGGTCGATGGGGCGACAGGACTGATAGACCTTCCGCCGAACCCAGGACAGAAACGGGCGGCGATCATCGTCGTTGCAGCACTGCTCGCAGCATTCGTCCTTGTGGCCCCTTTTGTGGCCATCCCATTGCCGCCTTTCGCTGCCTTCAACCCCTTCCTGGATGCCATGATCCTGGTCACCGACCTGATCACCGCGCTTTTGCTGTTTGCGCATTTTTCGATTTCCCGGTCACGCGCACTTTTAGTGCTCGCGGGCGGCTACCTCTTTGCAGCTTTCATTGTCATTCCACATGCGCTCACCTTTCCGGGAGCTTTTACACCGACAGGCCTGTTGGGCGCGGACACGCAGACCACGGCCTGGCTGTACAGGTTCTGGCATTTCGGCTTCCCGGTGGCCTTGCTCCTTTACGCCTGGCTCAAGGAGCAAAAGAGCGCGATATCGGTCAGGTCGGGCATTTGGTGGACCGTGGCGGTCGTAATCACGTTGGTATGCGCCCTGGTATTGCTGGCGACCGCGGGCGATTCACTGCTGCCGCCTCTCTTTGCCGATGGGGGCAAACTCAGTCCGGCGGGAATCTATGGCGTTGAATTCGATTTGTTGGTCAACGCAGCCGCCCTTGGATTCCTGTGGACTCGGCGGCGATCGGTACTCGATCTCTGGCTTATGGTCGTCGCCTGCGCGTCCGTCGCCGAAATTGCTCGTGGCACCGCACGTTTCAGTCTCGGCTTTTACGACAGTCGTGTCTTGTCACTCGTCACCTCGACGATCGTGCTGATTGTACTGCTTGAAGAGACGACGAAGCTATATGGACGCATCGCTCAGTCAAACATGCTGCTGCGGCGCGAACGAGATAACAAGTTGATGAACCTGGAAGCCGTGGTGGCGGCAATTTCGCATGAACTAAAGCAGCCCTTGGCGACGATCCTGGTGCGAGGCGGCACCGCATCACGATTTCTCGAACATGCGCCGCCAAACCTCGAAAAGGTGCGGTCGGCTCTCGACCAGATCCTGAGCGAGAGTCGCCGTGCGACGGAGATATTCAACAACATTCGCGAATTGTTCAATGCCGCCAAGGGAGCGCGAGTTTCGATCAACGTGAATGTACTGGCATTGGAAACATTGAGGCTTCTGCGGGACGATCTGAAAGAACATGGTATTACGACGCACACCGAATTAATGACAGAACCGCGCCTTATTTTCGGCCATAAGGGCCAATTGCAAGAGGTTCTTATCAATTTGATTCACAATGCGATTGAGGCAATGGACTCAATTGACGATCGGTCACGCATTCGCATCCTGCGACTAAGGACGGATAATTACGACCGTGACGCCGTCGCCATCACGATAGAGGACACCGGACCGGGAATTAAATCGATAAAATTGGAAGCGATCTTCGATGCCTTTGTAACCACGAAGCCCCAGGGGACCGGATTGGGGCTGGCGATTTGCAGAATGATCGTCGAGCGCCATGGCGGCCAGCTTTTTGCATCGCCGTCCGATGAGGGAGGCGTTTTCCAACTTATCTTGCCTGTCGATTCGAGCGAAGAAGCAAGCAAGCCAGATGTGCAGTCGGACTCAAATCGAATTGCTGACCGCGATGCGTTGCTGCACGCCAAATGACAGCGCCAAGGCACAGGAGCGGGATTCCGGAGCAGCTGCGGGAGAGAGCATATGGCTAGAGAGGCCTGCGTGCATGTGGTCGAAGATGACCGGCCAATGCGAGAGTCGCTTGTCATGCTTGTTGAAGAATCGGGTTATCGGGCTCGTCCCTACGCTGCAGCGGAGGATTTTTTGTCGCTTGGTCCTGCGGCGGAGCCGGGATGTGTGGTCAGCGACGTGCGCATGCCGGGTATGGACGGCCTCACGCTGTTGCGGAAACTTCGATCCGGCGGATCTGCGCTGCCGCTGATATTGATCACCGGACATGGGGACGTCGCCATGGCGGTCGCCGCCATGAAGGCGGGTGCCGTCGATTTCATCGAAAAGCCTTTTGAGGCTGAGACGCTTCTTGGATCGATCGAAGCGGCACTGCGGACGCGCGGAGCCGATGTTGGTGCGGAAGAGGCGGAAGCGGCGCGCAAGCGACTGGGGCAATTGACGTCGCGCGAATACGAAGTGCTTCATCACATCGTCAGCGGCAAGTCCAACAAAGAGGCTGCTGTCAGCCTCAGCATAAGTCCGCGAACGATCGAGTCCCACCGCGCTCACATCATGGAAAAGACAAGCGTTAAGGGCTTGGCGGAGCTTGTTCGGCTTTGGTTGGCGGCGGGTAGCCGTCCGTAACGCGGCGCTTTCGTGGCGTCGACTCTGCGGCCTGTGTGCGCCCTGCGTCTGGCGTTACCTCAGATTTTCCTTTACGTGAGATAGAGTGGCGTTTCACCCATACGACATTCGGATTCTCAAGACTGCGGAGGAATCCGGATTTCATCGTAAGGTTTCGCCATTTGCTGTAGCCGCAATTTTAAGGTTACGATGCAGTAGGAACTGCTTCCACGCCCCAGACCTATTTGAGCCCGGGGCCGGGTCGGCTAGACTACTCTAGGTAGTGTCCGTCATCAGGAAGCAGCGTCTTGTCACCGGATGTAGCTGGAAACTATATCTTGCGGCTTCTTCCGCCCGGCGAGCGCGAGCGGATGCACTCGCTTATGACCGCCCTGGATCTGAGACAAAACGACGTTGTGTATGCGCAAAATGCCGTCATCGAGAGCGTCTATTTTGTAGGATCGGGGCTCGTATCCCTGGTAAAAGTGGATGACGCCAGAAACGCTATAGAGGTCGGAATAGTTGGAAGAGAGGGGTTGCTGGGTGCCGAGGTTGTCCTTGGCGCGCGACGCTCGGCTGTTCAAGCGATTGTACAGATCGGCGGGCAAGCCTTCAGGATGCCCGCAGCCGCCTTTACGCAAATCTGCGCCGGCGCGCCGGCGCTTACATCTTACGTTGCAAGTTACATCTCTTTTTCTATTTTTCAGGCACAGCAGAACGCCTTCTGCTATGCGACGCATTCGATAGAAGAGCGTCTCTGCCGTTGGATATTGCAGGCACAGGATTTGACCCAAACGGATACTCTCGACCTCACTCAAGAGGCGTTGTCGCATGCGCTCGCGGTGCAACGAACCTCGCTCTCGACAGTGGCGCATTCATTCCAGGAGGCCGGCTTCATTCGATATTCGCGAGGAAAGATACAGATCGTCGACCGGCTCGGGTTGGAACAGGCTGCCTGCGCCTGTTATGGCTTATTAAGGCGGCAAGTGGCTGCCATCGTTCACGGCCAGACGACTCATTAGCTGCACCGCTGGGCAATCTTCTCGGCCATGTCGTTATAGGTTTGCGCCAGCCTGAGCAGTCTCTCGCGACAATTGGGGTCAGTGAAGAGTTCAGCTAACGTACGGCATACCTCCGCCCGATTATTCCATCGACGCCACTTCGCGTCAGTGGATTCAATCTCGTTCCATCTAAGGCCCGTAGGCATGGAGGGAATAATCGTTGAGAGAGATCGGTAAAAGTGAGCGGCTTCAAGGAGCCTGTTACGCTCGATGACACGGGTCGCGCGGCGCGCTCGATCTTCAAAATAGCTCGCAGCGCGTGCAAAACCCGGCGGTGCTTCCGGCGGGAATCTAATCACTTACGCAACCAGCCCTGATTATCAGATGCCATCCGCTCTCCTTAACGGCATATCGGATAGCATCCAATAACAAAATAGAAGTAAATTCTACTCATCGCTCAGCATAAGTCCAGAGTATCCTATGTCGAGAACACGACATACCAGTCAAATGAAATTGATTGTCGTTTCTCAGATGTAAAAATCAGTACTATTCGTTAACGGCGCGGCACTTATTCTCTGCCGTGGCGGCGATCAGGGTGACCACCGTGGTTGAACTGTCACTCAAAAAACGCCTCCTTAGCGCCCCTGCGGCTACGATTATCAATTCGCGTTGGTCGGAGCGGAGACAGAATTCACGGACGGCCGGAAGCCGCGTCGAACACAATTGCTGCCCAACGGGCCGTTATCCCGATCCAGTCTCCTTAGCCAGCGAGGAAACTACTGCCCCGGAAACGCCAGCTCTAGTGCAGTGCACAAAGACGTTGCCACGCTGTGTCGGGAACACGACATAAGGCAAACGAAAAACGTTATCCAGTGTGATAAAATTGCACTATTCCATCGAGCTTTACCCAACTATTATCACTTTAGGATCTTCTTGTCCGAGAGGGGGCGGAATCATGCCGCGGAAAAGAAGAAGATATGTCGCAGTTGTGGCCTTGGCACCGTTCCTCGCGATCACGGGTACCCACGCGGCCGAACTGCCAGTGAAAGCGCCGCCTTTGGCGCCCGTGGCGTCCTGGACCGGGTTCTATATCGGGGCCAACGCCGGCGGCGGTTTCAGCGAAAAGACCTTCATCGACAATTTCGTTCCGTTCGGCGACATCGGAGGGGTTGACGCCACGCCGCATCCGACGGGATGGGCCGGGGGCCTCCAGGCAGGGTATAATTATCAGATTAATTCGCTGCTGGTCGGAGCCGAAGCAGATTTCACGTGGTTGGGAACTCAAAGCACGTTTTCCTGTTTTCCGTTGCTCGCTCCACAGACGTGCACCGCTGATCCGGAATGGGTCGGGGCGTTTGCAGGACGGCTTGGCGCGGTCGTAGGGCCGGCACTACTGTATGTCAGAGGCGGCCCAGCTTGGGTCCATGATACTTACACAGATGTTGCGCTCCCCGGTGCCCCACCGATTGCCGTCCCCGGCGATTTCTTCGTCGCGCACGAAACCAGGTTTGGGTGGACCGCGGGAGGGGGCATCGAATACATGTTCCTGCCCCAATGGTCGCTCCGAGTGGAATATGATTATTATGGGTTTCCCGATCAATCGGTCTCCTATTACGGTGACACAGGGGGATTCTTTACCGAGCTAATCAAGCAAAATATGCAGACGATAACCGCCGGCGTGAACTACCACTTTGGTGTCCCGGTGGTGGCAGCTCCAGTATATCCCACAAAGGCGCCGATCTCGAACACCAGCGGCACCTCCAATGTATTGGGATTCACCGGATTCGACGTTTCGAAGCAGAGTGTCTACAGCTGGGTGGGCGCCTTAATCGCGCCCTGGCAAGACCTCGATACGTCCGGCGCGAGAGTATGGTTCTATGGGGAAGGAGGCGGGTACAAATACAACGCCGCAGGAACGGCGTTCCATGGAATCTACGAAAGTGGCGACGCGCTGGCCGGCTATGGATTTGAAGGGGAGCATTATTCAATCAATTTCCTCGCGGGCGTCAACGCTATCAATGAAATGGTATCGCCACACGACCCCGATAATTCCGTGCAGGGAACCGAGGTAGGCGCGAAGGTTCGCGGGGACGCGTACACGACTCCCACCACAAGCACCATGACGTACGGCGAAGCGGAATATTCGACCGCCTTCCAGACATGGTATGTGAGCCAAAAGGTCGGTTTCGACATAACGAATGGACGGCTGATTTATATCGGGCCGCAAGCTTCAGCCTTTGGCGATGAACGATTTAACCAATGGCGGGTGGGCGCGCATCTTTCAAACTTAAAGCTCGGAAAGCTCCAAATCGACTTGTCCGCCGGGTATGCAGACGACAGCGTCGTGGGGCCCGGGGCATACTCTACGGTCGAATTAAGCGCTAACTTCTAGAGCGACCGCGGCGCGAGACTTGCCCCGTTCGTCTGAATCCGGGTGCGCTGCGGGCAGACGATCCACTCTCGATCCTCGTGCCGACGTTTGCCGAGTAGAGTAATTACTCGGCGGACCCATCTATATCAAACATGTCCCGCGGCAGGGACAGCACGGATACGTCCGTGAAGATGGCAGTCCCACGCTGGTTCGACTGACGGGCAGGTTGTCGCCTTCACCTTTCAACGATCCTTGACCGTCGGTGTTGTCATCGGCGTCGGACACGACTTCCCATTGCCCTTCTATCCTAGCAAGGAGTTCATATCCGCTTTCGATAATTCGCCACAGCTTACGAAACTGCGGCTCCATGCTCTGCTCGGCGTGAGCATGACACTTCTCAGCGGCAAACCTGTAGGCGCTCACCTTTGACATGGACTGCATCTCCAAAAGGGAATCCCAAGTACTGCAATGCCGCGGTCTTCATGCCACGAGATCCGTACGCACGTGGGATTGACATCGCCTGCGGCGCAGTCGCGCTCGTCTCTCGAATTCAAGGAACCGCTAGAACTCACCCTGGTTCGCGGTAAAATTCTGCTTTAAGGTCGCACTATTCGGCAAGTGTCCATTCGGGTAATAGATTTCAGACCGCGCGCCCACGAGAGAGATCACGTCCCTTACCGCGAACACGAAATCACGCGTTTGAAGATGACTTTGTACAATCGCATTGATAGACACTATCCATTAGTCTGACCGTATTTTCACTGATGACATCTGTCGAGTTGGCGACAAATAGTTGCGGAACATTTGAAGCGATTTAGCTTTACAGTCATCAGAGAAAATTACAGTCTGTGAGTGACCGCCACGTTGATGCCCTCGCGTACTGTCGAGTAAAAGTAAAGGGCCCAATTGTCGTGCGTCAGAGTACGTCCGCCTTTGTCATTGCACATCGCACCCTCCTGCGAGAGGGTATCGCCTCCCTCCTTCAGCATAGCGAGTACAAGGTTGTCGCTTCCGCCGGCCATCCCGCCGAGCTTAAGGACATGCATGGCTCCGCCAGTCGACCCAAGCTGGTGCTTTTTGGCCTTGAGAATGGGGATTATGAGAATACTAGCTTAAGTATTCAGTCCTTGCGCGCTACCTATCCCGACTGCAAAGTCATCATCATTGCAGAGACCGGCGGGTCCATCGACCTTGAGCGAATCTTGGCGCTTGCTCCGGACGGATTCATTCTCAATGTTAATTCTCGTGAGATTTTGTTGAGATCGTTAGAGCTTACGTTGTTGGACCAACAGGTCCTTGTCCTCGGTCGCACGACAGCATCTTCACCCTCGCCCGACTTCACGAGCTACCATCCAGCACGCGAGGTAGCCACCGCGGACCATCGGTTCGAAAAAGACCTAAGCTCGACACTGGACACTAGCGCTCCCGTGCTCAGTGAACGTGAAAGAGAAGTGCTCGCTTGCGTGGCACAGGGATATTCAAATAAATCAATTGCACGTCACTGTAATATTACGGAATCCACTGTTAAAGTTCATTTGAAAGCGATTTTGCGCAAGATTGACGTGCAAAATCGCACGCAGGCAGCTATTTGGGCGGTACACCATGGATATAAGCGCATCCCAGGCGAGAACGGCCAGGAATTCGAAGCCGTAACCGCGATTTCACGTTCGGCCGACAGACCGGCATCTCGCCCGGAACCACATGGGGCCAGCCCAGCCACAATCCTTAACGCGATGCTAAAACGGTTGGACGTCTAGTAGAGGCCCTAACGCGCGCGGGAGTTTAATCCAGCGCGATAGGGGTACTCTTTTTCGAACCCTCCGTGCCTGATCAGACCCCGCCACTGAACATTTGGTAGCAATAGCCGCGGTCCGCCAGGTTACCACCAAAGCCTACCCCTTTCCCCGCAAAGATTACTTCAACGAGACTCGCGCCGTCTCCGCAATAGTCACACCTTCAACGTGCGACTGCTTTACTTTGTGTGAAGCATTTCCCCAGTGCGAGACACACAGGAAGTTATCGCTGTCAACAGTCCCGAGAGCCGCCGCCGATCGACCGTCATACCTCCCGAGAGACGCCCAATCAGGATTATCAGACAGTGCCACGAGCGGAGATACCCTGCGAGCCGTTTCAGCGCTCCTTTCCCCGGCGATCGCCGAAATCAGCACACATGCTGTTAGGACAGGATAATCAAGGTCGCTGGATCGCCCTCGATCAACAACAAAAATGCGGCGGTCTCTTTGTAAGTCGGGACGCGGCTTACGAGTTTGCGCGCGCAGAGACGGGTGGCCTCGATGCTTCCATCGAGCTCATCGATCACACGTTGGAATTCCGCCTTGAACCCGGCTGTACTCAAGACTCATCGCAAAAATACCGCAGCACACAGCTCTGATAAAGGACACCGCGCCCTTGGCGGACCATCATAGTAATGACACGCACGTGCGCCTATCGGCTCTCCGAGCCACCGCTCGCTCATTTCGGTCAAATCGGAATGACGTGAGTGCGTGCGACGGCGCATCACCGCGGTGGGCGTCGTGTCGGAGAGCAAGGCGAGGGGAAAGCGCAGGTAGTCAGTCGTTGGCTGATCCAATATTCCTCCCGGGATGGCGAAAAACCGTTCGCGCCGTACCTCCGCAAAAAATTGGCTCCAGTCGCCGTTTCGACGCACGCGTTAGAATTTTTCTTGCTCTCGTGCAGCCACTCGCCGCCGGTTTCCCATATCAAGAGATACTCAGCTCCACAGAGTTGTGCGCCTTGGAGCAGATGACCTCCGTTCAAGCGCGCACTCGTGCGCTCGCTGGACGGGTCCTCCTCAGGGCCAGTCTTACACACGCAGTAAACGGACAGATTCGGCCTTGTGAGTGGCGAATACGCACAACCGAAGACGGCAGGCCTGTACTCGCACGCGGAATGCCAAGCCTCCATTTCAGCATTTCCCACGCGGAATTGGTCACCGCTGTCGCCGTTTCGGAACGCCTCCCGGTGGGCGTTGACATCGAACCCGTTCACGAAATTCCAGTAAACAACCTTGTTGAAGCGTTTTGCTGCTCCTGTGAGCAGGATTCGTTGCATGCGGCATCTTCAAACGAAAAGTCACGGGAGTTCACGAGGCTTTGGACGCTGAAAGAGGCATACACAAAGCTGATCGGCGCAGGGCATTCTGCGGATTTTGCCTCGATCGGATTTTGCCTTGAGCCACCGCACCTTCTACATGCAACTGCTCGGCTACCGGAAGATGGCACGTATTTCGAGACCTTGTGGGTTACTGCAGGGCACACGCTACACCACTTATCGATCGCCATCGGGTTTCCCCCATCTACGACACCGAAGACGACTCTTCAGGTGCTCACTTTGAGCACTAAAGGTAAGTGCACAACGCATGCGCCGAGCATAAGCATCGAATAAAAACGAGGACGTTCAACGATCATGAGCATCATAAGGCTGGCATCGAGGGTCGGATCGAATGGCGTGCTGCTGCATGACTATTTCGCACGGCAGGCACGGGAAAGACCGCACCACGTTGCTATCGAATGTGGTCGGCTGAAGTACAGCTATAAGCGACTTGACCAAGTGTCCAATCAAATTGGCCATTGGTTGCAAGACCGCGGCGTCAGCCGCGGCACGTTTGTAGGTATTTGCATGGCAAAGTCCTTTGCTCTCTATGCTACCATGCTTGGCGTCCTTAAGGCTGGGGCCGCCTACGTGCCGATAGATCCAGATCTTCCTGAAGGCCGATTGCAAGCCATTTTAGATGACGCCGCAATTACGATCATTGTCGGATCCGTTGATCATATCGTTCGTCTAAGCAACGGCCGATCGAAAATGGTTCTGCCGATCGACGGCGATGCAACGCAGGTCAGAAACGAATCGCATGCGCCATTGCAGACTAAAGCGACCGCCGCCGATGCATGTTACGTGATCTATACGTCCGGTTCGACTGGAAAGCCCAAGGGAGTTGTGATCGAGCACCGGAACGCAGTCAACTTTGTCCGTTCATTAAATGAAATATACAGGTTGACGCAAAGTGATCGAGTATACCAGGGATTCTCAGTTAGTTTCGATGCTTCCGTAGAAGAAATTTGGGCTGCATTCTCGCTTGGCGGCACTCTGGTGGTTCCGCCCCACCAGTTGACAAAATCACCGTTCGATACAGCTGAATTTCTAACTGACAATGGCATTTCTTTCTTTTCAACGGTGCCGACGTTTTTGTCAATGATTGATGCTGAGCTACCGTCCGTTCGATTGTTAGTGGTGGGTGGCGAGCAATGCCCTGCGGAACTTGTGGCGCGGTGGGCGCCGGGCCGACGGATGCTAAACACCTACGGACCGACGGAAACAACCGTGGTCGCAACAGCAGCTGAATGCACAAGCGGAAAGCCAGTCACCATCGGCCGGGCGTTGCCCGGGTATGTCGCTCTAGTTTTGAACGACAAGCTGAAGCCGGTGCGCGCCGGTGAAACAGGAGAGCTGTACATCGGTGGCAGCAGTGTCTCGCGCGGTTACATGAACCGGCCGGAGTTGAATGCCGAACGCTTCATCGAACTGGCTCCGCGCGAGAGTGAAGGAGCACCTTGCCGACTGTTCCGAACGCACGACTTAGTTTCGATCACAGCTGACGGAGAACTGCAATTCATCGGGAGAAACGATCAACAGGTAAAGATACGAGGATTCCGCGTCGAGCTTTCCGAGATTGAAGCTGTGCTCCTGGAGGACCCCTCTGTGAGAGGGGCCGCAGTCAAGGTGTTCAGGCACGGAGACACGCTCGAGCTTGCTGCGTATGTGGTTCCGGCAGAAGAGATCGGGGCGGACGATCGACGCCGCCTAGCTGCATTGGTTCGGGGTCGGCTTCCTGACTACATGATCCCCCGCTACTTGGACGTCATCGATGAACTGCCGACGATGGTCAGCGGAAAGGTGGACCGGGAGCGGCTCCCCCAGCCGCGGATACTTTTTTCCGCCGAGGACCGTAAGGCGCTCCCTCCAAAGACCCCGACCGAACGGACGATTGTGGAAACCTTTGAGAAAAGCTTCGGTGTTTCGCCGATCTTCGCGACCGACGATTTTTTCCGAGATCTTGGGGGACATTCCCATATGGCGGCGCGCGTGGTCACGGAGTTGCGCGTCAAGCTGCGGACTCCCCGCATTAGCGTCCGTGATCTGTATGAGCATCGGACCGCGTCGCACCTGGCACAACATCTAGATTGCGACGTGCTTGGCACGAATTCCGACACGCTTGGTACGAGTTCTCATGAGATGACGCGCGGTGAGCGTGCGGGCGACACTCCGAAAGTCGTAAACATGATCGGTCGCTGGACGTGCGCGCTCTTGCAGGCAATTGTAATATTGTTCGTTCATGGGATCATCGCTGCGCCAATTCTGTTTCTTCTGTTGCTTACAATTGACGGCCTGGACGGAGGCATTGAATGGTGGCGAGCGGCGGAAAGCGCTACGACGTTTGCTCTGTTCGTATGGCCAGCATGGCTCACGACGAGCGTCGTTATCAAGTGGATAGTGATCGGACGCTATAAGCCCGGCCGTTATCCGGTCTGGGGACTCTATTATCTGCGCTGGTGGATTGTCGCGCGCTTTCAATCGATAAGCTGGTGCGGGATGTTCGTCGGAACGCCCCTTATGAGCCTCTATTACAGAGCGATGGGTGCCGACGTCGGATCGAATTGCACGATCTGCACGCCGTTCTGCGCCGCGTTCGACCTTATCAGCATCGGCAAAGGAACGAGTATAGGTGCCGACACGCACTTGCTCGGCTACCGCGTTGAGAATGGCTATCTTGTTTTAGAGCGGGTCTGTATCGGCGAAGAATGTTTTGTCGGCGTCCACTGCAATCTCGGCCTCAACGTCGCCATGGGCGACGGCGCCTGCCTGGATGATATGTCCATGCTTCCGGATGGCGCTGTCATCGCGTCGGGGGAATCGCGGCGCGGCTCCCCGGCCGTCCCAGGGACGGTAAAGCTACCGACGGTCGCCGACAGTCGGCAGCGCAAATGGCGGAGAGCCGTGTTCGGCCTAATTCATCTCGGGCTCATCTACGCCATGGGCTATCTCTTGTTACTCAGCCTCGCACCTGGAATCGCGCTGGTATTCTATTGTCTTCTCAAGGGCGGCGTGCCGGCTGCGATCGGTTCGGCATTTGTAGCCGTTCCGCTTTCGTGCGTCTGTTGGTTACTCATTGTATTTCTTGTGAAACGGCTTGCTATCAAAAAAATAGAACCGGGAACATGCTCACTCACAAGCGGAACATACCTTCGAATCTGGTTCTTACGATACTTGCTCGACAATACTCGGCATCTCCTTACGCCAATTTACGCGACGATGCTCACTTCATCCCTGCTGCGCCTGTTAGGGGCGCGTATTGGACGCGGAGTCGAGATCTCAACGGTTATGCACGTGATCCCCGATCTGCTGGATCTGGGGGAAGGAAGCTTTCTTGCAGATGCCTGCATCGTCGGGGGTCTCCGTATTCACCGCGGCTGGATAGAAATCACGCCCAATAAAATCGGCGCTCGCACGTTTGTCGGAAATAGCGCGCTGACGCCTCCGGGGGTCGAACTTGGAGAAAACACCCTCATAGGGGTTCTATCCACCCCCCCCGCCAAGCAGTCTCGGACGCGCAATGGAACGCGTTGGCTCGGGTCGCCCAGCTTCGAACTGCCAAGCAGAGCCGTTGGCCCAGATGCCACGAACCTCGACGAAACCCGCACCTACCAACCAACCATCGGACTGCTCCTGCGTCGATTCCCGATGGAACTGCTCCGGATGCTCTTGCCCGCCTCTGTACTGGCAGCATGTCTGATTCTCTTCGTGAAAACGATCGCCGTTTTACATTCTGAACTGCCCAACCCTGGCGTCTACCTCGCTTCGCCCTTCCTCACACTCCTTTTATCATTGATCTGCATCACGGCGGCGGCCTGCATCAAATGGATTTTGATCGGAGTTTATCGTCCAAGCGTCAATCCGCTGTGGTGTTCTTACGTCTGGCGTAATGAAATCGTCAACGGTGTCTTTGAAAGCCTGGCCGCGAACGCCATTTCACCGTTTCTCGGTACCCCATTCGCAGCGCCGTGCCTGCGCATGATGGGATGCAACATTGGCCGTTGGGTATACCTTGAGACGACGCTGTTCTCCGAATTCGATTTGGTATGGATCGGCGATTATGCAGCCCTCAATCTTGGCAGCACGGTCCAAACCCATCTGTTTGAGGATCGGGTTATGAAGGCGGACACGCTTGCAATCGGCGAAGGCTGCTCGGTTGGGAACATGTCGGTCATTTTGTACGGCACTACTATGGAGCGCGGGTCACGCCTTGGCCCATTATCATTGCTCATGAAGGGGGAGACCTTGCCGCCCGGCACCTATTGGCACGGAATACCGACGGAGGAGGTGTCGGGAGTGTTCACGGCGTCTCAAGATTCGAGCGTTTATGAGGTTGCGTAAGTGCCCTTGCGACGCCGAATGCGGTCAGGCGCCCTTGTCGTTGCCGCGATAGGGACCGGGGTCATTGCGCTAGCACTTGTTGCCGCTGGAGCACGCAGTATGGCGAAATCCGGAAATGACGTTGAATTGAAAGGATATGACATCAGGCCCACTGGCTTGAAACCGCGCTATCCGGCGGGATTCAGGTGCTCACCTTTGACATCCCTTTATGCGAGTTGGATCGACGTGGACGGCACCCGACGAAGCGAACCGCATTCTGGAGTGGATGGCGGCCGCCTTGGCGATCCGATTCTGGCTCCAGGTCCTGGTGTTGTGCGCGCGGTGTGGCGCGCAAACTGGGGTTGGGGCGACGAGGGAGCCCTGCTCATCAAACACTCTCCAAATGACCTGAATCTGCACACGCAAGCGCAGTTCTATTACTCCGAATTCGATCATCTGAAGTATTCTGAACTGCAGGATATGCGGCCCGGTCAGGCAATCAAACGCGGCGACAGGCTCGCGCACGTGTACAGGCCGGGAGGAAATCCAGAGTACCTGCCCGAGGTGCATTGGGAGGTGTGGGAGATCGGCGGCGAGGATAAACTTCGCTGGGCGCGAAACCACTTTGATGGTGCTTATTGGATCAATGATTCCGCGCGCCTTATCGATCCACTGTACCTATTATCGCGCAATGCCCCTCTTCAGGCTGATCGCGACGTCATTATAACTCCTTATCAACAACGAAAAGACTATGCGCATTTCCAAGGCTTCACCTACATTCTGCCGTGTCATTCTGAATATTAGGGCGTGTCACTGCCAAAACGTATGGTTGTCGGAGAGTGCCTCCCTGATTACGCAGATCCGCCACACGCAAAGAGAGACCATGACGTCAGCACAGGAGTCCATACCATGAAAATTCTTGCAACAATCGGCCTCACCACCGCACTCACCACAATGACGATCGCGGATGCAGATACGATTAATCTATCTGCAATGACCTGTCGCGAATTCTTGCAAACTGACCCCGTGAGGGTAAATCTCATGATCGCATGGTTCATGGGCTTCTATGGCAACGTGCAAGATCCGCAGGTTATCGACCTGAATAAATTGGAGGGCATTCGCGGGCAATTTATGACCTTTTGCAAACAACAGCCGAATTTCCGAATGACGGCTACAGCCGACGGATTGTTGGGATCACCTCCTGAACCGCAACTCATCGGCGCCGTACATTCGCGACCGCATTGAGCGGGGCGGCCTGAAGAGCGAAATCAAGGGGCATACGTGGTCGTCGATTTCGATGACATCGATAAGCGACTGCAGGTAAGCGGAATTTGCTGAAAAAGAGTTGAGCCTCGCAGGCAAATGGCTTGTTGCCACAACGAGCAGCGAGTGAAGCGCCCACCCGAATAGAAATATACCGCTTGATTCACCACAACGAACCTGATTGCGTAGTGCTACAATCAATGTTGTCGTCGCGCTTGCCAGAAGCGGGCGCAAGTCCGCTATGGATCATCCAGACTTTTTAATCATCGGCGGCGGTAGCGCCGGCGCAGTGCTGGCCTCGCGACTTTCGCAAGATCCCGGCACGCGCGTGCTGCTGGTCGAGGCTGGGCGCGACACGCCCCCCGGCGCGGTTCCCGCCGACATCGTCGACACCTTCCCAAGCTCATCGCTCAACGCGAGCTATTTCTGGCCGGAGCTACAAGCGCAGCGATCGAGCGACACGCCGCCGCGGCCCTATGTGCAGGCGCGGGTGATGGGCGGCGGCTCGAGCGTGATGGGCTTGTGGGCGCTGCGCGGGATGCCGTCTGATTACGATGCTTGGGCAGCAGCCGGGGCCGCCGGCTGGAGCTGGAACGACGTAATGCCGGTGTTTCGGCGCCTGGAGAATGACGCCGACCGCGACCAGTCGCAGACCTCGCCGGGGTGCTATCCGATCCGCCGCCTTCCACGGGAAGAGTGGCCGGGACTCGTGCTTGCGGTGGAAGGCGAGGCGTCGCGCCGCGGTTGGCGCTCCATCGATGACGTTAATGAAACGCCCGGCGAAGGCCTTTTCTCCATGCCGCTGAGCCAGGACGCGCAGGGTCGCGCGTCCTCTGCACGCTGCTATCTGACGTCCGAAGCGCGCCGGCGTACGAATCTCTCGATCCTCACGGAAACGACCGTGACAGGGCTACGGTTCGACGGTCGCCGCGCTTGTGGCGTCACAGTGACCCGCAATGGCGAGAGACGCGACATTGCCGCGCGCGAAGTGATCGTCTGCGCCGGCGCGATCCACTCGCCGGCGCTGCTGTTGCGCGCTGGTATCGGTCCACCCGAAGAACTCGCGCCGTTCGGAATCACGCCGCGTGTCGACCGCCCAGGCGTCGGACGCAATCTGCAAAACCATCCCTACCTGCATTTCGGGTTGACCTTACCGCCGCGTTCGCGACTGTCGCGCGAGCTGCGGCGCTTTGCGATAGCCGGTCTACGGCTTTCTTCCGGTCTCGAAGGCTGTCCCGCCGGCGATCTGCTGCTGTTTATGATCGGACGGGTGAGCGGCCGCGATTATGGCTGCGATCTGGCCATGTTCGGTGCTGCGCTCTATTCGCCATATTCGCGCGGACGGGTCACGCTGACGAACCCACAAGCTGGTACCCCGCCGCGTGTCGAGTTTCGTATGTTCGAAGATCTGCGCGATCGGCCCCGGATGCTCAAGGCAGCGCGGTTTGCGGAAAGCCTGCTGCTCAGCGAGTCCGTCGCTGCCGCTTATAACGATGCTTTCCTCCTGCCGCCGGTCATGTCGCTGCAGCAGTTCAACCGCACCGGCATCGCAGGTAAGCTGATGGGCCTTGCGATCAAGGCCGTGCTCAATGCGCCGCCGGCGTTCACGCGCCGCATCCTCGCGCGTCGCATTCGCCCGGGCCGCTGGATTGCGAATCGCCACCGGCGTGCACCGGCCAGCGACGCCGAGCTCATTGCCGCAGCGGCGCCCATGGCGCATCCTTCCGGCACCTGCGCTATTGGACCGCAGAGGGATGACATGGCAGTGGTCGATCCGCATTGTCGCGTCTATGGCGTGGAGAACCTGCGCGTGGTCGATGCGTCGGTAATGCCGCGCGTGCCAAGCGCCAATACCAATCTGCCGACCATCATGGTCGCCGAGCGTGCCGCAGAGTTCATTCGCAGCGAGCGTGCTTAAGACGGCGCCTCCACGGTCTTCGGCTTGTGCCTGCGGCGCCAGCGCGTCCACACGCCCATAACCCCGCCGGGGATGAACAGCGCTATGAGGATGACGATGACGCTGAAAATCGCGCGGTTGACTTCCGAGGTGACGGTGACGCGCAGCATGTCAGCGACCAGGAGCACCAACGGCGCGCCGATCAGCGGCCCTTGCCAAGTGCCGGCGCCGCCGACCACAGCCATCAATACCACATTGAGCGAGATATCGAAGGCGAAGGTGCCGCTCGGCTCGATATACATGATTCGCTGCGCATAAAGTCCGCCGACCACGCCGGCGATGAACGCCGCTACGGCGTTGGCGATCCACTTCACCTCGACGGTGCGCACGCCAACGATCTCCGCGGCGTCTTCGTCCTCGCGGATCGCGATCAGCGCCCAGCCGAAATTAGAATGCTCGATGGCATACACCAGCGCGGTCACCGCAACTGCGCAGCCGAGAAACAGAAAATAGAAGAGTTGTTCGACCCCAAGCGGGGAGAGCCGCACAGGCTGCAGATACACACCGAGCGCGCCTTGCGTCACTGGCATATCGAGCACCAGCGTTTGTACCGCAAAGGTTATGATCATGGTCACCAATGCGAAATAAGCGCCGCGGATGCGCAGAGTCGGAATGCCGATCAGAACGCCGAGCACGGCCGAGGCCAATCCCGCGACCGGCGCGGTAAGAAAGGGCGAGAGCTCGAAGTACTGAAATAGGACGGCGCTGGTATAGGCGCCGACGCCGAAAAACGTGACCATGCCGAAATTTAGGTAGCCGCCGTAGCCGCCCAGGATGTTCCAGGCCTGCGTCAGCACAACATAGAGAAACACGGTGCTGAGCGTGCTGAGCAGAAAAAGCTGGCGGCCAACGACTCCGTAGACGATCAGTGCGATCGACAGGGCGAGCCATACTAACAGGCGTCGTAGTCGCGTACTCCCGTTGTCGCTCGAAGGCAGGAAGAACAACGAAAGCACTGGCGCCTCCTCAAATTGCTCGCTTCACCACCAGGGTCAGGCCCTCGCGGCGCAGGACGAGGATGACGGCAAGCAGCACATAGAGTACCAGATAGACATAATCGAAGGGCAGGAAAGCCGTGGACAGACTCTGCAGGAGCCCGATGATCAATCCGGCGATGAGGGTATTGGCCACGCTGCCGAGCCCGCCTAGGATCACGACTAGGAACGCCCAGGCAAGCCATTGTATCTGTGTGTTCGGCGAGAACGGGAAGACCATGGCCAGCGCCACCCCCGCGGCGCCGGCGCACGCAATCCCCAATCCGAACACCACCGCCGAAAGTCGCCGCACGTCGATGCCGACGCTCAAGGCAGCATCGCGGTTTTGTCCCATGGCGCGGATGGCGCGGCCGATAAGCGTGAAGCGCAGGAACGCCCAAAAGAGCAAGGTGAGGACGAGCGCCAAGGCACCAGCGATCAATTTCACTTGCGCGATATAGAGCGAGCCGAGCACCAGCGAGGCATTCGTGTATGCGGCGGTGATCACGCGCGTATCAGTGGTCCAGGCGATGGTGCTCAAGTTTTCGATCAACACCATCAGCCCGAACATGGCGACAAGGCCCTGTGACTGCGAGACCCGCTCGATGCGCGTTAGCAGCGCGCGATAGACAATCGTGCCGAGCAGGAAGAACACTGGCATCGCCAGGAAGAACGAGATGATTGGGTCTAGGCCAAGTCGCCGGAACAGCTCAAAGGCAAAGAACGAGCCGAGCATTATGAAGGCGCTGTGCGCAACATTTACGATGCCCATGATGCCAAGAACTAGGCTCAATCCCAGACCGGCGATAGCATATATGAGCCCAAGCAAGATGCCGTCGGTGATAATGAACGCGAGACGGTCGAGCATTGCAATCAAACCCCAAGCCAGCGGCGCACCATGACGCCGAGATCACCCTCAAAAGCGGAGCGGTCGCCTTCGATGTCGTTTCTGCCCGAACTGAGCACATAAGCGTAATCCGCAATCTTTATCGCGGCGCGTACGTCCTGGTCGACGAGAAGGATGGTGCGACCCTCCGCTTTTAGGGCTTCCAGCTCGCGATAGACCTGCGCGGCCACGATTGGCGAGAGCCCGACCGAAGGCTCGTCGATCAGCAGCACTTTCGGATCGCCGATAACGAGGCGCGCGATCTCCACCGCGCGCTGTTGGCCGCCGCTTAGGCTTCCGGCCGGCCGGTCACGCAGCGCGCGCAGATGTGGATAGCGCGCGAACATAGCCTCAACCGCCTGGCGCAACCGAGCGCGATCGCCGCGCATGGTCCAGCCGCCGAGTTCGATATTCTCGGCCACGGTGAGCTCGGGGAAAGTCGAGCGGCCCTGCGGCAAGAGCGCGATGCGACGCTCCATGTGTCGATGCGGTGGTAAAGCAGCGATGTCTTCGTCACCGAGCACGATTCTGCCGCTCGACGGCTGCAGGAAACCTGCGATCGCGCGTAACAGTGTCGACTTTCCGGCGCCGTTGGGGCCGAGTACTCCGGTAATGTGACCGGGCTGCGCAATGAGATTGACGCCGCGCAAGACCGGATGGCCGGCGGTGTAACCGGCGACCACATTGGCGATCTTCAAGATCGGTGCGCTGCTCACGGCATTCATGCGCGGCCCAAATAGCCTTCGATCACGCGTTCGTTCTGAATGACGGTCGCAGGAGAGCCCGTCGCTGCGGTCCTGCCTTCGACGAGGCACACCATGAAGTCGGACATGGCAACGAGATCGGGCACCTCGTGGCTGACAATGATGAACGACGTGCCTTCGCGTGCCACGCTGTCTCGGATACAGCGCACCAGCAACGTCTTGATCTGCGGATGGACACCGGCAAAGGGCTCATCCATGAGCACGAGCCGCGGTCGGCTCACCAGCGCCCGGGCAAATTCCAGGAGTCGCTGTTGACCGCCGGATATCTCGCTGGCGATACTCTCGGCGTGCTTTGTGAGCCCGACAAGCTCCAGCAGCTCGTTCGCGCGGGCACTGGCAGCGGTGCGGTCGAGCGCACTTTGATGAAGGAGCGGGATGAAAAGATTTTGCCGCACGGCGAGCGTCCGAAACACGCGTGCGGCCTGAAAGGTGCGGGTGAGACCGGTGGCGGCGAGCTCGCAGGAGCGTTTGCGATCGATACGAATCCCAGAGAGCCGCACCTCGCCGTGATCGGCGGCGAACACACCGTTGATCACATTGAGCAGAGTCGTCTTGCCTGAACCGTTTGGGCCAATAAGACCGACGACACTGTGGGCCCCGACCGAAAACGAGACGTCATCGAGCGCGATGACGCCGCCGAAACGCTTGCCGACCGCGTCGATCGCCAGGAGCGGCTGCTCGGCCGATGCAGTCATGGCATCGGGGTCACGAGCGCTGCGGTCTGCGCGTCCTTCGGCCACACCACTTGGTTCTTGCCCTTGATGTATTGCAAGACCACTTGGCTGAACACTGGCGTGCCATCGTCCTGGTAGCGGAAGTTGCCGGCCACCGTCTTGAATTCGTGACTGTGGACGTAGGCCTTGAGCGCGCCCTGGTTTAAGGTCTTGGCGCCATCGACTGCCTGCTCTATCACCTGCAGGATCGCGTAGCCGACGATCGCGTACGTGGGCAGCGTGTCGTCGCCGCGCTTTTTGAAAGCATCGGCGAGTTCCGTGAGGCCAGCATAGCCCTGCGACGGCCACGATATGGTGGTGCCGATCACGCCATCGGCGGCGCTGCCGAGCTTCGGCCACGCGGACAGCGTCGTCACCTGCGAGCCGCAGGTACAGAAGATCAAAGGCTTGTAGCCCTGCTGCTTCACGGTCCGCGCCACCTGCAGCGAATCGTTGGGCAGGCCGAGCTCGAGCAGCATGTCAGCATTCGCTTCCTTTGCCTTTTGCACGAGGCCGGTGAAGTCAGTGGTGTTGGGCGGATATTGCTCGTTCAGCACCACGCTCATGCCAGCGGCCTTGGCAAAGTTGAGCGCGCCACCCACGCCGCCGACGCCATCGCGTACCACGATGGGGAACGGATTCTGCGCAGCGAAGATGGCGACGCGCTTCGGCCGCTTGTCCTCGGGCAGGCCCTTGATCAGCTCGAACAGGCCACGCGTATAGTCGGGCTCCTGGTAGGTGTAGCTGCCGATGATCGAGCCCTTAGCATGCTTAAAGATGTTGATGCCGACGAAGCCGCCATTGAACAAAAGCTTCTGATGCGAGAGTACGATCGGCACGATTGCGCCACCGATGAAGGTAGTATAGGGCGCGAGCACCAGATCGACCTGGTCCTGGTCCAGAAGCCTGCTATAGAGCGACTGCGCCACCGTCGGAGTGCTTTCGTCATTGTAGATGATCATCTTCACAGGACGTCCGAGCAGTCCGCCCTTCTCGTTCACCTCATCAAGCCAGCGCTGATAGACGACTTTGTAGTCGGCCGACGGCTCCGCAAAGCTACCGGTCAGACCCAGAGTGCCGCCGATGACTATCGGCTGCTGCTGTGCAAGTGCCTCGCGGCCGATGCCCAAGGTCAGCGTTATCACAGCTAATGCAAATAGCTTGCCTATCATCGCCAATTTCATGGCTACCTCCCCTTATCGCTGTCGCGTCCCGTTCCTCTCTGTGCGCTCGCGAGGCACCTCAAGCACTATTCGAGCCCCGCGCGCCGCAACGCGACGCGGGTAATCGCCGACCAGTCCTTGTGCCCATCGCCATGGGCAAGCGCATCGAGATAATTGTCACGCAGAACGCTGGCGAAGGGGAGCGGTACGTTCTTCTCTTCGCCCGCGGCGAGCGCCAGCTTGGCGTCCTTGAGCCCGAGCTTTAGGTCGAAGCCCGGCGGCTCAAATTGGCCATTGCTGATAAGGCCCGCATAAATGCGATAAACCGGCACGTCGAAGACCGAACCGACCACCGCATTAAGCACGTCGCCGGATGACATCTTGTAGGCGCGGGCGAGCGCGGCGGCTTCGCCCATCGCCTCGATGATGCAGGCGACCATCAGGTTACCGGCGATTTTGGCAACACTCGAGTTTGTCGGCTCGGTCCCGAGCCGCCAGGTCTTTCGACCCATGGAGTCGAATAGGGGTTGCACTTTGTCGATCAGCGCCGGATCGCCAGCCGCGAGCACGTTGAGATTGCGCTCGGCAGCCATTTCCGGGCGGCCATAAACCGTGGCAGCGATATAGCCGACGCCGTTAGCCTTGTGCGCGGCGGCAAGCTCGCGCGTACAGTCGAGCGATGCCGTGGCTGTGTTGACGTGAATGGGCGTGCTGCGCCTTCCAAGAAAACCGCTGTCGATGAAGACCGCACGCATGGCATCGTCGTTCGGCAGCATCGAAATCACGGCTTCGCCGCGAAAGGCGTCTTCGGCGCTGTTGGCGATCTCGGCACCGTCCTTGCGGATACGCTCCCGCGCCTCCGGTGAAACGTCCCACGCGCGCACGCGATGCCCGGCCTTGAGCAGGTTGCGCGCCATGGCCGTGCCCATTCTGCCAATCCCGATGAAGCCGACATCCATGCTCGTTCTCTCCATTTTTCCGCAGTTTCAGGCGCTGCTTCCGCCGCCCATCCTGGGCAAACGCTAGTCCTTTGCGCAAACGTTTGCAAGAATTCACGAGTTGGCGGCTGGCCGTGACCGTTTCGTCTTCGGACGAGGCGAAAAAGCATTATAGCACTAAGCATTGTAGCTCTCGTGCGTTTCACGCTTGACAGGCATGGAGTACACGCGCAAACGTTTGCATATACGGTGCATTGGCTTTTGCTGTGGAGCAGGAATGGGTGACGTTTACCCGGTGGTGAAGGTTGCTGCGGTGCAGGCGGCCTCGGTGTTCCTCGATCGTGAGGGTTCAACCGAGAAAGCGTGCGGTCTGATCCGAGAGGCCGGGCGCAGTGGCGCTCAGGTGATCGGCTTTCCCGAAGGTTTTATCCCAGCGCATCCCATCTGGTATCACCACCATGCCGCGACTGGCGCGCTTGCCAACCGTCTCGCCGTCGCACTGTTCAAGAATGCTGTGGAGATCCCTGGGCCGGAGATCGACGCACTCTGCTTCGCCGCGCGCGATGCCGGCGCCTATGTCGTGATTGGCGTCTGCGAGAAGTTGCCACGCACGCTCGGCACCATGTTCAATTCTCAGGTCTTCATCGGTCCCGATGGCAGCTATTTGGGCAAGCATCAGAAGATTATGCCCACCGTCGGCGAGCGTTTGGTGCATACGGGAGGCTTCGGTGACACTCTGCACGCCTTCCCGACCAGCTTCGGGCCGATGAGCGGGTTGATCTGTGGGGAGAATTCCAATCCGCTCGCCGTGTTTGCCATGACTGCTGAGGGCTCACGCATCCACGTGATGAGTTGGCCCAATCATTTTCCGACCAGTGGCGATCCGATGCGTAACCGCGTGAGCATCGACTCACAGGCGTTCGCGCAGATGAGCAAAGCCTTCGTGGTCTCCGCCTGCGGTACCGTGGACGAGGACGTAATCCGCAAGCTTGAGCCAAGCCCAAAAGCGGAGTGCTTCCTGCGCAATCCGGACTGCTGCGGCGGCAGCGTCATCGTCGCGCCGAACAGCCGGATTATCGCCGGGCCCATGGGCAAGGAGGAGGGCATCCTCTATGCTGAATGCAACCTTGAGGTCGGCATCAACATGAAGCTGCGGCACGATTTTGCCGGGCACTACAATCGCCCGGACATTTTCCAGCTGCAGGTCAACCGCGGCACGCCACATATCTACACCGTCGTCGGCGTGGAAGAGCCGCAGACGCTTGGCGGGTCGGCGGACGCGCCGCCGTTGCCGGCAGGTGACCGCCCGGCCGCGCTGGCGAGTCCGCCGAGGCAGTTGCCAGCGCCAACCCAAGCTTCACTCCCACGCCGCCAGCGTCAGCCGGCCCGCAAAGCGGCAACGCGAAGCAAGAACGGAAAAGGTCGGCGCCCCGACCGACCTGTTCCCTGAAACAGGAGAACCCCATGACCAAGCAGCGTATCAGCTACGTGCCGTTGGAAAAGATGGACGACGCGATGCGCGCAGAGATGGATCGCTGCAGGAGCGAGGGCACGCCGCGTCCAGAGAGTTCAGCGGTGCGCGCGCACGTGCCTGCCTGTTTCTGGTTTTTTGCCAATTCTTGGCGCGACATTTTTCGCAACGGCATCCTCGACCACGGAATCAAGGAACTGTGTCGGCTCTATGTCTCGCGCTCGGTGCAGTGCGAATATTGTGGCAATCAGCGCTCGGTGAAGGCGACCAAATCCGGCGCCGTGATCGAGGATCAGGTCAACGACCTGATAAATTTTGAGTCCTCACCCAGGCACAATGAGCGGCAGAAGGCGGCGCTCTCCTATGCGGAGGCAATTACCTGGCATCTCAATCCTGACGATGCGTTCTGGGATCGGCTGTACAAGCACTTTACCGAAGACGAACTCGTCGAGCTTGGCTGCATGATCGGGCTGACCCTCGGTCAGCAGAGCTGGCTGCGGCTCCTGAACATCGATCACCATCAGGTGCTCGCCGGCACCGATGCCTCCATGGCGCCGGGCTACGAAGACGCCCCTCGCCTCGCCTCCTCGAAATCGCGGGCGGATTATTGGGCGGGGACCAAGTCGAGCCAGCCGCCGCACTCTTCCGCGGCATGAGGCGCGGACTTCACGTCGGAGTAGCCTGCACCAACGGTTGCAGCCCCTCGCGGCGCAAGCCATGAAGCGATCGAAGCGACGCAGCCAGCACGTGACCGTACGCGACGTGGCACGCGCGGCCCGCGTGCACTTTTCCACGGTATCGCGGGTGATGAATCCGCACACCCGCAGCCAGATCACCGAGAGCGTGGCCAAGCGCGTGCTCAAGGCAGCGGAGCGCCTCGGCTATCGCACCAATGCCCTGGCGGCTGGCCTGCGCACGCGGCGGTCGCGGGTAATCGGCGTCATCATTCCCTATATCGACAGCCCGCTCTACCCGCCGATCCTGCTCGCCATCGAGGAGATTTTGAGCGAGAACGGTTATGTCGCCATCATCTCCAACACACAGAACGATCCGGCGCGTGAGGAGCGAGTGCTCGCCGAGATGATGGCGCGGCAGATCGACGGACTGATCATCGGTACCGCAACGCGGCATGACCCCGTCGTTAAGGGCTGGGCGCAACGCGGCGCGCCATTGGTCATGATCAACCGCACCGACCAGACCGGCGCGGCGCCCTCGATCATCGTCGACGATCTTGTCGGCCTCGGGCTCATCGTCGATCATCTCGTCGAACTCGGCCACAAGGCCATCGGCCACATTGCTGGCCCGCAGCAGCTCTCGACCGGCGCCGCGCGCAGCGAAGGCTTTCGCAAGGCTATGGCCCGGCATGGCCTGCAGGCGGATGCGATCACCATTGCGGAGGATTTCACGCGCGAAGCCGGGAGACGCGCCTGCCATGCGCTGTTGAATCAGTTTCCGGACATAACGGCCATTGCCGCCGCCAATGATCTGCTTGCGCTGGGCTGCTACGAGGCGCTGCAGGAGCGCGGCCTGTCGTGTCCGAAAGATGTATCGATGACGGGATACAATGACAGTGTGTTTGTGGATTTGCTTCGGCCGCCTTTGACCACCGTGCGCATTCCGCAGCGGGAGATCGGAATCCAGGCAGCGCGTCTGCTGTTGGAGAAGATCGAGGAGCGCCGCGCACTTGCGAGGGACGTGGTACTGCGTCCGCAACTGATCATCCGACAATCGACCGCCACGCCCCGTGCGAGCGTTCTATTGTCCAATAGCTCGCAACGGTTTTGACCGCGTGGGGACGGTGCGACTTCATAAGCCCATCAGCCGCTCGCTCTCTGTCCAGAGCCGCGCGGCCGTTCCGTCGTTTTCAGCCGAGGGATCGGGCCGGCGCTCGCGACACTTAATGAAATACTTTCCGCTGATCCCCTCGAGGTCAGCAGACGATGCAAGGTGGACGGGAGTTTCGGCTCCGCGCTTGACGGGGATGGCCGCGACCAGCTTGCCGATGGTGATGCCCAATCGCCAGATGCCGCGATTGTTGTCGCCGAAGTTGGTCGCAACGAAGCCAGGATGCAAGCAATTCGCCGTGACGCCGGTTCCCTCGAGGCGTCGCGCGAGTTCGCGGGTGAACAGGATATTGGCGAGCTTGGAGCGTTGGTAGGCCCTCCAGCCGTTGTAGTGCCTGGAGCACTGCAAGTCCTCAAAGTCGAGATGCGAGCCGCGATGTGCCTCTGACGCCACGTTGACCACGCGCGCCGGCGCTGAGGCGATCAGTCGATCGCGCAGAAGGGCTGTCAGGCGGAAATAACCCATGTGGTTGAGAGCGAAAGTGAGTTCAAGTCCGTCAGACGTCGTGCTGCGATTCGCAAATAGCGCACCCGCATTGTTGACCAAGACGTCTATCCGTGGGGCTGCGTCGAGCAGGGCGTCCCCGAGGCGGCGAATTTCCTCAGGCCGCGAAAGGTCGGCATAGTGGACCTCTACAGCAACGCCGGGCTCATAAGCACGCAAGCGGCTGATCGCGGCATTGCCTTTGTCGCGATTGCGTCCAACGAGGACGAGCCGGGCGCCAAGCGCACCAAGGCGCGCGGCGGTCTCAAGTCCGATTCCGCTGGTCGCGCCAGTGATAACACAGGTTTTTCCTCGCATGCTTCACCGTGAATGCCGCGCGGTCCCGCCGCAATATTTAATTGCGTCTTCGGTCAACGCACTGCAATGGCCGGCATGCGACCGACATCGCGGCCATGTTCCGAAACGTCGCTCGTGACCCCGTTTCGGACATTGCTTGAGGCTGGCCGCTCACACCCGAATGCCGCTCGCAAGAATGGCATCGGCGAGTTCGGCAGCGGGACCGTGCATGGCCTTGTCGCGACCCGTGACGACAAACTCGACGAGGCCGAGATCTGGCAGGCCATGACCGCCGGGAATCTCGGTCAGGCCCGCCGGGATAAGCCCTTCGGAAACGACTGTGATGCCCAGCCCGGCCAGCGACGCCGCACGTAAGCCGCTCAGGCTGTCGCTCGTACACACGATGCGCCAGAGGCGGCCGCTCCGCTCCAACGTGGCGAGAGCGATCTCGCGCATGATGCTGGGCGGCGAAAACAGGATGAGAGGCACGGGCACCATCGGCGCGAGCGGATAGCCACTGGCCGACACCCAGGTCAGCCGGTCGCGCGAAACCACACGTCCGCGTTCGTCACCAGGAGCCCGCTTGCCGCAAATGAGATCAAGCTCGCCGCGTTGGAGCCGCTCATTGAGCTGGGCGCTCCGCCCGACAGTAAGCTCGAACTCCACCAAAGGGTGGGTGCGGACAAAGTCGCGAAGCACATCGGGAAGCCGCGACGTCACAAAATCCTCCGAGGTGCCGAAGCGCAATCGCCCTCGGAGCTGCGATCCGGCAAAATAACGCTGCGCGCGGTCGTTGGCGGACAGAATTCCGCGCGCCAACTCGATCATCGCCTCGCCATCAGGCGTGGTCGCGACCGAATGGGTATCGCGAAGGAAGAGACGACGGCCGGCCTCTTCCTCAAGCTTGCGAATGTGCTGGCTGACCGTGGACTGGCGGAGGCCCAGGCGGTCCGCCGCCTGCGTGAAGCTGCGGGTCTGAACCACCACCAGAAACGTCTGCAGAAGGGCGGGATTGAACATCAAAGGCCTATCGCAAATCGTTATTACAGTAATAGACGTATTCATAATTCACAATAACAGCCAATCGATCTATCTCAAGAGTCGTAAGGACAGAGCCTTCATATGTCTTTCAGACGCGCATTCTCCCACATCGACCGCTTTCTCGCCGCCATTCTGCTCACCGTGGCGCTTGCATCCGTCGCGCCAGCCCGCGGCGAGGCGGCGGCCGCGGCCGTTTGGCTGACTGATGCCGCGATCATGCTCCTGTTCTTCATGCATGGGGCGCGCCTGTCACCCGAAGCCGCGTTGGCCGGGGCGCGCCATTGGCGGCTGCACGCGGTAGTATTCCTCAGCACATTTGCGCTTTTTCCGCTCATCGTCGGCACCTGTCGCCTATTGGCGCCGGCGCTACTGACACCGCCGCTTTGGGCCGGATTGATTCTGCTGAGCGCTTTGCCGTCGGCCATCCAGGCTTCGATCGCCTTTACCTCGATCGCAGGCGGCAACGTATCGGCAGCGCTGTGCAGCGCCTCGGCCTCGAACCTACTCGGTACGGTGCTGGCGCCGCTGATCGCCGGCTTGCTGCTCGCGAGCAGCGCGCCACTGTCGGCCCATTCGATGCTCGCCATTGTGCTGCAGATTCTGGTCCCGTTCTTGGCCGGCCAGCTCCTGCGGCCATTGATCGGCGCATTCATCATCCGGCATCGGCTTGCTCTCAAAAGCGTCGATTACGGTTCGATCCTATTGATCGTATATGCCGCGTTCAGCGATGGAGTCGTGAACGGGATCTGGCACCAGGTCGACGCGGCGCAACTGCTACGGCTTGCTGTGATGGACGCCACGCTGCTAGCCACCGTCATGACGATCCTGACCTTCGCGAGCCGGCGGCTGGGCTTTTCGCGGGCCGACGAGATCACGATCGTCTTTTGCGGATCAAAGAAAAGTTTGGCGACCGGAGTGTCGATCGCAACCGTTCTGTTCGCCGGCCACGTCGGGCTCGCGATCATACCGCTGATGATATTCCACCAGATTCAGCTGATGGTCTGCGCGACACTCGCGCGCCGCTACGCCAGCCGGGGAGAAATTACAGAACCCGTTGCCGAGCTCGCTGCGGCGCGCTCCTAAACGTATAGCATTGGATTATGCAGAGAGATAAGGTGTACGTTATGCACTGATGAGGTGGCGGAGTCGGGCCCGATTCGATCTGGTATCCGCATCTGCGAATCGCAGTGCGACGAAAGGACACCAGTGAGGCGGTCGGCCGCACCTTGACCGTGGCCACCCGTGCTGGCGAAGTCGGCGTGATCAATGGGACGTCAAGGGGAGGGACTATGCTTGTCAATCGCCGCCGGTTCGTCACTACATCGCTTTCGACGCCGATCCTTGGAGCCGCCGCGCTCGCGTTGCTGCCGCATGCGTCGGCCTGGGCCGAACCGAGCGTCTTTCCAACCGGAGTGACGCGCTACGATCCGAGCAAAGCCTCCAACATCTTTATTATCTTCAGTGGTGCCGACAACATCACGCATCTCATCGATATGGATGGCAATGAAGTGCGCCGCTGGAATCATCCGGGCTTTCCCAGCAGCGTCCTTGATCCAGCGCTCGCCGGCGGCCAGCGCGGCCACGTCATCGTCGAACTTTCGATGATGAGCAAGAACGATCCTGCGATGTTTAAGGGCCTGCCCTTCATCTATCAGAACAAGTCCTTTGGCGAACTGGACTGGAACGGCAAGGTGGTGTGGCAGTGGGGGGCCAACGCCCCGAGCGGAGCGGCGCAACAGCACCATGACTGGGCGCGGCTTCCGAACGGGAACACGCTGGTCCTGTCGGTGGTCGTGCATCCGCTGCCGGGATTCACGCTGCCCAAGCTCGTCGACGACGCCATCTACGAGGTGACGCCCAAAGGCGACATCGTCTGGCGTTGGATTGCGGGTGAGCACCTCGACGAATTCGGCTGGACGCCGCGGGAGATCGCGCTCGTGCGCGCTACGAAACGGATCAACTATCTCACAATCAACGACATGAAACCGGTGGGCGCGAACCACTGGTTCGCCGCCGGCGACGCGCGATTTAATCCCGACAACATCATCATTGGGTCGCGCGAAGCAAATTTCGTCGCCATTATCGACAAGAAAACGGGAAAGATCGTATGGCGGCTGGGCCCCGATTATCCGCGGCCGAAGCCCGGCCCGCGCAAGCTGCCGGCGCCCGTCGACCAGATCAGCGGACAGCACGATCCGCAGATCATCCCCGAAGGCCTGCCGGGTGCGGGCAACCTGCTGCTGCTCGACGATCAAGGCGAAGCCGGCTATCCGCCCGTGACGCTCAACTACGCTGGCGGCTCGCGAATTCTGGAAATTAACCCGGTGAAGAGAGAGATCGTCTGGGAATATAGCGCGGGTGACAGCGACCGGGCGGCGTGGACATTCGATACCTCATTCATCGGTGACGTGCGACGCCTTCCAAATGGAAATACATTCATCAACGAGGGCATGAACGGGCGGGTCTTCCAGGTGACCCCGGCAGGCGAAATCGTTTGGGAATATGTGAGCCCCTATTCCGGCAAGGCGCCGTTCGGGCCGGGTGGAAAAATGGTGACGACGAACTGGCTCTACCGTGCGGATCCGGTGCCATATGACTGGGTTCCCGTCGGCACGCCGCATGCCGAACAGGCGGTGATGCCGCCGGACAACGCAACGTTCCGGGTGCCCGCGAGCCACCAATAATGTCGGAAGCGACGTTCGGTAGCTGTTTGGCAAGCGTCAACAGAAAATAAAATTATGGCACCGCTGGAAAAGGAGCGTCTCACGCGCGGTGAGCAGGGCGGCGGGCGCGGATGGTGGCGGATGGCTTGCCAGCGGCCGCGATCGTCGATCCGAGTGCAAGAAGGGTAGTTTTACCCCACTTGTTCAGCCTCGAGCTTCGGTCGCGGTGCGTTCGAGTGCGCGTAAGCCGTGGCAGACAAAGGGGACGATCTCCCGCATCGCCGAGTTGATATCGTCCGTGGTACACAGGCCACGCGATAATTGCTCAAGACGCCCGGTACCGGCCATGATTTGCACGACTGCACCAAGCAGAAACATGTATCCCCAATAGATCGATTCTGGACTGGCCTCCGGTAACGCCGCACGCAGCGCGTTGATGAAATGCAGAGCCGTCGGATCGAGCAGTTCGCTCACCAGCGGCAGATATTTCGGCATCATTGTCAGTCGACAAAGCAGCCGATTGTAGTTTTGCCAGCCGGCGTCGCCGCTGGAGATCCTTTTAAGCCACGGTTGCAGAAATGCGGTGACGACCGCCTCGACGTCCGGCGGCGCAGTGCCTGCCGCATGGCGCGCCTCCTCAAGTGCGAGGACACGCGCATCATGGACCTCGCGTGCGCGCCGCCCGGTGACCTCCTCGACCAGACTCTCCTTGGAACCGAAATGATAATTTACCAGCGCGATATCGACGCCCGCGGCCTCACCGATGGTACGCAGACTGACGCCGTCGAAGTCTCCGGCCGCCAGGCATTGTTCTGCCGCGTCGAGGATAACCTGGCGCGTGGCATCGCCTCGCCTGGCGCCGCCGGCGCGTGCCAGCCTTGGTCTCTTGGCAACCGGTTGTTTCTGGCCGCCGACCCGCGTTCGGACGGCGACTGCGGTTCGTTGGGCCACTGGTTTCCCCACTTTCGTTGACGTGAGCGCATGCGCGCGACCCGCCGCTTCATACCACGTTTCTCGTTTTTCTTAATAAAATTTCATATTGACATTGGTTTTCCATGACACTTGAATAGAATTAATTCAACGAATGATAAAGACCGAAACCGGCCGGGAGACCCTGGGAGATGCGACTCGTTACGTTCCACCACGACGGCCATGAGCGTCTCGGCGCACTGGTCGAAGGCGATACGCAGGTCATCGATTTGCAACGGGCGTCTGCTCGCCGTGAACCGGCGCTCGACTCGATGCTGGCCTTGATTGCTGCGGGCAGGCCGGGCCTGGAACAAGCGAAACTTGCCGTCGAGGCCGCGCGACGGCAAGGCGCGGCTCTTGTTTCGGCTGATTCTGTACGACTGCTCGCGCCGCTGCCGGCGCCGCCGCAGATGCGCGACTTTCTCTGTTTTGAGAAACATCTCATCCAGGCCTTCGGTCAGGCGCGGCGCGTGCGTGCCGCCGCCTCGCCGGATCCCGAGGCGGCGATGCGCGAGATGGAGGCCAAGGGGGTCCTCGCGGTTCCTGAAATCTGGTATCGGCGTCCGATCTTCTACAAGCCGAGCCGGTTCGCGGTGAGCGGTCCGGATCAGGACGTAGTCTGGCCGCGCTATTCGAAAATCATGGACTATGAATTGGAATTCTGTTGCGTCATCGGTGCGCCTGGCCGAGACATTTCGCGCGCCGGCGCCCGCAGCCATATTTTTGGCTACACGATTTTCAACGATTTCAGCGCTCGCGACGAGCAAGTTATCGAGATGCCGGGGCAGCTCGGTCCGGGCAAGGGCAAGGATTTCGACAATTCCAATCCTCTCGGTCCTTGCATTGTTACGGCCGACGAAATACCCGACCCGTACGCGCTGACGATGGTTGTACGGGTGAACGGCGAAGAGCGCGGCCGCGGCAACTCATCTGAAATGCACTGGAAATTCGAGGACTGTATCGCCCACGTTTCGCGTGACGAGACGCTGCATCCCGGCGAGATCCTATGTTCGGGAACAGTCGGTAACGGGTCCGGTCTCGAGATTGGGCACTTTCTCAATTCCGGCGACGTGGTCGAGCTGGAAGTCGAAAAAATCGGCGTGCTGCGCAATCGCGTGCTGCGCCCCGACGGTTAGCCGCGCAAGGCTCACGAGGAGTATTGGCATGCTGCAGAAGATCCGCCGCGTCATCACCGGTCATGACGCCGCCGACCGCGCCACCATTCTGTTCAACGATCACGCGCCCAACGTGACGCCGCTCAAGGGTTGGCCGGGCGCAGGCGTCACCGAGATCTGGGTCACCGGCGAGATGCCGGTCGACAACTCCGGCTCAATTGACCGATCGCTGCGGCCGTTGCGGCACGATCCGACACCTTTGGGCACAATATTCCGCGTCGTGGAAATTCCGCCGGAGGGCGCGGACACCAAGATCGACGCCGCCAGCACCTTCGGTCAGCTCGGAAGCGCGCACAAGCCTACCGGCGCGGACACTGCGAAGCACCCGACCATGCACAAGACCGATTCAATCGACTATTTGGTCGTGATTTCCGGCTCAATGACGATGGTCATGGAAGAAGGTGAGGTCGAGCTGCATGCCGGCGATTGCGTGGTGCAGCGTGGCACCAATCACGCCTGGGTCAATCGCAGCGGCGCACCCTGCCTCCTGGCGGCGGTGCTGATCGACGCCAAGCCCGCGCCGTGAGCGGCGACGAAACCGGGGATTTGCGGTGAATCTCGCGGCGTGGGTGCAAAAGCACGGACGCGACGCCGCCAGCCGTCCCGCGATTTCGGTCGGCGCCACCGTTCATCTCAGCTATGGGCAATGGGCGGCGCGGTCAGCAACTCTGGCAACCGGGCTGCGCAAGCTGTGCGGTCCCGGCGAGCGCGTCGCTCTCGCCATGACCAATCACCCTTCGTATCTGGAGGCACTGGTCGCCATCTGGCATGCCGGGCTGGTTGCGGTGCCGATGAACGCCAAACTCCACCACGATGAGTTCCGCTATATCGTCGAGCACGCCGAGACCTCCCTGGTCATCGCGACACCTGACATCGCCGCTGCCGTTGCATTTCATCCGCGTTTGCTGGTGATCGATACGCCGGAATGGCGGCGGACCTGCGCCGGCGACGCCATGGCTGTCACGCCACGCCGACCGGAAGATCCCGCGTGGCTGTTCTACACCAGCGGCACGACTGGGCGGCCAAAGGGCGCGATGCTGACGCACCGCAATCTGCTGATGGCGTCGCTGAGCTATTACGCCGACGTTGACGCCGTCGGCCCCGGCGACGCCATAATGCACGCGGCGCCGATGTCGCACGGATCGGGCATCTATGCGCTACCCTTTATCGCGCAAGCCGCCAACAATCTCGTCCCCGAGAGTCATTCGTTCAATCCGGCCGAAATCGCAGAACTGCTGAAACGCTGGCGCCAAGTGAGCTTCTTTGCCGCGCCCACGATGGTCATGCGGCTCGTCAACGACAGTACCTTCGCCGGTTCGGATCATCGCAATCTCAAAACCATCGTGTACGGCGGCGGCCCGATGCACCTGGAAGATTTGCTACGCGCGATGCAACTGCTCGGCCCGCGCTTCGCCCAGATCTACGGCCAGGGCGAAGCGCCGATGACGATCACCGCGCTTTCGAAGGCGCTGCATAGCGAGCCGACCCGGCCGCGCTGGCGCGAGATCATGTCGTCAGTCGGGTTGCCCCGCACCGATGTCGATGTACAGGTATTCGATGCTGAGGATCGCGAGCTTCCGACCGGCGAAATCGGCGAGGTCGTTTGTCGGGGCGATGTGGTTATGGCTGGCTATTGGCGCGATCCGGCGGCCACAGGCGCAACGTTGCGCGGCGGATGGCTGCACACGGGAGATATCGGCTGCTTCGATGCGGAAGGCTTCCTGACGCTCAAGGATCGCTCGAAGGACGTGATTATCAGCGGCGGCAGCAATATTTATCCCCGCGAAGTCGAAGAGGTGCTCCTGCGCCATCCGGGCGTGCTCGAAGTCTCGGTGATCGGCCGGCGGCATCCGGAATGGGGCGAGGAAGTCGTCGCCTGTGTGGTCTTGCACGCTGGCCAGACCGTATCGGAGCGCGAACTGGACGGGCTTTGTCTCTCGGCAATCGCCCGCTTCAAGCGGCCGCGAGCCTATGTGTTCCTCGATGCCTTGCCGAAGAACAATTACGGCAAGGTGCTCAAGACTCAATTGCGCCAGGAACACGGTCAGCTAGGGTCTGCCTCGACGCCGGGACGCTAAGCGGCGTTGTCAACGCAATGAGTTGGGCTGATGTCGCTTTCTGGCGCAAGGCTGCCCATCTCGCGCGTCAGCTATCTGGTCGCTATTAAGCGAAGGTCGGAGATGTGCGCGACATGCTGCGAACGACGGGAATGTTCCCTTACCGTCGGTGGCGCGCCCTGTGGTGACCGATCGCCCACACATAGGCGGAGACTGCGGTGACATCAGAATCCGTCAGCGGCGCGCCGCCTTTCGGCGGCATCGGCACCTCGTAACCGCGCGGATGCGGCACGCCATCGGCGACGACTTGTTTGATCGATTGGAAGCTGCCGTTGCCCACGGCATAGTGGCCGCTCACCAGTGGGGGCCCCTGCGGTCCGCCGCGCGCATCCACACCATGGCAGCCGCCGCAGGTGCCGCCTGCGGCCTCGCCGTGATAGATGCGATCGCCGAGCGCCACTTCTTGTTTGGTCGACCCGGGCGGGACCGGGAGCGCGCCGAGATTGGCGGCACCGCCGGCACTGGGATTGACGCCCTCAGGCGGACCGGGTTCGCCGCCGCTGGCGGCAACGACACCCGGTGCGGCCGCGACCGACGCGTTGGCCGGGCCGCGATAGGTCACACGCCAAATGCGACCATGGACATCGTCGGAAATATAGAGCGCGCCGTCCGGCCCCTGGGCGAGGCCGGTTGGCCGAAACTTCGCCCGTCCGGGCTCTTTGATCGCGCCTGCAAAACCGTCGGCAAAGACCACGAAATCGCCCGCCGCTTTGCCGTCCTTGAGAGGCTGAAACACCACGTTGTAGCCGCCCTGCGGCTCGGGTGCCCGGTTCCACGAGCCGTGGAAGGCGATGAAAGCACCGCCCTGATAGGCGGCCGGAAATGCGGTGCCACTGTAGATCAGGAGATCATTCGGCGCCCAATGTCCGGGAAAGGCAGCCACGGGCTCGGTCTTTTGCGCGCAGACGCCGACGGCCTTGCCGCCGTCGCCGCCGTATTCCGGCGCCAGCACCAGCTTTTTCTGAAAGCGGTCGTAATAGCATTCCGGCCAGCCATAATCGGCGCCCTGCTGCAGCACCACGAGTTCTTCCGCCGGCTGACGGGCGCTCTGTTGGGACGTATAAAGCCGCGGCCAGTTCTGCGAAAGCTGATCGCGGCCATGCTGCGTGGCGAACAGCCGCCCAGATGAATCGAAGCCAAATCCTTCGCCGTTGCGCAGCCCGGTTACGTAGCGCCCAGCCGGCGAGAATCGCTGATTTGTTTTGTTTGCATCGTACAACCAGGTACCGCCGCGCGTGCGAAGTTCACCGCAGGGCCGGTGGCCGGGCGAGTTCAGCGTGCGGTTGGTGATCTGGCAGGAATTTGTGGCTGAGCCGATATCGACGTAAAGATGGCCGTGCGCATCAATGATGAAGGGATGCATCGGATGATCGCCGGTGAGCGGCAGGCCGGAAACGACGATCTGCGGCGGCTCTGTCGGCACCAACGAATCCGCCGGCAGCGCGTAGCGGATGATCTTGTCATTCTGTTCGGCGTAGAGCACGCCGTTGTAGAAGCCGATGCCGGTACCGCCGGTTGAGCCTTGCGCGACGCCCGGACCGAAACGCCGGACAACATCGGCCTTGCCGTTGCCTTTGTCGTCCTTGAGCGCGATCAGAAAGCCACCGCGCGGCGGCGCGGCGTTATGGTAGAAGCGACCGCTCCAGGTGATGACATAGAGCGCGCCGCTCGGCGCCACGACCATGTGGCGGACGTGGCCGAGATTGTCGGCAAAAACCGTCGCGCAAAAACCGGAGGGCAGCGTAATGCCGCCGTTGCCGCCCGGACATGATGTCGCCCGTGCCGCCCCTCCTCCGGTCTGGGCAAAGGCCGATACTCCAGCAGAGAGCAAGGCGAACAACGACGTGGCACAAACAGCCGCGACACGCCAGTGTTGCCATCTATGCAGAGACACTTGCATGGACGTGGCAGTCCTCCACACCTGTCGGGTGGTTCAAACTTCTTACCGAAAAACCGCGCATCGGTAATCGCCCAGCCGGCGCAATCGACGCAGCATCTCGGAAAGTTGATCAGGCAATTTCGGCTCCTTCGCTGGCTCGTGACGCCCCGTCCATAAGCGACACTTATTTGTCGTCGTCAGTGTTCGACAGGGACAGCGATGCGAGGCGCTTGGCTATTCCGCCGCGCTGGCCCAGGCGGCGTGACGGGCGGTGCTCTTGGCAGTGCCCATGCAGAGCAGACTGGCGAAGAGCAGCACAGCCGAAAGCACGAGCACCAGCCGGGGCTGGCCCTGATCGATGACGAAGCCGAACGGCACCGGGGTAAGCGCGGCGCCCAGCGGCAGACCGGCGCTGACGTAACCGAACACCTTGCCCATCTCACCTGGGGGCGCCGCGTCCTTGAGCATGATATCGCGTGGCGTGCGGCTGCCGCCGAGCGTCAAGCCCGCGACCAGCATGAGCCCGATCACAAGGGCGGCACTCATCGGCAGGAAGTCGATGATCAAGAGCAGCATCGCGGTGGCCGCCATGAGCACGACGATGGCGAGAGCGAGGTGGCGCTTCGAGCGGTCGGCCGCCCAGCCCCCCACCAGGGTGCCGCCGCTTACGCCGACGAAGAAGGCGGTCAATGCCCAGGAGGCCATGCGCAAATCAATGCCCTTGGTCTGGTGCAGAATGGTAATGAGCCAAGCCTGGACGCCGCTGCCGGCCATCGAGACCAGGAGGTAGAATAGAAAGAATAGAACCATCGTCGGCTCGAAGAGCAGGTCGCGGATCGACAGGCGGTGCCGTTTGGTCTCCCTGCGCATCTCGTCCTGGAGAATCCTGCTCTGCCAAAGGAGCGCCGCCGCCACCGGCAGCCCCGCCACGCCGACAACGAGCAACGCTCCGCGCCATTCCACAACGCCGAGGAGGCCGGCGACCACCACTGGTCCCGCGGCAAAGCCGATGTAACCGGTAAAGCTATGGAGGGCAAAGGCCCGCCCCATGCGATTCTTGGCGATCGAGCCGGCGAGGATCGAATAATCCGCGGGATGGAAGACGGCATTGCCGACGCCCGAGGCAAGCGCCAGGATGATGATCTGCCAGAATGCGGTGGCCCAAGCCATCAGCGCGATCGAACCTGACATCAGCACGGTGCCGCCGATCAGGAACCAACGCGCTCCAAAGCGCTCCACCAGAAAGCCGTAGGGTGTTTGCAAGAGCGCGCACGCGACGCTCATCGCCACCGTAGCAACGCCGACTTCGGCGAAACTGACCGCGAAATCCCGCTGCCAGACCAGGAACAGCGGAGGCAAGCAGAGCTGATAGAAATGCGAACAGAAATGTCCCGTGCCGATCAGCAAGTTGACCCGGGAGCCGTGGCGGGGAATCGGGGAGGCTATGCTCATCAATGGTGCCCACATAAAGGCAAACACGGCCGAATGAAGATCCAATTAAACATATCAACCATGCGCATTGGTCCGCTTACCCGCGCGGCGGCGTAGAACCATGCCGAGTGAGGCATGCATGGCCTGGACGCGAACGGTCGCCGTTTGCCAATGGATGGATGACTGCGACAACGTCTACATTCTGCGCGGAAGCCCTGCTATTCCAGGGTTACAATGCGCGACATAGGGAGATTTCAGCGTGTCCAACCGCGTTGCCATCACGCTCGCTTGTGGCGACTACGAGATCGTCCGCCCGCTGAAGGAAGGCTTGGTCAGACCGGACGGCGTCGACCTTACTGTGCTGACGGCCATGGATTCGACGACGCGTCATTGGCGCTTCCTCCGCGGCAAGGAATTCGATGCCGCGGAAGTATCATGCTCATCATACATGATTGCTCTCGATCAGGGCGTGTCGAATTCGACCGCAATTCCGGTGTTTCTGCATCGTCGATTCCGTCACGGCTTCATGTTCATCAATACCAGCAAGGGCATCACCAAACCGAGCGACCTGATCGGCAGGAAGGTCGGCGTTAAGCAATTCCAGGCCACCGCCATCGTTTGGATGCGCGGTATCCTCGAAAGCGAATATGGCGTACCGGCCCGGTCGATCGAATGGGTGCCGGAACTCGACGAGACCATCGAATTTACTTCGCCGCCTGGATTGAAGATCACCAAGCTCTCGCACAACGAAACCGTGGAAGGCCTTCTCGCCGAGGGCAGGCTTGACGCCTGCCTGCATCCCGACCTTATCAAGCCGCTCGTGCAGAAGGACCCGCGGGTCGCCCGGCTGTTCCCAAACTGGAAACAGGAGGAGATCGCCTACTGGAATAAAACCGGCATCTTTCCGATCATGCACGTGCTGGCAATCAAGCAGGAGATTGTCGACCGCTATCCATGGCTGCCGATCAATCTCTATCACGCCTTCAACGAGTCGAAGCGGCTCGCCATGAAGCGGATGGAGAACCCGCGAATCACACCGCTGGTGTGGTACCGCGAAGCCTGGGAGGAGCAGGAGGAGATCGTCGGGAACGATCCCTGGGAATACGGCGCATCAAAGCGCAACATCAATAACATCAACACGGTCGCCGGCTATGCCTATAACAGCGGCCTGACCAAGCGACGATTCACCTTTGATGACCTGTTTGTACCAGTATTCCAGGGCCGCAAACGCGGTGACGAATTCCGGTTTTGATGTCCGCGCGGCGGGTTGTTTTCGTGACCTTACGAGGCAGGCCTTGCCGGGCGTCGGAAGCCAGATCGAGAGCAGAGCTTGCGGTTGAGGCGTGGGAGCGCAGCAAGAGCGCAGAGCACAATGGCGCCACGGTCATTGAGATGGGCGGCGCCGGCGCATCAGACTGATCTGCCTGCCTATCAAATCGTCGATCCGGGCGCTCCGCAGGAGCGTCCGGGATCCGTGACGGGCGTGGCCGACTTTGACGCTTGTGATAGTCAACCGCTCGCCAGAGCGAGCGATACAGCATGTCCCGCAAGCGGGAAAAGCGTAGTCAGCGTGAAGGTCAGCAAAACGCCAATGGCCGTGATCGCAGCGACGATGACCGAATCGCGTTTGTCGGCGACGTTCAGGTGTCCGTCGCGCGCAAGCGAGATGTTTGAGTTATCGGAAACGAATGGCAGTGCGGTCGGCATGCCCAACTCCTTTCGCAATAGCGCCGGCGACAAGCGGCCCCAGGCTGCAGGGAGCAGGTCTCGAATGTTTCTGCGTAAATGCCGCTGGTCCATCCGGATTGCTCCTGCAGGATCCGCCCGTGTGCACCGCAAAAGGTTGAGCGAAAGGCGTAACAAGGCAACATCGGCGATGTAACAGTCCTGTAACAATTCACCTCCTTGACGGAGCCAGGCTCGTCGGCTCCAGATTTGCAGCTACAATCCCCCGTTGCGGGAAGGCCGATCGCCCTGGTCACCCTCTCATGCCGAAATATCCGCGCATCCTGGTGGTCGCCCGGCAAACGACACTCGGGGGAGTAGTCGCACGCCTGCTTTTGCCGCGCGGCTATCGCATCGAGGTGGCCTCAAGCGCCAAGAGGACACACGAACTCATCGGCAAACAGCATTTTGACGCAGCCGTGATCGGCCTCAGCGCACTCGCGACTTTCGATTCGGCGCTTTTAGACGAGGTGCGCAGTACCATTCCGAGCCTCGTTGTTCTCGCGACAGCCGTTGGCGACGCCGATCGGATCGCCTTGTCGTTCCCGGAAGCCGCGATCTGCGCCGCGGAGCCGCTGGATCAGGAGAAGCTTCTCGCTCTTCTCGAAAGCTTGATTCCTCCGCAAACGTCCGTTCACCAAGACGCCTGCGCAGAACCGATGCGGTTTGCCGGCTGCACGCTCGACCTCGGCAGCCGCATCTTCACCGATGCGGAGCGCAGAGAAGTGGCGCTAACCCGCGGCGAGTGTGCTTTGCTGGCCGTGTTGGCGGGCAAGGCCGGCCAGGTGATGTCGCGCGCTCAATTACGCAACGCCATGGACGGCGGCAGCACGAATCCCTATGACCGCAGCGTCGACATGCTGGTTGCGCGGCTGCGGCGCAAGATCCAGCCGGATCCCGCCAAGCCGCAACTCATCGTCACGGTGCAGGGCACCGGCTACAAATTCGTTTCCCCTGTGCGGAAAGCGGAAGCGGGACTGGCGCCATCGACGACGTTTTCCAATGAAGGGGCAGCGAAGCCCGTCGAACGCCGACAGCTCACCGTCCTGTCCTGCCAGATCATCGGCTTTGCCGCGCTCGCCACCAGATCGGACCCCGAAGACCTGGAAAGCGCGATTCGTCCAGTCTATGCGGCCTGCGGCGCGATCATCGCACGCTTTGGAGGCACGATGGTGCGCGCGCTTGGCGACGGCGTACTCGGCTATTTCGGCTACCCCAAAGCGCACGAGAACGATGCACAGCGCGCCGTGCGCGCCGCGCTCGAAATGCTGCGCGTCGTCTGTGGCATCGAGGCGGCGCCGATCGGCCATTTCCGAGCACGCATCGGGATCGCTACGGGCCAGACGCTGGTTGGCGAATTGAGCGCCACCGGCATCAAGGAACAGGCCGCGGTCGGCGAGGCGGTGAATCTGGCCTTGCACCTGCAAAAGGCCGCATCGGCCCAAAGCCTCCTGATTGCAGCGAAGACGCGCGATCTGATCGGCCGCTTCTTTCAATGCCACGAGGTCGAACCGATCGAGTTGGAAGTCGAGCACCAATCGGCGCCGGCATGGCGCGTGGTCGATGAGATCGCGGGTATTCCGCGGTTCGAGGCGCTGCGCCGCGAAGGCATGCTCGATCTCGTGGGCCGCGAGGCGGAAGTCGACCGTCTGTTGACGTCCTGGTCGCAAACGCTGCGCGGATCCGGACAGGTCGTGCTGCTGACGGGGGAAGCCGGCATCGGCAAGTCGCGCCTCGCGATCGAGCTTGAGGAGCGGTTAATGCCCGAGCCGCACGCAAGCCTACAATGGTCGGGACTGCCGCACCGCGTCGAAGCGCCAATGTCGGTGCTCATCGACGAACTACAGGTAGCGGCCGGATTTGCAAAGGCGGATACGCCGCAGCAGAAACTGGAAAAGATCCGCAACATCTTCGCTTCGCTCGGCACCGCCGAGGCGGAGTTGGGGCAATCGCCGGCTACGGTGGGTTTCGGTGTGCTCACCGGAAGTCCTCGCCATCTGCCTGCGGCAGAGCGGCAACCGGGCGATGCCACCCGACGATCTGCGACCGCCGCAGTGCCGCTCCCCGAACGAAGCGGCGACGACAATGCAGATGGCATCGCCGTGGAGGTGACAGCCCCCGCCCTGATCGCCGAGCTTCTCGGCCTGCCGCGCAAGCCGCCGGATGCCAGCCAGCTTTCGCCGCACAAACGCAAGGCAAGGATTTTTGAGGCGCTTCTGGCCCGGATTGCCGCATTGGCGTTGCGACAACCTGTCTTCGCCGTCGTGGAAGACGTTCACTGGGTCGATCCGACATCGCTGGAATTTTTCGCACTGCTGGTCGAGCGAGCGAGCGCAATGCGCCTGCTGCTGCTCGTCATCGGCAGGCCCGAATTCGTCCCGCCATGGGCGGAACATTCCTATCTGACAAAGTTGACGCTGTCGCGTCTGAGTCGTTCCGATTCGACCGCGCTCGTTCAGCAGGTGGCCGGCGGGCGCCGCATTCCACAGTCCATCGAGGCCGACATTGTCTCGCGCGCGGACGGCGTGCCGCTGTTCGTCGAAGAGCTGACCAAATCGCTGTTGGAAAGCACCGACGGCGGCGGGGGAATGGCGCGCGGCTCGGCAAGCACGAGTATCGCCGCCATCCCGGCGACGCTGGAAGGATTGCTGCTGACCCGACTTGATCAGCTCGCATGCGGCAGCGAAGTCGCGCAAGCTGGTGCCGTCATCGGTCGTGAGTTTTCCGTCGAGTGCCTGCGCGCGATTACGGGGCTCGACGAGCGGGCGCTCACTGCCGCGCTCGACCAGTTGGTGGCGTCCGGGCTGATATTCCGGCGCGGCTTGCCGCCGGAGACGACCTGTATCTTCAAGCACGCTCTGGTGCGGGAAGCGGCCTATGGCACGCTGTTGCGCGAGCGCAGGCAGGCGCTCCACGGCAGCGTTGCGCGCACCTACGAAGAAAGACTGCCGGAAACGGCCGAGGCGGAGCCGGAATTGCTGGCGCATCACTGGCGGGAGGCAGGCGATTCGATCAGGGCCGTCAGCTACCTCCTCAAGGCCGCCGAGCGGGCGCTGCAACGTTCGGCCACACCCGAAGCTTTATCCCAGTTGGCGCAAGCGCGCGAGCTGATTTCCAAGCCGGCTGAGAGCCGTGCTCGGTTGCAACTGGAACTCAAGCTCGAGATCACGCAAGCCCGCGCGCTGCTTGCGGCGCGCGGCTATACGGCACCTGAAACGCGCGAGGCTTACCGGGGCGCCCGGGAGCGTTGCGAGGCACTGGGCGACGACGCCCAACTGCCGTTGATCATACACGGTCAATGGTTGGGTGCCTGGATGTCCGCCGATCATCACGCGGCGCTCGATCAGGCGAGAGAATTGTATTTGTGGGGCGAACGCAACCATGACCAGGTCGGGCTCGCCATGGCGCATTCAGATCTCGGGATGGTCCTGACGACGCTCGGACGATTGGTGGAGGCCCGCGACCATCTCCAACAAGCCCTGCAAATCAACAAATTCGCATTACCCGGACGTCCGCCGTTCGTGGCTTCGAACGTCGATGGCCGCATTTCGGCACTGAGCTTCATGCAGCATTGTCTATTGCTTCTCGGCTTTCCTGATAGGGCCAAGGCGGCCGGCGACGAAGCCGCCAGTCTCAATCCGCAGAATTTATATTCGCAAGTGCTGGCGGCGGTGCGCGTGTTGCGCACTCGTGTATTCGCCCGCGACCCGGATGCCGTGGCCGAGAGCAGCCCGGCCGTTGTCCGCCTGACGCAGCAGCAGGGCTATCCGTACTTCGTCGGCACTGCGATGATCTTCGCCGGATGGGCGCAGGTGCAACTTGGCGACGTCGAGGCCGGAATCGACGTTTGCGAACGCGGCCTGACGCAGCTGCAAAATTTGGGCGGCAGGTGCTGGTGGCCGCTGTATCTTGCGCTGCTCGCCGACTGCCACCAACACGCGGGCGATCTGAACCACGCTGTCGCATTCGTTGAGCAATCTTTGCAGAGCGTCGAAACGACCGGGGAGCGGCTGTGGGAGAGCGAAATATATCGGCTGAAAGGGAAATTACTGGAGCGGCGCGGCGACGCCGATGCGGCGGTGAATTGTTTCGCGACCGCGCTGCAAAAGGCCAGGACACAGCAGGCAAGGCTCCTGGAGCTGCGCGCTGCGGTCAGCTTTGCCGCGCTCTTGAAGCAGCAACACAGATTCATCGAGGCGCGCGAGACGCTGGCGCCGGTCTATGCTTCGTTCAGCGAAGGCTTTGATTTCATCGACCTGCGCGAGGCCAAAGCGCTGCTCGACACGCTCGCCCAATCACTTGCCGGCGCCGCTGCACATTCGCGCGGATAATCGTCTGGACAACGCGGCGCGGCTCCGGCCTCGGCGCCAAATCCGCGAGGCCTCCGCCTTGCCGACCACCGACGATTCGACCCGCGCCGACACGGCAACGCCTGCCCGCTTGTGACCCGCGTCGCATGGCTTAGTATGCGGCCCCGTCAAGACACTGGAGGAACGCATGGAACCGCTGCCGAAAGGCGCCAATTTCGTCCGCTCGAAGACGCTGTGGGAAATCGGCCTGCATATCGCCGGCAATCCGGCGACGCCGTACGGCGGCAATCGCGATATGGTCGTCACCGTCGGCTCAGGCTCCGGTCCGAGCTTCCACCCCTGGCTCAAGCTCGCGACCGGCTCGGCCATTTTGGCGGAAGAGGTTGCCCGCGGCGGCGGCGTCGATCTCGCTTTCGTCAATCCGTCGGCGCTGCTCACGCAGGCCTATCGCGGCGTCGGCCTGTTCTCGAAACCGCTGCCGGTGCGCATCGTCGCCTCCTATCCGAGCTGGGATCGCATGGTGTTCGCCGTGCATCCGCGCGCGGGCATACGATCGCTCGCCGATATTAAGAGCAAGCGCTATCCGCTGCGCATCTCCGTGCGCGAGGATCCCACCCATTCGACGCTGGTGCTGATCGATCAGGCCTTCGCGCTGCACGGCTTCGCGCTCAAGGACGTCGAATCCTGGGGCGGCCGTCTCATCCTCTGCGGTGGGCCGTCGGATAAGCGCCGGCTCGAGCCGCTGGCGCGCGGCGAAATCGACGCGGTGTTCGACGAAGGCATCAAGGTGTGGCTCAACGAAGCGCTGGCCGCGGGGCTTATGCCGATCGAACTCAACGAAGACGAGTTCGCGGCCATGGGCAAGCTCGGCTGGCGCCGCGTCAGGCTGCCGAAATCCCGCTTCCCGGGGCTGGCGAAAGAGATCGATACGCTCGATTTCTCCGGTTGGCCGATCTACTGCAACGCCGCGCTCCCTGAACAGACGGCTTACGCTGTTTGCGACGCGCTAGCCGCGCGCGAGGCGGAAATTCCCTTCGAGCAAGGTACCGAAGGCTCGGCGCTGAATATGGTGCGCGAAACCGACACGACACCGAGAGACGTGCCGCTTCATCCCGGCGCGGAGCGATGGCTAAGGGAGCATGGCTGAATAGGTCCACCGCATATGCCCGCGAAAGCGGGAATCCAATTGTGCTCGCGCTGAACAAGCCGGGCCCTGCTTGCGCGGGGCATCTGCCGCGGTGGAACTTCCGCCGTGGCAAGCCGTTCCCAAGATAATCCACCTTCCTCTTTTGGTCGGAACTTCCGTTCCGCCGGGTTTTCAGTCATGTCGCAAACTGTCGGTGATTTCCTGATCGAGCGGCTGCATGCGTGGGGCGTGCGCAAGATTTTCGGTTATCCGGGTGACGGCATCAACGGCGTGTTCGGCGCGCTCAACCGCGCCCAAAATAATCCCGACCGCAAGATCGAATTCATTCAGGCGCGGCACGAGGAAATGGCCGCATTCATGGCGTCGGCTTATGCGAAATTCACCGGCGAACTCGGCGTCTGCATCGCCACATCGGGTCCCGGCGCCTCGCATCTGATCACCGGCCTCTACGACGCGCGGCTCGACCACATGCCGGTGCTTACTATCGCCGGCCAGCAAGCGCGCACCGCGATCGGCGGCCACTATCAGCAGGAAGTCGATCTGCCGAGCATGTTCAAGGATGTAGCCGGCGCGTTCGTCGAGCAGGCGTCCGCGCCCGCACAAGTCCGCCATCTGGTCGATCGCGCAATCAGGACCGCGCTCGGCGAGCGACGGGTGACCGCGATCGTGCTGCCCAACGATCTGCAGGAAACGCCGTATGAAGAGCCGCCGCGCAAGCACGGCACGATTCATTCCGGCGTCGGCTTCTCCAAGCCGAAGACCGTTCCCTACGACGCCGATCTGCGCCGCGCCGCCGACGTGCTCAATTCCGGCAAGAAGGTCGCGATTCTGGTCGGCGCCGGCGCGCTGCGCGCCACCGACGAAGTGATCGCCGTCGCCGACAAGCTGCAAGCCGGCGCCGCCAAGGCGCCGCTTGGCAAGGCAGCGCTGCCTGACGATCTGCCGTGGGTCACCGGCTCGATCGGTATGCTCGGCACCAAACCGAGCTACGAACTGATGATGGAATGCGACACGCTGCTGATGATCGGCTCCGGCTTTCCCTATTCGGAGTTTCTGCCGAAGGAAGGCCAGGCACGCGGCGTGCAGATCGATCTCGCACCCGACATGCTGTCGCTGCGTTATCCGATGGAGGTCAATCTTGTCGGCGATTCCAAGGAAACGCTGCGCGCGCTCTTGCCGCTGTTGAAGTCGCGCAAGGCCGACGGCCAATGGCGCTCGACGATCGAGAAGAGCGTCAAAGAGTGGTGGAAGACGCTGGAAGAGCGGGCGATGGTAGACGCCAATCCAGTCAATCCACAGCGGGTCGCCTGGGAACTGTCCCCTCGCCTTCCTGACAACGTCATCCTCACGAGCGATTCAGGTTCCTGCGCCAACTGGTACGCGCGCGACGTGAAAATGCGCCGCGGCATGATGGCCTCGCTGTCCGGCAGCTTGGCATCGATGGGCGCGGCCGTGCCCTACGCCATCGCGGCGAAGTTCGCCCACCCCGACCGTCCGGTGATCGCGCTGGTCGGCGACGGCGCCATGCAGATGAACAATATGGCCGAATTGATCACCGTCGCGAAATACTGGCAGCAATGGTCCGACCGTCGCTGGGTCTGCTGCGTGTTCAACAATGAGGATTTGAATCAGGTCACTTGGGAACAGCGGGTCATGGAGGGCGATCCGAAGTTCAATGCGTCGCAGCAGATTCCCAACGTGCCGTATCATAAATTCGGCGAGCTGATCGGATTCAAAGGCATTTACGTCGATCGACCGGATGCCTTGGGCGCGGCGTGGGATCAGGCTCTTGCCGCCGACCGGCCTGTGGTGCTCGAGGTCAAGACCGATCCGGAAGTGCCGCCGCTGCCGCCGCACATCACCTTCGAACAGGCCAAGCATTTGACCGAAGCGCTGGGCAAAGGCGATCCCCACGAGCGCAGCGTGATCACCGAGACGGCCAAGCAGGTTTTCGCTTCGCTCATTCCGGGAAAGTAAAAAGTGACTGATACCGACACCGGCGGCGCTCCGATCACGGCGCTGCATGCGGCCGCCTACCGTATACCGACCGACAAGCCGGAAGCGGACGGGACGTATGCCTGGGACGCGACGACGCTGGTTGTGGTGCACGTCGATTCCGAAGCAGCGTCGGGCCTCGGCTACACTTACGCCGACGCGGCTGCCATTCCGCTAATCGAGGGGCTGTTGCGCAAGGCTACCGCAGAGCGTGACAGCTTCGACATTCCGGGCGCCTGGATGGCGATGCAGACGAGCGTGCGCAATCTCGGCCGCTCCGGGATCGCGGCCTGCGCGATATCGGCGATCGATACGGCCCTGTGGGACCTGAAAGCGCGCGCGCTCGACCTG
>JASHOR010000015.1 GCA_030041005.1 Xanthobacteraceae bacterium
GCCAACGACCGCGCGCAATTCGCGGAGTTGGAGACGTTGGGCGAACTGACCAGGATCGCTTGGGCCAAGGGCTGCCAGGTGATGATCGAAGGCCCCGGCCACGTGCCGCTGCACAAGATCAAAATCAATGTCGACAAGCAGCTCAAGGAATGCGGCGAGGCGCCGTTCTACACGCTCGGCCCGCTGGTCACCGACATAGCGCCGGCCTACGACCACATCACCTCGGCGATCGGGGCGGCCATGATCGGCTGGTTCGGCACCGCCATGCTCTGCTACGTCACGCCGAAGGAGCATTTGGGCCTGCCCGACCGCAACGACGTCAAGGACGGCGTCATCGCCTACAAGATCGCGGCGCACGCCGCGGACTTGGCAAAGGGCCATCCGACGGCGCAATTGCGCGATGATGCGCTCTCCCGCGCGCGCTTCGAGTTTCGCTGGGTCGATCAATTCAACCTCTCGCTCGACCCTGACACTGCGCGGAGCTTCCACGACGAGACGCTGCCCAAGGAAGCGCACAAGGTGGCGCATTTCTGCTCCATGTGCGGCCCGAAATTCTGCTCGATGAAGATCACCGCCGACGTGCGCGACTACGCCGCCGGCCTCACCGACAACGAAAAGGCCGCGCTTTATCCGGACACCGCGCAGCAGGGCATGGAGCAGATGTCCAAGAAGTTTTTGGAGATGGGCGGCGAAGTTTATGTCGATAAGGCCGCCGCGGTGAAGGAGAGCAATAAGGCGCTTTGAACGTTATCCTGAGAGCCTGCCCTCGGACTTGATCCGAGGGTGCTCGTCGCGAAGCGACGAGCCTCGAAGGATGAGGAGCACGCCAAAGGCGTGCCTCGAAGGATCGCCTCTCCCGACCCGAAGTCGGATGTTTCCGACTTCGGTAAGAAAAGCCGGGGAGAGGCGGCCGAGCCTTCAGGCGAAGCGGGTGAGGGGACCGTTTGTTGCTCCTCATCCTGAGGTGGCCGCGAAGCGGCCCTCGAAGAATGAGGCCGAGGCGTTCGGGTCGTCGTCCTTCGAGGCTCGCTCCGCTCGCACCTCAGGACGAGGTTTTGTTCGTCATGCCCGGCCTTGTGCCGGGCATCCATGTCTTTATGCTGAAAAGGCGTGATGGCCGGGACAAGCACGACCATGACGGAAGACAAAACCATGCGAATGAGAGTGGATCATCCGGCCGATCCACTTCTACCTCAAACCTGACCGACCGGCCGATCAAGGACAGCGAGGAGATCGTCGTGGACTACGACTTGGCGCGAATGCTTTCGAAGGTCGTACCGTCTGGCATTTTACGCTAGCCTGCCGAGTGAGGAGTCATGCGATGAGAACGAGATGGATTTTGTCCGCCGCGACGGCGGCGTGCGTATCGGCGATCAGCATGCCGGCACAGGCGCAATACATAAATCTTTCCGGTCAATACCAGTGTGTGCAGGTGTGCCGCGGCCCGGGTCCGGCCTTTGTCACGCAGAACCGCTGGCAGTTGAATCTCGTCAATGAGGTCGGCCAGCCGTCGCGGGCCTGGATCGACCATCCGGGGCACATCTGGGCGCAGGCTTGGGACATCGGTGCCGTTTATTCTCCCGACGGCATGACGATACAGTTCGATGACGGCTCGGTGTGGCGGCGGGTCGTGCTCGTGCCGGTCCCGCCGCCTCCGCTCCCGCCGCCGGTCCTGCACAGCCGCAGCTAGTCAGTCCCGCTGTCGAATCGCGAATTTCGCTGACGCTCATCCGGGCTGCCCGCTTACTTCACCGTGATCACCAGGCCGTTGAGGTCCGCGCTCACGATGGCGCCGACCGAACTGCCGGTCAGCGTCAGCACTGCGCCTTTCTGATTCGTAAGGACGGTCGCCTGCGCGCCGCGTCCGACGGCGGCGCCGACGTTGCCCGCGGCATAGACGCCGGATACGTCCGCCGGTCCGCGGATGTGGCTCACGGTGCCGCGGAAGCGCGTTTCGGAAGCGCCGAAGGTGAACCCGTAGCTTAACCCGCCGATGCCGAGCCGGTAGCGCTGGCCGTGGAAGAAGAGCGTGCCCGAGCCGGCTGAGCCGCCGATGACAAAGCCCGCCTTGACTACGCTGAAGGTGATGCCGCCGCTATCGGCGTATGCGGTGGACATGAAGACTGTGCCGGCCAAGGCCAGCACTGCGATCAGGCTTGCACGAAGTGCGGATAAAGTGCGCATTGGGCGTTTGCTCCTGAATTAGTTCTTGAAAGTGTGTGATGACGCGAATCGGCTACCCCCGAAGGAACCATAGCGCGCGGGCGGCCTGCCGCCTATTTCCCCACCGCCTGCCGCGGCGAGCAAGCAGCCCGGATGAGCGAAGCGAAATCCGGGAGTTGGCTTGGTCCTGCGGGATCCGGCTGATGGCTGCGCTGATGTGGGCTACGTACCATGCTGCCTAGGACCGCACGCGGCCCCCGTCCACGTTGAGCGTCTGGCCGGTCATGAAGGCGGCGTCGTCGCTCGTTAGAAACGACAGCGCGCCGACCAGGTCGTCCGGCACTTCCGGGCGCTTGATCGCCTGCAGGCTGGCGATGGCGGCAAATTCCTCATCCATGTTGGCGAAGCCTGGCCGCGGTTTGCGCACGATCGTTCCCGGCGAACGGGTGAGCCCCGGCGCGATGGCGTTGACGGTGATGCCGTCGGCGGCGACATCGCCGGCGAGCGCGCGGGTGAAGCCGATGACGCCGCCTTTGCTGGCGACGTAATGGGCAAAACCGGTGGTGACCGAGCCGAACGTGCTCGAGGCCATGTTGACGATGCGCCCCCATTTGCGCCGGCGCATATCGGAAATGAAGGCGGCGGTGACGAGGAACGTGCCGTCAAGATTGATCGAGAGAACGCGCCGCCAATCCGCGAAGCTCATCGCAGCAAAATCCTGCTGCGGATAGATACCGGCGCAGTTCACCACGATATCGACGCGGCCGAATTTTTCCTGCACCTGTCCGGCCATCGCGGTGACCGAGTCCTCGCTGGACACGTCGCAAATAACTGCGAGCCCGTTGCGCCCCGCACTCTCGACGAGCTTCACCGTCTCGCGTCCGTCGGCCATGTCGGCTATGGCGACATGCACGCCGTCCTCGG
>JASHOR010000165.1 GCA_030041005.1 Xanthobacteraceae bacterium
GCACGATCAGGATCGCGACCGCAACGACGACAAGCGCAAGCAGCATCAGGCGTTGACGCACGTCGGTCCTTCCTTCGTACCGCTGTCTGATCGATTCCGGCCGTGCCGCCCAGCGCCAGGAGAATCCAGCCGCTCCCCGGCCCCGCGCCGTAGCAATAGCGGCCATTCGCTTCGGATTCCAGTGGAGCGGATTTGACCTTCGCTACCCGGAAGCCGCTAGGTCGCGAAGCGAATGTCAAATCCAAAAGCTCCACGAGCACTTAATACTTGCTGGTGGTCCTTTGATTCCAACATTCGCGCGAGGGCGTGCCGAAACGGGATGCGAATGTTGGAATCGGACCAATCGCGCTCCCCGCCGGCGGCGACGCGCGCCGTCCGCGGTCCTTCGTCGGAGAGACGTATCGCCCACGCAGACCATCAATGCCCGGCCGCGAACGAGTTCATGTGATGGAACCACTGGGTGAGATAGAAGGCGATCGACAGCAAGGTCAACAGCGCCACCAGCACGATTCCGGCCGTCTGCAACGGCACGACATTGACGCCGAAGGCCTTCTCCGCAAGCACCAGCGTCGCCAACAGGATTTGCACCACCGTGTTCGCCTTGGAAACCGGGTGCGGTTTCACCGGCATCGGTTTGCCGACCACCCACGACAGCATGAAGCCGGTGATGATCATGATATCGCGCGAGACGACGAGTATGACCAGCGAAATCGGCAGCGCCTTGGCGAGTCCGAGGCTGACATAGATCGATACGATGAGTGCCTTGTCGGCAAGCGGATCAAGATAGGCGCCAAGCTCGCTGGCCATATGGAAGCGCTTGGCAAGGTAGCCGTCGACCGCATCGCTGATGCCGGCCACCAGGAACAAGGCGAAAGCGGCCTGCATCTCGCCCGAAATGATCGACCACACGACGATCGGCACCAGGATGATGCGCGCCAGAGTGATCAGGTTTGGAATACTCAAGTTACGCCCCGGCTCTGCACATGCCCCGCCCCGCTGCCGCGGGGTTTTAGCCGAGCGCGGCAGAAAGCGCCGCCATCCCAAACCCCGTCGAAGCGCCCTCCCGACGTAATTATATAGCCCGGCGCGCGCTTGCGCACCCGGCCAATTCGCCGTAGGAGGCGCAGTGTTTCCTCCGGCTCGGGAGGAATATTTTTCGCTCAGGTGGATTTCGTGGATGAGGCGCGCTACGCGGCTGCAGGCGTCGATATCGATGCCGGCAATCGCATGGTGGAATTGATCAAGCCGCTGGTGCGGGCGACAGCGCGCGCCGGCGCCGACGCCGAGATTGGCGGATTCGGCGGATTGTTCGATCTCAAGGCCGCGGGCTTTTCCGATCCCGTTCTGGTGGCGGCCACCGACGGCGTCGGCACCAAGGTCAAGATCGCGATCGAAACCGGCCGCCACGACACGATCGGCATCGATCTGGTCGCCATGTCCGTCAACGACCTCGTCGTGCAGGGGGCCGAGCCGCTGTTTTTTCTCGACTACTTCGCCTGCGGAAAGCTCGATCCGCAGGTCGGCGCGGCGGTGGTCAAGGGCGTCGCGTCCGCCTGCCGCGACGTGCGCTGTGCGCTCATCGGCGGCGAGACCGCGGAAATGCCGGGCGTCTACCATGGCGGCGACTACGACCTTGCCGGGTTTGCGGTCGGCGCCGCGGAGCGAGCCGAATTGCTGCCGCGCCGCGACATCGCGCCCGGCGACATGGTCATCGGACTGGCGTCCTCGGGCGTGCATTCGAACGGCTTTTCACTGGTGCGCCGCATCGTCGCCGAGGCGAAACTTGACTGGACCACGCCGGCCCCGTTCGCGCCGACGCAGGATTTGGGCGACGCCCTGCTGACGCCCACGCGGCTCTACGTGCGCTCGTGCCTCGCAGCGATCCGCGCCACGAAAGCGGTCAAGGCGCTCGCTCACATCACCGGCGGCGGATTTATCGAGAACATTCCCCGCGTCTTGCCGCGAGGCGTTTCGGTCGAACTGGATTTGAACAATGTGCCGGTGCTTCCGGTGTTCAAATGGCTGGCCACAGCCGGTCGCATCGGCGAGCGCGAGATGCTCCGCACCTTCAATTGCGGCATCGGCATGGTGGCCGTCGTCGATGCCGATGCTGCCGAAGCGGTAAGCCGGGAGTTTGCGGCCAACGGCGAGACCATCGCGCGGCTTGGCCAAGTGGTCGCCGGCGCCGAGGCCGGCGACCCGCGCGTGCTCTTTCGCGGCCGGCTCGATCTTTCCTGGTGACGCGCATGCGCAAGAAGCGCGTCGCCATTCTCATTTCCGGCCGCGGCTCGAACATGGCGGCGCTGATCGAAGCGGCAAAGGAGCCGGATTATCCGGCCGCAATCGTCCTTGTCGTCTCCAATCGGCCTGAAGCGCCCGGCCTCGCCCGGGCGCGGGACGCCGGCATCGACACCGCAATCGTCGACCACCGGAAGTTCGGGGACGATCGCGAGGCTTTCGAGCGCGCGCTGGACGAAAGATTCCAGGCGTATCAAATCGATCTTTTGTGCCTGGCGGGATTCATGCGGCTGTTCACACCCGCGTTCGTCGAGCGTTGGAGCGGGCGCATGGTCAACATCCATCCCTCGTTGCTGCCGCAGTTCAAAGGGCTGCACACCCATCGCCGCGCTCTTGCTGCCGGAGCCGGACGCCACGGCGCGACAGTTCATTTCGTGGTGCCGGAAATGGATGGCGGACCGATCGTGGCGCAGGATTCAGTTCCGGTGCTCGAAGGCGATACCGAGGAAAGCCTGGCGCGGCGCGTTCTGCAGCTCGAGCACCGCCTTTACCCGCAAGCGCTGCGCTTGGTTGCGCAAGGCGAAGCGACCTTTGCGTCCGCAGCCGAAGCAGCGTCACCCGACAAAACGGCCAAGCAGGGAAGAAGCCAAACAAAACCCCCAGATGCTACTCCGGGGGCTACACGAAGCGGCTGACTTCAGCGTCACGCCACTTTCAGATTTTCTGCCGAGGTCCTGCCGCGGTTCGTTACCAGCTCATATTCGACCACCTGGCCCTCATTGAGCGTGCGCAGACCGGCGCGCTCGACAGCCGAAATATGCACGAAAACATCCTTGTCGCCCGTCGACGGTTTGATGAAGCCATAGCCCTTGGTCGGATTGAACCACTTGACGGTGCCCTTTTGCATCGTCTGTCTCCTAATCAGTCCGTATGGCAGCAAAGACGCGGTCCACAACGGCCGCCGAGCCGCCACGGTCCGCGCCACAACTCAGATTTTGGGAGAAAGTCCGAAGCGATCGTGTTGGCAAGACAGCACCGGCCGGATGGCCAAAATCCGTTGTCAAACCAGAAGAGCCGATGAATACGGCGCAAGGATGGCTGAAATAGGTCGCATCTTTCGCGCGGCAACGTATGTGCGAATTTTTTGAGCAGCCGATCGGACGGATGCCGAGCCGGCCTCGGCAAATTTTTCATCTTTCATGTTTTTCATCTTTGTTGTCTCTGGTGGCCGCCGGCGGTGCGGCAGTGTCGCCAAAACGTTCCCAGCGCGATGACCAGGATCACGCCGGCGCATCCGCTCACCAGTTCGACGAAACCGGATTGCCCGCCGGCGGCGCGCAACACCGCGCCCGCAATGGCCTTGTCGGCAACGATCGTCTGTCCGGCGACCCAACCCAGGAATGCCGCACCCGCCCACGCCAGGATCGGCAAGCGTTCCAGCAAAGCCATGCCTATGGCCGCGCCGGCGATGACGACCGGGATAGAGACTGCAAGTCCGATCGCCAGCAGCGCCAGGCTGCCGCGCGCGATCTGAACGATGGCGAGAATGTTGTCGAAACTCATCACGAAATCGGCCGCGATCAGGATCCTGACTGCGCGCCACAGACTGGCCGCGGCCTCGACCTTGTTCTCGGGCTCCTGCGGCAGCACCAGCCGCGCGGCGATGTAGATCAGCGCCAGACCGCCGGCGATCTTGGTACAGGGCAGTTGAAGAAGCCGGCTCATGACGCCGGCGAAGACGATCAACAAGACCACGGCGGCCCCTTCGCCGATCAGGAGCCCCAAAATCCGTTGCCGCCGCGGCAGCGCACGGCAGGCCATGGCAATCACCACCGCGTTGTCGCCGGACAGGAGAAGGTTGACGAACACAATCTCCAGCACCGCGCTCCACCACGGCACGCGCGCGATTTCGTCGATGGCTGCATGCAGCATCGCTTAGGGCCGCTTCAAAGAGCCGCGCGCAGATGGCGCGAAGCCGCGACGCAGTCTCAACCGACGATTTCGTTGCCGGAGAAGAACTGCGCAATCTCCTGTGCGGCGGTAGCGGAGCCATCCGAACCGTGCACCGAGTTTTCGCCGATGGATCTCGCATGCAGCTTGCGGATCGTTCCCGGCGCGGCCTTCGCGGGATCGGTCGCGCCCATCAGATCGCGATAGGCGGCGATCGCGTTTTCGCCTTCCAGCACCTGCACCACGACCGGTCCCCCCGTCATCGTGCCCACCAGTTCGCCGAAGAACGGCCGCTGCCGGTGGATCGCATAGAACGTTTCAGCCTGCTCGCGGGTCATGCGCACGCGCTTCTGCGCGACAATGCGCAGACCGGCTTTCTCGATCAATGCATTGATGGCGCCGGTGAGATTGCGCGCCGTCGCATCGGGTTTGATGATCGAAAACGTACGCTCGATCGCCATCGATTCGTCCTTTGTAGAGAGCGCCGCTGCGCTGCCAAGCCGCGCGGCTTATATAGCCCGGCTGGCGAACCGACAAGCGGTCGTCCGCACTGATAGATCGGAGGCTATTCTGTGGAGATTTGTTCCGAAGCCCCTCGCGGCGGCTTCTTCTTCGCCCTTTTCGCCACCTGGGGCTCAGGTGTCGCGCCGCTGAGGCGGTCCATTTCCACGAGCCGGCCTGCCTCGAAGCGGTAGATGCCGGATCGCGAGCCGCCATCGTAGGTCAGGACCGCAACGCGATCGCCTCGAGCGTTGCTGCTTAGCTGGACGGACGAGGGTGCGCCGGCGCGATAGACAACGTCGCATTCGGTCATCCCGACCGCGATCGCCTGCCCGAGCAACAAGGACGCGCCCGAATTGTCCGGTATTGTCCCAGCCGCCGTCGCCGGTGGCGGCGGGCACGCGCCGTTAGGACTCACCAAGTCTTTTGCCGTTACCGGCCGCTTGTCGGCGTTCGTGTCCTTGAGCTCGGCAAACGAGTATCCGGCAGCGTTGCTGCCGGACCAATCAAAGGGCCGCGAGAACCAACGCTCGTTGGAGTCGAACACATCCGGATTGGCGCAGCCGGAGAGCGTGAGCGCCGCCAGCAGCGCCGCGAAGGCACCCGACCGATTTAATCGAATCTGCACCCGACCGTATCCCCTGCCCTACCGCGCCTGAAGGCCCGCACTAAGCATGCGCCAGTTTGTGGTGCGATGATGACAGCGCCCTTTCGGACGGCGCACGCCTCCCGGCAGCGGAATCCTGGCCACCCTACAACCGTTCGTGTGAATGGTGCAAAGGTAAAAAAATGGCTATGCCGGAATGACTTGCGAGGAAGTTCGCGGGACTTGGGCGCGGACCGGCAATGGGCCAATGGGGGCGCCAAAGGCGTTGCCTCGGGACAATAGGCGTGCATCTTCGCTTGGCCGATCGGCGTCAAGGGAAGCTGCAGCGGTCGCCATGGCGGCGGCGCGAGGATAAGTCATGCACCTGCAAATCGTTGGCTGCGGCGACGCGTTCGGTTCGGGAGGGCGTTTCAACACCTGCTTTCACCTCGTCGGCCGCGGAATCAACGCGCTGATCGATTGCGGAGCGACTTCGCTCGTCTCGTTGAACAAGCTTTCGATCAACCGCAACGACATCGACATCATCTTCATCTCCCATTTCCATGCCGATCATGTCGGCGGGCTGCCGTTCTTCATTTTGGAAGCGACACACGTCCTGCGGAGGGAGAAGCCGCTCATCGTCGCCGGGCCGCCCGGGCTCAAAGCGCGCTATCCGGGATTGATGGACGCTGCTTTTCCCGGCAACGCAACGTTGGAGCCGCATTTTCCGCTGATGCTGCGCGAGCTGGAAATCGGGCGGCGCAGCCAGGTCGGGGCCGTGCATGTGACCCCCTTCCACGTCAGCCACGACGATCGCGCCGGGCCTTGCCTCGGCTTCCGCTTCGAGGCGGAAGACAAGGTCATCGGCTTTTCCGGCGACACCGAATGGACCGATACGCTGATCAAGATCGGCCGCGAAGCCGACCTGTTCCTCTGCGAGGCCTATACGCGCGACAATCCGGTCAAGACCCACATGGCGCTGTCCGCGCTCGAACGGCGCCTCGGTCAAATCCGGCCCAAGCGCGTGGTGCTCACCCATATGAGCACCGATATGCTGGCGCGCCGCGCCGAGCTTGCCGTCGAAACCGCCGAAGACGGAATGGTCGTCGAGCTGTAGCGGGCGATGCTCACGGCGAAGCGCGAAAATCTCGACGGGCCGCTTCGCGGGCGGCCTGGCATCGGATCACGTCACCAGCGTAATCTCGCAAACCATCCCTGTTTCGCGCCAATCGAAATCGATCTCGCCGTTGCATTGGCCGCCGATCATCCGCTGCATCACGCGCGTACCGAAACCTTGCCGCCGCGGCGGACTGACTGGCGGCCCGCCACTCTCCTCCCAGCGCAGAGTCAAACGCCGCCCGGGATGGGACTGCCATTCGACCCGCACGCGGCCTTCGGGCGTGGAAAGGCCGCCGTATTTGACGGCATTCGTGGTCAGCTCATGAAGCGCCAGGGCAATAGCCTGCGCCGGATCCGGATTGAGCATGACCGACGGGCCCGCTATTGCGGCTCGAGCCTCGCCGGCGCGCATATAGGGCGACAGCTCCTCCGTCACCATGGCGCTCAAATCGGCGCCAACCCAACGCGAATGCGCGAGCAGCGTATGCGCCTTGGCCAGCGCCTGCAGCCGGCCGTCGATCGCCTTCTTCAACGCGTCGGGAGTCTCCGCCTGCGTCAAATGCACGGTGGCTTGCGCCAGAGCCAGCAGATTTTTCGTGCGGTGATCCGCCTCCCGCGCCAGCAGGGCGATCTGCTCCTCGCGACGCTTCTGTTCCGTGATATCGCGCGCGATTTTCGAGGCGCCGATGATTCTGCCTGAGTCATCGGTGAGCGGCGAGATGGTCAGCGAAACGTTGACGAGGCTGCCATCCTTGCGCCGCCGTATCGTCTCGAAATGGTCGACGCGATCTCCACGCCGGATGCGCTCCAATATTCCGGGCTCCTCGTCCTGACGGTCGCTCGGTATGAGGATCGTCACCGGCTTGCCGACGACTTCCTCGGCAAAATATCCGAACAGCCGCTCGGCTCCCTTGTTGAAGGTCGCTATGATGCCGTTGAGGTCTTTGCTGATGATGGCGTCGTCGCTCGACTCGACAATCGATGCCAGATGCCTGGAGGCACGTTCGGCACGCTGACGCTCGCTCAGGTCGATCAACGTATTGACGGCGCCGACCATCGCACCGGACGCGTCGTAGAGCGGCGTCGGAAAGGCCATAAAGGGCACGCGGGTTCCATCAGGCCGCTCCGCGATGGCTTCTCCTCCGCGCACCGCCCGTCTTTCCCTGACGGCGATGGCCATCGAGCATTGATCGTGGCGCATGGGCGTGCCGTCGGGCCAATACAAGCGCCACGATCCGCACCACAGATCGCTATTCAGTCTCGGCCGACAACCCCAAAGTGCGGCCGCGGCATCGTTGTAGTAGGTGATCCTGCCGTCGGTGTCGGTCACGTACACCGCTGCCGGAAGCAGGTCGAGGAGCCGGTCACGCACGTCAGCGAACGCGGACTCCCGGAACACGGGGCGCTCTGCCGGCGCGTGGTCGATCGATCCGTGGTTGACTTGGGCTTCCGCGAGCGCACCGACGTGAGGCATTGCGTCAGGCATTGCGTCGCCCCGCTCGCCTGCCTCCGAGTCGGCAAGCGGATCCGCGCCGGCTTGATCGGCTGCCGCGTCCTTCAACGCTGAACTTCCTTCGATGCCTGAACTGCGGCCGCGGTGGCCCGCTTCGTCGAGTGCCGCGCGCCCCCTGTTTGTATTCGACACGCCGCTCTTCCGTCAGACTAACAGCCGCAACGCCCGCTCGCAACGCGGACTGGCATTCGACTGTCCGAACCCGCTGTGCGCGGTGATTGGGACGGCGGCACGATCGTTGTAAAAGGAACTCCTGCAACGCCCTTGTGTTTCTTTGATTCTATTCGACAATAGCCTTTTTGGAGTTCCGAATGGCCTCGCTCACCTTCGATCTCGGCCGCTTCGTCGCCGACTTGAACCTGCGGCAGATTCCGCCGGAAGGTCGCGCCATCGCGCGGACCGGGATTGCCGATTGCTATGCCGTCCTGATCGCCGGAGCGCGAGAGCCCGCAATCGCGCTGGTCGATCGCGAACTGGGCAGTTCCAGCGGCGCGCCTCTGGTCTCGCTCATCCCGTCCGGCGCTCGGCGCAGCGTCGAGTCTGCGACCTTGATCAACGCTGTGGCGGCGCATGTCCTCGACTACGACGACGTATCCCTCGACGGCCACCCGAGCGCGGTCCTCGTCCCGGCCATCCTCGCTCAAGGAGAGGCGAGCGGATCGAGCGGCGCCGAAATGCTGACCGCCTACATCGCCGGCTTCGAAGTGTGGGCCGAGTTGTTGGCGCGAGAGCCGACGCCGCTGCATCGCAAAGGCTGGCATCCAACCGCGGCACTTGGAACCGTCGCCGCAGCCGCCGCATGCGCCAAACTGCGCGGTCTCGATGCCGCCGGCGCGGCGACCGCCATGGCCATAGCGGCATCCATGTCATCGGGACTGGTCGCCAATTTCGGCACCATGACCAAATCGTTCCAGGTTGGCCGCGCGGCGCAATCCGGCGCCATAGCGGCGCGGCTGGCGCAAGCCGGATTTACGGCGTCCCTCGATGCGCTCGAACATCCCTCCGGGCTGCTCGCGGCGCTGTCGCCGGACGGCAGGGCCGATCGCGAGCGCAGTTTTGACCCGGCGCGCAAGTGCTCGCACATCAAGTCCTGGCACATCGTGGCCGAGGGCCTCAATATCAAGCGTTATCCGATCTGCTACGCCACGCATCGCTGCATCGACGCCGCGCTCTCGATCGTCGAGCGCCACGATCTGCAGCCGCAGGCGGTCGAGCGTATCGACGTCTCGATCGGCGAAACGCAGTTGCGCATGCTGCGCAACAGCCGGCCGCAATCCGGATTGGAGGCGAAATTCTCCATGCAGTTCGCCATGGCTTCGACGCTGGTCGCTCGCCAGGTGGGACTGGCGCAACTGACCGACGGCTTCGTCCGGCGAAGCGACGTTCAAGCGCTGCTTCCGCGCGTGTCGTTCACCACCACGGCACAGACGATGCCGGGCTCGGCGTTCGCGCCAGCGGATTCCGTGACCATCACCACAAGCAACGGAGAGACCCACAACAGCGGCCCGGTCGAATTCGCCAAGGGCAGCCATCAGCACCCGCTCTCGCAGGAAGAACTGTTCGTGAAATTCCGCGATTGCCTCGGCACCGGCTATGCCGAGGCCCACAAGTTGCAGGCTTTCGAAAAGCTCATGATCTTCGATCAGCTCAACGGCGCCGGCGATCTCGCGCTCGGCGGCTAGCTCGCCGCCGGCGTCAAGCCACACTAAATCAATAAGTTGCTAGTGTCCTTCGATTCCGAAGTTCGCAAGCGAGGCTGGGATCGTTCGCGTTCAAGGCGGCGGTCACAGTCGCAAGTCCCGGCAACGGCCGGTCGACCGCCAAGTCTGCTCCGTAGGCGCGGCTAGCCGAGCGAAAAGGAGGGTGGCGGAGGGAGAGGAACTGGAAACTAATATTCTCTGAAATTATCGCGTGATTTCAAGTGGGTGCGAAACCGTACTTCAGAGACCATTTTTTGAACATCGCTTGAGGGAGAGCGACTGAGAGCCGATCATCGAGTTCGTCCCGCGAGTTTCTTTGCGCAGGAGTCCGTCGATGCCCTTCACGCTCATCACTGGCGACAGGCTGCGCTATGGGCACGGCCTCGTGCGCATGTACCGCCTGCAAAGAATGATCGACAAGGACGACCTCCCGACTGGGGAATGGATCGGGGACAAGACCAACGGCGCCGTTCCACTATCCGCCCCACAGGAGCATTCGACCGTGGCGTGAGACGTGCGGCATCCAGCACGGAGTCTCGTGAGTCCTGCCAAAAGGCGCCGAACGCGCAGCAGTTCCCGATGCCGAGATTCGGGCACTTATTCTCCGCGTGAAATGCGGAGAATGCACTTGAAAGCGGTGAATGGACCCCATAATATCCGCAGAAGGTGCGGAGATTATGCCAAAGTACATCCATCAGCTGCCAAATTGGCCGAAATTTCAGTGGGATCAGAAGGCGTTGGCTAGCCCGCTGGCGGCTCTGCGCCACCGCCAAGGGCGGTTCGTCGGGCGGATGGAAGCCCTGGGCTTTCCCCTCCGCAACGAGGCCATGCTTCAAACGCTGACCGAGGATGTCGTCAAGTCCAGCGAAATCGAGGGTGAGATCCTCGACAGGGAACAGGTGCGCTCATCGATCGCGCGCCGGCTTGGTATCGAGATCGGGGCGCTCACGCCCGCCGACCGCGGCGTAGAAGGCATCGTCGAAATGATGCTCGACGCGACGCAAAAAAATGACGAACCCCTCACTGAGGAACGCCTCTTCAGCTGGCATGGGGCTCTGTTTCCAACCGGTCGCAGCAGGATGCACAAGATCACAGTCGGTGCCTGGCGCAACGACTCGTCTGGGCCCATGCAGGTTGTCTCGGGGGCGATCGGCAAGGAGCGCGTCCACTACGAGGCGCCACCCGCCGCAAGGCTTCCTGGCGAAATGAAAGCGTTTCTCGATTGGTTCGAAACCAAGGACGACATCGACCCTGTGCTGAGGGCCGCCATCGCCCATCTCTGGTTCGTCACCATCCACCCGTTCGAGGATGGCAACGGACGCATTGCGCGGGCTATCGCCGACATGGCGCTCGCCCGGTCCGACCACAGCCCGCAGCGCTTTTACAGCATGTCCGCGCAGATTCGTCAGGAACGCAGTGCGTATTACGACATGCTGGAGGCAACGCAGAATGGCGATCTCGGTATCACGCCCTGGCTGGATTGGTTCCTCGCTTGCCTCGATCGTGCGCTTGATGGAGCGGAGAATACCCTTGCTGACGTGTTCCGGAAGGCTGAATTCTGGAAGAGGCACGCCAGCGCCGCCTTCAACGACCGGCAGCGCGATATGCTCAACCGTCTGCTCGACGGGTTTGAGGGTAAGCTCACCACCTCGAAATACGCAGTCATCGAAAAAACGTCAGCAGACACGGCGCTCCGCGACATAACCGATCTCCTCGAACGCGGCATCCTGACCAAAGACGAAGGCGGCGGCCGCAGCACGAGCTATTCGCTCGCCGAGAAATGATCTATGGGCCAAGCCAGGAAGAAAAACGAGAAGCGCAAGAAGGATCACCTTCTAAGCAAGCCTCTCAGGCTGGCGCGTTTCAATCTATACACGCTCGGTACCCGGTTTTCGATGGCGCGCGTGATGGCCGAGGAATTGTCCTGGTGGGCCGATCACGACGAAAAACTGATCGGCTTTGTGTTTCGTGACACGACTGACAACGACTACGGCTGGATTTTGCTGGCGAGAGATCGGGTCGGCCGCTTTCGCGCTGTCAATGTCGAGGCGAGTCTGCGCAGCCGAACTGCACAAGGTGCACGCAATCTGGTCCGGTAAGTAGAAGGGCTGCTGCACCGATGGAGTTTCGGATCGCTGACACCTTCACCGACAGCCTTTCGCGGTTGACCGCGCAGGAACAGAAGGCGGTCAAGACCACCGCTTTTGACCTTCAGATGAATCCGTCATCTCCCGGCTTGTCCTTCCACAAGCTCGATCGTGCCAAGGATACGAATTTCTGGTCCGTGCGCGTCAATGCCGATGTCCGTCTGATCGTCCATCCGCGAAGTGCGGAGGTTTGGAGACAAACGGACGGAGAGAGGGAAATTCTGGTCTCAGACGGCTCGTCGCAGTGCGGAGGCTCTAGGGCGAAGCCCCCGGTTATTGGCCATTTCGGCGCGCTCGCAAGCCGTCGGAGAGCGTTGGCCGCGGCCGGCGTAAGACCGGCTACGCCCGGTGTTCGCAGTTCTGTTCTGAAGTGGCGGAGGGAGAGGAACTGGAAACTAACATTCTCTCGCAGGATTTCGCGCGAATTCGAAAATCTACTAGTCGCGAAGCCAAACTCTCATGCCATCATTTGGTGTCCACTTTGCTCTCGCGCTCCCACCGGATGATCGCCGAATGGGCATTGAATCCGGCGCTGCTTCCTCGCTCCGTATCCTCGATTTCACGAAGTATAGGCACCACGCGAGAGGGCATCAGTTTTATGAGATAAGCACCTGCAGCAGCACGGACCCCGGGACTCGGATTGTCGAGAAGTATCGCGAGGGCTGCCCGGCCAGCACCGATACCATCCAAGGTGCTCGCGATTTCATTCATGAGGTGGACGACCTTGGTCTCCCCATCCGTATCCAGCAATTCATCATGAAGAGTGTCCGCGAGTTTAGTGGCGAATTCAAAGCCGCGAACAAGGGACTCGGCATATTCCGCTGGTGTGTTCGTATGCGCGGGATTGAGCAGCACTCTGATGGCTGCCAATCCATCGTCTTTGAGCCGGTCGAGTTCCTTAACCAGAGGGAAGCCACTGAGCAACGCGTTGGCTTGTTCCTTTTTGTTTTCGGACACAAATATCGAGCGATTTTCATCAAACCACTTATCTAGCTTCGCGCCGAGGCGAGCAATCGATACATCTATTTCCATGACGAGCTCCAGTCGCTCACTGCATTGATCGCTACTTGAGAATGTGCAAGTCCCGCAAAATCCTCAGTCCTTCCTCGCGTTGGACGTCGTAAGGTTGCGTTTGCAGCCACTGGTACTTTGTCATGTCTGTACCCAGTTGTGGCTTTAGGTACTCAGCATTGACTGCCTCGTGCAACAGCGTCGGCAGAGGAATGATATTATTTGTATTCTGCAGCTCCTCTGGTGGAATATTGTCTGCGTTGGCGCCACCCTGAGTGACGATATGATGATACTGCTGACCGTCACCTGCAGGGCCAAACCGTTTGGCCAAAAATTCTAGACTTGGCTCGTCCTTGTAGAACGCATCATAGCTGGAGAAGTCCTCGTAACCATCCGACGAAACTTGAAGGTCGTCCAAGGTATGTGGACCGTCCTTGATGAAATCGAGTGCGGCGGCTGCGTCGACGGCAAGTTTTCTGAATTCGACGACCGTGCGGGCAATTTCTGCCGCCATGAGCACATCGGCGGCCACATCGACACCCGGGATCAGGTTGGCCAAGCCTTCAAGGCCGACGCGCAGACCGGCGAGCAGGCCGGTCCGCAGGGCCCGGCGCGCAATCAAGCTTTTGACTTTTTGCGTTAGTTCAGAAGCGTCCTTCGGACGGAACTGTCCGCCGCGGCCGCCTTCCGTCCCGGCCGGCCAACCGGGATGCTTCGGATCGTCCGGGCTTGCCTTGTAAACTCTGTCAGTTGGGTCGGGAAGAAATGATTCGTGACCGAAAGAAGCGCCGTCGGGATCGGGTCGCACTGCATCGGATACAAGCGCAGCAGAGTCCCGAACGATCGATTTGATGAGAATATCCTCGGCTTCCAGGCGATCTCGTGCTGCGTGGTCGAGCAGGTCGGGAATTCGCAAATGGACCGCGGCAATTCGTGCAAGACCGGGATCATTAGCGTTCAAAGCGGCCGTCACGGTCGCAAGTCCCGGCAACAGCCGATCGACCGGCAAGTCTGCTCCATAGGCGCGGCTAAAGAGACGCGCGAGCTCGGTCCGGCTGCGTACGGAAAATCCCGTTCCCTGCCGTTCGATTAGCGGCGTGCGTCCCAGAAACAGGCCGTCCTCGGTGCAGGCGAGGCCCAGATTGGTATTCGCTCAGACGCCAGACTTGATGCATATGGCGGCCCAATGTCCAAAGGATTTTGCTCCTATATCAATGCAATATTTCTGTCAACAAAAATGTGACGATCTGTCACTGTGTGGGAGACCTTCGGGCCGCACAGCCTCCCGATGCGGGTATCGTCGGGTAGCCGAGCGAGAAGGAGAGTGTTGGAGAGTATTTCTGCGCAGTGGCGGAGGGAGAGGAACTGGAAACTAACATTCTCTCGCAGGATTTCGCGGGACTTCGCTACAGCTCAATTCTACGTGATCATTTCCGGGCAGCCGTCTGCAGTATTGCAATCATGCGGTCGACCACATCTTCAGTTGACGTTCCGATCGGAAATCCAATTATTTGCTCCGGGTCATCAACCATCATCCCGTCCGCCTTTTTCCGCTTTCCGATAATCTGCCAGATACCATCTCTTTCCTCAATTCCCCAAAGCGTCATCCTACGCTCGAAGGCAGACCAGCTCTTTACTCTGGCGTGTTTTAGCACAACAGGAGGAGGCCACTCGCGGCGCTTCAACATTGGAACGGCAGGATTTCCGCGAGCCATAGTGTTAAGCAACGCTTTACGAAGAGCATCAGAATTGGTCACAGGTACAACGGCGACTGGCTCAATTCCACGGTAGAAGCCCGTGTCCATCTTTCCCATCGTTGGCAAGTACACGATCCCGTCCTTTAAGCTGATACTGAAGTACATTGGCGCCTCTTAGAATTCCGTGACAATGAGATCAACATCGAAGGCTTGGGCCCGCAAACGGGCCGCTTCAATCGTGGCTCTTTGAATGGCCGTCATGCTGCCTTTTGGAATTGCGAGGCTTAATGTGCGGCCAGAGATTGCCGAAGATGGGATAATCGTGAAACCCAATTCGCCACCCTCATACAGCGCCACCTGATCGACGTAAGCATTCAGCCGGTATGCTAAGCGGGCGGCATCCTGGTAGGTCGCAGCATTGAGATCGATTGATTTGATACTGGTCGCGACGCCATTGAGCCACTTGTCGATCACCGGGAAACTGGCGGGCAGATTGGCGCCAAGCTGTTCGCTGAAGTAGTTACCCCGGGCCGCCCAGCCGAGTTTCCAGGCGGCTGAAGGCAGATCGGCCGCGGCGCCCGGCGGAATTCCCCCCAAGAGCAGCGTGCCGAGGATGACGGCGTCGCGGGTCTGGGCGTAAGCCGCCGGATCGGCGCGCGTAAACACATCGAGGCTATAGAGTATTTTCTGCCGGTCATCCTCAGTGGTGCCGGGTCTGAGCACAACAGAAAGTGCGCTGTTCAGCGCATTAGCGCTGCCCTGGTCACCGACATCGTAGAAATATCGTTTGATCTCGGCTCTGATCGCCTGCTCGTCCTCCGGACTCGCATTCGCGAGCCATTCCACGAAATCGGCAAGCTCGTCGATCCGCGTCGGACCCGGTCGTAGCCTCACCCAGTCGCCGTTGGTGACCGACATGGCATCCGAGCGCACTGTCGGATCGTCGTTTGCCGCCGTTCGATTTGACGGCGCTTCGACCACCGAACCGTCCGTCGGAGCAAACCAGCCGGGGTTTGGAGGCGTTCCGGTACGTGGATGCAGTGCAGGATCCCAGTCGACTGACTGACCATCACTCGGAGCGGACTTTATCAGGATGTCTTCGGCCTCCATGCGACTTCGCGCGAAATGGTCAGTCAGATCGGGCAACCTCAGATGGACCGCGGCAATGCAGGCCAGACATGGATCATTCGCGTTTAGAGCGGTGGCTACCGTCGCCAGTCCTGGCATCAGCCGATCAACGTCGACTCCATTTGTCTGTTGCAGGTCAGCCTGATAGGCACGGCCCAACAGCCGTTCGATCTCGTGCCGCTCGCGAACCACGAAGCGACTGTCACGTCGCTCAATCAGCGGCGTCGTACCGAGGACCAAACCGTCCTCGCTACAGCAAAGACCGAGATTGTCCTTTCCGCCCTCACTCAAACGCCAGATTTGGATCATCGCTTGATTCGTCCCGTAGCAATCCAAACCATACGGCTTTTATTCCCATTTGTCAATATAATTGTGACGTTGTCACCGTATTGGCAACAGATTACGCGCGCCGTATCTGCCCCTCGTGGAGGGCTGCGAAGGAGAGCCGAAACCAGTGAAGCGTCGCGGTAGGGACGACGATTACTCGCCGCCCCCCGCACAGATCCCAGCGAGCGGAACTACCGCACTGGGCTCCCACCTTGGGTCCTGACGCTGAACCGCACGTCCGGGTACGGGTGCCGAACGCACGCGGGTGGCAGCCAAAGATCGATCAAGCGCGTCATTCGTTGCCATGTCAGCCGGTTGATTTGGCCCCGCCGCCGGAGCGCGCGGCACCAGTACCAGGCGACATTATAATAGAATGAGTTGATTGCTCGACTGTTGGTTGGAACGGCAAAGTAATTGAAGTAGCCGTTCAACAGCCGCTTCAGGTAAAGCCCTTGCTCTGCGATCGGCCGATGCATCATCTGCATTAGCGTCTCTTTGACCTGCCGGAGCCTTTCCCGCAGCCGCTCCCGAATGGTGTGCCGCAGGATGAGATAGCTTCCTCGCTTGTTAGTCCCGCAGATGTGCGTGAAGCCGAGGAATGCAAAGGTTTCCGGCTTGCCAAGTCCCCGTGCCTTGCGGTTTTGCTCCGCAAAGCGCCCGAACTCAATGATTCGAGTCTTGTGCGGGTGCAGGTCCAGCCCGAACTTCTGCAGTCGCTGCCGAAGCCCGTCCAGAAACCGCACTGCATCGGAATGGCGCTGGAAGCCCACCACGGTGTCGTCGGCGTAGCGGACGACAACAACATTGCCGTCGGCGTGTCGCCGCCGCCACTGGTGGACCCACAGGTCATAGACATAGTGCAGATAGATGTTCGCCAGGACCGGTGAAATCACCGCGCCCTGCGGCGTGCCCCGTTCGACCGTCAGCAGGCGCCCGTCCTCCAGCACGCCCGCTTTCAGCCATTTGCCGATCAGGCGCAAGAGCCGCCTGTCCGCGATCCGGTGTTCCAGGAAACGCATCAGCCATTCCCAGCTGACCGAGTCGAAGAACGCCCGGATGTCGGCATCCAAAATCCAGTTCACCCTCTTCCGGTAGATCGCGGTCGCTAGCGCATCCAGCGCATCATGCTGGCTGCGCCCCGGCCGGAACCCGTAAGAGAAACCGAGAAAGTCCGTCTCGTAGATGGCGTTCAGAATCTCCACCACCGCTCGCTGGACGATCTTGTCTTCCAGCGCAGCGATACCCAATGGCCGCTGCCGGCCATCCGGCTTGGGGATGTACTGACGCCGCGACGGCTTCGCCCGGTAAGCACCGCGATGTACGCGTCCGTGCAGGTCGGCGAGATGACTCTCAAGACCCGCCTCGTACTGATCCCACGTGATACCGTCGACGCCCGCCGCCGCTCGCCGTTTCAATTGATAGAACGACCAACGCAGCAGGTCGATGGTGACGTGGTGAAGCAGTGCCGTGAACCGAACTTGCTTGTCCCGTCTTGCAGTCTCACGTATGCGGTCCAGCGCGGGGGATACGCTTTCCCAGCTCTGCGTCTGGCACGTGCTGCCCCGAACCGCATTGCCCTTGGCCCCGCCCCTTCCCTCCATCGCCTCCGCAACCGCAAGCGCGGCCTTGTTCGGCGACTTCAGCGGTACTATGGGCGAGTCCGACTTCCCCTGGCCGTGCATCATCGGATTACGGGTGCGTCCTTCTCGATGCGGACCGCTGGGGACGGACTTTCCTCAACGGCCAGCCAGTGGATATCCCGGTTCCCGTGCAGGTGGCTTCCACGCGTGCGAGAGGTCTCAGACCACGTAGGGCCGGACGGCGCTTGCCATGACGCGTCGTCTCGTGTTGCTTTCCGCTTTTCTCCACAGCGTCGGCACCCTGGACCATCAACATTTCGCGGCTCAATACTCTGCCCGCGTGTTCCCCTGTCAACGCTTCGCCAGCACCCTCGCGGGTACCGACGCATGACTCGGGGTCGTCGTGATTGGCTAAATCTTCGACGTACAGAACTTGCATCTGCTACCACCTGCCGGTTTTCCCGGCGCACGGAGAATGTTAGTTTCCAGTTCCTCTCGCCTGGGGGTGGCGGAGGGAGTGGGATTCGAACCCACGATACGGTTTCCCGTATACACGCTTTCCAAGCGTGCGCCTTCAGCCACTCGGCCACCCCTCCGGCGCAGGCAGATGCGGCCAATATAGCCATGGGCCGTGGGCTGACAACCAAGCAGGCATCAAGTCGCGCCCGGTCGAACCAGTCCGATCCCAGCCGCGTCCAATCCGGTCCTCCGGTCCGAGTCGCGCACGCGAATCAGTCCCGGCCCGCCCCAGGCGCGATTCGACCCACGACAGCCGAAGCGGCAGCTTCGCCAGCGGCAGCTTCGCCATGGTCAAATCGCTCCTCGGAACCTTTTGCCCCGCCGGCGGTTGGTGGAATGGAGTAGGACGCGCGTTGAGAAGGAGGCGTCGCGGACAGCGGTTGTCGTGACCCCTCGACGATTGCACAGTCAGTCATTTACGTGGCCGGGCCGCTTGGCGGCTCTCACGGACAGCGATTTGAAGCAACGCGTTGTGATTGTGCAGAGGCCCGGCGGAAACCGGGCCTCTCGCGCGTCCGCTTTCGCTCGCGTTCATCTTACCCTACATTGAAGCATGGCTTCGTCTGCACACGAATATCAGATTCGTCCCGATCCGCTTGATCCGCGCCTGACGGAACGCGTCCGCGGCATCGACCAGACCGGGGCCGCCATCGAGACGTCGGTGACGGTCGAACGCCCGCTGACGATTTTCCTCAACTCGCAGGAAATCGTCACGGCGATGACGATCAACGACTATCCCGAATATCTTGCGCTGGGTTATCTCCTCAACCAGAACATGCTCAAAGCCGACGACGTCGTAACCGGCATCGACTACGACGAGGAATTGTCAGTCGTGGTGGTGCGCACCAAGCGCAAGACCAACTACGAGAAAAAGCTGAAGAAGAAGGTCCAGACCTCGGGTTGCGCGCAGGGCACGGTGTTCGGCGACCTGATGGAGGCGTTGGAGAACGTCTCGCTGCCGCAGGCGCAGTTGCGCACCTCGTGGCTTTATGCGCTCACCCGTGAGATCAACACGACGCCCTCGCTCTATCTGCAAGCTGGCGCCATCCATGGCTGCGTGCTCGCGGTCGAAGACCGTCCGCTCGTCTATATGGAAGACGTCGGCCGCCACAATGCCGTCGATAAGATCGCGGGCTGGATGTTCAAACACCGGGTCGGCGCGGCCGATAAGATCTTCTACACCACCGGCCGCCTCACCTCGGAAATGGTGATCAAGACCGTGCGCATGGGCATACCGATCCTGATTTCCCGCTCGGGTTTCACCGCATGGGGCGTGGATTTGGCGCGCCGGGCGAATTTGACGCTGGTGGGCCGCGCCCGCGGCAAGCGGTTCATCGCGCTTTCCGGCGAAAGCCGCATCGTGTTCGATCAAAATCTCGCCTACGTGGAGGAAGAGAGCGCGAAAGTCCGCCGCAAGGCCGCGGTCCATGATGAGTGACGATCCGCCCCGCACTCCGCGATCTGCCTCTTCCCCTCAGGACGGATGGCAAATCCGTATCGCCGCGTGACGATTCCCCCTACCCTCGGCCTCGTCCTCGCCGGCGGCTTGGCGCGTCGCATGGGCGGCGGCGACAAGACGCGCATTCGCATCTGCGGAAGAACGATTCTCCAACGCGTGCTCGATCGAATGGCGCCGCAATGCATTCGCGTCCTGATCAATGCCAATGGCGACCCGGCGCGGTTTGACGATACCGGCGTTGCCGTCGTGGCGGACAGCATCCCCGATTTTGCCGGTCCGCTTGCCGGCATTCTGGCCGGGCTCGACTGGGCGGTGGCGCATGCGCCGGAAACCGAGTGGCTCGCCAGCGCGCCCGGCGATTGTCCGTTCCTGCCGGCCGACACAGTGGCGCGCTTGCACGCGGCGCGGCTTGCGGCCGGAACGTCGCTCGCCTGCGCGCGCTCAGGCGATCGCCGGCATCCGGTCGTCGGACTTTGGCCGGTGAGTCTGCGCGAGGATTTGCGGAATGCGCTTGTGGGCCAGGGCATGCGCAAGATCGAATTATGGACGGCGCGCCATGGCATCGGCCTTGCGGACTGGCCGGATGCCCCGTTCGATCCGTTTTTCAACGTCAACACCCCTGAGGATGCGGCAAAGGCGGAGGACATCGCGCAACGATATCTAGCAGCCTGAAACGGTCGCTTCTCCAAACGTCGCTGCTCAACCGATCAGGCAGGCGTAGGGAAGAAAGCCAACCATCGAGCCAGGCTCAACCCTGGTCACGTCTTCGTCCAGTTCGGCCAATCCGTCGGTTTCGGTCAGCGAGGTCAGCACGCCGGCGCCGTCCTGCGCATATTTCACGGCGTCGATGGCGCCGTCCGCGGTCACCGACAGCTTGACGCGAACGTATTCCCGCCGGCCCTTGCGTTTCCTGTAGGAAAACGCGGCACGCGCCGGCAGCGCGATCAGCGACTCGGGCAGCGCCCCGGATAGCCGCAACAACAACGGCCGGACGACCCGCACGAACGTCACGAACGCCGCGACCGGATTACCCGGCAGCCCCACGAACGCGGCGCCCTCGCCGCGGTTCGAGCCGCGGATGACGCCCATGGCGACCGGCCGGCCGGGCTTTATCGCCAAACGCCAGAACACGATCCGGCCGATGCTGTCGAGTGCCGCGCGGACGTGGTCGGCCTCCCCGGTCGACACCCCGCCCGAGGTGAGCACCAGATCGTGATCGATCGCTGCCGCCGCGATCGCACGCGACAGGATTTCCCGATCGTCGCGGAGAATGCCGAGGTCGGTCACTTCGGCGCCCAGCCGCTCGATCAGGCCGGCGAGAAGATAGCGATTTGCATCGTAGAGCGCCGCGCGCGGCAGGTTCGCTCCCGGCTCGACAATCTCGTCGCCGGTGGAGAACAGCGCAACGCGGACGCGGCGGGATACCTTGACGGCGCTCAACCCGAGCGCGGCGGCGAGCGCGACATGTGAGGGGGCGAGCCGGCGCCCGGCAGGTATCGCTACCGCTCCGGCGCGCACATCTTCTCCGGCCAGCCGCGTGTTGGCGCCGGCTTTCAATCCAGCCGGGACGACGACCATGGCAGCCTCGACGCGGCAGTCCTCCTGCATGAACACCGTATCGGCGCCCGTCGGCATGACCGCACCGGTGAAAATGCGAACAGCCTCGCCCGGCCGCAGCGATTGCCTCGCGACGTGACCGGCCGTCGCGCGGTCAACCACCTTGAGCCGGCTCTCGCCCTCGGCACTGACGTCCTCGGCGCGCACCGCGTAGCCGTCCACGGCCGAATTGTCGAACGGCGGCAAATCGAGCGGCGCGACGATATCCTCGGCGAGCACGCGCCCCGCAGCTTCGCGCAACGGCGCCATTTCGCACCCGCTCACCGGGACGACCCGCTCGGCGATCAACCGCTCGGCGTCGCCGATCGGCAGCAGCGGGCCGTTGAAGGCAAAACAATCGTCGCTGAGCTGTGCCATCAGGCCAACTCCGCGGTCTGGCCGATCTGCTCGCGAGGCATAGCCTCGGCCTGCAACATGTCGGCGATGCCGGCGAAATCATCGAGCATCAGCACCGGCACGGTCGCTTGCGGCAACGGTGCGTCACTGGCGACGGCGACGATGCAGTCGTCGTCAGGGTGCAAGAGCGGTTTGCCGACCGCGGCGCGAAAGACCTCGAGCTTCGGATGCGCGTGGCGCTTGAATCCTTCCACGATGACCAGATCGACCGGGCTCAGTTTTGCCAGCACCTCGACGAGCGACGGCTCCGGGTCTCGATCCAATTCATGCACGATCGCCCAGCGGCGGCTCGACACGATAGCGACTTCGCTGGCCCCGGCCCGGCGGTGCAGCCACGAGTCCTTGCCCGGCCGGTCGGTGTCGAAATCGTGATGCGCGTGCTTGACGGTGGCAATTTTCAGCCCACGGCCGATCAGCACCGGGATCACGCTCGTGACCAGCGTCGTTTTTCCCGAGCCGCTCCAGCCCGCAAGTCCGATGACGCGCATTCCCGTCCATTATTCCCAGGTTGAATTCCAGGTCGCGGGCGCAGCCCAAAGCGGAGACCTGAAAGCCGCGATCCGATCCCGTGTTGCGAGCGCACGCGATCGCACCGAGCGCAAGCTTAACATAATATCGGACGCAGCCGTTCAAAGCTCCCCGTCTGCCGGATTCGGCAACGGCCGGGGCGGGCATGCCGCGCGTTCCCTGATCGGATGGCTGCACCGCAACCAATGAATTTGACCCTCCCCGGCCGCTCGCCGTAGCCTGCCTTCACCCCAACCAAGGGAGACGGCCATGCATCCCTATGCGATTCCTGCGGCGCTCAAGGAGCGCGTTGTCCGCCGCCAGGGCAAGCTGATCAGCCACGACGCGATCGACGCCGCACGCACCGCTCTGGTCGTGGTCGACATGCAGAACTACTTCGTCGCCGAGGGCTTTCCGCTTGAAGTCCCCGTTGCGCGGGACATCGTGCCGAACATCAATCGTCTGGCGCGCGCGCTGCGGGCGGCCGGCGGCGCAGTCGTCTGGGTGCAGACCACGTCGGCGGGCGCGCTCGATTTCTGGGCCAATCTTCACCGGCATATGCTGACGCCGGAGTGGTCGCAGACGCGGCTTGCCCATCTTGCGGAGAGCGCCGAAGGCTTCAAGCTCTATCCCCGGTTGGAGCCGCTGCCGAGCGACCTGCGCGTCAAGAAGATCAAATACAGCGCCTTCATCCCGGGCTCCTCCGACATCGACGCCCGCTTGCGCAGCCGCGGCATCGAAAGCCTGCTCATCACCGGCACCTTGACCAACGTCTGCTGCGAATCGACCGCGCGCGACGCCATGATGCTCGATTACCGCGTCGTCATGGTGGCCGACGGCAATGCGTCACTGACCGATGAGGAGCACGCGGCGTCGCTCAACAATTTTCTGGGCTTCTTCGGCGACGTCCTGACCACGGACGAAGTCGTGGCGCGGCTGGTGCCGGCTAAGGCGCTCCGCTCGGCGTGAGGGCTTTCAGCGCCGGCGCATGACGGCCGCTTCCAGCCAGGAAATGCCGAGATACATCAGCGAGGAGACGATCGCGAGGATGGTGACGGAGGTCATGACGATGTTCATTTTGAACACCTGACCGCCGTATTGAATGAGATATCCAAGGCCCAGGTTCGCCGACTGGAATTCGCCGACGATGACGCCGACGAGCGATAGCCCGGCATTGACTTTCAAAGCGGCGATCAGAGTCGGAACGCTTCCCGGCAAGACCACCTTGACCAGGATTTGCGCCTTGCTGGCGCCGAAGGTTTGCGCCAGCTTGATCTTGTTTGGATCGATACCCTGAAAACCGCCGTAGATCATCAGGACCGTGACAAACAGCGAGATCGCGAGCGACATTCCGTAGATCGACAGCGTGGCGCCCAACCAGATGTAGAAGATCGGAACGAACGCGGTCTTGGGCATGGCGTTGGCGACGACCAGATAAGGGTCGAGCACCCGATAAAGGCCGTTCCACCACCATAGGGCCGCGGCGATCGCCGTGCCGATCACCATCGCGGCGGTAAAGCCGATCACGGTCGCCAATATGGTGGACGCGGCGTGCGTCAGTATGCTCGCCTGCTGCGGTGTCGATTTGAGCATTTGCAGGAACGTCGGCCAGATCGCCGAGGGATAGCTGGTGAACAACGGGTTGACGATCTGCTCGCGCGGCAGCACCTCCCACAGCACCAGACACACCGCAAGGATAGCGAGCTGCACTGCGCGAACCGCAAGCCGGCTGCGCCGTTCCCGTCGCAACCAGTCGCGATATTGCGGGCTCACGCCCCGCCTCACGCCGCTCGCCGCGTCCGCGGCGATGGCGACATCAACCTTGGACATTGATGTCGAGCTCCTGCCAAAGTGTCCGGAAATAGTCGTTGAATTCCGGCGCATTGCGCGCGGTCAATGGGGTAAGCCTTTCGTTGCCCGCGGCCAGGCGAATCGGGTGATTGGATTTCACTTGGCCCGGCCGGCGCGACATCACAATCACGCGTTCCGCCATGCTGATCGCCTCGCCGATGTCATGGGTGACGAGAATCACCGTCTTCGCCGCGCGTTTGAGGATCTCACCGATCTCGTCGGCGAGCGCGAGGCGGGTCTGCGAATCCAGCGCCGAAAACGGCTCGTCGAGCAGCACGATATCCGGTTCGGTACAGAGCGTGCGCGCCAGCGCGGCGCGCTGACGCATCCCGCCGGAAAGCTGGCGCGGCAGATGATGAAGAAACTGGCCGAGCCCGTAGCGCGTCAGAAGCTGGATGGCCCGCTCGCGCGCCTGCGCCATCGGCAGGCCCTGAATTTCCGCCCCAAGGACGGCATTCTCCAGAATCGTGCGCCACTCGAAAAGATAATCCTGCTGCAGCATGTAGCCGACCTTCCGGCTCGGCCCCTGGACCGGTCGGCCGTCGATCAGCACCGATCCTTCGGTCGGGGCGATGACGCCGGAAATGAGCGACAGCAATGTGCTCTTGCCGCACCCGCTCGGTCCGATGATGGCGGCGAATTCGCCCGGCGCGAAGGTGAGCGAAACGTTCTTGAGCGCCTCCGTCTCGCCGTCGCGGCCGAAATAGCGCAAGCCGACATCGCGCAACTCCACTGCGGACGAGCGCGCGGCTTCGGCCGCCGATGCCGGCACGGTCTAGATCGCCTTGTTGGCGAAATCGGTGCGGATCAGATCCTGAAATTTCACGCGCTTGTTCGCATCGAGCACGTGGCCGTGCACCAGAATGTCCTCGAATCGCGCGATCGCCTTCGGCTCGATGACCGGCGAACTCTTCCAGATTCTCAGCTTCTGATAGCGGTCGGCGGCGCGGACGAGCGCCTCGTGGGTGACCCCGGGGAAGAAACCGGCGATCGCCTGCACGATCTGCGCGGCCGAAGCCGCCGCCGTCCACTTCTGCGCCCGATAGATCGCATTGGTCCAATTCTGTACGACCGCCGCATTGTTCTTGAGGTACTGATCCGTCGCCATGAACGCGGTGTAATCGGCGAAACCGACGGTGGCGCCGACGGAGGCAAGAAAGAATGCCTTGCCGTCGAGCTCGAGTTGCGAGGCATCCGGCTCGATGAAGATGGCGTATTGGCCTTGCCCGGCGAGCCAGGCGCCGACGCGCGCCGGCACCGCTACATTGTTCTCAAGCGTCACGTCGCTGTCCGGGTTGACGCCGTTCATCCGCATGGCCTCTTCAAGGAACAAAAGCGGCGTGCTGCCGGGGCGGAAGCCGAGGATTTTCTTGCCCTTGAGCATGCTCCATTCGAATTTGTCGACCTTGTCGCGGCCGACCAGCATGAAGCCGTCGGTCGAGGTCAGTCCGCAGAAGATACGGACCTTGGTCGTGGAGTCGCTGTTGAGCACGTAGATTGCGGTTTCCGGCCCGATCAACGCGATATCGGCGCTGTTCGACAGCAATGCCGCCATGGTCTTGTCGCCGCCATTGCCGGTCGACATCTCGACGTCCAAGCCGGCGTCCTTGAAGTAGCCATTGGTCATCGCGACGTAGGCAGGCGCATACAGGAGCGAGCGCACGACTTCGTTGTAGCGGACCTTGACGAGCGGCTTCTGCTGAGCCAGCGCGCCGCTCGAGGCTGTTGGTATGGCGCCCAGCGCGGCGAGACCCGCTTGCACGACTTGACGACGATGCAGCATGAGATTCCTCGTTTCATTCCTCGTTTTTCGCAGCACGCAGTCGATGGAGCGATGACAGGCTAGCATCGCCGCCGTCTGGTGCAAGCAATCACTTCGCTGCGGGCTCCATCCCCAGCGCGCGGATGCGCGCCTTGATCGCTTCATCAGCCAACACGTCGAGAAACGCCTGCACCGCCGGCCGCTGCCGCCGCGCATCCGGCAGCAGAAAATCGTAGTCTTCCGGCGCGATGGGCAGGAACGAAAGTCCGTAGAGCCGCGCCACCGGCTCGATGGCGACGCCCCAATCGGCGCGATGTTGCGCAACGGCGGCGGCGACGGCGTTGTGCGAGCGCGGCTGATTGGCGTATCCGCGCGGCCGCGCGCCGCTCAGCAGGCTGTCGATCAGCACCCGCGTGCCCGCCCCGGCATTGCGGTTCACCATCAGCACGGCCGGGTCGGCGAGCGCCGCCTTGAGCGCTGCGGCGGCACTCAACCCTGCGAAGCGCGCGTCGCCGGAGCGAAAGACGAATCCCTGCATGCGCCGCCAGCCGGGCACGAGAGCAAGGCCGGGGCCAACCAGGTGCTTGTTGTAGACGCCGGTGGCGGGATCGAGCAGATGAACCGGCGCGACATCGCATTGGCCGCGGCTGACCGCCGCGACGCCGCCCAGGCTGCCGACGGCGATGGTGCGTGACAAAAACCCGCGGTCGGCGAGCCCTCCGACGACGATGTCGAGCGCGATGTCGTGGCTGCCCATGATGACCAGATCGGGGGCGCGAGCCGCCTCGCCGATCAACGTGACGTCGACGTTGCTGTCCGCGTCAACGGTCGAGGCGAGCGCATCGACAGTCAAAAATCCATCGGCCTGGGAAAAGGCGGTCACGGCACCCGAACCTTTCCCGGTCGGGAAGGCAACCGGTTCGCCTTCCCCATCGACCAGAGAGACCAACACGAATTCCTCGCGACCGAGTTCGGAGGCGATACGGATCGGCACGCGGGCCGTGACGGCGCGCGCGGCTTGCGGCGGAAGACCGGCGCGCGCGCGGACGACCGGCGCCACGAAGCGATGAAATGTGAAGATCGCCGAGGTGGGAAACCCGGGGAGCACGATCAGCGGCTTTTCACCGATCACGGCAAGGCACAGCGGCTTGCCCGGCTTGAGCGCAACGCCATGGACCAGGATGCCCGGCGGTCCCAACCGCGACACGACGCGATGCGACAGGTCGCCCGCGCCCTTCGACGTGCCGCCCGAGAGCACCACCATGTCGCACGAATTGAGGGCGTCACGCATGGCAATTTCGAGCGCAACCTCCTCATCGGGCAACGCGCCGAAGGCAACCGGTTCGCCGCCCGCTTCCGCGATCGCGGCGGCGAGGATGGCGCCGTTGCTGTCATAGACACCGGCGGATTTGAGCGGCCGGCCCGGCTCAACCAGTTCGTCGCCGGTCGAGAGCACGGCAACCCGCGGGCGGCGCACGACGTTCGCAGCGGCAAGACCACAGGCGGCAAGCATCCCGATCTCTCGCGAACCGATGCGCGTGCCTCGCCGCAGCAACGTTTCGCCACGCGCAATGTCCGACCCCGCGTAGGACACGAACTGTCCGCTCGCCACGCCGCGGCGCACGTCGATTGCGGGCCCGGCATCGCCTTCGATCAGTTCGGTGTGCTCGATCATCACCACCGCGTCGGCGCCCCGCGGAATGACCCCGCCGGTCGCAATTGCCGTCGCGGTGCCGGGCAGGACCTCGATCGCCGGCTGCAGGCCGCAAGGCACCACCTCGTCGTTGAGCGTCAGCCGTCGCGGCGAACCATCGCTGGCGCCGGCGGTATCGGCAGCGCGCACGGCAAACCCGTCGACGTTGGAACGGTCGAACGGTGGTGCATCAACCGGCGCGATAACGTCGGCGGCAAGCACGCGGGAGAGCGCGGCAGCGAGCGACACAGACTCCGCCGCAAGCGGCGAACGATCGACGCTTGCTTCAAAACGCCGGCGTGCCTCGTCTGCCGAAACGACTTCGAGGAACTGCTCCTGCCGGGCCGCGCGCCGTACCGCATCGACGATCGTACCGGATCGCCGATCGGAACGCCCAAGCGATGCTTTCCCGTTCATGACCATGGCCTTACCGCAACCGGCGTGCCGGCTGCAAAGCCTTCGCTCTCGGCCGGAATAACGATCCAGCCGTCAGCGGTCGCGAGCGCTGTCAGCGACAAATATCCGGTGGCCAACGGCTCAGCTACGCCGCCGGTGCAGCTTACCGGAACCAACTCGGTCAGTCCGATCGTCGATGTGACCTTGCGCTTGAGGGGCAGAACGCTCGCCAATTCCGCGATTTTGCCGCCGGCAAGCCGCGCGACAACAGGCCGGCCAAGGAAGAGCCAGACGGCCACGGTCGCATCGAGCCGACCCGGAATGAGCAGCACCGGCTTATCGTTGATGAAGCCGAGGCCGGCCGTTTCGCCGGGCGACATGGCAACGCCATGCACTGCCACGGTGCCAAGCCGCGCCAGCGTGCGCACGCTCGCATCCTGACGGCCGGCGCCGGTGCCGCCCAGGACAAATATCGCGTCATGATCGCTTTGCCGTAATCCGTCTTCTACTGTTCCGGATTGGGGACCGCACGCCAGGACGCCGGATTGCGCAAGACTGCGCGCCAAGAAGGCAAGACCCGCTTCGATCATCGGCGTCCGCTTCCCGGTGCCGCAGATGATGCGGACGCGAGGCTGGCACGACAGCACCTGCGCGACACCAGCCGCCGCGAGCACCGCAATGTCGATGTCGCGCAGCCGGTCGCCTCGGCGCCGCAGCGGGTTTTGCGGCGTCGCATCGCCGCCGGCGGCCAACACACCCTCGCCCGGCGCGACCGCAACCAGCGCCTCGGCGTATCGGCCGCCTTGCCGGACCGCGTCAACCGGTACCACCGCATCCGTTCCGTCCGGCAGCGGTCCGCCCGTTTCGACGCTGTGCGCGTCGACCGGCATTGGCGCCGGCGAATAGGGCCCGGCGTCGGCAATTGCGGCTGCATCCACCGCAAAGCCGTCGCGCAAGGCTATGGCGCGCGGCGGCAGCGTCGCGACCGTCACGTCTTCGGCCAGGACGCGGCCGAGCGCCGCAGCGAGCGGGGCGCGATCCGGCGCTGCGGCGCGCACGCTCCGCTCGATCAAGTCCACCACGTCGCCCAACGCCGACAGGCGGGTAATGCGCTGAACGGTAGAACCCTCGCTCATTGTCGGTATGATAAGGACGATTGGCCGCTTGGATAAGTCTTACGTCAGTTTGGTCAACGCTGTTACATCAGTCCGCAGAATGACGGAAAAGACCCTCAATCTGCGCGGGCTCAAATGCCCGCTCCCGGCTTTGCGTACGCGCAAGGCGCTTGGCGGCATGGCGGCCGGCGATATCCTGATCGTGGAATGCACCGATCCGCTGGCCGGGATCGACATCCCGAATTTGCTGAACCACACGGGCGATACGCTGGAAGAAACAAGCAAAGAAAAGAAGCTGCTGACTTTTCGCATCCGCAAGCGCTGATGATGCGCCTGCAGCAGCGCTATTCCGCAGCGATCCGGTGCGCGGCAACGCCTTGCGCCTTCACCACCACCTTGATGGCGTCCTCGATGCGCTCCTTGGCGTAGCGGATCGCAATCGGCAGATCGTCGAGCGCGAAGGTGTGGGTGTGGATTTTCGTGGCGTCGAAACGCTTCTGCGACATGAACGCTTCGGCACGGTGGGTCGCGCTCTTGCCCTCGCCGCGGATGCCGTAGAGATAGATGTTGTTGCGCACGATGTGGGCGACATCGACCGGCGTCTGCTCGTGCGGGAACGCCGCGAGGCACACCTTGCCGCCGCGATTGACCATGCGGATCGCCTCGTTCACCGCGTTGGCCGCGCCTGAACATTCGAGGACGTAATCGACGCCCTTGCCGCCGTTGAGCCGCTTGACCGCCTCCACGGCATCCTCGTTGCGCACGTTGACGACGTGATCGGCGCCAAGCTCACGGCCGATCTTGAGCCGGTTGTCGCGCGTGCCGGTGAGGATCACCGGCTGCGCGCCCAGCGCCTTTGCCACGGCAACGCCGAGAAGACCGATCGGTCCGGGGCCGGTCACGACGACGCTCTCGCCGGCCACGAGGCCGCCCAACTCCGTGAGCCCGTACATCGCGGTGCCCGCGGTCACCACCAGCGTCGCCTCCTCGTCCGACATCGCCGCGGGAATGGCGACCAGCGTGTTGATGGCGTTGACCTGATACTCGCAGAAGCCGCCGTCGGTGGTGAAGCCGTTGGCGCGATGGCCTTTGTCGGCGTCGCCGTAATTGAGCCCGTAGTTGTGGCAGGAGGTGTACATGCCCTCGCGGCAGCGCTTGCACTGGCCGCAGCCGGCATGGATTTCCACCGTGACGCGCTGACCGATCTTGTACTCGTCGACGCCGGGGCCGAGCGCGACCACGGTTCCCATGTATTCGTGACCGGGCGTGAAATTCTTGTTGAACGGCATTCCGCCCTGGATCGAGGCCGGCGGGCCGTTATAGATGATTTCCAGATCGGTGGCGCAGATCGCAACCGCGTCGATCCGCACCAGCACTTCCGCACGCTTGGGCACCGGCACGGGCTTTTCGCTGAGCTTCAGCTCGCCGGGATTGCCCAGCACCCAGGCCTTCATCGTGTCCGGGATGGGAAAATCCGCGCTGGTCTTTACTCCGGGCCCTGAATACATGTTCGATCCTCGTTGCTCGTGCGGCACTTATAGTGACATTCGCCGCGTGGCGAAACTGCGACCGTATCGCATATGCCTGAGAGCGCACCTTCCCCCTTCCCTCTCCCCCTGCGGGAGAGGGTGCCGAGCGAACGGAGTGAGCGAGGCGGGCGAGGGGTCGCGCGCGAAGCGCGCCTCTACAAACGACCCCTCACCCGGCTCAATCTCGCTTCGCTCGATTTCGCCACCCTCTCCCGCAGGGGGGAGAGGGGAAGATAATCCTCCGCACAGCCGTTCTCATTCTCGCGATGCGGTTTTTGTTCGCACCCGAGTCATCAGCAAGCAAAGCGCAAGACCCTCGCCGCACCTTCGATCGTCGTCAGATGACCCCGGCGGTGGACCAGCCGGATGCATCACGATCGGCGCGGCGCACGTAATCGAAAATCCGTAGCCCGGACTGGGCGAAGCGAAATCCGGGATCGATGATCCTGATCCGGCTCGCTCGCCGCTTGCCGGGTTTCGTTTCACTCAACGCGCGCTGCAAATCTTCTCGTGTCCCGATTCCGAAGTTCGCATCATTATGCGGCACCCTCGTCATGCGGACTTCTCAACCGCCACACTCGACTCGCTTCCGGCAACGAAAAGGAAGCGGAACGCCGACAGACGCTGTTCACCAACCACCGAGCCTTGCGGCGCAGCGCGCACCCTGCAGGGCGCGCTCGCCTGTCGGCGTTCCACCGCGGCTCTGACCAAGGGGACTTACGTCGCCCAAGGCTCAGCTCCGGACCAGGCTTCGCGGAGCGCGGCGCCAGAGGTGGCGGGGGTCTCCCGCCGGCGCCGGCCCCGGTTACAGCGAGCACCTCGCGCACCGGTCATGGTGCCGGCGGGCATGATGCCCGAAGCCGCCCGAGTGCAACGGTGACGAGCCGCTGCCCGCGGGCGCCGCACCCCGCTCCGCCGGACGGGGTCACCGGCCAGCGTCCTTGCAAGAGAGCGAGATAAAGCTCTTTTAGTTCGTCGCGCGTCGCGCGACAACGATTTCTGCCGGAGCGGAGCTATCTATCTGATCTGGTACGAATTTTATCCGGCTCTTTGTTCGATCATCGGGCGCGGAAATTGTGACATGCTGCCTTGATTCGCACTTTTTTGTCTAAGGCGCGGAGAGCACGGAGATTTTTGGATTGCGGCGGCGAAATAGCCCACATGAGCCCGGCGACATGTGGGATTGCATACGGCTCAATCCGGGCTTACGCGACCCGAAGGGATTTCTAACAGTCTAATCTCGCTAATCTCGGCGGCGTTGAATGGGTGAATTCATTATCTCGTTTATCACCGCTCCGTATTCACGCCGAAGCGATCGAAGGAAAAACGGCTCGGTAGAGGCAGCAAACGCAAGCCAGCCGCGCGAGCAGTGCCAGAAGGTACGCCGATATCCAGCGCAAGACGATCGGCGCTCAATTCGCGAGCGGCCAATTCACGCTTCAACAAGCGGCCTGGATGTGCAACAGGGGGCATCGCCTTATCCTCTATGGTAGTCCGTAGGGCGGACTGACGGAGCGTAATCCGCCATTTCCTTCCGCCAAATGAGACCTTCCAGCACTGCCTGAGTCTTGAATAACGTTTCCGCCGAATGCCGTCTATCGGCTTCGCCACTTGGTCCCTCGGACGGCGGATCATGCCTTCGGCTCATCCGCCCGACGCGCCAAGGATGAGGTCGATACTCAGCGCTGTCGGTATTACAAATCAAAGAACGAGATGATCTCGTTGATCAGCTCGCGCTTTTTGGCGAGCTTGTCCGCCGGCTCGTAGCGCCCGAGCGAACGCCCGGCGATGTCGATCTCGCCCTGCTCGCCGACCACGATGTACAGCGGCTCCTGGTAGTGTCCGGATTGCGGGCGGTGCAGGACGAGCTTGCCGTCGATAAAGTGGGCTTCGATGCCGCGGCGCTGCAGCGTCTGCGACGGTTCGATGTCCTCCTTGAAGAATTCGCCGAGGAAATCGGCCGTGAGCTTGTGGCGTTCGCGCCGCTCGCGATCCTGCTCCGCGCGCCGCTGCGAAAGTTCGCCAAAGACCTTGTCGAGTTCGGACATGGGCGTCCTCTCAATTCGTCATTGCCGGGCTTGACCCGGCAATCCATGCGAGACCCCGCGGCGCGGCATGGATGCGCGGGCCAAGCCCGCGCATGACGAGGAGCAGGAATTCGGCATCACAAAATGAAACTCACCGAGCCGAGCAGACCCAGCTCCTCGGCATCCAGGATGGCGCGGCGTTCGGCGATTTTCAGTTGACCGCCCTGCCGTCTGAGCTTGTAGCGGTAGTGGCCGACGAAAACACGTTGCAGGTCGTTGTGACGGAAGCGGTGAACGATGAAGTTGGCCACGACCGCGATGACATCGCCGTCCACGCCCGTGATGCGCACGTTGCTGATGAGCCGGCGCGTGCGCGACAGCGGATATTCGGCGTGGCAATTGGGATCTTTGAGCCGAATGATCCGCTCGCGCAGCCGCACCATGTCGTCGGCGATGGTGAACAGGGCAAAGCGGGGGTCGGCGTCCGGCTTGTCGTTCGGCGGCACGTAATAGGCCGCATCGTCGGTGAGCAGCTTCAGCCAGTCGTCGAGCCGCCAGGAATCGAGCAGGTCGGCCTCGCGATAGAGCAAATCCTCGACTTCAGCGCGCGAGACGGTCGCACCGACGATCTCGTTCATACGCGCGCTCCCATCAGTTCGCTCCACTTGCGCCAGAAGACCCGCAAGTGCCCTTCGTCGGTGGCGAGCTGCTGATCGGGCGCCTTCGCCATGCCGCGCGAAAGGTCCGACCACGGCACCTCGCGCCACGCCGCGAAGCCAAGCTGGGCCGCTTCGAGCGCGGCGACGTCGTCGGGGGTGGCGAACCCGCCGGGGCCGTAAAAGGTCAGGAACGCATGCAGCCGCCGCGCACGCTGCGCCTCGGTCTCTTCTACCGGCCCCAACGCCCAGGCGGTGACGTGCATGCGGTCAGGGGCGATCGGATAGAAGTGCCGCACGGTGACGGACGACCCGTCGTTGATCACGAGGTTGGGGAAGATGCACAGATTGCGATTGGTGTCGGCGACGCGCGCGGCGCGCGCCGAGCCGAGCCGCGAAACCAGCTCATTGCGAATCGCGTCGATATCCGCCTTGGCGTCCTCGCCATAGACCGAGATCCAGCGCGCCACCGGACGGCCGCGATAGTTCGGATTGTCGGTCGTCAGATGCCCGTTGCCCAAATCCCGGCCGAAGCCGCGCGTCGGCAGCAGCTCGCCTTTCGGCGGGGTGACGTTGACCCCGGAATTGCGCATGTAATTGAGCCAGGTCGAGTGCGTGGAAATCAGGTGATAGTCGTCGACGCTGTTCTCGACCAGCAATTTCCAGTTCGCCCTGATGTCGTATTCCTGCGTGCCGGAGACGATCTGCATTTTCCCCGACGGCGACTGATCGACCACGAGATCGATGTATTCCTTGGCGCCGCCGAGATAGCTGCCGAGATCGACGGCGTCGCGATCGAAATTGGCGAAATAGAAGTCGCGATAAGCTTCGAGCCGCGGCACCGCCACCAATCCCATTTCGCCGGTGTCGAAGGCCGCGCCGTAGGCGTCGGCGCCGGGAACCGACTTGAGCCGTCCGTCGGGATGATAGGTCCAGCCGTGGTACATGCAGTAGAACTGCCGCGCGTTGCCTTCGCGCTCGCGGCAGACCAGCGCGCCGCGGTGCCGGCAGCAATTGATCAGCGCATGCACCGCGCCTTCGCGATCGCGGCAGAAGATGATCGGCCGTCCGGCCACCGGACGGGTCTTGAAGTCGCCGGGGTTTTTGAGCTCGGAGGCGTGCCCGACATAGATCCAGCAGTGGTCGAATACGGCGCGCTGCTCGCGCTCCAGCACGTCCGCGGAAACGAACACCTCGCGATTGACGAAAAATGTCTTCTGCTCGCGGTTCTCCACGACAAAATCATGGCTCGACGGTTGGTAATTCATTGTTGGCCGCTCCGATCGGATCGGGATTTATATAGAGAATAGCGGTTCGACGGCCAATACGCACCGCGGTCATCCCGGATTGCGGCGACGCGGCAAGCCCGGAAATCCATAATCGCTGAGGGCACAGAACTTGCCTCATCACAGGGGCTGCGGATTCCGGGCTCCGCGCTGACGCGCGGCCCCGGAATGACGGCTATGCCGTCACCTGATGCTCGAGCATGATCTCCCGGCCCTCGCGGGTCGACTGCAGGATGGCGAGCGCGACTTCAAGGGTGGCCTTGCCCCAGCGGCCGTCGTGAACGGACGGTCTGCCGAGGCGGAGGAGCCCGAGCATGTCGTCGAGCACTTCGCGGCGCCCCGGCATGCCGACGCCGCGGTCAATCTCGTATTCCGTGGCGCCGCTGGCGTCATATTTGATCAATCCGTCGGCCGATGCGCGCAGCTCTCCCTTCTCGCATGTCGCTATGGTGATGCCGAAATGCGGCTGGTGCGGCGGCAGTCCGGCTTTGCTCGAACCATAAGCGTAGGTCTCGGTGCGCGCGCGGGTCTCGTCGGACGTTTTCATCAATGCGCGGCGCGCGGCGCCATGGTCGAGCGTTTTCGGGGCACCGCGTTCACCGACATTGAAATGCCACTCGTCGGAATCGAAGTAGTCGTAGCCGCCGTAGACCAGCGATGCAGCGGCCCCATTTTCGAATTGGATGAGCGCGGCGCAGCTTCCTTCGGTGGGCCGCGACCGATCGAGCGCGGTCACCTGCGCCCGCACGCTTCGCGCCAAGCCGCCGGCAAGCAGCCGGACGATATCGATCTGGTGCGGCACCTGGTTGAAGAGGATGCCGCCGCCGCGCGCCGTGTCGAGCTCTTCGGGCCGCCGCGGACGATAAAGGAAGTTCGTATAATTGAAGCTGTGGATCATGCCGAGCCGGCCGAGATCACCGCCCGCGACCAGCGCGCGCATTGCCCGCACCGCCGGATCGAAGGCGTGCGTGTGGCCGACGACGAGATGGACATTGTGACGCTCGACCGCGGCGATAATGGCGTCGCAATCGGCGAGCGTCATCGCCATCGGCTTTTCCAGAATAATGTGCTTGCCGCGCTCGGCAGCGAGAACGGCATGCGGGGCATGAAACTGATGCGGCGTCGCGATGTAGACGACCTCGACCGCCGGATCGGCGCACAGATCGCCGATATCGTCATAGGCGCTGGCGTTGAAATCCTGCGCAAAGGCAGCGCGCGGCGCCTCATGCGGATCGGCCGCCGCCCGCAGCACGTAGCCTTTATGCGCCGCCGCAGCCTGCACCATCACCGCGCCGGCCATGCCGAGGCCGGCAATGCCGAGGCCGGCGATGCCGAGGCCCAGGGGTGCCGGTTCGGCGGACGACGCACGCATGACTGTCAGGCCGGCTCCCCGGCGGCATCACGGTCGAGATCGACAAGAACGTCGCCGTCCCGCAGCAGCACCTTGTAGGTGCGCAGCGCGAACGAGCATGGCGGCGCCTTGACCGCGCCGGTGGGGACATGGAAGGCGCCGAAATGCAGGCTGCATTCGATCACTTCGCCGTCGAGCATGCCGTCGGCCAGGCTCGCCGAAGCATGGGTGCATTCGTCGTCGGTCACGTAGAACTTGCCGCCGATATTGAACGCGGCGAGCGTGCGGCCGCCAATCTCAAAAGCCTTTACCGTGTCCGGCGCGATCTCGGCTTGCGAACAGACACGCACGACATTATCCGGCATACATGACCTCCTTATCCGTCCCTGCGGCAGGGGACGCGGAACCGCAAGCCGACCGGACGACGCGACACAAGACCGCACGCCGCAAGCCGCCAAGTGTGCCCGTTACAGCGATGCGATCGGTTTCGGTTCAATCATCGGCGCTCCCGTGGAGTTGAGATCGGCGCGATTGCCCGGCAAAATGCACCCGAACCCGATGAACGGCCTGGTGGCCCAATTCTTCGCATCCCGTTTCGGCACCCTATCATGCGAATGTTGGAATCAAAGGACCACTAGCAAATATGAGTGATGGTGGAGTTTTGTATTTGACATTCGCCACGGGAGCTTCCGGCTGGTCGGGTAGCGAATGTCAAATCCGCTCTACCGGTGATTGATCGCGTCCATGAGCGCCAGCGGTCCATGAGCGCCAGCGTCAGTACCCTCAGCGCTCCGCTCGGCGGCCCCGAGCCGGAGCCGCACAAGGCGCGGCCCGCCATTCGCATCCGCGACCTGCAAAAGAGCTTCGGCAAGCTCGCGGCGATCGAGCGCATCTCGATCGACATCCGGCCCGGTGAATTTTTCATGATTGTGGGGCCCTCGGGCTGCGGCAAGACCACGCTGCTGCGCATCCTTGCCGGCCTGGAACGAGCAACGTCCGGATCGATCGAGATCGACACGCAGGCCGGCTCCGAGCAGCCGGAAAATTCCATGGTGTTTCAGGGCGACTCGATCTTTCCCTGGATGACCGTGTGGAACAACGCCGCCTACGGCTTGCGCATGCGCAATGCGCCGGCCGCCGTCGTCAAGGAACGCGTCGGCCATTATCTGGAGCGCACCGGGCTCACCCGATTCGCCGATTACTACCCGCATCAGCTCTCCGGCGGCATGAAGCAGCGCGTGTCGATCGCGCGGGCGTTCGCCAACGATCCGGAAATTCTCCTCATGGACGAGCCGTTCTCGGCGCTCGACGCGCAGAACAAGCTCTTGTTGCAGGAGGAGTTGCTGCGCATCTGGGACGAACAGAAGAAGACGGTCGTGTTCATCACCCACAGCGTCGACGAGGCGGTCTATCTCGGCGACCGCATCATGGTGATGACGGCGCAGCCCGGTCGGGTCAAAAGCCTCGTGCCGGTGCCGCTGCCGCGGCCGCGCAACATCATCGAGCTGCAGAAAGCGCCCGAGTTCGGCGAGCTTATCGCCCATATCTGGTCCGGGCTGCGGGAGGAAGTGCAGCGCGCTCGCGAGCAGGAAAATGACGAGGCGCAGCAGGAAAAGCGGGACAAGTCGCAACAATAGGACGCAATTCGCATGAGCACGCAGACCATCGTCGGCAGCCCGGAGCAAAGCTTTGCCCTGTCGATGCGCGCACGCGAGCGCATTCTGGGGATCGCCTCGCCGATCGTCCTGTTGGCCGTCTGGGAGGGGGCGGCGCGGATCGGGCTGATCGACACCCGCTTCTTTCCGGCGCCGTCGAGTATCTTCGCCGTTCTGATCGACATGCTGCGGTCCGGCGAGCTTATCTCCAATACGCTGGTCAGCTTGCGCCGGCTGGCGCTCGGCACGCTGATCGGCGGCCTTCCGGCGCTTGTTCTCGGCATCGCCATGGGACTCAATCGCTGGGTGCGCGCGATCTTCGATCCGCTGGTGGCGGCGACCTATCCGATTCCGAAAAGCGCAATCCTGCCGCTCGCGCTGCTCATCTTCGGGCTCGGCGAAGGCTCCAAGATTTTTATGGTGGCGATCGGCGTATTCTTTCCGGTGGCGATCAACGCGACCACCGGCGTGCTGGAAATCAACCGCATCTATCTCGACGTGGGCCGCAACTACAAGGCCAACCGCTGGAAGACTTTCTGGACCATCGCGCTGCCGGGCGCGCTGCCCGTCATCATGACCGGATTCAAGCTCGGCATCGGCATCGGACTCATCCTGATCGCGATCGCCGAGATGATAGGCGCCAAGAGCGGGCTCGGCTACATGATCTGGACCGCATGGGAGACCTTCTCGGTCGAGCAGATGTATGTCGGCCTGTTCATGATCGCCATCATCGGTTTTGTGATCACGGTCTTGCTCAATGAGCTCGAACGCCTGATCATTCCGTGGAAGAGAGGTTGAGAGGCTGAGTGTCCAGTCGTCATCGGCCAAGGCGGATGGCGCGGAGCAAGAGAGCCTGGGGCAGCGACGCGATGCAGGTCCTGGTAGTTGGCGCGGGCGTTATCGGCCTGGCAGTCGCGCGCGCGGCGGCGTTGCGCGGCCATGACGTGACCGTCGCCGAAAGCACCGGCGGCATTGCCAACGGCATATCCTCGCGCAACAGCGAAGTCATTCATGCCGGCCTCTATTACCCGACCGGCACCAGGCGCGCCGTGCACTGCGTGCGCGGACGCCGCATGCTCTACGAGTTCTGCGCGTCGCACGGCGTTGCGCACCGGAAATGCGGGAAGCTGGTCGTGGCGACCAACGAGGCGGAACTCGCCAAGGTCGAAACCATCGCCGCCCAGGCCCGGATCAACGGCGTCGAAAGCACCGAGATGATCGGCGCCAACGCCGCGCGCGCCATGGAGGCGGAGCTGTTCTGCATCGGCGCGCTCTGGTCGCCGGAAACCGGCATCATCGACAGCCACGGCTACATGCTGGCGCTGTGGGGGGAATTGCAGGATCGTGGCGGCATGATCGCGTTTGCCACGCCGGTCGAGCGCTTGAGCTACGAAGCGGCGCATTGGCGCGTGCAATTCGGCGGGCGCGACGCCGGCAGCGTGCCGTTCGACGCCGTGGTGAACGCGGCGGGCCTTGGCGCCCAGGCTTTGGCGCGACGCATCGAGGGCTACCCCGCCGACAAGGTGCCCCGCCTCGTTCTCGGCAAGGGCAACTATTTCGGCTTTGCGGGCCGCCCGGCCTTTTCCCGGCTCATCTACCCGACGCCGATCGATGGCGGATTAGGCGTTCACGTCACCCTCGACATGGCCGGCCGCATGCGTTTCGGCCCCGACGTCGAGTGGATCAAGGAAGAAAACTACACCGTCGATCCGCGCCGCGCCGAGGCCTTCTACGACCGAATCCGCACCTATTGGCCGGCGCTGCCTCCCGGTTCGCTGGTGCCGGATTATTCCGGCATTCGGCCGAAACTGACCGGGCCGGGCGAGGGCCAGGCCGATTTCATGATCGCGACCGAGCCCGACCACGGCCTGCCGCGGCTCGTCAACCTGTTCGGCATCGAGTCGCCGGGACTGACGTCGTCGCTCTCGCTGGCCGACGAAGTCGTCGGCTCCCTGCCAAGCTGACCACGCAAAACCACGAGCGACGGCGGTATCGCGGCGGCACCGAGAACCTCAGCCATATCAAGAACTGACAAGTTGGAAATTTCTCAGCCGGCGATCCGTTCGATGTCGGCGAAGGTCTCTTGCGCGTTCGCCGACTGCGCGGTGCGGCCGTCGCGAGCGGCCAGCGCCCGCTGCCGTGCGACATCCCGTCAAGCAAAACCGGTGGGCGGATGCGGGCCAGGAAACTATGATCGTTCGTATTAAAGCTTTCATCGCCCACCAGGAGTGAGCCCGTGCCCATTCATCGTTTTCTCAATCCCTCTGCCATTCCCGCACCACGCGGCTACTCGCACGTTGTGGAGACCAAAAGCCCCAGCCGCACCATCTATCTCGCCGGCCAGCTCGGCATGACGGTGGACGGAAAATTTGCCGGCGCGCCGGGGGATTTCCGCGCCCAGGCCATCCAGTGTTTCGAGAATATCAAGGCGGCCCTGGCCGCGGTCGGCGCCACGTTCGAGCACGTCGTCAAGCTCAACAACTATCTCGTCGACATGGCGCACCTGCCGATCTACTTCGAGGTCCGCGACCGCTACGTCGACACCGGAAATCCGCCGGCCTCGACGACGATCCAGATCTCCAAGCTCGCGCGCGACGGCGCGCTCTACGAGGTCGAGGCGATCGCCGTCGTGCCGGATAAATAAGCCGCCGGCGCGGCTCGCCCCGGCCTGCCGCGTTCGAGCAAATGAGCTATAGTCCCGGCGCTGCCAAACTGGGGAAAAAGCCATGAACATCATCGGCTCGAAGGTCGCCGCACGCCTTGCCGCAGCAGGCTGCGCGATGGGTCTGTTGTTTGCGCTGGGACCAAGCGCAGCCTCGGCGCAAGGCAAGACCTACACAATGAAGATCAGCCTGCCGACGCTCAACGATCCCAGCTATTTCTTCGCCAAGGCCTATGCCGCAGCGCTGGAGAAGGATTCCGGCGGCCGCATCAAGCCGCAGATCTTTCCCTTGAGCCAATTGGGTTCGATTCCCCGACAGATCGAAGGCACCCAATTCGGCTCAATCCAATGCGCGTTGATTCCGCCGGAATTCTTTGTCGGCGTCGACGAACGCTTTGAAGTGATGTCGGCTCCCGGCCTGGTCAGTTCGATGGCGCAGGGTCAACGCGTCGCAGCCGATCCGGCGGTCCGCAAACTGATGCTTGGCCTCGGAGCCAACAAGGGCCTGCACGGCGTCGCCATGTACATGAACGCGCCATCCTCGGTGATCGCAAAAGCGGCGATCCGCCATCTCGCGGACTTCAAGGGAAAGAAGATTCGCGTTCTTGCCTCGCCGTTTCAAATGACGCCGATCTCCCGGCTCGGCGCGACGCCGGTGGCGATGACGCTCGCCGATGTCGTCCCGGCGATGCAGCAGGGAACCATCGACGGCGCGGTCGGCGGCATCGTCGTATGGACCCCGATGCATTTCAACGATGCCGCGAAATACGTCACCGAAACCGGTCAGCCTGCCGTCTTCGTCATGGTCGAGGTCAACAAGGCCTGGTACGATTCATTGCCCGCGGACCTGAAAAAATTTGTCGATGACGACGCCGCCGCCGAGCAGAAGGCGATCGCTCCCATCGCCAGCGATATTGTCGAGAAGGCCCGCAAGGGGTGGATTGCAGCCGGAGGCCAACTCATCCCGTTGCCGCCGGCCGAGCAGGTGGAGCTGATGAAGACGTTTTCCAGCGCCGTGGCCGAGGTGGCGAAAAAGAAACCCGCCGTCAACGACGCCTACCGCATCGTCAAGGAGGCGGCGCAACGCACGCAATAGCGGGCAAAGAGTTCAGGCTGTCATTGCGGGCAAAACGGGTCCGGCCCGAAAATGGCCGGCCCGATGACAAGCTCCGCGAAGCTATTCAGCGCGAAGTAGGGATCGCTTCGTCGCCGAGCCTGCCGTCGGACCGCGCGACGTCGCACGGGTCCGTTGGCTCATCGCGATGACGCCTCGGTGATTAGACCAAGTCGCGTAACGCTCGATAGCGCAGCCTTACCACCAATTGAGCGCGTAGGCCTGTTGGATCATCTGCGACGCGATGCCAAAATACCAGCCGTCAAAGAAAAAGACGTCGATCGCGTAAAGCGTGCCCAGGCAAACCATCGCCGCGACCAGTTGCTTCATCTCGCTTCCCGCCTCTGGCAGGAACGGCACGGTTGCAGCAACAGATTGACGCGGGCCTCTTGACGGTCGGCGGATTCGCTTCGAATTGGCTTCGAGACTGCGGCAATTGCGCGACGATTTGCCGGCGCCTTGCGCTTCTCAGGCGTCGTGCACCGGCGGCTTGATGCTTTTCATTTCAATTTCGCCGGCATTCAACACGAGGTTGAAGATAATGTGCAGCACCGCGGCGACGAGGAAGCCCATGACGATGCCGGTCGAAATGAACGGTCGCACAACAACGGGCAGCGTCATGATGAAGTCGTGCGGCAGCGCCGTGACCCCGACCCCGACGACGATGCCGATGCCGGCGGCGAACATGTTGGCGTTGGTATGCGGCATGTTGCCGAGGACGCGGATGGCCTGCATGGCGAGCATCGCCACCGTCACCACCAAGAGCCCGCCGACGATGGGTCCCGGAATAGAGGCGATCACCGCGCCCACTTTCGGGCACAACCCGAGAATCACCAGGATGACGCCGGCGGTGGTGAAGACATACCGGCTGCCGATGCCGGTCACCATCAGCGCACCGATGTTTTGGTTATAGGTCACGGTCGGCAAGCCGCCGAACGCGCCGCTGATCGCGGAGCCGAGGCTTTCGGTCAAAATTCCGGCGTCGATGCGTTTGTTGCTGACCTGCTGCCGGCCGATGTCCTCTCCCACCATCACATAGCTGCCGACCACCTGGCCGAGGTCTGCGATGAAGGCGAGCAGCATGACCAGCGTCGCGCCAAGGTCGAAATGGAAACCGAACGGGAAGAAGACTGAAAGACCGATCCAAGGCGCCTTGCCCACCGTCGCGAAGCTCATCTTTCCGGCGATCAGCGCCACGGCCACCGCGATGATGGCGCCCAGGAGCAACGAGATCAGGCGCAGGAAACTCGATGGTACCAGCAGCACCAGCAGGACCGCGATCACGAACGGAATCGACGCCATGACGAAATTGAACGGCTGGCCAAACGCCGGCGTGTGCGGGAAGCCGACGATCTGGCCGAAGATGGCGCCCGAAATCGCCACGCTGGCCATCAGCAGCACCACACCATAGACCGGCGCCGCGCCGAACACCGGGCGGGCCTTGCCCCAGAAGCCGACGGCGGAGAGAACGGCCGCCACCAGAGACGCGATCACGAGCCCGGTCCAGGCCGCTCCGGGGCCGGTCACCGATGCCACCGCCGGCACCACCGCGATGAAGACGATGGCGGGGCCTTGCAGAACCGGAAGGCGAAGCACCCACAGCGATTGGCCGATGGTGACAAGGCCGGCGCCGATCAAAGCGGCCTGCACCACGAATGCGCCGGTCTCCGGCGGGAATTTCATCGCCCGGGCAAGCAGGATCGGGACGATCAGGACCGTCGTGTCGACGGTCAATTGCTGGATGCCGTAGGCAATGTTCTGCCACCACTTCAACCTGTCTTCGATGCCGATGAGCAGGTCGACGTGCTGGGCATTTTCCATGACATCCATCCCTTCAAGGTCGCGCAATTGATCGCCCTGCGAGGGAGTGCTGTCAACGCCGGCGAAGAGAAGTATCCTTGCGCGAGTGCTGGATTGGTCGCGCAGCTTGGCGATGTATCGTGGCCGGCAGACGCGGAGTGCGGCGGCTAATGCGCCGCGTCCCAATTGTCCGCGGCCTTGGCCTCAACGCGCAGTGGTACGGACAGCGGCAGCGCCGGCATCGGCGCCTCCTCCATCACGCGGGTGACGACCGGCAGCGTTCTCTCGACCTCGGCGTCGGGCGCTTCGAATACCAGCTCGTCGTGAACCTGCAGCAGCATCTGCGCGGACAGCTTTTTCTTCGCCAGTGCGTCATCCATGCGAGTCATGGCGCGGCGGATGATGTCGGCGGCGCTGCCTTGGAGGCGGGCATTGACGGCGGCACGCTCGTTGAAGGCGCGAACCGACGCGTTGGAGGCGCGGATTTCCGGGTAGTGACATTTGCGGCCGAACAGCGTCTTCACATAGCCGTTCTGCTTGGCGTACGCCTTCGACTCCTCGATGTAGTCGCGAATGCCCGGGAATCGCTCGAAGTATTTTTTGATGTAAGCGCCGGCCTCCTCGCGGCCGATGCCGAGCTGATTGGCAAGCCCGAAGGCGGAGATACCGTAAATGATGCCGAAATTGATCGCCTTGGCGCGGCGGCGGATTTCCGCCGGCATGCCTTTGATCGGCACCCCGAACATTTCCGACGCCGTCATGGCGTGGATGTCGAGCCCGTCGCGGAACGCCTTGCGCAACTGCTCGATGCCGGCGATCTCGGCGAGTAGCCGCAGCTCGATTTGCGAGTAGTCGGCCGACACCAGCTTGGTGCCTGGCGCGGCGATGAATGCGCGGCGGATTTTTCTGCCGTCCTCGGTACGGATCGGAATGTTTTGCAAATTCGGATCGGACGACGACAGCCGACCGGTCGTCGTAGAGGCGAGCGCGTAATTGGTATGGACGCGATGCGTCGTCGGATTGACGAAGCCCGGCAGCGCGTCCGTGTAAGTGGATTTCAGCTTCGAGACCTGCCGCCAATCGAGAATTTTTTGCGGCAGCTCGTGGCCCTGCTCCGCCAGCTCTTCGAGCGCGCGCGCGCCGGTCGCCCATTGCCCGGTTTTGGTTCTTGTTCCGCCGGGCAGGCCGAGCTTGCCGAACAGGATGTCGCCGAGCTGCTTGGGACTGCCGGGATTGACGGTCTCGCCGGCGAGCTTGTTGATCTCGGCTTCGAGGCCGCCGGCCTCCTGCGCGAACTCGCCGGAGAGCCGCGACAGCACGTTGCGGTCGATGGAAATGCCGCGCCGCTCCATGCGCCCAAGCACTTCAACGAGCGCTCGCTCCAGCGTTTCGTAAACGTTGAGCACATGCTCGGCCGCCAGCCGCGCCTTGAGCACGCGATGCAGCCGCAACACGACGTCGGCCTTTTCCGCCGCATACTCGGTCGCCTTGTCGAGCGCGACGCTTTCGAAGGTGATCTTGGCTTTGCCCGCTTTGATCAACGTGTCGAGATCAAGCGCCGCGTGATTGAAGGTGTGCTCGGCAAGCGATGCGAGAGCATGGCTGGCCCTTCCGGCATCGAGCACGTAGGACATCAGCATGACATCGTCGTAGGCGGCAATCTCGATTCCGCGCTGCGCGAAAATCTGCCAATCGAATTTCACGTCGTGGCCGATCTTGAGCACGCCGTCGTCCTCAAGCAGCGGCTTAAGTGCGTCGAGCGCGGCCCGTTCAGGAATTTGCTCGGGCGCGAGTTCGCCGCGAAACAACGTGGCGCCGCCGCCCTCTCCCCCCTGGCGATGGCCGAGCGGCAGGTAACAGGCCTCGTTCGGGGCGACCGCGAGCGCGACGCCGCATAGTTCGCCCTGCATCGGATCGGCGCTCGCGGTCATCGTGTCTACGGCGACAAAGCCGACGTTGCGGGCGCGCTCAATCCATGCCGTCAGCCGATCGAGGCTGCGCACGGTTTCGTATTTGACGCGGTCGAATCGTGCGCTGCGCGCAGCTTCCATGCGCGCTGCCGCCAGCGCCTTCGGCGTCAGCGCGGCCGCCTCCCCTCCCCCCGCGCGCGCAGCGCGTGGTGGGGAGAGGGGCTCTTTTTCGCCACCTCCCACCCCGCCGCCCATTTCATTCGCGGCGACCCTCCCCGCCGCTTCGCGGGGGGAGGGGAAAGAAGATTGCCCTGCGAAACCACCCGCGAGGCCTTCGTCCGCCTCGATGGCGCCGGCATCGATGCCGGCAAACTCCGCCACGCGGCGGGTGAGCGAATTGAACTCCATCGCCTTGAGGAAGGCGATCAGCCGCTTGTAGTCCGGCTCGTGCACGGCGAGATCGCCGATCGGCACGTCGAGCTTCACCCGATCGTCGAGGGTGACCAGCTTTTTCGACAGCCGCGCCTTATCCGCGTTGTCGATCAGCGCTTGCCGCCGCTTCTCCTGCCTGATCTCGCCCGCGCGCTCGAGCAGCGTTTCCAAATCGCCATATTCGCCGATCAACTGTGCCGCCGTCTTCACGCCGATGCCCGGCACGCCCGGCACATTGTCGGTCGAATCGCCGATCAGCGATTGCACCTCGATCACCTTGTTGGGCGGGACGCCGAATTTTTCCACCACTTCGGCCGGACCGATCTTCTTGTCCTTCATGGTGTCGAACATGACCACGCCGTCGCTGACGAGCTGCATCAAATCCTTGTCCGAGGA
>JASHOR010000166.1 GCA_030041005.1 Xanthobacteraceae bacterium
TACGATGTGTCGCATGCCGGGAGCCGAGAGACCAACGGCGGCCCCGCGACCGGCCGCTACGATCAGCGCGGAGAGGCCGGTCCGGCCAGGATCGAGCCCGCAGCCGAGCAAAGGAGCACGTTGGCCGATCGCATACGCGCGCTGCAGTCCACCGCTTCCCGGATGCCCTCGACGGCCAATTGAGCCCGCGCGTTTCCAGACGCATCGTGGTCCCGCCTTCTCCGTACTTGCCTGCCAGTCGAGACGTTTGAGAACCGGGCATACGCGACGCGCGGCTCTCGCTCCTTCGGAAATGGCGGCAGGCCATGGCAGTCGGCTTGACACCGCGGCCCGCGCAGCCTTAATCCCGCCTCGCACGGCAAGGGCGCTTAGCTCAGCGGGAGAGCGTTCCCTTCACACGGGAGAGGTCGTAGGTTCAATCCCTACAGCGCCCACCAGCGAAACCGTCAGGAGACTATAGGCGCACCGGGAGTGGAGGTGCCGTGATACCGCACGGCAATTCCGACCGGAGCAATCGAGCGCCGTTATCCTATGAGGTCTGGCCGAGCACGGTCACCGCACGGCGGTTCTGCGACCAGCAAGACTCGTTGTCGCAAACCGCAACAGGCCGTTCCTTGCCGTAGGAGATCGTGCGGATGCGTTGCGCTAAAACGCCTCGGGAGATGAGATAGTCGCGCACTCTCTCCGCCCGTCGGGCGCCGAGCGCGAGGTTGTATTCGCGCGTGCCGCGCTCGTCGGTATGGCCCTCGATAGTAAAATCATATTGGCTGTAGTGATTGAGCCACTGTGCCTGTTTGTCGAGCGTCGCTCGCGCCTGCCCGGAAAGGTCCGAGGAATTGGTGTCGAAGAACACGCGGTCCCCGACATTAACGACAAAGTCTTGCGGGCTGCCGGGTACATTGGCATTGCCCCACGCGGCGCCACCAGGCACGTTCGCCGGATGCTTGGCGCACCCTGCAATCGCCAGTGCCGCAAGGATGATGGCGGCGAATCTAGCGCCACGAACGATGTTCATCACCTTCATTCGGCAGCCTCCACTCACTGAAGATCACGACTGGCCCCGGGAGTGGTCTAGCTGAACGATCGTTAAGCGAAGCTTTTGTCAATCTTGATGCAACCTTGAAAAAAGATGTTCCGGCTTGGAAAGCACCTGGAAACTATTCCGATGGTTACTGGAAGGTAAGCGGAGCGGAAGAAGCAGCTTTGCCGGACTGACGATAGATTTTGCTTCGTTCAACCCATCCCATGAATTTGCCGCTGGAACGGCGTCGACGCAGTGATTACTTTGCCGTCATGACTGCCGCCGCCACAAAAAGCCCGCGCCTTACCGAGCGGCAGTTCGCGCTCATCGCCCGCGCGCTCGCCGAGCCGCGGCGCTTCGAAATGCTCAAGGAGATCGGCGCGTGCGCCGGGCCGGCCGCGTGCAGCGCCTTACACAAGAAGCACAAGGTGAGCGCCGCGACGCTGTCCCACCACCTCAAGGAACTCGAGACCGCGGGCCTGATTGAAATCGTCCGTCAGGGAAAATTCGCCAATCTGCTTCTCAACCGCGGCGTGCTGCGCGCCTATCTCGATCGCTTGGCGAAGATCTAACCCCCTCCCCCTTGCGGCCTGCAGGCTCGCGCCATAGTTCGACGGCCATCGAACTATAGATGCGGCGGTTCCGCACATGCCGGTTCCACGGGGCGGGCGGCGGGCCGCGCGCCGCCGCAACGGGAGCAATCTATGAGTGATCTCAAAGGCAAAGTGGCAATCGTGACCGGTGCTTCGAAGGGCATCGGCGCCGGCATCGCCAGGAGCCTCGCCGCGGCCGGTGCCGCGGTAGCGGTGAACTATGCGTCGAGCCGTGACGGCGCCGACCGCGTCGTCGCCGACATCAAGGCCAAGGGCGGCAGGGCAATCGCGGTAAAAGGCGACGTCGCCAAGTCCGCAGACGTCTGCCGCCTGTTCGAGGAAACCAGAAAAGCGTTCGGACGCATCGACGTTCTGGTGAACAACGCCGGCACCTATCATTTCCAGCCGCTGGAAGACTTCACCGAGGACGAATTCCACCTGCAGTTCAACACCAACGTGCTCGGTACCATCCTCACCGCCAAGGAAGCGGCCAAGCGTTTCGGCCCGGACGGCGGCAGCATCATCAATATCTCCTCAGTGGCAAGCGAGCAGGCGGTGCCGACGGCGATGATCTATTCCGCCAGCAAAGGCGCCGTCGACACTCTGACGCGCGTGCTCGCCGCCGAGCTTGGCCCGCGCAAGATCCGCGTCAACGCTATTGCGCCGGGCGGCGTCGAGACCGAGGGCACCCACGCCGCCGGCGTCGTCGGCGGTGATTTCGAGCAGCAAATGGTGGCGCGCACCGCGCTCGGCAGGCTCGGCCAGCCCGACGACATCGCGCGCGTCGCCGTGTTCCTCGCCTCCGACGATGCGGCGTGGGTTACCGGCGAGCGGCTCACTGCGTCGGGCGGGTATCACTGAGGCGCGGCGAGCTGGCACCGGCAATGAACCGATTCGGACATCGCAATCGTGCCGGCTCTACAAGGACCGCCAATGATTGGCGCCCTTCCTGCCCACCTTATTGGGCTCGGTGTTGAAAAGCATTTCATTGGCCTTCTCGTAGGCCTTTGCCAGATGAAGCCAGCTCGATTGACAGCGGAGGTAGTCGGCACGAAGCTGATCGGTGGAGGCGTTCTCGGCCATTTGGCCGCATCTTGCCGCCTCTGCGTGGCACGACACGATATATGAATTGAAACCGATCATGGACGGCAGGCCCGAGTTTGTCGTCTGGAAGACGCAGGCTAGCCCCCGTCAGTCCATGACGAAAACGTGACATCCTGCCGCTGCGTGGACGCGGTGTGTCGCGGCGCTCCAAAGTATGGAGGCTTCCTCGTGCCGGCTGGCTGGCAAGACGAAAAACGGCGGTTGAGGAATAGGCGCGTAGTGGCGCCTCGCTGAACCAAGGTGATGTCCGCGACTTGGTCGCGATCGGGGAATAAGCCGACATCGCGCTGATTTCCCGTAGCCGGCGGCAATGACGATTCGAACATCGCCGGGTCTACTACAAAGACCCTGGCGAGCACCGCTCTTCCTGTTCACCTCACTGGGCTCGGTATTGAAGAGTATTTCATTGGCCTTCTCGCAGGCCTTTGCTAGATTAAGCGAACTCGATTGACGGTGGAACTGGTCGGCACGAATCTGATCGATGGGGGGTTCTGTGAACAATTCGAAACCGTCTAAGTTCCAAGCTGAATTAGATGAGGTCGTCGCTTACCGTAATGCCGGGCGTTTGGCAGATGCGGAGAACGCGTGCCGCCGCCTTTTGCGAACACGGCCCAGCCACGCCAAAGCGAATTTAATGCTCGGCATGCTCCTCCTGGAACAACGAAAGGTGGCGGACGCTGAAGCGCCGTTACGGCGGGTCGTCGCCGTCGCGCCGACTGACGCCGATGGGCATTACAATCTCGGCATGTGTCTGCACGATCAGGGCAAGTACGATGACGCCGAAGTGGCGTTACGAAAAGCGCTTGAGCTGGATCCGTACAGGCACGAAATCCTCCGGTCCCTCGGCGGCACACTATTCAATCAAGGCCGCTTCGCAGACAGCGTCCCATTGTTCAGGCGGTACGTCGAGCTGGAATACGGCTCACAAAATGCGGCCGTGCGTGGACCTTTCCCGCCGCATAAGTCGTGGCACGACAAGGAGCAGCGTGATTACCTCAATAGCGGTGCTGGCGGAGCGGACACCGTTGCGCGCTTCAATCTCGAAGAGGGCGCGCGGATTTCAGGCCGGACAATCAATCCCGATAGTTCGGGGGGCGAGATAACGGCGAAATGGCAGAACGGCTCGCCGCAACTTGTGGTCATCGACAATCTTTTGACGGACGAAGCCCTGAACAGGCTTCGCGACTATTGCTGGCGCTCGACGATCTGGAATCAGATTTACGCGAATGGCTACGTTGGCGCGCTCCCGGAGGACGGTTTTGCCTGCCCGCTTCTGGTGCAAATCGCCGACGAATTACGGAGCACTTATCCGGCGATCCTGGACCACCTCCCCCTCATGCGCTGTTGGGCGTTCAAGTATGACAGTGAGCTCACGGGCATCAATATCCATGCGGACTTCGCGGCAGTGAATATCAATTTCTGGATTACTCCCGACGATGCCAATCTGGATCGGGAAAGCGGTGGCCTGGTTGTTTGGGACAAACCGGCACCGCTCGAATGGACATTCGAAGAGTATAACAATGAAGAAAAGATGATCCGGGAATTTCTCGCTCAAACTGGGGCGAAATCGGTGACGATCCCGTATCGTTCGAACCGTGCCGTCATATTTGATTCCGATCTGTTTCACAAAACCGATAAAATCTCATTCAAGCGCGGTTATCTCAACCGTCGAATCAACATCACAATGCTCTATGGCCTCCGCGAGGCTTCCCCAAGGCATTGAAGTCGAGCTTCATCTGCGGAGAGAGCTTAGACTGACTGATGCAATTACTGACGTCCGCTTCCGGGCGCATCGCGGAAGGAGGCAACCGCGCCTTCGCATGCGACAGACGGACGCGGCCTTCTCGACCAGAAGTTGCATCGACGTGACTGACCCGACCTCGCCGATGGCAGCACACGGCGAACCCGCGTCCCTGTCCACGAACGGGGGAGCGTCCATTTGGAGAGCGGGAGACGGTTTGCAATCCTGCCGAGTGTATGAACCTGCTGGTACGACAATAGCCGTGTGCCTATACTGACGCGGCATTTTCGGGGCCTTTGTCGCGACATGTTCAACGGCGATGAGTATGCCAAGCGCACGTTAGATTTTGTCGAGCGACTCCAGCAGCTTGAACGTTACGAGGATATCTGCCGGCACATTGCCAGCGAATTGGAGTGGTTCGGATTCAGTTGCGTGAGTAGCTGGTCGATGCCCGGCCCCGGCGACGAGCCGGCCGATTGCATTCTGCTCAACAACCGTCCGAAGGAATACGTCGACCGCTACATCGAGCGCAATTACGTCCTGCGCGATCCCGTGGTCACTGAACTTCGCCGGAATTTGCAGCCGTTCTCGTGGGGCGATGTGCGCGCCAATCGCGATCTGACAAAATCGGAAAAGTCGATCATGGACGAAGCGCGCGAATTTGGCGCAAACGACGGTTTCATCGTTCCGATCGTTACGCTTTCCGGCTCGGTTTCCCTTTTCAGCCCCTGCGGCGCCGACCCCAACCTCTCGCAACGGGCGCGGGCGGCGATTGAACTCATCGGCATGTACAGCTTCCAGGCGCTGCAACGCTCTCTGCTCGCGCACAAGCGCCAGGAAACGGCGCACATGCCGCTCTCCCCGCGCGAGCGCGAGGTCATGCACTGGGTCGCCTTCGGCAAGACTGACGAGGAAATTGCCGACATTCTCTCGCTGAGCACCCCCACCGTGACCTGGCATGTCGAAAATGCCAAGCGAAAATTGGACGCCTTTCGCCGCACCTACGCCGTGGTACGGGCGATCCGTTCCGGTGAAATATCCCTTTAGCTCAAAAGTTTGACCGATTGCGGCAGACCGCCGGGCGTGCACCCCCCTAAGTTCTTAGAGTAGCCATCCGGTTCGCCGACTGCGCATTCTCCCGGAAAGTCGTTTGAAGGGAGAGCGCCAATGATTCTAACACTCACGCTGCGCGACCGCGGTTCCCACGCCGCGCTGTTTTCGGAGTACTTTCGGCTCCGTCACGATGTCTTCGTCAAAGGCCGCGGCTGGTCGTTGCCGACCACCAACGGCATGGAGATCGATCAATACGACGACAACGACGCGGTGTATTTTCTTGACGTCGGCGAGCAGGAGCGAATTCAGGCCGCCATCCGCATCACGCCCACGATCAAGTCCTCGCTGATCGCCGATTACTTTCCGCATCTCGTCGAGAATGGTCAATCGCCGCGCTCGCCGTCGATTTACGAATGCACACGATACATCGTGATTCCGCCGCGCAAGAGCCGCGATGACAATCGCCTGGCCAAGGGAAGGATCATTGCGGCGATGCTGGGTTGGAGCATCGATCACGGCTTGACGTATCTGCAGACGGTCATCGATTCCGTGGCGCTGCCGACCTACCTGGAACTTACGCCACGCACGATGCCGCTTGGCCTGCCGCACCCGTACGGAGGCGGCCGCAAAACGCCCGGCGGCGGCGAGTGCATGGCCATTCGTTGGCCGATCTGCACGCAGGTACTCGATGACGTTCGTCAGTATGGCGGGCTGATCGAGATCGAGCCCGCCGCCGCGGCCTATGCCCGGCCCGCCCAGCCTACAGCCCAACTCATCCACTGAAGACGAGATTCGCCGATCAACGCCGATGGAGGCTTGAAATGTCAAAGCTCACACGCCCGATAACGAAGGACGAAGTTGCCGCGTACCAGGTCGCCGGAGTCGTACTTCTGCGCGGCATCCTTGATCTCCAGACCGTCAACGGCCTTCGTCATAGCATCGACGACGCGGTCCGAACCATTGCAGACAGTCCAAGCGGCTATGACTTGAGTTCGTTGACGCGCGCCGCGGAAATCGAAGATCAACAACTGCTTCAGGCCGAGAGCGGCGGGCAGCATAACGTCGCCGCGTTGGTCGATCACATCAAGGCAAGCGGCAAACGTTTTCTGTTCGACAATCAAGCGACGGCGAAGGGCAGCTTTTTCCTGGATACCGGAATAGCCTCTCGCATTCGTCCCTTCCGCCGCTTCACGCTGAACGGTCCGGGACCGGAAATCGCCGCGGCGCTGCTTCAATCGGACAAGGTCAACTTTTTCGGGGACCAGATTTTCGTCAAGGAACCCGGCACGCGCGAGCGGACGGCCTTTCACCAGGACGCCACCTACTTTGAGATCGACGGCGATCAGTGCTGCGTATTGTGGATTCCGGTCGATCCGGTCACGGTGGAGACGGGCGCGATGCAATACCTGCGCGGCTCCCAGCGCGACGGCAAGCTCTACCAGCCCAACGTTTTCGTCGCCCAGACCGCGCTGCCTGGCGCGCAGGGCGAGCTGCTGCCGGACATCGAAGGGCACATGGAGGAATACGACATCGTACACTTCGATACCGAGCCCGGCGACGTGATCGTCCACCACTATCGCACCGTGCATGGCGCAGGCGGCAACCAAAGCCGCTACCAGGTCCGTCGCGCGGCGTCGTTGCGTTTCTGCGGCGACGACATCCGCTACAAGGTCCGGCCATGGGCGCCCCGGCAACTGCACCATACCCACCAGCTTCAGGACGGCGATCCACTGAGCGGCCCGGACTTTCCGGTCGTCTGGCGCCGGCAAAGCGAGCAGGAGGCGGCGTGATGATCATGCCACAGCAAACCTCGGAGAACGAAGTCGCCGTGTCGGCAGGCCGCGGCGCGCCAGCGGAGCATTTCGCACCACAGGTGGCAAGCCCCGAAAAGGCGATCGAGCTGATGCTGGACTACGCCATCATGGAAGCGGCGGAACTCAGGCTCCCCGTTCTCGTGTACTTGCTCAGGATGGCCCAGCTCGAGCTTAGCGTTGTGACCGGCGGAACGCCGGGAGCTTCCGCTTTTCGGTAGCTCCGCGGCGGGCACATCGCACGGCATCGCGCAGGCTGGACAACGAAATGACCCGCCCACGGAAGCATCCGGCGTCGACATTGGCGGCGCCGCGCGGCACCGATCCGGATCGCCTCAGCGCCCAGGTATGGGAGCTGCTTCGGACGCTCGTGATGGGCGGCGTGAAGCAGGACCGCATGCTCGAACTGTATTATTGGAGTCAGGAGCCCGGACTGCTGGAAATCATTCGCGCCATCCTGGCGCTGCCGCCAGACGCACAGGAAGCGCTCCGCTCCTTCCTGGCGGCGGCCGCGCCCGCGTCGGTCATCGTCGCTCAATGGCCTGACCGCCTCGTGCTATCCGCGGGCAAACGGGACGGCAGGTCGGCGCGCTGAACTCTCCATCAGCGGTCGGCATCACCTCGGCGGGCCATCTTTGCTCGCCCGCTGCCAAGTCTCCGAGCACGCTTCGAGCAGTGAGCTGGCAAGACAGCGATCACGCGGGTTGCATGCCGTGCGCAGCCACGACCAGCCGGGCATCCGCCGAGGCGAGAAACGTCAGCAAATCGCGCGCCATGTCCGGCCGGCGCGCCGCCGTGGCGACTGCCGCGGCAAATACGGTCGTATGCTGAAGGGCGGCAGGCAGCGGGCCGACCAGCTCGACGCCGGGCACTGCAACGATCTCGGCGATCTGCTGAATGCCGAGCTGCGCTTCGCCATTGGCGACCGCTTCACAGACCACGACAGGCTTGCCCCCTGTCGCGCCGACGAGGCGCAGCTTGGGCTTGAGTTCGTCGGAAATTCCCAGCCGATCGAACAGTGCGGCGAGGTGGAGCCCGCTCGCAGTGCCAAAGGCCGGATCGGCGCAGGCGATCGTCTCGGCAGCCTGCAAGGCGCGCACGAACGCGTCCACCGAACCGATCTCCGGCCTGCCCGCCCCCGCACGCACGGCGACGCCGATGCCGGAGCGGGCGAGCGGCACCGCGGTCGCGGCAATGACCATGGTCTCGCGGGCAAGCTCGTCGATACGTGATCGGGTGGTGATGGCGAGGTCGACAATCTCGCCGGCGCGAAGACGATCGCGAACGAGCGGGGAACGGGTGAATTCGGCTGAGAATTTGGTGCCGGTGCGGTTTCTGTAGCCGTCGCCGAGTTCGAGAACGATCTCCCGCATGGCGCCGGCCGACAAGATCCGGATTTCGTCCGCTGCCGCGGAAGCGTCCGCCATGGAGGGCCTGCTCACCGCGGCTTTTTCGGGCGCGGCGTGCGGCCACGATCCTTGACGTTGCGGACCTCGGTGTTCATGCGCACGTCCTTGCGCCGGCGCTTTTCCAGCGACTTCGCGATCTCGAAGTATTCGCCGCGGGTCGCGCGTTCGGCAGCCTCGTCGAGCTCGCCCGACCACTCGCCGAGCGAATAGCCGAACCACGGCGATTCCGGCTTGAGCTGCGGCAGGCCGAGTTCCTGCCAGATCTGTCTGGCGCGCTCCATGTAGGGGCGCTTCGGCAGCGAGATCGGTGGAAAATTCTCCTTCAGCGTCGCGTCGATGAGCACCGAGGCATCCTGTCCGCCGTTGCGCTGGCTGCGCGGTCCGTGGCCTTGGTCGCGATGCGGCAGAATATGAAAGTCGAGCGTCGGATTGGCGCGGTACGACATCGCCCAGAGGATGGCGTCGGCGTTCTCCGGATCGATATCGTCATTGACCGCGATGACGTATTTGCCGGCGGCGCGGTGCAGCACCGCGGCGCCGTAAAGCGCGCGCCATACTTCCGTCGGCGGCATCTCGCGCTCGCAGACCAGCGCGATGACCTTGCGGATATTGGTCAGCGGTTCGTGCATCGACACGCGCTTGATGCCCTTGATGCCAAGCGTATCGCGCAGGAAGTTCAAAAACAGCGGCTCCATACCGATTCGCTTGATCAAACTCGATTCCGAGGGCGTCACCTGGGAAATGATCGAGGTGAGGATCGCGTCACGCCGGCGCGTGATCGCGCTCACATCCATGTAGGCGTTGAACTCCTGCAGATTGACATGACCGTGCGATTCTCCGAACGGCGCCTCCGGTTCGAGATATTCGGTGTCGATGAAACCCTCGATGACGATCTCGGCCTCGGCCGGAACCAGAAGATCGACCGTCTTTGCCTTCACGACATTGATCGGCGCGCCGACCAACGCGCCGGCGACATGCAGTTCGTCGAGGCTTTCCGGCAGTTTCTGCACCGATGCAAAGGTGATGCAGGGCGGCGCGCCAAGCACCACCGCGCAGGGGAGCTTTTTGCAGCCGCGGGCGCGCAATTTTTCCCAATGGTTGTAGATGCCGGGGCGCAGCTCGAGCGAAGGATTCATGCCGAGACGGCGCCGCGCCTTCACCTGGCCGCGGTAATTGCCCATGTTCTGCACGCCGCTATCGGGATCCTTGGTGATGTATTGCGACAGCGTGGCATACGGTGCGATATCCCAGCCAGGGGTCGAGATCGGCAGCGGAATGCCGTCAAGCCCGTTGCCAGGCTTGTCGAGCGCGGCGCCGGTCACGACGATCTCGTGACAGGGCGCGTGCGCAACCACGCGCGGCGCCAGGGGATGGCTCGCCGCCTCCACCCAGCGCGCATCGATTTCCTCGAACGGGCAGCCGATGCCGATCCGGTAGATCTCGCGGTTGGCCGCGAGCCCCCCGACCAGAACCGGAACATCGTATTTGTGTCCCTTGGCGTCGACGACGTTGGTGAACAGGAACGCCTTGCGATCCTTTTCCGCGATGCCGCCGCGAAACTGCCAGCGCACCAGCGGATGCATCTCGGTATCCTTGTTGATCGGGCGATCGACGGTGATCAGAAGCCCGGCCGCATCGAGCGCGCGGATGTGATCGTGCAGATCGGGATATGACCGGTCCGGGGCGAGCGAGACCTTGCGCCGCGACTTCGTCATGGCATCCATTTCAATGCTTCCTCATCCGCGGCCGGCGCCGCATCAGGATACCGGCCATCGCAATTGGACCATTTTGTCGAGCTTCAGGTGCTTGCCGAAGCGCGCCACGGCAAGCGGGATCTGCTCGTACAGTTTATCTTCGTCGATCCTGGTCAGGCGGCCGCGCGCCACCACCTGCTCGCCCGCGACAAAAACGTCACGCACCGAATCGCCGGTGGCGCTGTACACCAGATTGGCGACGGGGTTGATCAGCGGCTGCCATTCCGGCCGGCGGGTATCGAACAACACGATGTCGGCCTCCTTGCCGACCTCGATCGAGCCGATACGCTCGCCCATCAGCGCCGCCTTGGCGCCGTTGACGGTCGCCATTTCGAGGCCGGTTTCCGGCGGCATGACCCGCGGATTAAGCCGCGCCTCCTTGTAACAGCAACAGGCCAGCCGAATTTCCTGCGGCAGATCGACGATCCCCGACGAGGCATGATCAGAGCCGACGGCAACGTTGACGCCCAGCGCCATCAGCTCGGGCAGCCTGCCGACCATGAAGTTTCCATAGCCGTTGTGCAGGCTCGAACTCGGCGCGCAGACCAGCGACGGCTTGCGTTTGGCCAGAATGGCGACTTCCCCGGGCTCCAGCCATCCCGAATGCACGATCAGCATGCGCTCGTCGAGCACCCCGAGTTTTTCCAGCCGCTCGATTTCCGCGAGGCCTGCGCGTGCGACGCTGGAGTCGTGGGTAGAATAGGAGAAGCAGGCGTGGGTCTGTAGCAGCGTCCCGTATTTGCGGGCGAGCTTGTCGAGGCCGACGATCAATTCGTCTGACGCATTGTTGAGACCGCGGAACGATGCGCTGGCCGACAGCCGCGGGCTGGAGGATTTGGCATATCTCTCCAGGACGGCCTCGGCGCGATCGAGCGCCAGCGCGGTCGATTCGATCATGCGCTCGGGCAGGATGCCGAGCACGGATTTGGTCAAATCGAACGACGAGCGCGAGGCGACGTAGCGGATGCCGGTGGACATGACGCCGTCGACCGACGCCTCGGGCTGATAATTGCCGGGATCGATGAAGCAGGTCACGCCGTGCTTGAGCAGCTCGGCGGCGGCGAGCGTTGCCGAGACGCGCACGTCCTCGCCATCGAGCGCCGCCTCATACGGATACATGCGGTCGAACAGAAACGACTGCGCGTTCGCCTCGTCGGCCAGTCCCCGTGAAAGTTGAAAGGACGAATGCAGATGACAGTCTATGAGACCCGGCGTCGCCACCGTGTGGCGGCCGTCGACACGGCGCGCGCCGGCGAATCCCTCGGCGATCTCGCCCGACTTGCCGATCGCCACGATCCTGCCGCGGTCTATGGCCACCGCCGCGTCGCGAAGGATGCGGCGGCCGCGGTCAACGGTAATGAGCCAATCGATGCCGCTGATCACCAGTTCGACGGATTGCACGCGCTTCCTCACTTATCCCGGTCTATTGCTCCGGCGGCGGCTTTGCATTGTCGGTACGAACGAAGCGAAGCAATCCAGTTGTGCGTCGCCCGCCGCATTGTTTCGTCGCGTCGCTCTTCGCAACGACGAGTCGCCGGCAAATCACTTCTTGTCCTCCCCGACATAGGTCAGGTCATCGGAGATCTTCAGCTCGATCAGCACATTGTCGTCGGTCGAGTCTTCGCACAGCATGGAGCGATGGCCGATACCCTTGGGGATGAACAGCATGTCACCGGGATGCATGATCTTGACACCCATCTCGGTCTCCCATTTCAGCGCGCCCTTGACGCAGAAGATGATCTCGTGGGCATCGATGTTGCGATGCCAGAAGCCCATGTCGTGCTTGCGTCGCTTGGAGACGTCGACCTTGACCCGGTCCGACGTGTAGAGCCGCAGCGGCGTGCCGTCGGCCTTGTCGATATTGGTCGGCGAGAATTTCTCGTCGAAAATGTTGAACATGCGGAAAATCTCGGCGTATTCCAGCACGCCGGCATTGATCACCGGCGGCTCGTTATGCGCGAGGACGACGTTCTTGCCGTTGATGGTGACGAGTTCGCGATAGACCTTCTCGGCAGCCTGTTCGCTGTGTGGCTTGGTTTGCGGCTTGTTCATGATCGGCTCCAACCGGCGGTGGCGATGTCATCCGGGTGCGTGCCATAGCTAACAACCGCCATGCCAGAGGTAAAGGCGCGCAGCCGACCGCAGCCGGGCGCATGGCTGCCCGCCGCGCGCTTTATTGACCCGGCAGGCAGCCCTGGCCATAAGCGCCGCGACACCATCCTGTCCCCATTCTCCGGAACCTTGGAATGCGTTTCGAACTGCCCGCTCCCAGCATGATCTTCGACGTCGCGCTCGATGACGGCGCCAAAATCCGCATGCGCCGCCACGGCAATCCCAATGGCGTGCGATTATTGCTCGCCCACGGCAACGGCTTTGCCGCGGACGCCTACTATCCCTATTGGCGGCACCTTCTGGCGCATTTCGATCTCTTGGTGTTCGATTTCCGCAACCATGGCCAGAACGTACCGGCGGTACCGTCGCACCATACCTACGAACAGCTTACCCGCGACCTGGAGCGGGTCGTGCAGGATGTGAAAGCTCGACTTGGCGAGAAACCGACAGCGGGCATTTTCCATTCCATGTCGGGCCGCACCGCGATGAAGCACGCGATCGAAATCGGTTGGCGCTGGGATGCGCTGGTGTTGTTCGACCCGCCCAACCTACCGCCGCCCGACCATCCGGCCTATGCCACGATGGCGGCCTTCGAAAAGCGGCTGACGGCGTGGGCGCGTGGCCGGCGCCGGCGCTTTGCCGCGATCGAGGAACTGACCGCAGAATACCTGCAGTCGCGGGCCAGCGCGCGCTGGGTCGACGGCGCGCACGACCTGATGGCGCGTTCCGTGTTGCGCAAGAGCGCGGACGACAGCGGGTATGAGCTTGTTTGCGATCCGGAAAACGAGGCGACGATTTACGCGCAGGCGCTCATGCTCAATCTGTGGCCCGCCGCGGCGGAATTCGGCGGCCCGGTCAAGCTGATCGGCTGCGATCCGAATGTGAAAGGCGGGGCTCCAACCGGCGCAGCCAACCAGGCGCTCGGCGTCGAGGGACGGTACGATTACAGCTTCGTCGACAATACCGGCCATCTTTTGCAGATCGAGAAGCCGGAAGAATGCGTTCGGGTGACGCTCGATTTCCTCGCCAAATGCGGCCTCGCCTGAGGTCGCGCCAATCAAGCTGTGCCATCGTTTAGTATTGACTCATTTGGGGTTCGTTGTTACCCGCGGCAGTTTCGGCCAGAAGAATCTGCGTCCCGACACCACCGCTTGGCACCATGCAGGGGCCAGAAGGCTGCAGGAGGAGCGTCATGCAGCGAGCGCGCATTGCGGCAATGGCCGCGTCCGGCATCCTCGTTGCCGCCATGTCGTGCGCCGGCGGGCTCGCATCGGCGCAGCCGTCGGTTGCGACGGCCCAATCCTCGGCCGCAGCAGGCGAGAAGATCGCCTTCGATCGCAGCAAAGGGACCTGCCTCACCTGCCATGCGATCAAGGGCGGCGACGCTCCCGGTAATGTCGGACCGCCTCTCGTCAACATGAAGCAGCGATTTCCCGACCGCAAGGAACTGTTCGCCGTCATCTTCGACGAGACCAGGCGCAATCCGCAGACGGTGATGCCCCCGTTCGGCCGCAACCTCATCCTTACTCATCAGGAAATCGAATCCGTCATCGACTTTCTTTACACGCGATAGGAGCGTTGGGACCTCAATGGAGAACAACGACCACGACCGGCATGCGAGATCGCCACGCGCCCGCACGCGCCGAACGATCGTCAAAGCCGCGGCTGCCGCGGCGCTTGCGCCGCTCGGCGTTACGGCCGTCGCCCCGCTCCGACGCGCGCAAGCCGCCGCCGACGCCAGCGCGTGGCCGAAAAACGCGTTTGCGCAGAAAACCGAGGCTGACGCCATCAAGGCGCTCTACGGCAGGACTCCGGAGCCTTCGGACAAGGTAACCCTCGACGCCCCGGAGATTGCCGAAAACGGCGCAGTAGTGCCGATCTCGGTCAGCACATCGCTGCCCAACGTGAATTCGATCGCCATCATCATTTCCGGAAATCCATTCCCGCTGGCGGCGAACTACCGCATTCCCGCGGGCACTTCGGCGACGGTGGCCAACCGACTGAAGATGGCGAAAACCAGCAAGGTTTTGGCGCTGGTCGAGTCCGGCGGCAAAGTGTTCAGCGCCAGCAAAGAAGTGAAAGTGACGGTCGGCGGCTGCGGCGGCTGATCGAGCGGATCAACGACAGGCATACATCAATGGCATCGACAATTCGCATGCGCGCCGTGGCAAATGGCGACACCACAGTGGTGCAGGCTCTGGTTCAGCACCCGATGGATTCCGGATTCGTGAAGGATTCCAATGGCCATCTCATCCCGCCGCACTACATCGAAGTGGTCGCATTCGAGCACGCGGGCAAAGCGGTGTTCACCGCCTTCTGGGGACCCGCCGTCGCCAAGGACCCTTACATCAAGTTCGATTTCAAAGGCGCAAAGAAGGGCGACGATCTGACGATCAGTTGGGTCGATAACAAGGGCCAGTCCGATTCGCTGGTCGGAAAGGTCACCTAGTGGAGCGGATTTGACATTCGCTACTCCCAAGCCGCCAGTGTCCGGACAGGATGCGAATGTTGGAATCGGACAACTAGATCAGCGAGGAGGATTTGCGCATGTTTCGCGCATTGTTGCTGGCCGCCGCGGCCTTTTGTCTGTTCGCGCCGCCGGCCTTCGCCGCCGGCAAGGTGAATCCCGAGGCCGACTTCAAGGCCTTTCGCAATTATTTCACACAGCGCTTTCCCAAGGTCCCATTGGATGATTTCGTCAACGGCCCCTATTCAATGGACGCCGGGCTGCGCAAGCAATGGGAGGAGATCGACGCGTTTCCGCCCTATCAATTCGCGGTGGACAGGGGCAAGCAGATGTTCTCGACGCCGTTTGCCGACGGCAAGACCTACGCGGACTGCTTTCCCAACAAGGGCATCGGCATCCGCCAGAACTATCCCTATTTCGACCCCAAATCGGGTGAGGTCATCACGCTCGATGTCGCGCTCAATCAGTGCCGCGAGGCGAACGGCGAGAAACCCTACAATTACAACAAGGACGACATGGCGGCGCTGACCGCCTACATGGCCTATACGTCGCGCGGCAAACCGTTCGACATCAAGATACCGAATGACCCGCGTGCGCTCGCTGCCTACGAGAAGGGCGAGGAATATTTCTACACCCGCCGCGGTCAGCTCAACTTCTCCTGCGCAAGCTGTCACGTCGAGAGTGCGGGCAAACATATCCGCACCGAGGTGCTTGCTCCCGCCCTCGGGCTGGTCGCGGCGCTGCCGATCTATCGTTCCCAGTGGGGCGGCATGGGCACGACCAGCCGACGCCTCACGTCGTGCAACAGCCAGGTTTGGGCGGTTCCGCTCAAGCCCGAGGACGAGCTGTACCGCGACCTCGAATACTACCTGTCATACATGAGCAACGGCCTGCCGATTTCCGGGCCCGGTGCGCGGCCGTGAGACGCAAAGCGCAAGAGCGCGCCCGGCCGTCGGGTCGCATCAAAACCACGCAGGAGCAACGCATGGGCAATCGTCATTTGATCCTTGTGGCCACCATCGTCTGCTGCGGATGCCTGTCGACGGCGGCCATTGCCGCCTCGGCGGCCGATTTCAACGCGGCTTACGCGAAAGCGGAGGCGGCAAACAAAGAAGCCGGCGCCTTGAAAAACCAATGGACCACCACCGCGCGCGAGTTGAAGGCGGCGCAAGCGGCTGCGACAGCCGGCAAATACGACGAAGCGGTCAAGGACGCGCAGCGCGCGGAGGCATTGGCCAAAGCCTCGATCGCGCAAGCCAAGGAGCAGGCCGCGATCTGGCGCCAGGCCGTCATTCATTAAAGCTGATCCGCCTCGAAGGAGTCACCCGGAATGCGTCGTCGTGACGTGGTGAAAATCCTCGCGTCCGCGGTCCTTTCGGGAATCCTTCCGCCTGTCGGCGTGGCGGGCGACGACGATCTCTACGATATCGGCCGGTTCGGCAACGCCCGCGTCCTGCACATGACCGATACGCATGCGCAGCTTCTGCCGCTCTATTTCCGCGAGCCCAGCGTCAATATCGGCATCGGCACGATGCAAGGCCGTCCGCCGCATCTGGTCGGCCGGGCGTTTCTGAAGCATTTCGGATTGGCCCCGGGCGGGCGCGCCGCCTACGCGTTCACCTACCTCGATTACCAGGAGGCCGCCCATCGCTACGGATCGATGGGGGGCTTTGCGCATCTGCAGACGCTGATCGGTCGTCTGCGCGCCGAGGCCGGCGCCGGCAATTCGATCCTGCTCGACGGCGGCGATCTGTGGCAGGGCAGCGGCCTCGCCAACGCCACGCAGGGCGCCGACATGGTCGAGATCGCCAATCGGCTCGGCATCGAGGCGATGACGGCGCATTGGGAATTCACCTACGGCGAACAAATCCTGCGGCGGAATATCGGCCAATTCAAAGGCGAGTTCCTGGCGCAGAACGTCTTTCTCAGCGACGACGCCGCCTTCAACAATGCGCCTGCCTACGATCCCCAATCCGGCCGCGTTTTCAAGCCGGCGACGATCAGGCAGCTTGGCGGCTCGCGCGTCGCGATTATCGGCCAGGCGATGCCTTATGTGCCGATCGCGCATCCCAAACGCTTCGTGCCGGACTGGACGTTCGGCATCCATGAAGCGGCGCTGCAGAAGGTCGTCGACGGCGTCCGCGATCGCGACAAGGCCGACGCCGTCTTGCTGCTGTCGCACAACGGCATGGACGTGGACTTGAAGCTGGCAAGCCGCGTGACCGGCATCGACGTCATTCTCGGCGGCCACACCCACGATGCCGTACCGCAGCCAAGCATCGTGGCCAATTCCCGCGGCAAGACGCTGGTCACCAATGCCGGATCGAACGGAAAATTCCTTGCCGTTCTCGACCTCGACATTGGTAAGGGCGCGGTGAAGGACGCGCGGTACCATCTGCTGCCGATTTTCACCACCTTGATCGCGCCGGATCGCGACATGGCAGCGCTGATCGATCGTCTGCGCGCACCCTACACCCGGCGGTTCGACGAAAAACTGGCAACCGCCGACGAGCTTTTATTCCGGCGCGGCAATTTCAGCGGCCCGATGGATCAGGTCATATGCGACGCGCTGCGTCAGGAACTCGATGTGCCGATCGCCTTCTCGCCCGGGTTTCGCTTCGGCGCGACGGCGCTCGCCGGCCAGCCGATCACCATGGAGACCTTGCTTTCGGAAACGGCCATCACCTATCCCGAGGTCTACGTGCAAGAGATGAGCGGCGGCCAGATCAAGGCGGTGATGGAAGACATCGCCGATAATTTGTTCAATCCCGATCCCTACTATCAGCAGGGCGGCGACATGGTGCGCGTCGGCGGCATGGATTACGCTTGCGCGCCCGGCGCATCGACCGGCCAGCGGATTTCCGACATGCGGCTCGACGACGGCAGCGCTCTGCAAGCGGACAAGAGCTACCGCGTCGCCGGCTGGGCGTCCGTCAACCCGCAGCACGGAAAGCCGGTCAGCGAGGTCGTGGCCAAATACCTGCGAGAGCAAAAGACCGTCAGGATCAAACGCCCCAATCGCATCACGCTCAAGGGCGCCGACCACAATCCGGGAGTCGGCGAAAGAGGCTGATCCGAAGTTCGCATCATTATGCGGCACCCTCGTTTGCGAACTTCGGAATCGAAGGACACCAGCAACTTATTGAGCTAGTGTGGCTTTGGTTCAGAACTCCGCATGACGAGGTCGCGGCAAGAATGATGCGGACTTCTGAATCGCCACACTGACACACATCACGAGAAAGATCATGTTCACATTGCTTCGGTCGCTGCTTGCCGCTTCGGTTCTCGCGCTTCTGGCCGCGTCGGGAGCGAACGCGCAGGATATGAAGACGCATCGTCTTGCCATCCAGGTTGACCAGAACGACCCGGCCGTGATGAATCTTGCGCTCAACAATGCGCAGAACGTGCTGGAATATTATCGCGACAAGGGCGAGCAGGTTGACGTCGAGATCGTGGCCTACGGGCCGGGCCTGAACATGCTGCGCGCCGACACCTCGCCGGTGAAGGAGCATATCGCCCGTATGGTGAATTCCGGCGCGGCTTTTCCAGGCAAGATCGTATTTTCCGCCTGCAACAACACCTTGCAGGGCATGGAGAAGCGCGAAGGCCATTCGATCGCGATCATTTCACAGGCGAGAATAGTCCCTTCGGGCGTTGTGCGCCTGATGCAGCTAGAAGAGGCCGGCTGGAGCTACATCAAACCCTGACCCCGGGCCTTAAAGCCTGCCAAAGGCGCGCGGTTTCGCGCCGGCCCCGCGCGAAGCCGATCAGAGCGTCAGATATGGATCGTTGAGCCGCTTGTCGTTGCGACGGCGCTGTTTGATGACCTCGCCGGTCGTCCAGTATTCGGAGCGCACGGCGCGTTCGGCCTCGAGCTGAAATTCCTCCGGCCACTGCCCCAGCGAGTAGCCATACCAGGGCGCTTCGGGCTTCAGCGGCGGCAGACCAAGCTCCTGCCAGATCTGTTTGGCGTTCTCCATGAATGGGCGCGCCGGAAGCGAAATCGGCGGATACGGGCGCTTGAGCATGGCATTGATCAGCATTGCCGAATCGTTGGCTTCGTAATGGTTGTCATCGGCGCCGGCGCGCGGGCCGTGTCCCATATCCTTGTGGTCGAGAACGCGCATATCCTGGTGCGGACGCATCCGGTAAGCCATCGCCCACATGACCATGTCGAGATTCTCCGGGTCGATATCCTCGTTGACCGCGATCGTCATCTTGCCGACCGAGGAGGAAAATGACGAAGCGCCGTAAAGCGCGCGCCACACCTCGGCGTCGAGCGTCTCGGCTTTCAATTGGATGACGATCAGCTTTCGCAGGTTTGTCAGCGGCTCGTGCATGAACACGCGGGTCACGCCGCTGATGTTGAGGTGATGGCGCAGATGATGGAGAAACGCCGGCTCGTAGGCGACGCGCTTGATCAGGCTCGATTCGCTCGGCGTGACCTGACTGATGATGGATACGAGCACCGCGTCGCGGCGGCGGGTGATCGCCGTGACGTCGAAATAGGCATTGTATTCCTTGAGATTCATGTAGCCGTGCGACTCCCCGAAACTGCCCTCGGGCTCCAGCCACTCGGTGTCGATGAAACCCTCGACCACGATTTCGGCCTCCGCCGGCACCATCAGGTCGACGGTCCGCGCCTTGCAGACGCGGATCGGCGCGCCGACGAGGCCGCCGGCGACGGAGAGTTCGTCGACATGCTTGGGCAGCTTGTGCACCGAGGCGAACGTGATCGCCGGCGGCGCGCCCAGCATCAGCGCCACCGGCATCTTCTCGCCGCGCGCCTTGTATTTGAGAAAGTGCTCGTGGATGCCCTGGTTAAGCTCGATCTCCGGATTCATTCCCATCCGCGTCGGACTCTTCACCATGGAGCGGTAATTGCCGATATTCTGCAGGCCCGTATCGGGGTCCTTGGTGATGAACATCGAGCACGAGGCGTAGGGCGCATTGTCGAAGCCGGGCGTGGAGATCGGGATGGGCAGCGCGTCGACGCCCGCACCGGGCCGATTGAGGTCGTCGCCCTGCACCACGATCTCCTGGCAGCGCGGACTATCGACCGTCACCGGCGGCAGTGGGTTCCGCTCGGCTTCGTCCCACTTTTGTTTGATATGCTCGACGCCGCAGCCGATGCCGACGCTGTAGATTTCCCTGCTGGAAGCGAGAATTCCGACCGCCACCGGAATGTCGTAGCGGCGCCCTTTGCTGTCGGTGACGTTCTCGAACAAGAACGCCTTGCGTTCCCGCTCCGGGATTCCGCCGCGGAACTGCCAGCGCACCAGCGGATGCATCTCGGTATCCTTGTTGATCGGGCGCGCAACGCGTATCAGCAGACCCTTCTCCTCGAGCGCCGCGATATGCGCGTGCAGGTCCGGATATCCGAGATCTTTCATGTGTTCCTCCAGTTTCGCGGCATGCGCCTGCAAGCGTGAGGCGACACTTCGCATAGTCCCGATTCACGGAATCGGTCCGTGAAGCCGACGATCGGTCGCCGCTCCGCATCGCACAGGATGGACGTCAAGCGGACGATCAAGAAGCGTCATCCGGCAAAACGTCATTTGGACGCGCGGGCAGATCGCTCGAGCGTAGCCGATGGCGTTTTCGCGTTGCCGCTTCAGCTCACCCGAATGACGACCTTGCCGAAATGAGCGCCGGAGGCCAGGTGGCGATAGGCGGGTACGGCGTCGGCGAAGTCGAACACCTTGTCGATCACCGGCTTCATCGCGCTCACCTCGATGGCGCGATTCATCGCCATGAACATTTGCGTCGAGCCGACCGAGATGCCCTGGACGTTGGCGCGGCGGGCGAATATCAGCCCGGGATTGAGTTCGGTCGCGCCGCCGCTCAGGCCGCCGATCAGAGTGATCTTGCCGCCGACGCGGATGGCGTGGAACGAGCGGGTCAGCGTTGCCGCGCCGCCGACTTCGACCACGTGATCGACGCCGCGCCCGCCGGTGAATTCCATCGCCGCCTTCTCCCAATCGGGCGTGGTCTTGTAGTTGATGCCGTGCGCCGCGCCGAGCGATTTGGCGCGCGCAAGCTTCTGATCGCTCGATGAGATGATGATCGCCCGGACGCCCATGGCATGGGCGAACTGCAGGCCGAAGATCGAAACGCCGCCGGTCCCCTGCAAGAGCACGGCGTCGCCGGCCTTGAGCCCGGCGTGCTCGATCATGGCATGCCAAACGGTGACCGCGGCGCAGGGCAGCGTCGCGCCCTCCTCGAATGACAGGTGCGGCGGGATTTTCACCACGCCCTCCTCCTCCAGCATGACGTACTGCGCGAGCATGCCGTCGACGCCGCCACCGAGCGCACTCGTATGCACATCGGGCGCTGGATTACCGCCGGGCCAGCGCTGAAAGAAGTTGCCGGCCACCCGGTCGCCGGCTGCGACGCGCCCGACGCCCGGCCCGACTTCGACGACCTCGCCGGCGCCATCCGACAACGGGATGACGTTCTCGCGCACCGGCATGCGGTAGCTGCCGCGCACGATGCCAAGATCGCGGAAGTTGAGCGAACAGGCGCGGACTTTGACCAGGACCTGACGATGGCCCGGCTTTCCTGGATCGGGCCGCTCGACCTGCGCGACCGACTCGATGCCGGCACCCCCCTTCGGAATTTGATAGACCTTCATGTCGCCTCTGCTCCACCTTGGTTTCAACGGCCACCGAAAGTGCGATACTCTCTCAAGCGCGGCTGCCCCGCAACAACCGACCACATGCAACAGCGAAGGCAGATTGTGCAATCCGGGCTTCACGGACTAAGCTCGACTTGCGGGGGCAGACCATCCAAAACCGGCCGGCAAGGCCGAATTGAGCGGGAGGGAAATGATGAAGATCGACAAAAGCGCCATCCTCGGCGTGTTCGTTGTGGGCGCTGTGCTCGGGTTGGGGGGAACGGCGGCGGCGGCACGTACGCTCCGAATACACGTCGATTCCTTCAAGCGTGGCGGCACGATGCCGAACAAATATTCATTCTGCATGCCGGCCGCGCAGGGACATACGACGGCCGGCCCTGACATCAGCCCGAGCGTCTCCTGGTCGAAAGGGCCGCGCGGCACCAAATCCTACGCCATCATCCTCTACGATTCCGACTCGCCGGCGGAGCATCGCGACCTGATGAACAAGGAAGGCGCGACGATGACGGCGGCGGTCAAGCGGCATGACTTTTATCATTGGGTCCTGGTCGATATTCCGCCGAATATCAGGTCGCTCAAGGAAGGCGCCGATTCAAGCGCGCGCGTGTTGCACGGCAAGCCGGCGACACCGGCCGCCGCCGGTGTGCGCGGACTCAACGATTACACCAAAGTGACTGCCGCCAACGATGCGATGAAGGGAAAATACTACGGCTATGATGGTCCCTGTCCGCCCTGGAACGACGCAGTGGTGCACCACTACCATTTCACCGTCTACGCATTGAGCGTGAAGTCACTCGGTCTGCCAACGGATTTCGATGGCCCGGCGGCGCTCAGCGCAATGAAGGGCAAGATTCTGGCGCAGGGACACGAACTCGGTCTGTACACACAGAATCCGGCCAAGGGTGCGAAAATATCAAAATGAAGTCTTGCGCAGCGCATCCAATCCCGCGCGGCATTGGCAGGAATAGCCTCCGAGGGAGGGACCAATCAGCGTTGCGGGCGGCGACCTTGACTTGAACGCTTTATCAATCATGCCGGCAAAAAGGCTTCGGAGGAAACGGGCATAGCGGCTGGAGCGCCGCGTCAGCGCCCTATGGAGTCGACCCCGCGTATCTCGGGACGTCCTCCCGAGGGTCCGGCGCCAAGGAAAAAATGAAACGGCCTCGATCCCGAGGGAAAGGAATCGAGGCCGTTCTCATGCCGGCAGGTGCCCCATTGTTAGCCCCACCCCGGCATGACGCGGATCATGCCGGAGCCGGGTTGGCCGAAAGTTGACGGCCAGGCAGGGCGCCGAGAGCGCGGCGTTCGCCTAACGCAGCGCGCTCGAAACGGATGAGAACGTGTTGGCGAGGTTTGTTCCCAGTCCTTCGACGACCGCAATGATGGCGACCGAAATGCCCGCTGCGATCAGACCGTATTCGATCGCAGTTGCACCCTCCTCGCCCCGGAGAAAATTCCAAATCAATGTGCGCATAGCCTGCTTCCTTTCCATGCGGAGACGTATGGGATGTCGCGCCCCGTGCAAACGCCGTGTCTTCACGCGCCAAAGCGCGCATACGTAGACATACTTATCGGCTTCCAACGCATTCTTAATCGCAGCGACAAAACACTCCGGAAAATTTGGGACAAAACTAAAAGTGAAATGGCCGCCAAAACCCGCCGGATGGCAACCCGGACGTCATCGCGGCGGCGTAACGCGCGCGAGGCCGTTTTTCTCCAGCTCGCCGAGATAGTCGCGCCAATATTGCTCGCGGTTTTGGCCAAGCTCGAACAGATAGTCCCAACTGAAAATGCCGGTGGAGTGCATGTCGTCAAACACCAGCCGCACCGCGTAATTGCCGACCGGATGCAGTTCGAGGATCTGAACATCCCGCTTGCCGGCGACCACGCGGCGCTCGCTGGGGGAGTGCCCCTGCACCTCGGCGCTTGGACTGCGCACGCGCAGATACTCCGCCGACAAATCGAAGCTTTCGCCGCTCTCGAAACTGACGGCGAGGGATTTGCGATCCTTGCGTAGCCGCAATTCCGTTGGCCAGGGCGTGGTCATTGCTGCCAAGAGCTCAATCCAGCGTGATGTGGGCGTCGATGATGATCTTGCGCCATTTCTCGTATTCTTCCTTGGTGAATTCCGCGCCTTCCTGCAAGCGCGTTCCGCGCGGGGCGATGCCGAACTTGGCAAAGGCGGCCTTGAGCTGGTCGTCCTGCAACGCCTTGTTAATGCCGCCATGGAGCGCGTCAAGAACATCGGGCGGCATCCCCGCTCTGCCATAGACGCCGAGCCACAGATCGACATCGTAGCCCGGCAACAGCTCCGACAACGTCGGCAGGTCGGGAAAGAGGGGAGATCGTTCGAGCCCCGTGGTCGCAAGCGGAATGAGGCTGCCCTTGCTGATGAAAGGCATCGCGGCGGGAAGACTGGAAAACGACATCTGCACCTTTCCGCTCATCAGGTCGATGAAAGCCGGACCGATGCCCTTGTAGGGCACGTGGATCGCTTCGATGCCGGCACGCTCCTTCCACATTTCAGCGGCAAGGTGCGGCGTGCTGCCGATGCCTGCCGACGCGTAATTGAGCTTACCGGGATTGGCTTTGCCGTAGGCGATAAGCGCCGCGTGGGTCTTCACTCCGAGCTGAGGCGCGACAACCAGAACTTCCGGCGCCGTAGCGACAATCGAGATGGTGACGAGGTCCTTGAAGATATCGTACGGCAAGGATTTGTGCAGCGTCGGATTGGTGACGATGGCCGGGTCCACGAGCACGATGTCGTAGCCGTCCGGGGCCGAATGAGCGACGTAGTCGACGCCGACAATGCCGCCGGCCCCGGGACGATCCTCGACCACGACCGGCTGGCCGAGAACTTCGCCGAGATGCTGCGCCAGCGTACGGCCGACGAACTCGATAATGCCGCCCGGCGCATAGGGCAGGATCAAATGGATAGGCCGGGAAGGAAAACTTTCCGCCGAGACCGGCGCGGCGAGCATGAACGCCAGCGCCGCCGGGAGCAGCATGCGCATTATGGCTGCGAAGGCGCGCATTTCGATATGAAATCACCGCTCTTGCGGCCTTGCCCGACGACGTCGGCGAAGGAGCCGTCGCGCTTCACCGCAACTCACTCAAGCGTGATATGGCCATCGATGATGACCTTCCGCCATTTATCGTACTCCGCCTTGGTGAAGGCGGCGCCGCCGGCGAGAGTCGTGCCGCGCGGTTCGATGCCGAATTTGGCGAACGCGGCCTTCAATTCGTCATCCTTCAACGCCGCGGCGACGGCGCTGTTGAGCTTTTGTTGCACGGCGAGCGGCATTCCTGCCGGGCCGTAGAGACCGAGCCAGACTTCGACGTCAAAGCCGGGGAGACCTTCCTCTTCGAGCGTCGGCAGATTGGGATAGACCGGCGAGCGCTTGGCCCCGGTCGTGGCGAGCGGAATGACGCTGCCCTTTGAAGTAAACGGCAGCGCGCCGGCAATGCTGGAAAATTCCATCTGGATCTTGCCGCTCATCAGGTCGATGAACGAAGGACCGACGCCCTTGTACGGCACGTGCGTTGCCTCAATGCCGGTGCGCTGCGTCCACAGCACGCCCGCCAGATGCGGCGTGGTGCCGACGCCGGCCGAGCCGAAATTGAGCTTGCCCGGATTGGCCTTGCCGTAGGCGACGAGCTGCGCGTAGGTCTTGACGCCGAGGTGCGGCGAAACAATCAGCACGTGCGGCGACGAACAGACGATGGAAATCGCCACCAGATCCTTCAAGGAATCATAGGGCATCGTCTTGTGCAGCGTCTGATTGATGACGATCGAAGGATCTATCAGCACGATGTTGTAGCCGTCGGGCGCCCCGTGCGCGACTTCATTGACGCCGACGATGCCGCCGGCACCCGGCTTGTTCTCGGTGACCACGGTCTGGCCGAGGATGCCGGTGAGGTGCTTGGCCAGGACTCTGCCGGCGAAATCGACAATGCCGCCGGGATTGTAGGGCAGGATGAGGTGAATGGGGCGGGTGGGGAAGATTTGCGCCCGCGCCGGGGCCGCTGCGGCGGCGATGGCGAGCGCTCCCCAGAGCAGAATTTGTGCACCGGATTTCAGGCTAGGCATCTCCCCTCTCCTTCGCTTTCGTTATCTGAGCAATCGGCTCGGTCGCGCAATCGCTCGAACGCGCTCCTTTGCCGATCAGCTCGACAAGTTCATGCGGCGTAATCGGCATTTGCGCGATGTGGACGCCAAATGGCGCGAGCGCATCCTCCACGGCCGAGATCAAAGCTGCGGCTGCGGGAATGACTCCAAGTTCGCCGACTCCCTTGACGCCAAGCGGATTGTGCGGCGAAGGCGTCTCTTTATACAAAGTCTCGAACGTCGGCAGCTCGGTTGCGGTCGGCAACAGATAGTCCGCGTAGGTCGTGGTAATCGGCTGGCCGGCCGCATCGTATCCCATCCATTCGAACAGGCCGTTGCCGACGCCGTGAGCGATGCCGCCGTGAATCTGGCCCTCGACGATGCGCGGATTGACCCGGCGGCCGGAATCCTGGATTGCGACGTAGCGCACGATACGCACACCGCCGGTTTCGATGTCGACTTCGACTTCGACGACCTGGCAGCCGTTGGCGTAAGCGAGTTTGTCGACGCGAAACGTGGCATCCGCCTGCAGGCCGGGATCGAGACCCGGCGGAAAGCTGTAGCCCGGGGCACCTTTGAGAATCCGCGCCAGTTCGCCGAGCTTGACCGAGAGCTGCGGCGCACCGACGACGCGTACCTCGCCGTCGGCCACCTCAAGGTCCTCCTCCGCAGCCTCGAGCAGATGACCGGCAAGCTTGCGGGCCTTGGCGGCAACCGACTGTGCCGCGACATGCACCGACGAGCCCGCGGTCACGGTTTGTCGGCTGGCGAAGCCGCCGAGCCCAAGCGACGCGGCGGCGGTATCGCCGGCGATAACCGTCACGTCCTCGGCGCGCACGCCGAACGTTTGTGCGCAAATCTGCGCCAGCGCCGTGGCCAGCCCCTGGCCCATTGCCGCGGCGCCCGTGGAAACAAAAATCTGCCCGGTCGGCGAAACGCGTACGCCGCCGAATTCGAACGGACCGCGTCCGGTCCCCTTCACCCCGTGCGCCAGGCCGATGCCGAGATGGCGGCCCTGCGCGCGCGCCTCGGCTTGCCGCCGCGGGAAATCGTTCCAGCCGGCGTGGCGCAAAATCTCCTCCTGACAGCCGGGATAATCGCCGCTGTCGTATTGCACCGTCTCGCCGGCGCGCGTCTTGAGCGGCTTGAGATACGGCATTTTCTCGGCGGGGATCAGATTACGGCCGCGCAGTTCGGCGCGATCGAGATTGAGCGTGCGCGCCAAACGGTCCATCAGCCGTTCCATGGCGAACGCGGCTTGCGGGTAGCCGGCACCGCGCACGGAAGATACCGGCGCCTTGTTGGTGTGGACCGCCGCAACGTCCATCGCCAGCGCCGGCACCATGTACGGTCCGGTCAGCGTGGTTGCGGAATTGTAGGGGATATTGACGTCCTGCAAGGCATAGGCGCCGATGTCGTGAACGAGGCGGCCGCGAATGCCGCGCACGCGGCCATCCGCATCCGCCGCAAGCTCGATCGACCAGAATTGGTCGCGCTCCTGCGCTGCATTGGTGAAATTCTCGCGTCGGTCCTCGATCCATTTGATCGAACGGCGAAGCAGCATCGCCGCGGCGACGACCGCGACATCCTCCGGGTAGACGCACAATTTCGGCCCGAATCCGCCGCCGACATCCGGTGTCGCTACGCGCAACCGGCTCTCGTCGAGAGCAACATAGTCGGCAAAGGCGTAACGCAAGTCATGCGCCTTCTGCGTCGACGCCCAGACGTTGATTTCGCGGTCGGAGACCTCCGCCAGGATGCCGCGGCCTTCCATGGAATGTCCGGCACCGCGATGCATCCACAGGGTCTCGTGCACGACGTGCGCGGCGCCGGCAAAAGCCGCATCGACATCGCCAAAGCCGACCCGATAGGAGATCACCTGGTTCGATTTCAAATCGCGACGGACCCCGGCCGCGCCGGCGGCGGTGCGGCAATCGCCGGCCGCCGGCAACACGTCGTAATCGACCGCGACGAGGGCCGCGGCATCCTCGGCGATATAGCGGTCGACGGCGACCACGATAGCGACGGGTTCGCCGACGAACGATACTTCGCCGTCGGCCAGCGCGAACGGCCAGCTTCCGTCGAGCCGGGCGCCGGAATTGGAAAACCGCATCATCCGCCGCTGTTTGAGGACCGGCGCCAGATCGTCCAGCGTGAGTGCGGCGACCACGCCCGGCAAGGCTCGCGCCGGCCCCAGATCGACACGACCGATCGCCGCGTGGGGATGCGGGCTGCGCGCGAACGCTGCGACGAGAACTCCGGGCGAGGCGATGTCATCGACGAACCGGCCGCGCCCGCGCAGCAGCTTGTTGTCCTCGACGCGAAGTACGCGCGCTCCGATCATTTCGCTCACAATCTGCTGCTCGCTCCGGCTCGTCGCATCGGGAAGCACAAATGCCGCCTGGATTACTGTCTGCGTCCGGTGAAGAGCGTGACGATTTGCTGCCAAAGAACGCGCGCGAGCAGCGAAAGCCCCGAGATCGGTCGGGCGGGTTGCGGCAGCGGGGCTTGCGGCGGTGCCGACGTTCGCGGTTTGGCCGACTGCAGCGGCGCCGAGGCCCGCGGTGCGGAAGCTTCAGATGCGACCGCCGCCGGCGCGTCTGCAGCGGCCGTCTCAGACGCGGGCGCGGGCGGCTGTTGCGCTAACTGGGTGCGCAGGTTGGCGGCAAATTGGCCGATGATTTGTGCTGCTGTCGCCTGGATCATGCCGACGCCGCGCCCATATTGCGCTACCGCACCCGAGAGCATCAGATCGGTGTGGATCAGCACCTTGGACCCGGCCCCCGCCGGTTCGATGCGGAATGTCGCGGTGGCATTGGCGGCGCCGCGGCCCTTGGCGTCGCTGCCCTGCGCCATGACCCGCGCACTGCGATTGGCCTCGTCGATCGAGTCGATCTGCACCCGCCCGGCAAACGTCAACGCCACCGGACCGAGCCGGACCGATATGTTGCCTTTGTAGTTTTGCCCGTCGACAACTTCGCTCAGTTGCGCTCCCGGCATGCAGGGCGCAATGCGGGGAATATCCATAAGCACCGCCCAGGCCTGCGCCGGCGACAACGGCACGTCGAAAGAATTGTCGAATTCCATCAGGTCGCTCCAACCTCACCTCACAACCGTCATGGCCGGGCTGTCCACGTCTGACCCGCGCGGCTTAGGACGCGGATGCCCGGCGGAAGGCCGGGCATGACGGAGCAGAGTCTATTGCGAACGACATCCCACCATCTCCGGCATTCCGATTGTCTGCCAAACCCAGCGCGCGCAGGCGAACAAGCGATCGTCCTCGTAACGCTGCGCCACCAATTGAATGCCCACCGGCAGATCATTCGGACCGCGATGGGTTGGAAGCGTCATGGTCGGCGTATGCAACGCGGTCCAGATCGCCTGCATGCCGGGATCGCCGGTTGCCTCCAAACCCTTCGGCGCCTCGCCCGGCACACATGGCGCCAGCAACACGTCGAATTCATCGAACACCTCCGACAAAAGCCCGCGGCATTGGTCCAAGCGATGCAGGCCGGCGACATATTCATCGCGCGAAATCTTGTGGCCGTTCTCGATATAGCGCTGCATCTGCGGCGACAACATTTCACGCTTGTTGTCCCAGACGAATGCCATGCAGGCGGCGCGCTCGTAAAAGCCGATCGCCGAGCGGGCGACGACGTGCAGGCCGTTGAATGCGTCCGGCAGATCGAATTCGCGCACCGTGGCACCGGCGTTGGCCAGCCTTTTTGCCGCATCCTCGACGGCCATCTTGGTTTCCGGCTGTGCCGTATTCCATAAATCGGTTCGCCATACGCCGATCCGCGGGGGACTGCCAGGCTGCCGCGGGCGTTGCGGTTCCTGCATGCGCAGCACCGCCATGAGCATTTCAATGTCTTCGATCGAGCGGGCCAGCCAGCCGATCGTGTCGATCGAGTCCGCCGCCGGCCAGGTGCCCATTGTGTTGATGGTGTTGTAGGTCGGCTTGTAGCCGAACACGCCGCAGAACGACGACGGCCTCAAGATCGAGCCGCCGGTCTGCGTGCCGAGCGCCGCCGGTACCATGTGATCGGCCACGGCGGCCGCCGACCCGCTCGACGAGCCACCAGGCGTATGTGCGGCGTTGTGCGGATTGGCGGTTGCCGGCGGCGCGCTGCCGGCAAATTCGCAGGTCGCAGTCTTGCCGAGGATGACAGCGCCGGCGCGTCGCAAAAGCGCGACACAAGATGCGTCCGACCGCGGCCGGTTTCCGCGATAGATCGGCGAGCCCATCTCGGTCGGCATGTCGAATGTGTCGATCGTGTCCTTGATCCCGATCGGCACACCATGCAGAGGGCCGCGCCGCGGCCCGAGGTCGAGAGCGCGCGCCTGATCGAGCGCGTGTTTTTGGTCGAGATTGACCCACGCTTTCACCACGCCCTCACGCGCGGCGATGCGCGCAATGCAGTCGCGCGTCACAGCCTCGCAGGTCGTTTCCCCACGAGCGATTTTTGTTGCGATTTGGACGGCCGAAAGTTCGTTGAGCGCGGCCGTTGCCGGAATAGCCACCTGAGGACTTGCCATAACCGCGATCCACATTCTTCGTCATGCCCGGGCTTGTCCCGGCCATGACGGCCTGGTCAATTCTTTCCGGCGCGTCCGGCCGATGTGCCGGCAATTTTGCCGAACACGGTGCCGGACATCAGGCCGGAGCCGCCAGGGTAATTGAAATAGAACAGTCCGCCGACCAGTTCGCCCGCCGCGTAGAGACCGCGCATCGGCTGGTAATCGGTGTTGAGCACCTCCCCATCGGGGTTGATGCGCAGGCCGCCGAAGGTGAAGGTGACCCCGCAGGTCACCGCGTAGCCTTCGAACGGTGGCGCATCGATCGTATTTGCCCAGTTGCTCTTGTTGACGGCGAGCCCCGCCGTACAGCGGCCATCCTTGACGTTCGGATTGAACGGCACGTCGGCCTTCACCGCCGCATTGTATTCCTTCACCGTTTTCAGAAATTCGGCCGCATTCACGCCTTCGAGCCTCTGCGCGAATTCCTCGATGGTATTCGCCGTCACCTTGGTGATCTGCCGGATCTTGTATTCGTCGCGCTGCAGGTGCTTGGTTTTCTGATCGAACACCTGCCAAGCGAACTGCCCCGGCTGCTCCAGGACCACGCGGCCGTATTTGGCGTAGGTATAGTTGCGGAAATCGGCGCCCTCGTCGACGAAGCGCCTGCCGGTGGCGTTGATCAGGATGCAAAACGGATAGGAATGCTTCTGGAATTGATCGCCGACGGCGAGATCGCCGAATTCGGGCGCGTTCATTTCCCATTGCACGGCGTGGCAGCCGGACCAGTTGCCGCGCGGCGCGGCGCCAATGGCAAGCCCCATGCGAATGCCGTCGCCGGTGTTGTAGCGGCTGCCGCGCACCTTGGCGAGATCCCAGCCCGGGCCAAGATAGCGCGTGCGCCACTCCGGATTGGCTTCGAAGCCGCCGCAGGCGAGCACTACCGCTTTCGCTCGCAGTTCGCGCACTTCGCCCTCCTGGCGGACTCGCACGCCCTCGACTCGGTTGCCGTCGAAAAGAAGATCGAGTCCGCGCGTCGAATAACGGATCTCGATGCCGCGCTTTTTCGCCGCCGCGGTGAGCTGGTTGACGAGGCCCGGGCCGCCGCCGACCGATTCCACCGTCAGGCCGCCCCAGAATTTGAACTTGCCGTCAACCTTGAACGCCTGGCGGCCGTAGATCGGAATGAGCCGCACGCCTTTTTGGCGCATCCAGTTGAGCGACTCGAAGCTGTTTCTGACCAAGAGCTCAACCAGATCGGGGTCGGCGCGGTTTTGCGTGACGCGCGCCATATCGTCGAAGAACTGGTCCGCGGTGTAAGTGCCGAAGTCGGTGGTCTCGATTTCGCCCGGCGTGAGATCGGGGACCAGCGTCTTGATGTCGTCGATGCCGTTGTAAACGACGCGGATCGAACCGGCAGTGAAACGGCTGTTGCCGCCGGATTCGTCTTCCGGCGCCGCCTCGCACATCAAGACCTTGGCGCCCTGTTCCTGCGCCGCCAGCGCCGCGCAAAACGCCGCATTGCCGGCGCCGACAACGATCACGTCTGCTACTTCGTTCGGCATTTCCTATTCCTCTGACTCGTCACCCTGAGATGCTCGGCGCGCAGCGCCGAGCCTCGAAGGCCACATTGCCTCACGGGTCATCCCTCGAGCCGCTGCGCGGGCACCTCAGGAATGACGACCACTTTCTTACTCCGCCGCCATCGCCACCCCGCCATGCGCCAGCGACCAGGCGGCCGGCTCTTTCATGAACTTTTCCACTTCGTTGAGTTTGGCCTTGTCGAACCGTCCGCTCTTCTTCGCCACTTCGAGCACGTCCCACCAGGTCGCGAGCGCGTGCAGCGTCACGCCCAAATCGCCAAGGATTTTTTTGCTCTCGGGAAAGATGTCGTAGAAGAAGAATACGAAGACATGCTCGACGACGGCGCCGGCCCCGCGCAATGCCTTGCAGAAATTCACCTTGCTGCGGCCGTCGGTGGTCATGTCCTCGACCAGCAGCACCCGGTCGCCTTCTTCGAGGTGACCCTCGATCTGCGCGTTGCGGCCAAAGCCCTTGGGTTTCTTGCGCACGTACTGCATCGGCAGCATGAGCCGGTCCGCCATCCAGGCTGCGAATGGAATGCCGGCGGTTTCGCCGCCGGCGACGGCATCGAACTTCTCGAACCCGACATCGCGCAGGATCGTTGCCACGCCGAAATCGACCAGCGTCTGCCGCACCCGCGGGAAGGAAATAAGTCGCCGGCAATCGGTATAGACCGGGCTCGCCCAGCCCGACGTGTAAATGAATGGCTTGTCGCTCATGAAGCGGACCGCGTCCACTTCGAGCAGCATCCTCGCCGTCAATTCGGCCATCGCCGCTTTGTCGAGGAAAGCTGTCATATCTTCTCCTTTTCCCCTCCCTCCCCTCCCCGTTGCGGGAGAGGATCTAGGGGCGGGGGTAGAGCAGCGACGCGCGGACGTCGCGGCCGGCGACACGCTTCACTTCACTCCCCCTGCCTACGCGTCCCCGCAAGGGGGAAAACTCCGCTCGCCGCCTTCCATTCGATGGTCTCGCGGCCGCGATGGATCAAGATACATTGGGCCCGATCCCGGAGCTTTTTCCGACGACAGCAGCTTCACTATTGGCGCGCCGGCCATGGCCGCAGCGAAGTCGCGGTACTCTAGCGCGCCGTGTACCAAAATCAAAATTTTTTCCAATTTGTGTACAACGCATTTAAAATCGTCCAACTGCAACCCTCTGACGACAAACCCATGGCGAAGCCGACGTCAGACGAATTCCGTTCGATTCTCGCCGGCGCGATGGCGGACTTTCAAGCGGGCCGATTGGCGGCGGCAGAGCGCGCCTATCGGGCGGCTCTGGCGATGGTTCCGGCCGATCCCACGGTGACGCACAACCTCGGCGTCGTCATCGCGGCCCAGGGACGTGACCGGTCCGCCATCGGCTGTTTCGACGAGGCGCTGCGTGCCGATCCCGGTTTCGTCTCGGCGCACTACAACCGGGCCGTCGCGCTGCTGAAGCTCGGCGAGATGCAGGAGGCCATCAAGGCCTTCGGCCGCGCCGTCAAGCTTGAGCCGGAGCATTACGCGGCGCATCGCGCGCTGGGCTTTCTCTGGCTGGCGCGGGGCGAACGCGGGCGGGCGCTCGATCACTTTGCCCGCACCTATGAGCTGCGGCGCGGCGATGACCGGACTGCGATCGCGCGCAAATCGTTGACCACGGCGACGCGCCACAAGCTCGAACACGATGCCGACCAGTTTCTTCACCTGTCGCGGCAAACGCGCGACCGTTTGCGCTTCGAACTGCTCGCGCGCAACTACCGCATCATCGCGGAGCAACTCTCGGACGAGGCGACTGCGCTGTCAGGCCCGCAGATCGAGGTGTTGGGCGAGGACTACAACGCGGCGATTCATCTGCATGCAGCGCCCGAGGTCACAGGCCGGGCCGTGAATGAGCGGGCGGATCGGGATGCGCTGGCCGCGCAGTTCGATACAGAGGGCGCGATCGCCGTGGACGATCTGCTCACGCCGCCGGCGCTTCACTCGTTACGGCGGTTCCTGCTGGAGAGCACGATCTGGCACGACTTTTCCCACATCGACGGCTTCGTCGCGTCCTATCTTGAAGACGGCCTCGCCTGTCCGCTGCTCTTGCAGATCGCCGACGAGCTTCGCGGCGCGTTCCCCCAGATCCTCGGCACGCACGCCCTGAGCCAGGCCTGGGCCTTCAAAGGGCTGAAGAGGCAATCGGCGGTCGACGTGCACGCCGACGATGCCGCCGTCAGCGTCAATTTCTGGATCACGCCGACCGAGGCCAACCTCAATCCCGAGCATGGCGGCCTGGTCGTCTGCCGCGCGCCGCCTCCCGAGGATTGGCGGATCAAGGACTATGAGGCGGACCGGAAGCGAATTGTAACATTTCTGGCACAAAAGGTGACCGACCGTTTAGTCGTGCCGTATCGCCAGAACCGCGCCGTGCTCTTCCGCTCGCGCCTGTTTCACCACTCAGACGACCCGGATTTCGCTCCAGGATTCGAGAATCACAGGATGAATCTGACGCTGCTGTACGGCTGAACGGCACCCCAGTTGAGCAAAATTGGTCGGGCAAAATTCCTTGCATAACGCACTGTTCCAAAATTGACACAGTGGCGGACCATTCCTATAATTATTACGCAACGACTTCACTCGGCCGTCATGGCCGGACTTGTTCCAGCCATCCCGGTCTTTAGCTCGGCGTACTCAAAGACGTGGACGCCCCCGAGGCCGGGCATGACGGCCCAGAGGCACGCTCCATTGATATGACAATCCGTCCAGTGCCTCCCGATCCGAACCATAACTACACCAATTCCGCGCTGCGCACCGGCGACGTCGACCCCTATCCGCAGCGGCAGGTGGGCGAGTTCATCGGCACGGTGGTCGCCAACAAGTGGGTCAACAAGGAGTACAAGCACGTCATTCTCAAAGTGCATCCTCACGCGCTCAAGGCCTATGCAGGGCAGATGTTTCACCTGTTATGCCCGTCGCCTGACGGCGCCGAGGTGTGGATGCGCCGGCCGATGAGCGTCTATCGGGTCGATAAGGACGCGGGCCACATCGAGTTTCTCTACAAGTGCGAAGGGCGCGGCACCCGCGGCATGGCGATGCTCGAGCCGGGCGACGACTTCAACGTCACAGGTCCGCTCGGTCATGGATTCGTGCTCGAACCTTCGTGGCGAAACGTCGTCGTGCTCGGCCGCGGCGTGGGACTGGCGACGCTCGCGCCATTGTCGCAGCTTGCCGCGGAGAACAAGATCGGCGTCACCGCGATTCTGTCGGCGCGTCACCCGGACGTGGTGATGTCGCGGGATTTGTTCGAGGGGCTCGGCGCCAAGACGATGACCGTACTCGATTCCGACGGCACCAGCGCCGTCGACAACGTGGAAAAGATACTCGAAGGCCTGATCGCGCATGGTAAGGCCGATGCGTTCTTCACCTGCGGCTCGAACCGCCTGCTCAAGCTGATGCAGCGGCTCGGCAAAAAGCACAATATTCCGGGCCAGGTCGCGATGGAGCAGATCATGGTCTGCGGCTTCGGCGCCTGCTACGTCTGCATGCGCACCTTCGAGGTCGACGGCCAGCGCCTACTGCGCCGCGTCTGCCGCGACGGCCCGGTGTTCAACCTGCAGGAAGCGGTGGGATGGTAGATCTTTCCGTCAAGATCGGCGCGATCACCCTGCAAAACCCGGTACAGCCGGCCTCCGGCGCGTTTTCCTGGGAGTACAACGACGTCATCGATCTCAATCGGCTCGGCGCACTGGTGGCCAAGACCATCTGCCGCGAGCCGCGGCTCGGCAACCCGACGCCGCGCATGGCCGAGACCGAGGCCGGCATCATCCAGTCGATCGGACTGCCCGGAAAGGGCATCGATTATTTCATCGAGCACATCGTCCCCGAATACGCCAAGTTCAAGCCGCCGCTGGTGGTGAGCTGCTCGTCGGAAAGCATCGAGGATTTCGCCGCGCTCGCCGAGGAACTCTCCGTGCCGGACGTCGACGTGATCGAGGCCAATATCTCCTGCCCGACGCGCAACGCCACCGGCGGCAACTTCGCGATGCACGAAAATTACACGCGCGATTGCATTACGGCGATGCGGGCGAGAACGAAGAAGCCGCTGTGGGTGAAGCTTTCGCCGAATGCCGGCGACATCGTCTCCATCGCAAAGGCCGCCGAGGACGCCGGCGCCGACGCGCTGGTGATCGCCAACACGTTTCTGTCACTGAAGATCAGGACCGACAATTTCCGTCCCGCGCTCGGCAACAAGTTCGGCGGGCTGGTCTCGCCCGCGCTCAAGCCGATCGTGCTGCGCATGGTCTATCAGGTCGCCAAGCAGGTAAAAATTCCGATCATCGGCATCGGCGGCGTCACCAAAGCCGAGGACGTGGTCGAATACATGCTGGCCGGCGCCAGCGCCGTCGGCATCGGCTATGCCGGCTTCCGCAACCCGACCGCTTTGATCACCATCATCGACGATCTCGAAGCCTGGTGCGACGAGCGCGGCATCAAGAAGGTCACCGAGCTGATCGGCGCCGTGAAGGACCAGGACATGGAGACCGACACGCTGGCGGCTGCGTCGGTGGGGATTTAGGATCATCGCCGGCGCGCTCCGGCACTCCCGCTTATCATGAGAAATGCCTGGCTCGTTCAACACGGCGACAAAGATGACAAATGGATCGGCGCAATTGCACGTTCTGATATCCGGCGGATTCTCTTCCGCGTACGAAAAGCTGCTGCCGGAATTCGAGCGGACGAGCGGCGTCAAGGTCGCGACCGGATCGGGTGCGTCGCAGGGAGTGGGACCGCAAACGATTGCCGCGCAGCTTGCCCGCGGCGTGCCCGCCGACGTGGTGATCCTCTCCAGGGAAGGCCTCGGCGAACTCGTCGCCGCGAACAGAATCGCTGCCGGGACGGACAAGGACTTGGCGTGCGTGCCCCTTGGCGTGGCGGTGCGCGTGGGGACGCCGAAGCCCGACGTGAGCACCGTCGAGACCTTCAAACAAGTTCTGCTCAAGTCCAAGACCGTCGCAGTCCCGGAAAGCACCAGCGGTATCTGGCTCATGACCGATCTTTTTCCGCGGCTCGGCATCGCCGAAAAGCTCAACATCAAGGCGGCAGCGCGCGGCACGGACGCCACCCGCATGGTGGCCGCCGGCAATGTCGATCTTGCGGTGATGCCGGTCAGCGAAATCTTGCACGCGCAAGGCGTCGCATTCGCCGGCAGCATCGCAGCGGAAATCCAATTCGTGCAGACTTTTTCGGCCGCTGTCGTCGCCGGCTCGAAACAGATTGAAGGCGCCAGACGACTGATCGACTTTCTTGGCTCCGCCCGCGCTTTTGAGGCGATCAGAAACAGCGGGATGGAACCGCTTTCGCCCGTGAGCTAAGGGCTGCGGCCACGATGCACCTCCATTCGGGCCGCAGAAACGCGAGCGCCGCGGTACACGTCCCCGCTCATCCCCTTGGATAACGAGACCAAGGAGCATAATGCCGATGCCTCGCGTTGGTTCCTTGAGTCTCGCAAAGGCAGGACCCTCAGGAGTCCTGGACACGACTGGCGCGATCTGTTGCGATACCGGCATCTCTTGGCCAGTGAGGAGCTTTCCCGATGACGATCATCGATTCCCAGGTCCATGCTTACGAGGCGAACACGCCGAAGCGGCCCTGGCATATCGTGCCGAACTGGCCCGATCACGTCACCGGCGACGAGATGGTGGCGGCGATGGACAAGCTCGGCATCGACGGCGCGATCTTCATCTCGCCGTTTTCCATGTACCGCTACGACGCGAGCTATGCGGTGGAAGTGCAACGCGCCCATCCTGGCCGGTTCGCGCTGGTCAAGCCGGTCGACCCGGACGACCCGGCGGTGGACGATGTCATCGCCGACTGGAAGCGGACGCCGGGCGCGGTCGGCATCCGCATCATGCTGACCAGGGAGGCGAACCGTGCGCCGGAAGACCCGGGGCTCGACCGCATCGCCCGCGCCGCAGTCAAGCACGACCTTCCGGTCAACATGCTGTTTTGGGGCAACGTGGAAGCGGGCGCGGCATTGATCGACCGCCACCCCGACACGCGCTTCATCATCGACCACCTGGCGATCCTGCAGCCACGCACGCCGCCGGCCCCGAAGGAGCCGTGGGCCGACCTGCCGAAGGTGCTCGACCTCGCCAAACGCAAGAACGCGGTCATCAAGGTGAGCGGCGCCTGCACGCTGTCGCGAGAGCCGTATCCGTTCCCGGACATCTGGGACCCGCTCGCCCGCGTGTTCGACGCTTGGGGTTTCGACCGCTGCCTTTGGGGGACGGACTGGACGCGCGCCTACGCCGTCGTCAACTACGAGCAGGCGGTTACGCCCTTCCTCAAGACTGACCGCCTCAGCACCAGCGAGCGAGCGATGCTGATGGGCGGCGCGTGCGCCAAAGCCTATCGCTGGTCGCCGGAGAAGAGTTAGGTCAGCCACCATCCCCGCACAGGAATCGGGGCTTGCTTGCTCGATTTCCGCCGGCCTCTACCCGCAATTCCACATCGGGCCGATGGGCGTCGGAGTCCAGCACGGGCCGAAACTGCCGCCATTATAGCGGCCGCGGAAATAACCGGGCCTGCCGAAATAATACCAATTGCCATTGTACCAGTAGCTTGGGGCTTCGTCCGGCCCGTCGCCGATGGCACCCTTCGGACCGAAAATTGGAACGCTGTTGTTGGGCGGCTGATGATAGCCGGGCAGAAAGCCGTAGCCATGCCAGTGATGGATGCGGCGCTTGTGGGCGGGCGCTGCCAGCGCAATGGCCGGCAACAGGACCAGGACAATTACACTCGATGCGGAGAATGCGCGCAGCATAGCGGGCACAATACATGGTCTGCGATTGAAATGCGACCCACCGCCACCGTCGCGCCGGGAGTGCCAAACAACGCGGATGTCGCATGAGCGACATCGATAGCGCCGGCGCACTTGCGCAAAATCTGCTGCAAGCCGTCATGCAACGCCGCAAGCGGGGAGCGGACGCGGTCGTTCTCGTTGGAGCCGGCGCCTCTGCAAGAGCAACGACGAGTGCGAACGCACGCTGATCTCATGCCGCCACGACCTTTGCCGCCTCCTCCGCGTCCGGCTGCTTGAACGTTTTCAGTCGCGGAAAAACCTCGCGAGCGAACAGCGTGAGATTGTCGACCGTCTGCGCGTGAGAAAGCTCGCCGCCCTGCCCCATCATCAAGAGGTTGCCCATGCCGCCGCAATGGCCGCAGAAATCGGCGATCTGGTCGTAGACCTCGTCGGGCGCGCCGCAGAACAGCACGCCGGAATCGATCAGTTCGTCGACGCCGGCGTATTGCATCGAGATGATCTTGCCGGCCTTGGTGTAGGTGCGCGGCGGTGTCTCGCCGCGCAGCATCCGCGCGTTGTCGCCCGCCGGCAGATAGCCGGGCGGATTGCGAAACGGCAGCGCCACGATGGGGCTGGTGCGCAGATAGCCGGCTATGAGATCGCCGCGGCGGCGCGCTTCCGCCTTGTCGTGAGCGACCGCGACGAGGCCCAGATAGGCGAAACGGTCGGCGCCCGGCGCCCTGCCGAAGGTCTGCATATAGCCCTTGCGATAGGCGTCGTAGATCTTGCGCGTGCCGTAGCCGGTGCCGAGCGTCGCCATGACGTAGCCGCGCTCGCCGAGCACGCGCGCCTGCGTCGAGCTGCCGGTGGTCGACCACACCGGCGGATGCGGCTCCTGCCACACCCGCGGCCAGACGTTCACCTGCCGATACTGAAAGAACTCGCCTTCCCAATTGAACACTTGGTCGTGCGTCGACATCGCTTTGAGGATGAAATCGTGCGCCTCCCAGAACCGGTCCATCAGCTCGGTCGGGTTGCGATTGGAGGCGGCTATCTC
>JASHOR010000167.1 GCA_030041005.1 Xanthobacteraceae bacterium
CACTTTCTTCCTCGTCGGGCCGGGCGACTTCACGATCATCGATTGCTGGTTCACGGCCGCCATGCGGGCGACCGGCAGCAACGCCGCAGTGTGCGACGAGGTGTTCGTTCCCGAGAGCCACGCCGTCCGGTTGGTCGATCTGCGCGAAGGCACGGCGCCGGGCGGCGCCGTGAACGCCCACCCAATTTTTCGTGCCCCGATCGTCACCTATTCAGCGTTGACCTTCGTCACCCCGATGCTGGGCGCAGCGCTTGGTGCCTACGAGCTTTTCCGCGACTGGACCAGAACACGGCGCGGCATGGACGGCACGGCGCTGGCCGAGGTCAACAGCATCCAGGTGCGGCTGGCGCGCGCCGCGGCAGACCTCGACGCCGCCGAGCTGTTGCTGCGCCGCGCCGTCGAGGTGGCGCAGGCGCCGGTTCAGCCTTCGCTCGCGCTGCGCGCGCGCTCGATGCGCGACTGCACGCGGGCCAGCGAATTATGCATGGCAGCCATCGACGCCATCCTCGCTATGAGCGGTACTGCCGGCTTTGCCAGCTCGCACCCGATCCAGCGGGCCTGGCGCGATATTCACTTCGCCGCTATGCACGTGACGCTCAGCCCCGAGCGCGGCTTCGTCCATTTCGGCCGCACCGAGCTCGGCCTGCCGCCGGATCCGCGCCAGCGGTTATACTAACGTCAGGCCCGGCGCTCCTCCGCGTTGGCGTTGGTGCCGGCGATAAAGCCCTGGCAGGTGGCGCGAGCGAGGCCGTGCAGGCTGAAGCCACCGGCGGATTCACCGCCGCAATAGAGGCCCGGGATCACCTCGCCATTCATGTCGACGACCTGGCCTTTGCCATTGATGCGCAGGCCGGCGCGGGTATCGTGCGGCACCGGCGTCGCCCATCCGGCATAGAATGGCGGCTTGGCGATCTTGTAGAGCGGCTTGGGCTTGCCGAAATCCTCATCCACGCCTGAATCGACGAAGCTGTTGTAGCGCGCGATAGTGGCGGCAAGATTCTCGGGCGGCATTGACACGCGCTGATATTTCATCACGATCTTCTTCGCCAACTCCTCGACCGTGTCAGCGGTGAAGAAGAAGCCGGCGTCGTGATCGACGTAGGGCGGCTTCGGCTTCCATTTCTCGCGCGCAACAGCGTCGGCATCGAAGATTGCCCAGATCGGGCCGCCGCCATTGTGTCCGTCGCCGATGCCGGCGAGCGCCGCATCGAGGAAGCCGTTGGGATTGAATTTCAGATCCCTGCCGTTGCGCCAGTTGTGCGGCACGTAGGGCAGCATCGATTGGTAGTTGCCCGCGGTGAACTGGTGCGCGGTCTCGTCGTAAAAACGGTTGCCGATCATGTTGACCAGCACGAGGTCCTGCCAGTCCTCGACAAACAGGCCGATTGCGCGCGCCTTGTCGAAAACCTCACTGCCCGGATACCAGCGCAGGTGCACATAGATGTACTGCGCGCCGACGCTGCCCGGCTTGGTGATGGCGTCGCCGAACTCGGCGCTGAAATTGGACAGCCCCCACAGCGATGCCCCGATCGCCATGCCGGCAAGCTCGCCGCTGCCATCCTGGGTCGACCATGGCTGTCCAGCGGCGCCGCAATATTCTTCGGTCAAGCGCGGATCGAACATGCGACGGAAGTTGACGTTGCTGGTGCAGCCGCCGGTGCCGACGATCACCGCCTTGCGGGCGCGGATATTGAGCGTTTTGCCGTCATTGTCGACGGCGATGCCGAGCACCGGCCCGGAGCGCGGCGTCTCGCGGTGGATCGCTGTCATTCGGTGCTTGAGCAGAATCTCAACGCCTGCCTTTCTCGCCGCGGCGGCAAGAGGATGCATCAGGCCGTTGCCCGTCGACATCGTCGTGCGCTTGTCCGGCGGGGCCGGCTGTCCGGTCTGGATCAATGGCCAATCCATCGGCGCAGCGTGCATCTCGCGCGGGATCGAGTTGCCGACCGAAGTGCCCCCGCGCTTGTCCGGCGCCTTGTCCACGAACACGACGCCGTGCGCCAGCAGAAACTCGCAGGTCGCCGCGCAATTGTCGGCGAAAGCGCGGATCACCTCGCGGTCGTTGAAGCGGTAATCGGCAGCGCCGTTCGGCTCGACGACCGACCAGTCGGTCAAGTCCTGGAACACAAGGTCGGGCGAATCCTTGATGCCCCATTTCTTTTGAACGCTGGTGCCGCCGCCGAGCGGCACATTGCCGCCGCTGCAAATGGCGTGGCCGCCAGTATGGTTTTCCGTCTCGACCAGGATCACCGATGAACCGCCTTCGCGGGCCACGATGGCTGCGGTAGTTCCGGTGGCGCCCGAGCCGATCACCACGACGTCGGCCTCGCGGTCCCACTGGACGGCGGATTGCGCCTGCGCCGGCGTGGACAGTCCGGCCGTGGCCATGCTGGCTGCTATGCCGGCACCACCCGTAAGCAAGTCGCGTCGCTTGATCGTCATGCCACTCCTCCCCCTGTTCATTTACCGCTTGTGCCGCTCGCGCCATCCGGGCAACAAAGTCCGTGCATCGGCCAGGCACGGCAGCGACGCTGCGAGAAGACCGATAATTGTCACTTCCATGAGGCGAGAAGCGGTCATCATTCGGCGCCCCCCACGGACAGAGGGGATAGTCCTTGGCTGTGGAATGAGCAACGGGACCTCGGAGCCAACGAAATTCGCTCAGAAATGAAGATTATGGGTTCCAATCGCAAACAGCGAGTGCGCAGACACAACCTCGCTGCCGAGGGAGGGACTCGTTTCCTAATTCCACCTTTTCCCTCTGGAACAGTGCGACCCAACACAGCAAGACGCAAGCCCCCACGCGGATGGCGCCGACGGCGCTGCTAATGTGCCTGCAGCCCCGTCGATGCCTGCTTGCGCGGGCCCGCTCGGTCGACCTGAAGTCGGCGATGCCGGCTATCGGCACACTTGGCACGAGATGGTTCGATTTTGGTCATTTTGCCAAATTGCGATTCACCTGACATAATTCTCCTGAGCGGAAACGTAATCCGTAGAAGATATATGACTAAGGGAGGGTGCCGTGTTTGAGCTTGATGGGATAATGGTCTTGGTTGTCGGGCTTTGTCTCATGTTTGCTATGTGGGCTGTCGTCATCTACGGAGCAAGTCTCTTCGGCCCGAGGTGAATGGTCGCGCCGCTCGCTTTCTTGTGAAGTGAGGGAATGCGGGTGCGTGATGCACGCCAGATGAAGCGAGCTTTCGGTGCGCAACGGCGAGTACGAGTGGGTTGCAGATATGGTCGAGATAACCCCTCCGCCGCCGCCACAACCGGCAAGTTTATCTGGGAACCCCGGTCGATAAGAAGACGTTTATGCTTCACGATAGCTCACTCCCAACAGGACGCAGCTTGTGGCGGCTCGCTTGGCGATATGGCGCGCGGAACCAATCACGACATGGGTCAGCTTGGGCGCTTGTTTTTTCGGATCGCTGATTTTCGCGGCCAGCCTTTTCCCTCGCGAATACGATTGGCGCCATAACACCATCAGCTCGCTGGCCTCGCCGAGGGCCAATCCGCACGGCTATTTGATTGCTTCCGCAGGGTTGACAGTCACCGGATTGCTGCTGATTCCGTTCGCGTTCTTCCTCCAACAACGCCTGGAGTCATTTGCACCAAAATTAACGGCCTGGGCGGGGCGGCTTTTTTTGTTCGGTGCAGCTTGTTTCTGTTTGTCCGGCATAGCGGTGCCGGGTCGTTATCGGATCCTGGGTATCGGCCGCAATCATGAGCATCTGGCCGTCATTTCAAGCATAGCTTTTTGTCTATCGGTTATTTTATATCTCGGAGCCAGTCGTCGTTGGCCGCCGTCGCTTCTCATGCTCCGCGTGGCGGCCGGCGTGGTCGTAATTCTGCCCGGTATTGGATTCGCCCTCTACCAATTGTGCTTGTTCCTCACGCATGAATTTTCATCACCGACGGTTTATGACGCGATCAGGGTTCCGTTCTTGACCCGCACGGCATTCTGGGAGTGGGTCAGCGCGATGTGCCTTTACCTCTTTTTGGGTCTAATGACTTTGGGAGCGAAAACAAGACGTGAAGATCGCTGATAGCCGCAGAGCGGCCGCCGGCACGGCCGCCCCGGGCGGCACAACGAAATCCTGCGGGTTCGCGCCGGGCTTTCTCAGAAAGTCCGGGCACAATTCGCTTTGCCGCTTTACCGAATCAACGCATCTTGTCGGCGGCGTGTCCGTGAACGTTTGCGCGACATCTCCGCAAGGCAAGGATGAACAAAAAGCCGGATTTTGCCGTCGGGCAGGCGCCTGAGACACTCGCGCGTGCGCCTAAGGCGGCGGCGCTGTTGTTCGCCGAGGCCGTGACGTTGCATCGCGCTGGTCGGTTCGCGGACGCCGAGCAGATCTGCCGCCGGATTATCGCGGCCGAACCCGATCATGCCGACAGTCAACACCTGCTCGGCATTATCTTGCACCGGCGCGGCGACCACGCCGGCGCCGTTCGGCACATGGAGCTCGCGCTCGCAGCCAATCCGGGCAATTTTGCCGCGCTGAACAATTGCGGCATCGCGCTCGGTGCGCTGAACCGGCACGGTAAGGCGCTCGCGTGTTACGATCGCGCGCTGGTGCTGCGACCGGATTCCGCCGAAGCTCATTACAATCGCGGCAATACGCTCTACGGGCTCAAACGCTTCGATGAGGCGGTGGCGAGTTTCGATCGCGCCCTGTCGCTGCGGCCGGCCTATGCCGAAGCGTCTTGCAATCGCGGCGTCGCGCTTTACGCGCAGCGGCGGTTTGAGGAGGCGCTCGCGAGCTACGACCGCGCGCTGGCGTTGCGGCCCGATCATATCGAGGCGCTGTGCAATCGCGGCAATGCGCTCTCCGCGCTCAAGCGCTTCGACGAGGCGCTCAAGAGCTGCGATCGGGCGCTGGCGCTCCGCCCGGATTTCGCCGACGCGCTGTGCAATCGCGGCGTTGCGTTACACGCGCTGGAGCGGTTCGACGAGGCCCTGGCGAGCTACGATCGCGCCATTGCGCTGCGACCGAACCATGCCGAAGCGCTCTGCAATCGCGGCACCACGTTGCAGGCGCTGGAGCGCTACCACGAGGCGCTGGCGAGCTACGATCACGCGGTCGCCGTGCAACCCGATGATCTCGATGCGCTGTGCAATCGTAGTCTGACTTTGCACGCGCTCAAGCGCTTCGACGAGGCGCTCAAGAGCTGCGACCGGGCTCTGGCAATACGACCCGATTTCGCCGAAGCGCACTGCTACCGCGGCAATGCACTCCACGCCTTGAAACGGCCCGGCGAGGCGCTGGCAAGCTACGATCGCGCGCTCGCCGCACGGCCGGATTATGCCGAAGCCCTGCACAATCGCAGCGTCACGCTTTACGGACTGAGACGCTTCGACGAGGCACTCGCAGACAGCGCCCGCACACTCGCCATACGGCCGGATTATGCCGAGGCCCATTTCAACGAGGCCTGCTGCCGGCTGGCGATCGGCGATCTCTTCCGCGGCTGGCAAAAATACGAATGGCGCTGGCAGACCCGCGAGCAGAAAGGTCATCAGCGCAATTTTACCCGGCCGCTGTGGCTCGGATCGGGCGGGATCGCCGGCGAGACCATCCTGCTCCATGCCGAGCAGGGTTTCGGCGACACGATACAGTTCTGCCGTTATGTGCCGCGCGTTGCGGAGCGCGGCGCTCGCGTGATCCTCGAAGTGCAGGAGCCACTGCTGCAAGGACTGATGCGCTCCTTGCCCGGCGCGGCGCAGATCGTCGTGCCGGGCGATTCCCTGCCGGATTTCGACCGTCATTGCCCGTTGCTCAGCCTGCCGCTTGCCTTTGCGACGACGCTCGAAACGATCCCGGCGGCAACGCCTTATCTGAGCGCACCGCAGCGCGCGGCCATGGATTGGAGCGCGCGATTGGGCCCGCGAACGCGCCCCAGGATCGGCCTCGTCTGGTCAGGTCGGCCGGGTCATAAGAACGACCATAATCGTTCGATCGGGCTCGGCGCTTTGTCGCCGCTCTTCGATCTTGACGCGACCTATGTGAGCTTGCAGCCGAACATCCGCGACGCCGACGCCGCGATCCTGCATGGGTGCAGCAATTTCATCCACTTCGGTGACAAGCTGAAGGACTTCACCGACACGGCCGCGCTGATATCGAATCTGGATCTCGTCGTCTCCGTCGATACCGCCGTCGCCCACCTCGCCGGCGCGCTGGCGCGCCCAGTCTGGATTTTGCTGCCGTACATCGGCGACTGGCGCTGGCTGGTCGGCCGCGACGATAGCCCCTGGTATCCGACCGCGCGCCTGTTCCGTCAGGACGAGACGCAAGAATGGGACGGCGTGGTCGCGCGCGTCCGCGCCGCATTGCAGACCGCATTCGCAGTTTGAGAACGACGGCACTATTCATCGGACGTTGGCCGCTGCCGGCAAGCCCTTCGCAGCGGATATCTGATCCGCATAATGTCGCAGAATTCGACGGAATTCCGCGACGAACGTGCCTGAGAAGGTCGCGGTCGTATGCTCGGCGTCCTGATAGACGATCATCCCGTCTTTCATTGCGGGACACCATGTCGAGCTGCAGAAAGCGGCGCTGAAATCCCGATAATCGACGAGTTTCCCGAGTCGCCTCGCAAGTTCGCCCTGCCCATCAGCATCGTTGAGCGCCTCTGAGCGCGGATTCCCGCAATGGCTTGCTCCCCAGGCGAGACAATCGCGATAGCTCGACGGCATGTGCGGCGTGTCGCGGATAAGCAGGACCTCGATGCCATACGAATTGAGACGCCTGATTGTCGCCCCCGTGCCCCGCATCATTTCCGCGTCCTCGGCATCCCCGCCGTGAATGACTTTATGGGTGACACGGTCAAACAGATAATCATGGTATGGCCACCAGTTCGAAATGATCGCGAGGTCTGGCGGATTTTTCCTCAGCTTGGCAAAGATTTCGTCACGCCATCGGTCGCATTCGCTGAAGACCACGTGCCTCGGGTAATACCAGATGGTGACATCGGCTGAGGGACAGCTCGATTTCGTCCATGAGTGGACACGCCAGCCGGTCTCCTTCCCCGCCACGACCAATGGAGTAAACCAGTCGGCAGCGTGGCTGTCTCCGAACAGCACGACATCGCGATCAGCTTTCGTATCGCCATAGACGCACGGTGGTTGCTTGATTTGGTTATAGAGAAGGTGACAGTCGTCAAAATAGTTCTTGCCCACGTCTTGCATGGCCGCGGCGACGGCTGCGCTCCGGTCCGGCCCGCCGGAAGGCAGCGGAAAGGCGATGACTGCGCTTCCGAGCGCGGCGAGAAGAACGAGGGCGGATACGGCCGAGGCGACCATCTTTATCCGGCCGAGCCCGCTGAAACTGCGGCGACGGATCGGATCTTCGACGAACTTGTAAGCTGCAATTGCCGAGGCGAGGGTGACAGCGATCTGAAGAGGAACGAGGAACCATTCATCGGGCCAATAGAGGGCCGTGAACGTAAGCACCGGCCAGTGCCAGAGATAGAGACTGAACGACCGATCGCCGATCCAGAGCAACGGCTTTGCCGACAAGAGCCGGCGAAGCGGCGTCGTCAAGGCAGCGCCGTCCAGTCCAAGAATGAGGAACGCAGTGCCGAAAGTCGGCATCAGCGCCCAGTAGCCCGGATAGGAAAGATCGACGTTGAAAATCAGCAACGTGTAGGCGAGCGCCGCCAAGCCTGTCCACGCGCCGGCCGCGCGCAGAGAGTCGGGCAGGCGGACAAGTCGTGGATAGATCGTTCCGAGCAGGCCGCCCACGGCAAGTTGCCAGACGCGATCCTGCGTCAGGAAGAATGCCGCAGCCTGGTCGATGGTGCCGGTATAAATACAGCGCGCGTAGGAGAGCGCGCATATCAGGCAGAGCGCCGTGACCACGGCCTTGATGAAATGCCGTTTGGGCACGCGGAGGCAGAGCCAGATCGCAAACGGCCAGAAGAGATAGAACTGCTCTTCGATGGCGAGCGACCAGTAATTGAGGATCGGGCTGGGCAGGTCGTTACGGTGGAAATAGTCAACAGCCAGAACCGCGAAGTGGCGGTTGGCAATAAACAGCGCGGCTGCCCGGACATCGGCGGCGATGTCGGCATGCCGATAGGCCGGCAGAAACAGGAAGGAGAAGCAGAGTACGGCCAAGAGGCATAACGCTGCGTTGGGCACGATCCTGCGCGCGCGCCGGGTCCAGAAATCGAGGAAATTGACCCTCCCACCCGCGACAGCACTCTTGAGCAGGAGCCGGGTGATCAAGAAACCGGAGATCACGAAGAAGATGTCGACGCCGACGAAGCCGCCGTTCAGCGCACCCATGTGGTAGGCGATGACCGAGATGACGGCCAGCGCGCGCAGTCCCTGGATGTCGTCGCGCTGCTTCGTCGTGAAGCTGTCGGTAGCCCCCGGCTTTTCCAAGACCGATCCCACGCGCCCGTTCAGGTCAGACTTCTTAGCCGCGCGGACGGTCGTCAGCAACGGCGGCCGCTCTCGAGCCAAATGTGAATGTAGCCGACTTCGGCACCGCCCATTTTCGGCACCGCCCGTTGTCGTCCGTCTTCCGCCGCTTTCGGGCAAAAAGGGCCGGCAGCCGGCTTTCGCCTAGAGCCGCAGTCGTTTCACGTCGCAGCGGCGTCGTTGGCCAGCACGGCGCTTTCGCGCTTCCTGCTCGTGATCGCATCGCGGCGCAAACCGACGATCTGCTTGTAGATGCCGTTTCGCATCTCTCGGTATCCGGCGTCCGAGAAGGCGACGGGACGAACGATGGCCGCGGCCAGAAGGCCAAAATGCGCCATGCGCCCCGCGGCCAGAGTGGCCTCGGCAACGCGTGGCGTGACCCCTTCCGCCACCGCTCCGACAGCGTGCCCGAGCGCGCCGACGGCGACGCCCGCAAGCGGATGGGCGACGCTTGCCGCCGCCTGCGCCCCATGCGCAACATTACGGATGGCCGAGCCGGCCTCGCGGCCGGCCTCCAGCGCTACCAGCATGCCAACCGGCAAGAGCGCGATATCGGTGAAGATGTGTCGCGCCAATCGAATGAGGCCCAATCGTCCCGGACGGCAGCCATAAGCGGCGGCGACGCGACGGATCAAGCCGAGCGCGCGGACGCTGAAAATCACCGCTTCGATGAGCGCATTCGTGCTCATCAGCGAGAGGAAAAACACATCACGCGAGCCGGCGCGGATGGCGTCGGTGGCGTTTGCGTCCATGCCTTGCAAGCCGATGCGGTCGAGGCCACCGCGAAGCGCCGCAACGTCCGCCGTCAGGCCGGCAGCGGCGATAAAGCTGACGAGTTGCGGCTCGCGCGCTATTGCGCGCAGCTTCGTCAAGGCCAGATGGAATCGCGCCTCGTCGGCGACGGTCTCACAAGCGCGCGAGAGGTCCGACTGCAGCTCTTCGATCGCGGCCAGGCTCTGCCAAGAGCGAAGCTCGCGCCACAACCAAGCGGCCCCCGCCAGCAGCGCAATCATGAGAATCGGCGACAACGCCAAGCCGCCGATGCTGAGCGTACGGACGGCATCGACCATCCAGTCAATGAGCCAAGCCGCCAGCGCAAGAATAAGAAGCGTGACAAACGCGATGGTGGCGCCCGGCAATCGCGTGAGCCGACGCGGATACCGCGCCAGGATTCGCGTCGGCTCAGTGAGCGTTAACGTGGGCGCTTTGGGGACGGTGGGGCCGGTGATGGGCACGACCTGACCGGGCACGCGGGACAAGCGTTCCGGGGCCAACCCGTATCGGCCTAAGCCGGCGAATGATTTAAGCCCAGCTTTGCCGATCGAATTCGGCATCTGTGCCACGGCGCGAACGAACTCCGCAGGCTTGCGCGGCCACATCGTCTTCCCCATTGTGCTCCGGAGCATGTAATCATGTGCGGCCCGGCCGTCGAGGAGCCCTCCGGCCCGATCGAGCAACCTCGAGGCGGTCACGCCCGCGGCGACGGGAATGGCGGAAGTTTCGTGTAAGGCCGACGTTCTGCACGCCGTCGGCTGTTCCGATGGCCGCGTTCATTGCTATTTGCGGCTCGAGCCTGCTG
>JASHOR010000168.1 GCA_030041005.1 Xanthobacteraceae bacterium
GGCCTAAAGGTTGGCCGTTTGCGGAGGCACCGGGATCCCCAGGCCGTCGCGGTTATAAATGTCGTCGCGAAACTGCACGATGCCGTCCGAGGCGGACCAGGCCGTCACGTACACCCAGTGCAGCGGCACCGGCGTCACCAGTTTCGCGTTGATCTGCTCACCCGACTCGATCGCCTGATCGATCGCCTCGGGCGGCCAGCCTTTGGTTTCGTCGAGCAGCCAATAGACCAGTTGGCGCACGTTCTGCACGCGGCAGCAGCCGGACGAATCGTAGCGGAAATCCCCGCCGAACAGGTTCTTCTCCGGCGTGTCGTGCATGTACACGCCATAGGGGCTCGGGAAATAGATGCGGACGCGGCCGAGCGAGTTGAAATCGCCGGGGTCCTGCCGGAACGTGTAATGCACCGCGTCTTCCGAATACCAGTTGATCTGCGAAGCCTGCAGTTCGTTGTGACGGGCGTCGTAGATGCGGATGTGGTTGCTGATCAGATAATCGGGGTCCTTCTCCATGATCGGAATCAGATCTTTCCGCACGATCGAGACCGGCACGGTCCAATACGGATTGAAATTGATTTCCATGATCTTGCTGTTGATGTCGGGCGAAGGGCGGGACGGTCGGCCCACCACGGCGGTATGGCGCGACACGGCGACGTCGTGCTCGATCGCCTCGACGCGCGCCGCCGGTATGTTCACGACCACGTAACGCGGTCCGAGATTCGTCGTCAGCGTCTTGAGCCGGGAAATGTTGATCTTGAGCTGGTCGCGCCGCGTCGCCGCCGACACGTTCATCGCGTCGAGCGTCTCCTTGCGCAGGATGCCGTTGGGGGTGATCCCGTGGCGCGTCTGGAAGCGGCGCACCGCCGCCTCGACGTAGGAGTCGTAGACATCGTTGCCGACCGCGTCGGGATCGAGATCGCCGGACATCGCCAGCCGAGCGCGCAAATCGACCACGCTCGGGTGGCGCATGCCGATGTGCAGTTCATCGACCGGCGGCACTTGCGGCCAGCCGCCGCGCGCCACGATATTGTCGTAGGTGGTGACGGCCTGCGCGGTGATATCTGCGGTCTGCGGCGAAAGCGTCGGCGCCGAGAGCTTCGGCATGCGGATGGTGCGCGAGGCGTCGTCAAATGTTTGGCCGAAGTCGCTGCTGCCGCTGTCGCCCATGAGCGCGGCGAGTGCGGGGTCGACGGCTGCAACGGCCGGGGCGGCCGCCGCGCGACCGCAGGCAACGCCCCCGGCGGCGGTGCAGGCCGCCGCGCCCGCCAGCCGGCGCAAAAAGCGACGCCGGTCGGATTTTTCACCAAGCCAGTTTCTCGTTTCACTCATGAAAAGTGCATCCGCTGCAGTTGACCCGAAACGTTGACCCAAGATTTGGGACCCAAGACTTGGGACCCAAGGCTTCGGACCCAAGATTTGGGACCCAAGGCTTCGGACCCAAGATTATGGAAGGAAGACTTCGATCGGTCGGATCTCGGTGGGGAAGACGCGATGAAGGCGAACCGTACCCCGAGTCCGGCCTCGGAGCACGACGTTAACACGATCGGATAGGCAACCAAACGCACGCCCCTCCCCCGACGTCCAAGGGCATAACGAAGACCATGCTGCACCGCAGCCTGGGCGCTTTTGTGACAAAGCAAGCGCAAGCGGCATGGGGCCGGTTCAGGCGAGCGCGACGGACCGCGCGCCCATCGGCCGGCTCGTCCGAAAGGACGTGCCGGACTTGCCCCACCGTTGCCGGACGATAAACCGCCCTGCCCGCTGCCATCCTGTCGCAGGCTGCGCGCTGCGATCAGCCCATGCGACGGTCGCGGCGGGCGCTGCCGTCCTGTTACAGGCTTTAACGTCTTTGCCATGGTCCCGGGCCGGGTGCCGCGACCCACCCGATTGCTTCAACGCGTCAGCAGACGTCAAAAGAGCCCCGGCCGGAGCCGGGGCCAAGGCACGCCAGTACAACGGAAGCCCGGCGACGTGAATTCGCCCCGTGTTCCCGCGGCGGTGAAGCTTCTCAGAGCCGGTAGAGGATCTGGTCGGTCCAGAAACGCTCGAGCCGGTGCAGCGCCTTGTTCAGCACGCCGAATTCGTCGGCATTGATGCCGCCGACCTGTTCGACGGTGCGCACATGCTTCTGATAGAGCGCATCGACGATGTCGCGGACCTCGGTGCCCTTGTCGGTGAGCCTGATGCGGACGGAGCGGCGATCGACGCGGGAGCGCTGGTGATCGAGGAAGCCCATCTCCACCAGCTTTTTCAGATTATAGGAGACGTTCGAACCAAGATAATAGCCGCGCGTGCGCAGCTCGCCGGCGGTCAGTTCCTTGTCGCCGATGTTATAGAGAAGCAGCGCCTGCACGGAGTTGATGTCGGCGCGACCGCGGCGGTCGAACTCGTCCTTGATGACATCGAGCAGACGGCGATGAAGACGCTCGACCAGAGTCAGCGCCTCCAGATAGTGCAGCCGAATATGGTCGAAACGCGCCTCGCGGACGGCGGGCTCGACCGTCTTGACGACGGCTTTCATGAGTAAGACGCCTTTCCCTAGTCGGGTTTGAATTCGATTTGTTGTCGACGACGGGCCCTGTTTCCCGTCGCATTGGGCGCCACCCTAGCGCAGCCCCGCTAAGATCAGTTTAAATAACACGCTAAAAATAAGGTTTATTCGCCGCTCTGGCGGTGCGAATGCGGCTCAGTTTGCGGCCGATAGCTTGACGCTTCGTTCACCGTCGCGGCCTCGAATTGAGAGAGAACGTTCAGATGCCAAATGCGGCCGCCAACTGCAGCTATCAGCCCAAGCGTGCATCTTGGCCGCCTGACGTTCCGCCGCGCTAATTAGCCGCTGTTTTCGACCAGACGGAGCCGATATAGAATGAGACCGTGACGTTGTCTGCATCGGAGCTTTGGGGAGCAACCGCATGCAATGGCACCGGCGAATGTGGTTACCGGTCGCACTCGCGATTGTCACGCTCATCGGAG
>JASHOR010000169.1 GCA_030041005.1 Xanthobacteraceae bacterium
ACACCCGATCGCGTGGCGCGGATCAGTGATCTTGCGCTTCTCGGCGTTCCGTCTCCTTTCCTTTCGTGCGTCATTGCGAGCCAACGGACCCGCGCTAAGTCGCGCGGTCCGATGACAGGCTCCGCGAAGCAATCCAGTGCAGCGGTGCCGTTTCTGGATTGCTTCGTCGCTAACGCTCCTCGCAATGACGAGTGGAAATGTTTGCTGTTCAAACCTCGGGTGCGAATCAAAAACGCGCCGCGAGAACGGGAGTGGATTCCCCTCCCGCCCGCGCGCGTAGCGCGCGGTGGGGAGGGGTTAGGGGTGGGGGGTACTTGATCTTGATGGGGCGCTAGCGTCCAGGTCGCGCCCCCCACCCCGCCGCTCATTGCATTCGCAGCGACCCTCCCCACCGCTTCGCGGGGGGAGGGGAAAGAAAGAAACGCGCCGCGAAGAAATTGCTCGGCTCATTGCAAACGAAGGACAGCCCTTGCGCACCAAACCAAATAAACCCGCGGCCCTCGAAGACTATCTGACGCGCGAGGATTTTCGCGCCCGGTTCGAGGCCGAGAAGGCCAAGGCGCAGCGGCACTATTGCACGGTGCTGCGATTCTGGCGGAGCTGCCGGTTCAAGCCGTGTCGCAGGGAGCGGGCGTGCCGGGGCGATGCGCGCGAATGTCTGCAGCGATCCATCGACCGGGTGCCGCGCGAGCTGAAGCTTCAGGCGCGGCAGATGATGCTCTCCGCGACGCCGCCGAACGCTGCGGCCCCCGAACGCGCCGCGCGCGAGATCATGCCGGACGAGCACGGCGCGGCGCGCGACCTGTCGCGCTCGCAAAGCATTCCGCGCGGCTGGACGCGCACGAGCGCGCGGCGGAGCCGCCGCGGCGCCAAACGTTGACACCCGCCGCCGCCTCGGCGCACATGGACCCCTTTTCGACGCCCTCCTTTTCGATGCGGAATGCTCCATGACCGAAAAACGAAAACCGGTGGCCTTCGGCGATTTGCGCGGCTGGATGAAAGCGCTCGACGCCGCGGGCGAATTGCACAGAGTGGATGCCGAGGTCGATTGGAACGTCGAGCTTGGCACGGTGGCGCGCTTGGCGCAGGGACCCGGCACCGGCCCGGCGCTCTTGTTCAACAATATCCGCGACTACGGCAAGAACGCGCGGTGCCATCAGGTTTTCACCGGCGGCCTGTCGAGCCTGCGCCGGGTCGCCATGATGCTGGGCCTGCCGCCGGACACCCACCCGCGCGAACTGGTCAAGCTCGGCCGCACCATTCTCACCGAAACCGTCGCGCCGAAAATCGTCAAGAGCGGCCCGGTGAAGGAGAACGTCGTCACCGGCAAGAGCATCGACCTTTACGAATTTCCGGTGCCGCAATGGAACCGGATCGACGGCGGCCGCTACATGCTGACCTTCGGCGGCGTGGTGACCAAGGATCCGCACAGCGGCGTGATGAATGTCGGCGTCTATCGCGGCATGCTGGCGGGCAAGGACAGGATCCCGATCCTGATGTGGCGCGCCCAGCATATCGGCCATCACGTCACCGCCTGGCAGGAGGCCGGTCATCGGGAAATGCCGATCGCGGTGGCGATCGGCTGGGAGCCGTCGCTCGGCTTCGTCGGCGGCGCGCCGGTGCCCAAAGGAGTTTGCGAATACGACGTCATGGGCGCAATCCGCGGCGCGCCGGTCGAGCTGGTCAAATGCGAGACGGTCGATCTGCATGTGCCGGCGAGCGCCGAGATCGTCATCGAAGGCTACCTGCAGCTCGATCCGGCGACCTACACGATGGAAGGCCCGTACGCCGAGTTCACCGGCTACGTGGCCGGCGACCGCTCGCCGAAACCGACGATCCGCGTCACCGCCATCACCCACCGCACCGATCCGATCCTGCGCGGCACCATTGAAGGATCGATGCCGGGGAGCTTCTCGGAAAACGGCGTGTGCTCCTCGATCATGCGCGCGGCGACCGCCTGGAACGTGCTCGACCGCGCCGGCGTGCCGGGCGTCACCGACGTGTGGTGCCCGCCGGTGCAGGCCGGCATCAACGTCCTGGTGCAGATCAGGCAGAGCTATCGCGGGCAGGCCAAACAGGTCGCCAACGCGCTGTGGGGTTCGTCGGCGGCGCATGTGCGCTACAAGCATGTCACCGTGGTCGACGACGATATCGACATTCACGATTACGCCGCCGTCGATTGGGCCATCGCCTTCCGCGTCAATGCCGGCGAAGACGATATCGTCATCATGCCCGCGACGTTCGGCGCCGGCCTCGATCCGTCGGTGCGCAAGCGCGACCGCAACGTGGCGCAATTCGGCACCGGCAAATGGAACCGCGTCCTGATCGACGCCACGCTCAATCTCGATTACGACCCCGATCCCGACCTCGGCGGCGAGCGCTTCCCGCCGAAGGTTTGGCCGGAACAGAAGGACATCGACGCCGTGAAGGCGCGGTGGGGCGAGCTGGGGTTCGATGGCAAGAAGCGATAACGAGACTCATGCGGCTGTCGCCTGGTTCGGACTTGCGCATGCGAACGCCCTTGCCCCGGAGAGGAGAGGATTGGGATGAGGGGGCTCGGGCGTTGCAAAAGACGCTCGGCATTCCGCCCGGCTCATCCGGAGCGCGACGCGATCCGGCCTCTCCTCGCCGGGGAGAGGTAAAAACACAGAGCGCTGTCGGCCGAACGTCACGGCACCGGCAGGATCGGTTTTCCCTCCGGCACCTGCATGTCGAAGGCACACAAAAGCGCCGCGGTGGACGCGTAGTTGCCCATGAGCAGCACCAGTTCGACGAGCTTGTTCGGCGGGAACAAAGCCTTGACGCGCGCAAACGCTTGCGGCGTCACCTTGTGGTCGCGGAAAATCTGCCGGCCGAATTCGATGATGGCCGCATAGGTTTCGTCGAGACCCTGCGTGCTCTTGCGGTGCTTGATGACGTCGATGATGTGCGCCGCGACGCCTTCCTTGAGCGCCTCGGGCTCGTGCGCGGCCCATTCGAACCGGCTGTCCATCTCGCGCGCGACGGTGAGGATGGCGACTTCGCGGGTCTTGGCGTCGAAGCACTCGAAGCGCAGATGGCGATTCATCGTGTTGTGCGCTTCGACGGTTTGCGGGCTGTAAAGATGCAGGCCGGAAGGCCCGCGCAGGCCGACGATGGTCTTGCCCGGCGTGCTCGCCCGGTCGTAGGCGCGCTGGCCGATCTCGTCCAACTCCTCGCGCCGGCGCAGCGGCAGCCGGCAGCCGGATTGCGGGTCGATATCGGAGGGTATGGTCATGGACGGGCGTCTCCAGTGCTGCGTTGTCATGCCCGCGAAATGCGGGCATCCAGTAAGCACAATGGATGCCATGACCGCGTCGATGTTGCGAGTCCCGCGGGATTACCGGAGCATCCGCCTTGGCGGATGACGATGTGGGGGAAGGTGCATGTTCTTTGAAAACTTCACGCGCGCCGAAATCAAGACCAGCGGCGCGCGCATCGTCACCGTGTACGGCGGCAAAGGCCCGCCGCTTTTGCTCATGCACGGCAACCCGTTCAGTCACCTGTCCTGGTTTCGGATCGCGCCGCGGCTCGCGGAGGAATTCACCGTGGTCGCCACCGATCTGCGCGGCTACGGCGACTCGGAGAAGCCGCCGGGCGGCACGAACCATGAGAACTACTCGTTCCGCGCCATGGCGCAGGATCAGATCGAAGTCATGCAGGCGCTGGGGCACAAGCGGTTCTACGCCGCCGGCCACGACCGCGGCGCGCGCGTTCTCCACCGCATGTGCCTCGACCATCCCGACAAGGTGGCGCGCGCGGCGATCCTCGACATCATGCCGCAGCACCATCTGTTCAATCACCCCAGCAAGGCCTGGGCGACGTTTTCGTGGCATTGGTTCTTCATGATCCAGCCCTACGATTTTCCCGAGCATCTGATGAGCGCGGATCCGGACTATTTCATCGAGAAGAAACTGGCGAAGACGGCGCAGGGCCTGAGCTTCTTCGATCCGGCCGCGCTTGCCGAATACAAGCGCTACATGCGCAATCCGGCGACCGTGCACGCCATGTGCGAGGACTATCGCGCCTGCGCCGGCATCGACTTCGACATGGACACGGCGGACTTCGACGCCGGCCGCAGGATCGCCTGCCCGCTGCTGCTGCTATGGGGCGCAACCGGCGGTGTCGGCCGCAATACCCGGCCCGGCCCGGGCGAAGTCTGGCAACGCTACGCCGCCGACATCCGCGGCGCCAAGGCGCTGCCCTGCGGCCATTATCTCTCCGAGGAGGCGCCGCAGGAGACGTATGAGGAGTTGCGCGAATTTTTCCGCGCCGGAGAGTTGCCATAGAGCGGGGCTAACGATTCTCGCGCCCGCTCCCAACATCTGCTAGTGGGGCGTGGCGTTGGGCAGGAATGAGACGGTCGAATTGATGCCCATTCAGCCGGGCCGGAGCGCACAATGCTGACGCTGAAATGCAGCGGCGCCAATGGCGTCGAGCGCCGGCTTGCCTTCGGCCGCATCGGCTTTGCGCTGAGCCTGACGATCTTCGTCCTGGCCGCGATCGTGCTCTATCACATCCTGCGCGACATCAATCCCCGCGAGCTGTTGAGGGCGCTGGAGGCGACCGACTGGCGAACGCTGCTTGCCGCGGGCTGCCTCGTCGCCGGCGGGTATTTGACGCTGACCTTTTACGATCTGTTTGCCTTGCGCACGATCGGCCGCGCCGAGCTGCCCTATCGTCTGGCCGCGCTCGGCGGCTTCACCAGCTACGCGGTGGGTCACAATATCGGGGCCAGCGTGTTTTCCGGCGGCGCGGTGCGCTATCGCATCTATTCGCCGTGGGGCTTGAGCGTCGTCGACGTCACCAAAATCTGCTTCGTCGCCGGACTGACGTTCTGGCTCGGCAACGTCACCGTGCTCGGTCTCGGGATTCTTTACACTCCCGCCGCGGCCCAGGCGATCGATCAGCTCCCGTTATGGGTCAACCGCGGCTTCGCCATCCTCATGCTGGCGCTGCTCGCCGCCTACGTGGCCTGGGTGTGGGTCAAGCCGCGGGTGATCGGCCGCGACGATTGGCGGCTGGCGCTGCCCGGCGGGCCGCTGACGCTGGTGCAGATCGCGATCGGCATCATCGATCTCTCCTTCTGCGCCGCCGCCATGTACATGCTGGTTCCCACCCAGCCGAATCTCGGTTTCGTCACGGTCGCAGTGATCTTCGTTGCCGCTACGTTGCTCGGCTTCGCCAGTCACGCTCCGGGCGGTCTCGGCGTGTTCGACGCCGCCATGCTGGTGGCGCTCTATCAGTTCAACAAGGAGGAACTGCTCGCCGGCCTGCTGCTGTTTCGCCTGCTCTATTACATTATTCCGTTCGTGCTTTCGCTCATGGTTCTCGGCACGCGCGAATTGCTGCTCGGCCGAACCGCCCGACGCATGGCGCAGGCGACGGCTACGCCGGTGCCGGCGGCGGCCGGCGGTTTCGTTCGCGGACCCTCCGAAGCGTCCTGAGCGCAAGCGCGGTGACAGCGGTTGGCCGGCGAGCCGCGACCGATTTGAGGCGTTCCGCATGGGCTTGCCCGATGACCATCGCTGAAGATCGCGCCGGGCGTAGCGGATTGGTCCGGCGCGCCGCGCTGCCGGTGATCGTCGCCGCGGCGATCGTGTTCGCCGGCCTCGCCGTCGCCGGCGCGCTGGCGCCCGCCTTGGCGCTGGCCGGCTTTGCCGTGCTCGCGGTCGCCGCCCTGCTG
>JASHOR010000170.1 GCA_030041005.1 Xanthobacteraceae bacterium
CGCCTGGCGCGCGTTGCTGATGCAGGACATCGTGCTCGCCGCGGCGGGTACGCCGCTGGCCGCGCCGGCTCCCGCGGCCGAGACGCTAGCGAAGACTTTCGAGTGCAAAAATCCCTGCCAGGCGATCCCCTATCGCGTGCGGTCGGCGGCCGAGCAGGACATCGTCAATACCTACCAGGCCATCGTGAAAGCGACCGTCGCGCACGACCCCGCCGAATGGGGAAAACGCGTCGCCGATCAGTTCGTGCTCTATGGCAGTGGCCATGCGCCGGTTTCAAAGACGGCGCGGCTCGACACCATCGGCCGCGAGAAAGATGCCGGCCGTGCGGAAACGATCGGCGAGGTCGGCACCATGCGGCTTTCGGTCTATGGCGACGCCGCCGCCATGATCGCGAGCGAGGCGGCGCCCGGCAATGCGGGCGCGCCCTACCGCGCGACGCGCGTCTTCGTGCGGCGCAACGGCCAGTGGCTGATGGCGCTCAGCGCCCACACCGACGTGGAGTAAACTGACAAAGTTGATCGTGCTTGGGCCGGCGTCATGGCCCGACTTGTTCCGGCGCCATCCACCGCTCCAACTCGCGCTGCGATTGCGCGGTCCCCGACCATGCCGACATGATAACCCCGGATTTCGCTTCGCTTATCCGGGCTACTTTGCTACGTTTCCAATCCCGTCGGCACGTTCTTGTTCTCGCTCGTGAGCTTCATGCCGGCGGCGAGCGCCATGGTTTCCGCGAGCGCGGCAAAATCCTTCTGCAGATATTCTTCCGGATTGTTTTGCAGCATGGCGGCGCCGAAATGCGTTTGCAGCACCTCGCGCGTCGCCGCCGTGACCGGCATCGGCACGTCCATTTCGCGCGCAAGCTCGAGGCCAAGGTCAAGGTCCTTGCGCAACAGCTCGGGCGTGAAAGTCGTGGTCCAATCGAGATTGACGAGCGCCGGCGATTTGTAGCGGGTGAACATCGAGCCCATCACGCTGTTGTTGAGGAACGCCAGGAACGCATGGCGTGGCACGCCCATTTTGTTGGTGAGCAGCGTGATTTCGATCAGGTTTTCGATGACCACGCCGAGCATGACGTTATGCGCGATCTTGCACACGCGCGCGAGTTCGCCGTCGCCCACATAGGAGACGCCGCGCGGCGCGAACAGCTCGATCAGCGGCGTTGCCGTCCTGCACGCGGCCTCCGGGCCGGAGATGACGGCGGAAAGCTTGCCCCCCTTGATCACCTTGGCATTGCCGCTCACCGGCGCGGCGATGAAATCCGAACCGAGCTGCTTGAGTCTGTCGCGGATCGACGCCGATTCCTCGACCGCGATGGTCGAGCAGTCGATGACGATCGGCGGCATCCTGCCGCCCTGGCTGCAGACGCCGTTCTTGCCGTACAGCACGTCCTGGACGCTTTTGCCGGTGTCGAGGATCGAGAACAGCACATCGACGTTTCTGAGTTCGTAAAGATGGTCGACGAGGTGGCCGCCAATCTTGGCCAATGGTTCGGCCTTGGCGCGCGTGCGGTTCCAGATCGATACGTCGTGGCCGGCCTTGATGAGCCGTTCGGCCATCGGCGCGCCCATGCGACCCATGCCGATCCAGCCGATTTTCTGCGTATTGTTCGCCGCCATCGCGCGCTCCTTTGCCGAACTCGTTGCTGCCGGCGTTTCCTATCATACGGCGCGGGCGCTGCAACGCCGGCGTGGGCGCAGCCTTGTCCGCCGGCGAGCGCCGGCATTATGCTCGGCGGTGCGCGCGACGCGCCTGGCCAAACGGGAACTTCCCCCGGCGTCGTCCGCCGGAGTTGTGGCGATCCTACGATGCAGCAGGTTGCAGAGCTTCACCCCATTGCCGGCAAACCCGCAGCCGGCGAGTTCAAGGGCTTGCGCACCGTGTGGCGCAACGCTTTTCCGTTCATCGTTGTCGGCACCATTTGGGAGGTGGTCGCGCATATCGGGGTGTTCCCGGCGCAATTCTTTCCCTCGCTCGAAACGATCGCCGCCACGTTCGTGCGGCTGACGGTCAGCGGCGTGCTGCCGCATCATGCGATGGACACGCTGCTGCGGCTTATCGCCGGCTTTTCGCTGGCCGCCGTGGTGGGAGTCAGCGTCGGCGTGCTCATGGGGCGATCGCGCCGGGCCGAGGATTATCTGCTGCCGCTCGTGAGCATCGGCGCGCCGATTCCGGGCCTCGCTTATGCGCCGCTGTTCCTGTTGTGGTTCGGGCCCGGCAATCTGCCGTCGGTTCTCCTCGTCGCGTTCGTTTCCACGTTTTCGATCATCTACAATTCCTGGATCGGGGTGAAAGCGGTCAAGGACATTTGGGTACGCTCGGCGCACGCGATGGGCGCGGACAGCCGCCGCCTGTTCAGCCACGTCATTCTGCCGGGCGCGCTGCCCTACATCATGACCGGGCTGCGGCTCGGCATGGCGCAGGCCTGGCGCATCCTGGTCGCGGTCGAGATGCTCGCCGCCGTGCCGTGGGGATTGGGCTGGATGATCTTCGGCGCGCAGGAGTTCCTCAATACCGACGTGATGCTCGCCGGCATCGCCGTGATCGCGGTGATCGGGGTCGGCCTGGAAAAGCTCGTGTTCAAGCCGCTGGAAGACTTTACGCTGGTGCGCTGGGGGATGATGACGTCATGACCACGGACCGGGCGCGGTCGATCAGGCGCGGGGCGACCAGCATCATCGTCGTCGCGGCGCTTTATGAAGCGGCGGCGCAGAGCGGCTATTTCGCCCCGGCGCTGATGCCGAGCCTGCCCACCGTCGCGCATACCCTGTTCGAAATGCTCGCGGACGGCACCATGTTCATGCACGCCGCTTTCACGCTCTATCGCGTGCTGTTCGGTTTCGGCCTCGCCGTGGCGATAGGGCTGCCGGTCGGCGTGCTGATGGGCCGCTTCCAGGCCGCCGAGGATTTCGTGCTGCCGCTCGCCAGCGCGCTGATGCCAATCCCCTCGCTCGCCTGGATCCCGGTCTTTATTCTCTGGTTCGGGCTCGGCAACACGGTCACCGTGCTCATCGTATTCTACGCCGCGCTGTTTCCCATGCTGCTCAATACCTGGACCGGCGTGCGCTCGGTCAACCCGATCTGGCTGCGTGCGGCCGGCGCCATGGGCGCGAGCGAGCGGAAGATGTTCTGGAAGGTCATCATTCCGGGCGCCGCGCCGTTCATCATCGCCGGCTTGCGCCAGTCGTTCCTGCGCGCCTGGATCGCCGTGATCGGTGCGGAAATGCTGGCGGCCTCCAACTGGGGATTGGGCTGGGTAATCTTCGACGCCCAGCAGTTTCTCAATGCCGACGTGATGCTGGCCTCGATCCTGGTGATCGGCCTGATCGGCTTTGCCGCCGAACGTCTGGTGTTCGGCTCGCTCGAACGCGCCACCATCTACCGCTGGGGCATGGCGCGCATGACGAAGGGGTAGCTCGTCGAGGATGCCGGGAACGGAAATAATCCGGACATCGCTGCGATGGCGCGTTGTCTGCGTTCTCCGTCATCGGACATGCGCGTTTATCGCAACGCACGTTTGACGATGAAGCCGGTCTCGAGAAGCGGGGCCTTCCACTCGCGTTCCGTGGCATCTACGATCGGGGACGAGGGCGCATTCCGCACAACAAATTGCGCGTCGAGGAGGCTTGCCATGGTGGCATTGACACCCCAAGGGACCATTCAGGTTCGCGGATGGCCGCAGCGTTGGTGGAGGCTCTTCACCTTCTCGTTCTTTTTCATGATGACGATGCAGATCGACAAGATCAATCTGTCGTTCCTGTTCGTCGACCGGCCGTTCATGCTGCACTTCGGCCTGCTCGGAAAGCCCGCGTTGATCGGCGGGCTCACCGGCGGCTTTCTAATTACCTACGGATTCTGTGCGGTCGCTTGGGGACCGGCGATCCAGCGCTGGGGCGGGCGGCGGATGGCGATCATCGGCATCGTCGCCTGGGCTGCGATCATGGTGCTCCACGCGTTTGCCGCAAGCTACGGTGAACTCCTGGCACTGCGTATCGCGCTCGGTTTCGTCGAGGCGTGCGCGGTCCCGCTGCTGGCCTGGTTTACCGCGCATTGGCTGCCGTTCGACGAGCGGGCACGCGGTCAAGCGCCATGGGCGACCGGAATAGCCATCGGAGCGGTGATCACGCCGATCTTCGTCATCTGGCTGCTCAAGCTGATGCCGTGGCAGACAACGTTCTACATCTTTGCTGCGCTGCCACTGATCCCGCTCGCGTTGCTGTTCTGGCTGCCCGATGATCCTGCGACGGCGTCCGGCATGCCGGCGTGGGAGATCGAGAAGATCAAGCGCGGATCGCTTTCCAACGAGTTGGACGCGCTCAAGCTTCCCGAGAAGCGCGTGCACACGTTCGTGCAGACGATCTCGAGCTACCGGGTGTGGCTGATCGGGCTCATGGACCTGGGTGCGACGGCCGGCTTCTATGGGCTCATTACGTTCGGGCCGGTCTATCTTGTCCGAATACGACACTTTCCTGCGACCGACATGAGCTACGTCCTCTCCGGCGGGGCACTCGTCGGCGCGTTGTGCGCGGTCCTGTTTGCCATCGACTCCGATCGCCGCAAGCGGCGCGCCTGGTACGGCGTCGCGCTTTTCGTCGCCGGGGCGATCTTTCTGACCGCGGAGCTCTTGCTTGCGAACCCGGCGGGCGCCGCCGTCGCCTTGGCACTGGCGAGCGCGAGCGCGACCCCTTCGCTGATCGTCATCTGGAGCCTCGCGCACTCCGTCGCCGAGCGGACGACGATCGCGGCGACCGTGGGCGCGACAGCGACCGTCGGTATCGGCATGGCCGGCGTCATCAATGTCGCGATGGGGAGCCTCATTGCCGCTCACGGCAACTACGCGGCCGGATTTCTCCTGGTCCTGTTCTTTTATGTCGTTGCGGCGATCTCGGCGCTCGTGCTCGCGTTACAGCGGTATTAACAGATACAAGAGGAGAGAACTGGCGCCGGCACGGCATGGCGGCACAGCGCGGTAGCGCGTCGAAGACGCGCGTGAACGCGCCTTTGGCGCAGCGCCGCATCCGGGCAACTCTCAAACATCATTCCGGCTTTAGATTGCCCTCTTTGATAATCTCCTGGTACTTGGCGGTATCGTTGCGCACGAAGGAGGCGAACTGATCGATCGACAGCGCCCGCACTTCCGGACCGATCGCTGTCAGCCTCGCGTTGATCGCCGGTTCAAGAATGATCGTGTTGATCGCCGTATTCAGTTTTTGTGTGATATCCATGGGCATGCCGCGCGGGCCGAAGAAGCCGACCCATAGTGGAAAATCGAAATTGGCGATGCCGGTGGCCTCGGCGACCGTCGGCAAGTCGGGGCTCGCCGTCGAGCGCTTGACCGTCGACACCGCCAACAGTCTGATCTTGCCGCCCTGCGCCAGCGGCACCGCGCTCGGATAGGCGGGGAAATAGAAATCGACGTTGCCGGCGGCAACATCGTTGAGGGCCGGCCCCGCGCCTTTGTACGGCACGTGGATGAGCTTGCTGTCGAGCTTGAGCTTGAGCATCTCGCCGGCGAGATGGCCGGGCGTGCCGACGCCGGCGGAGGCGAACGTCATCGGCGTATTGGCGCGCAGCGCCGTTACCCATTGCGCGACCGTCGTATAGGGCGATTTCATCGGCATCGCCAGCACCAGCGGCATGACCCCCGCAAGCGCGACCGGCTGCAGGTCCTTCAACGGATCGTAGCCGACGTCCTTCATGAAATAGGGGTTGATGGAGATTTCGGGCGTCTGCGCGACACTCAGCGTGTAGCCGTCCGGCGCCGCGTTGACCACGTCGCGCGCGCCGATGGTGCCGCCGGCCCCGGCGTGGTTCTCGACCACGACCGACTGATGCAGCTCGATCGCGAGCTGGTGGCCGATGATGCGGCCAAGGATGTCGCCGGCGCCGCCGGGCGCGAAGTTGACGATCAGGTGGATGGGACGGTTCGGATAGGTTTGCGCGAAGGCCGGCAGCGTCGCGGCCACGAGCCCCGCCGCGACGGTCGCGGCGGCCACGGCACTCGCTAATCTCATGGCGTTCCCCCCGTTTTTTTCGGTTGGCTGCAAGCGATGGCTTCTGGCACAACACCGGCGTGGACGGTCAAAGGCGCCGGCAGACGCGCTTATGTTAGAACACGACCGCGGACGATGGATACCGGAATTCGGAATGCGCCGGGCCAAAGCGCCGCACGAGAAAACGACCCAGGACGCGGCGATGCCCCATATCGAGGCGCGCGATATTACGCTGAACTACGACACGCCGACGGGGGCCGTGGCGGGCGTATGCGGCGTCAACTTCGGCATGGAGGAATCGGAATTCCTCTGCATCGTCGGTCCGAGCGGGTGCGGCAAGTCAACGCTGCTCAACATCATCGCCGGCTTCCTGGCGCCGAGTTCCGGCGAGATCCGCGTCGCCGGCCAGCCGGTCCGCGGCTACGGCATGGACCGGGGCGTGGTCTTTCAGGACTTCGCCCAGCTATTTCCCTGGCGTACCGCGCTCGGCAACGTCGCTTTCGGCCTGGAAATGAAAGGGTTGGCCAAGGCCGAGCGCGAGAAGATCGCGCTCGAACAGTTGCGGCTGGTCAAGCTCGAAAACTTCGCCAGGTCTTACCCGCACCATCTCTCCGGCGGCATGCAGCAACGTGTCGCGATCGCCCGGGCCCTTGCCTACAATCCGGCGGTGTTATTGATGGACGAGCCCTTTGCGGCGCTCGATGCCCTGACCAGGGACGACATGCAACGACTCCTGGCCGACGTGTGGCGGGAAACGCGCAAGACCGTGATCTACGTGACCCATAACGTTGCCGAAGCCGTCTATCTTGCCGACCGCGTGGTGGTGATGACGCCGCATCCGGGCACGGTGAAGACCGAGGTGTCGATCGCTCTGCCGCGCCCGCGCGATCCGCTGAGCATCGAGTTCCTCGACTATCAGAAGGAACTGCTGCGGCTCCTTGGCCAGGAAACCCGGCCGCGAACCTGAGCGTCGCGGCCAAGTCAATGACGGGAGGACGACAATGACGAAGCTTGCATTGACCCGGCGGCAATATCTTGGCGCGGCCGGCGGCGGCGCTCTGGTACTCGGTCTCGGCGCGCCGCGCCGCGCCGGCGCAGCGGAGACGATCCGCCAGGGCTACCAGACCAACATCTGGGGCATGCCGACCTATTATCTGATGAAATCCGGCTACCTGCAGAAGCACGGCCTTTCGGCCGAGGAATTCGCCGTGCCGTCCGGCAACATCACCATGCAGCAGATGGTCGCCGGCCAGGTCGACCTCGGCACCTATGCGGGTCCCTCATTCATCATCGGCAACGTCAAGGGCGGCATTGTTGCGATTGCGGTGATCGAGAATGTCGGCAAGACCGCGCGCATCACCACGCGCAAGGACCTCAACATCACCAAGGTCGAACAATTGCGCGGACGCCGCGTCGCCAACCTGGTCGGCTCCTCGGTCGGCAACGACTTCGACGATATCGTCATGCCGCATTTCGGCCTGCACAAGGGCGACTTCACCGAGATTCGCATGAACGTCAACGACATGGTCGCGGCTCTGTCGGCCAAGACGGTCGACGCCATGGTCAACGTCGAGCCGTACAACGTCATCGCCGTTGCCGACGGCATCGGCTCCGACCTGATGGACTTCTCCAAGTTCGATCCGATGCCCGTGTTCATGGCGGCCACGGCCGAGATGGT
>JASHOR010000171.1 GCA_030041005.1 Xanthobacteraceae bacterium
CTTGGACGTTCTCAAAATCACCAAGCAGTCGCTTGGCCGCGTGCTCAAGCAGCTCATTGACGACGGCTACATCGTGCAGCGCGAGGGCGCCAACGATCGGCGCCAGCGGCTGCTCTACGTGACGCGGGCGGGCGAAGAATTGGCGATGCAGCTTGCCGCTCTGCAGACCGCGCGTATTGGCCGCGTGCTGGATGAAATCGGCCCCCAGGGGCGCGAGGCGGCGCGGCGCTTTCTTGCCGGCATGATCGACGCGCGGGACCGCGAACGCGTCCTGCGCATGATCGCCCGCGCCGACCACGCAAGTTTGCGACGCAACAGGGTTTCATGACCCCCGCACCGCCGGCAAACCCCGCCGACGACGCGCCGCACCTGCTCGTCGTCGATGACGACCGCCGCATCCGAGCGCTGTTGTTGCGCTTTCTGCTCGCCGAAGGCTACCGCGTCTCGACCGCAGAGACCGCAGCCGAAGCGCGTGCCAAACTGCAAGGGTTGCGGTTCGACCTTCTCATTCTCGATGTGATGATGCCGGAAGAAAGCGGGTTCGATTTCGCGCGGTCGCTGCGCACGACGTCCATGGTGCCGATCCTGATGCTGACGGCCCGAGACGAGAAGGAGAGCCGGATCAAGGGGCTCGAAATCGGGGCCGACGATTATCTGGCCAAGCCCTTCGAGCCGCGGGAATTGTCGCTCCGGGTTGCCAGCATCCTCCGGCGTGCGCGTCCGCCGCGCGCTGCCGCGGTGGAATCGGTGCGCTTCGGCCCCTTCCTGTTTCACGTCGGGACCGGCGAATTGCGGCGCGGCGAGGAGTCGATTCGCCTCACCGAGCGCGAATGCGAGATGCTCCGCGTGCTGGCCATCAACATCGGCGAGACGGTGCCGCGCCAAGCGCTGGCGGGCAACGGCGATGCGGTCAGCGAGCGCGCCGTCGATGTGCAGGTGAACCGGCTGCGGCGGAAGATCGAAAGCGATCCGGCCAATCCGCTCATCGTGCAGACCGTGCGCGGGATCGGCTACCGGCTGGTGGCAGTCGGGTGAACGGACGATGACCAGCTTCGACCAGGGCATCGGCCACTTGCGCAGCGCCGCCGGACACGTGGCGGCCGCGGCGAACGCCGGGCAGCGCGCCTTGAGCCACATCGCCGGTCCGCTGGCGGGGCCCTGGCTCCGCTTCACCCGCCGTGTCAAATCGCTTACTCCGACCGGCCTGTATGCCCGCTCGCTGCTGATCATCATTCTGCCGATGGTGATCGTGCAGTCGGTCGTGGCCTTCATGTTCATGGAGCGGCACTGGGATCTGGTCACCAAATATCTGGCTTCGGCGGTGACGCAGGAAATCGCCACGCTCATCGACGTTTACAAAACCTATCCGCAGGGGACAGACCGCGCCCAGTTGCGACGCATAGCGCAGGACAGGCTTGGCCTGGTCGTCGATTTTCTGCCGGATACGCAACTGCCGCCGCCGGGACCAAAACCTTTCTTCTCCCAGCTCGACGAAGCGCTGTCGGATCAGATTCGCAAGCAGATCGGCCTGCCGTTCTGGATCGACACGCTGGGGCGCTCTTCGATCGTGGAAATCCGCATCAAGCTGCCCGACACGATCATGCGCGTATTTGCCCGACGCGCCGACGTTTACGATCCCAATTCCTGGATCTTCCTCGCCTGGATGCTGGCGACCACGCTGGTGGTGCTCGGCGTCGCCATCCTGTTTCTGCGCAATCAGATCCGGCCGATCGTGCGGCTTGCCGATGCCGCCCAGGCGTTCGGCACGGGCCGCGAGGCGCCGAATTTCCGCCCGCGCGGCGCGCGCGAAGTGCGCCGGGCCGCGGCGGCGTTCCTGGAAATGAAGACCCGCATCGAACGGGCGATCGAGCAGCGCACCACGATGCTGGCCGGCGTATCGCACGATCTGCGCACCATCCTCACCCGCTTCAAGCTCGAGCTTGCACTGTTGGGCGAGGGACCCGAGATCGAGGCCATCAAGAAGGACGTCGATGAGATGGCCGGGATGCTGGAGGCCTATCTGTCGTTCGCCCGCGGCGATACCGGCGAACTATCGGCGCCAACGGACGTCGCCGCGCTGCTGGAGGAACTCAAGACCGACACCGGTCGCAACGGGCGAAACCTCAGTGTCGCCTATTACGGCCAGCCGCTGGTGACGGTGCGGCCGGCCGCGTTCAAGCGGTGTCTTGGCAATCTCGTCTCCAACGCCGTGCGTTTTGCGGCGAATGTCTCGATCACCGGACATCGGGATCATCGCTGGCTGACGGTGACGGTCGACGACGACGGTCCCGGGATACCGGCCAAGCTGCGAGAGGACGTATTCAAGCCGTTTCTGCGCCTCGACGATGCGCGCAACCAGGACCAGGGCGGCACCGGCTTGGGTCTCGCCATAGCCCGCGATATCGCCCGCTCCCACGGCGGCGACATTTCGCTCGGCGATTCGCCGCTTGGCGGCTTGCGGGCGACGGTGAGAGTCCCGGTCTGATGATGGCGTTCGTTGCTGCGGCCTTGAATCGGGGCAGGCTTCTATCCATCTCCGGGCCGGGAAAGGCGTGCCCGGGGAGCCGTTCATGACGATGACCGAGGAGAGCCGATCGGAAAGCCGTCCATTTGAGGCCGACGTCGCCAAGCTGCTGCAGCTCATGGTGCACTCGGTCTATTCCGATAAGTCGGTCTTCCTGCGCGAACTGATCGCGAATGCCGCGGATGCCTGCGAACGACTGCGCTACGAGGCCATCGCCAGTCCCTCACTGCTCGCCGACGATCTAAAGCCGCGCATCACGCTCGGCGTCGATGCCGAGAACAAGCGGCTGACCATCGAAGACAACGGCATCGGCATGTCGCGCGAGGAGATGGTGGAGGCTCTGGGCACCATTGCGCGCTCGGGCACGAAGGCTTTTCTCGATCGGGTGGCGGCGGATGCCGCGGGATTGGGCGAAGAGAGCGCACTGATCGGCCGCTTCGGCGTGGGTTTCTATTCGGCCTTCATGGTAGCTGAACGTGTCGATGTGCTGTCGCACCGGGCGGGGACGGATGCGTCATGGCTTTGGTCGTCCGACGGACAGGGTACGTTCTCCGTCACCGCGGTGCCGGCCGAGACGATGCGCCGCGGCACGCGCGTGATCCTGCATTTGCTCGATGACGCCAAGTCCTACACCGAGCGTTCGACGATCGAGCGGCTGGTAAAGGCGCATTCCGGCCACGTGCCGGTGCCGATCTTTCTCGTGGAGAAGCCCGGCGCCGAAGCGGTCGAGATCAGTGACGGAGCCGCGCTTTGGGCAAAGCCGAAGGCCGAAATCACGCAGGGGGATTACACCGATTTCTACCGCAGCATCGCCGGGCAATTCGACGAACCGGTGCTGACCGTGCATTTCCGGGCCGAAGGCCGGCAGGACTACACCACGCTGTTCTTCGTGCCCGGCTCGCGGCCGTTCGATCTGTTCGATCCGGACCGCAAAGGACGCATCAAGCTCTATGTCAAGCGCGTGTTCATCACCGACGCCGCCGATATCCTGCCGCGATACCTTCGGTTCGTGCGCGGGCTTGTCGACAGTGCCGATCTGCCGCTGAACGTCTCGCGCGAGAAGATCCAGGAGTCTCCGCTGCTCGCGGCGATCAGGAAGGGAGCGACCAACCGCGTCATTTCCGAACTGGAACGCCTCTCCGAAAAGGAGCCGGTGGCTTACACCCGGATCTGGGAAACCTTCGGACCTGTGCTGAAGGAGGGAATATACGAGGACTTCGAGCGGCGCGACGCGCTGCTGGCGCTGGCGCGCTTCAAGACGACGGCGTCGGCGGAGGCGTGGCGGAGCCTGAAGGATTACGTCGCCGCGCTCAAGACCAAACAGACGGCGATCTACTACCTCGCGGGCGATGACATCGAGCGCCTCAAGTCATCGCCGCAGCTTGAGGGATTCCGCGCCCGCGGCATCGAAGTGCTGTTGCTGCCGGATCCGGTCGATTCGTTCTGGGTCATGTCCGGCGGCTCGTTCGAGGGCAAGCCGTTCAAGTCGGTGACGCAGGGCGCAGCAGATCTGGCGCTCATTCCGCCGCTCGATGCGCAAGCGGCAGAGCAATCGGAGGCGGCACCGGCCGTCAAGATCTTCGTGGCTTTTCTGAAATCCATGCTCGGCGGGGCGGTTGCCGATGTGCGCGTCTCGGATCGGCTGACCGACAGCGCGGTGTGCCTGGTCGCCGCCGACGGCGGACCCGATCGGGCGCTGGAGAAGATACTGGCCAGCGCCGGACGGCTGCCGTCGGCGGCCAAGCCGATCCTCGAAGTGAATCCGCGCCATGAACTCATCGTCGCGCTGGCGACGCTTGGCGACGGCGAGCGCGCGTTCAGGGAGGATGCCGCGCATCTGTTGTTCGATGAGGCGCGGTTGCTCGATGGCGAACAGCCGGCAGACACGCGAGCTTTTTCCGATCGGCTGGCGCGCGTGCTCAAGCGCGGCCTGCGCCCAGGCGCCTGACGCGGGGCAGCGACAGCCGGGGCTTGCAACGGCCAGGGCTATTCGGCGGGGGTAACCGGAATTCGCTGCGGCGCCATTTGCGGCGCAATGGGTGCCGCTTCGCCTGGCGGAGCGCCGCGCTTACTCTTCGCGCTGCGCAGCCGCACATAGAGCTGGGTGCCGATCAGGATCACGCACATGGCGACAAAGAAGGCGCTGATCGGCCGCTCGACGAAGACGCCGATATCGCCGCGCGCGATCAGCATCGCGCGGCGGAAATTCTCCTCGAAGCGCGGTCCCAGCACGAAGCCAAGCAGGATCGGCGCTGGATGGAAGCCAAGCCGCAGCAGGACGTAACCGAAGGCGCCGATGGCGACGACTTCGCCGACCTGGAAGAAATCGTTGTTGGCGGCATAGACGCCGATACAGACGAAGAACAGCGCGCTCGGGTAAAGGAAGCGGTAGGGGATTGCCAGCATCTTGCACCAGATGCCGATCAGCGGCACGTTCAACACCACCAGAATGACGTTGCCGATCCAGAAGCTTGCCACCAGGCCCCAGAAAATGTCCGGGTGCTGGGAAATGAGCTGCGGGCCGGGGACGATGCCCTGGATCATCAGCGCGCCGAGCAGCAGCGCCATGACCGCGTCGCCCGGGATGCCGAGGCTCATGGTCGGAATGAAGTCGCCTTGAATCGACGAATGAGTGGCCGCCTCCGGGCAAACCACGCCTTCAAGCATGCCGGTGCCGAATTTCTCCGGCGTTTTCGACACCTTCTTTTCCGCCGCATAGGCGACGAAGGACGCAATGGTTGGTCCAGTCCCGGGAATGAGCGAGCACAGCGAGCCGCAGATCGTGCCCCGCCACATCGGGAAGAACGCCCGCTTCAAGTCATCCCAGCTCGGCCGCAAGTCTCGCAGCCTGACGTTGGTATAGCGCATATTGATCGGCGCGACCTGGTTGACGCTGTTCATGAACTCGGCGATGCCGAATACGCCGAGCGCCAGCGCGATCAGTTCTATGCCGTCGTCAAGTTCGGTCAGTCCAAAGGTGAAGCGTTCGGAGCCGGTTTCGAGATCGGTGCCGATCGAGCCCAGGAACAGGCCAAGGAGCGTCATCGCCACGCCCTTGAGCGGCGAGCCTCGCGCCAATGTCGAACCCGCCAACAGGCCGAGCAGCATCAGCGTGCAGACTTCGGCGGGGCCGAACTGCAGCGCTGCCTTGACCAGCAACGGCGACAGAAAGATCATTTCGGTAATGCCCCACGACGCGCCGATAAACGAGGCAATGACCGTGACGCCGAGGGCGACCCCGCCGCGCCCCTGCTTGGTCATGGGGAAGCCGTCGAGACAGGTCACCGCATGCGGCGGGTGGCACGGCAGATTGAGCAGCACCGAACAGATCGCGCCACCGTACTGGCCGCCATAGAGGATGCCGGCGAGCATCAGGATGGCCGGTACCGCCTTCATGCCGAAGGTGAGCGGCAGCAGGATCGAAATCGTGGCCAGCGGTCCCATGCCGGGCAAGACGCCGACCATGTTGCCGACAAGCACGCCAACAAAGCACCAGGTCAAATTGTACGGGATGAAGCCCAATAGGAAAGGCGGGCCAAACGCGACGGAGAAGCCGTATCCGAGACCCGACAGGGCGGTTTCGATCACAGGCCGCCCCCCCATGTGAGGATCGGCATCGGGACCTGCAGGAAGTAGGAGAACAGGATGACGCCGAATACGGTCACAACGGTTGACAGGATCAAAGTGCCTTTCCAGGTCGCGGTGCGGTCACCGAGCGCCGAGATGAACACGCAGGCAAACGTCCCCGGAATCATCCCGAAATAGCTCCCAAGAGCGATGAAGAGCACCGGGCCCATCAGGATGCAGAACCAGGCCCACCATTGCGGATTCTCCGGCAACAGGCTCTGGTCTTCCTCGCTGCCGTCTTCCGACGTCGATTTGGCGACGCCGGCAATGGCGATGCCAATGAGGACGAGAAGGACCCCCAAGCTCGTCGGAAAGAATCCCGGACCCATGTGCATCAAGGTCCCGAGGTGGTAGGTCGCTCCCTTGAGCGTGATCCCGAGCCCGAGCAGGACCATCAGCCCGCCGGCGTAGAAGTCGCGTCTGCTCGCAAAATCGCGGAGGAGACTGGTGGGGGACCGCACAATTTCCTCCCGGCCATCATTGGGCCGTTTTCGTTCAAACGTCCTCGTCCGCGTTACCGATTTGCAACTACCAAACTTGCCAATCGTTTCCGCAGATGCCAGTTCCGTATTTGCCAACGTTTCGGCGGTGACGCTGGTCCAGGGCGTTCCCCTTCAAATCCTTGCGCCGCGGAGAACCCTGCTTTCCACCGGTGGGTCACGATATAGATCGGTGGCAACCGACGCAACCGCCATGTAGCCGGCGCGATAGGTCAGGCCGGTGCGGCGTTTAGCCGTTAACGCGGTTGTCAAGGGGCTGGTTTGCCGGAGCGAATAAATCCGGGCTGTCGTTACGGACATCACCGACGCGTCGGTCAACCGGCCAAACGGCCATGGCGAGTTCCGAATATGGCTTGAGCATGGCCTTGGCTTCCGCATCGTTCACGGCGACTTCGCCGAGCCAGGCGGGCCAGCGCCGGGGAGGCAGCAGTGCCGGCATGCGCTCGTGCAGCGGCCGCAGCAATTCGTTGGCCGCGGTGGTGATGATGGCGAACGATGCGAGCGGCGCGCTTGCGGGGCTGTCGGGACGCCGCCACAGGTCCCAAACGCCGGCGAAGGTCATCGGGCCGCGATTGGCCAGCGCCACAGCGAACGGTTGCTTGTCGGCGGCGCGCCACTCGTAATAGCCGTCGGCGACGACGAGACAGCGGCGGCGCGCTTTCCAGGCGTCGCGGAACGCCGGACGCGTGTCGATGCTTTCGGCGCGGGCATTGAAGGTTGAGTAGCCGACCTTGATGGTCTTGGCCCAGGAGGGGACGAGCCCCCAGCGCATGAGGGTGAGCGTGCGCCGGCCGTTACGGGAGACGACCACGGGAAGGCGCGAACCCGGCGCCGCGTTCCAGCGCGGCCGATAATCGGCAGTTTCGTCGAAGTCGATTTTCAGATCGAGCTTGATCTCGGATACGTCCTCGGGAAGTTTGGCGCGGCCGCACATGCTGGAACTCCCTTGTTCGTCGAAAGCGTCAGTCCGGAATCCATAACTCCTTCGTCGGATCGATGAATTTGCGGGCCTCTCAGGTCCGTAATGACGAGCGCGGACCATTGCATTCAATGAAAGTCGCGGCTCTTGACCAGCGGAGGGGTTTCTGCCGGCGGCGTACCGCCGGAAAATTTCGGTGAAAAAAGATCGCCGCCCTCGCGCAGCCACGGCAGTTGCGCGGAGAGATTGATAAAGCTTTCTGCAACGACGTGGATGACCAGTCCGACGCGTTGCAGGCGCCCGCGCACCGCAAGAAATCGGGCTGTCATCACGGTGCGGCGGTTTTTTTCGAAAGCTTTCGGCCAGACGATGATATTGGCAATGCCGGTTTCGTCTTCGAGTGTCAGGAACACGACGCCCTTCGCCGTACCGGGCCGTTGCCGTATCAGCACGAGTCCGGCGACGGTGACGATCGAGTCCTGGGTCAGCTCTTCGCTGCGCAGCGTCGTGTTGCGGACGGCGCCGAGCGCGGTAAGACGATCGCGGAAGAAATGCACCGGATGCCCTTTCAGCGACAGCCCGGTCGTCACGTAATCCTCCACGACGTGCTCGCAGAGCGGCATGGCGGGAAGCGCGACCGGCTGTTCCGGAAAAAGCTCGTCGCTCAAGTGCGGCGCGAGCAGCGACAGCGCGCCGCACTCCCTCCCTGACCCCGCGGGGGAGGGAAGGGTGGGGACGGCGGAACGCCGCGGCGTTCGCGCACCGATCGCGTCGAGCCGCTTTGCCGCCCACAGCGCGGCGCGCCGGTCCAGCGGCGCGCGATCAGCAAAAGTGGTCTCCGGTTTTGCGTCCGATCGCGCGCCAACTTTAAGATTTGACGCATGATCTTGTCGGCGAACCGGTTCCCACTTCGCCGGATCATGCGTCAGCGAGCGGAACGCATCGGCTTCCGCCAGCCGTTCGATGGTGAAGCGCGAGACGCCGGCCGTCGCCGCCAGCCGCTCGATCGAGGAAAAACCGTTGCCGCGGGCGGCGATCAATTTCTTCAGTTCGTCCTGATTAAGCCCGTGAATCAGACGGAAACCGAGGCGGACGGCGTACGTCATTGCGGATCGCCGCGAAGCGGAATGACAATCGGATGAGCGAGGCTCGAGCGTGGAATCCCAATCGCTGTAGTTGACGTCGACCGCGCGAATTTCGACGCCGTGCGCGCGCGCGTCGCGCACGAGCTGCGCCGGCTGATAGAAGCCCATCGGCTGGCTGTTGAGGATCGCGGCGCAGAATACGTCGGGGTAATGGCATTTGATGAAGGCCGAGGCGTAGACGAGAAGGGCAAAGCTCGCGGCGTGACTTTCCGGAAAGCCGTATTCGCCGAAGCCTTTGATCTGGTCGAAACACCGCTCGGCAAAGGCTCGATCATAGCCGCGACGGACCATGCCGTTGATGAACTGATCCTCGAAAAGATGGACGGTTCCGTTATGCCGGAAAGTCGCCATGGCGCGGCGGAGACCATCGGCCTCATCCGCAGTGAATTTTGCTGCGTTGATGGCGATTTGCATCGCCTGCTCCTGAAAGAGCGGGACGCCAAGCGTTCGCTTGAGAACGTCTTTCAATTCATCCTTGTCGCCCTGCGTCGGATGCGGGGACGGATAATCGGGCTCCTTGCCCTTTTTCTGATCTTCACGCCGGCGCAAATAAGGATGCACCATGTCGCCCTGGATCGGCCCCGGCCGCACGATCGCGACCTCGATGACCAGATCGTAGAAGCATTGCGGCTGCAATCGCGGCAGCATCGACATCTGCGCGCGGCTTTCGACCTGAAATACGCCGATCGAGTCGGCGCGCGACAGCATCTTGTAAATTTGCGCCGCATCCTCCGTGCCATCCTTCGGAATGCCGGCGAGCGAATAATCCTTGCCATAGTGCATCTTCAGGAGATCGAGCCCGCGGCGCAGTGCGCTCAGCATGCCGAGCGCAAGCACATCGACTTTCATCAGGCCGAGCGTGTCGATGTCGTCCTTGTCCCATTCGATGAAAGTGCGTTCGTCCATGGCGGCATTGCCGATCGGCACCGTCTCGTCGAGCCGCTGCCGCGTGAGCACGAAGCCGCCGACATGCTGGGAAAGATGACGGGGGAATCCGATCAGCTCGGCGGCAAGCGTGACCGCCTGGCGGATCGCAGGGTTGTTCGGATCGAGCCCGACCTGACGGATGTGATCGTCCGCCAGGCCGTCGCCATAGCCCCACACCGTCTTGGCGAGCGCGGCCGTCACGTCCTCGGTCAATCCCAAAACCTTGCCGATTTCGCGGATGGCGCGGCGCGAGCGGTAATGCACCACCGTGGCGCAGATCGCGGCGCGATCGCGGCCGTAACGCTTGTAGATGTATTGGATCACTTCCTCGCGTCGCTCGTGCTCGAAATCGACATCGATATCGGGCGGCTCGTTACGGTTCGCCGAAATGAACCGGGCGAAGAGAAGCTTGCTCTCGTTCGGGTTGACCTCGGTGATGCCGAGGCAATAGCAGACGGCGCTGTTTGCCGCGGAACCGCGGCCCTGACAGAGGATTTTCAGTTTCTTGCGCGCGTAGGCGACGATGTCATGAACTGTGAGAAAATAACGCGCGTAATCGAGCGTGGCGATCAATGCCAGTTCTTCATTCAGTCGTTTCTTGACCTCGTCTGGAATACCGTTCGGAAATTGATCCTTGGGGTAACGTTCTGCGGCGCCGGCCCATGTCAAATCCTCGAGATGGGCTTGCGCGGTCTTGCCCGGCGGCACCGGTTCGTCGGGATATTCGTAATGCAATTGGCCGAGCGAGAAGGTGCAGGCATCGGCGATCTCGATGGTGCGGCTGATGGCCTCGGGAAATTTAGCGAACAATCGCGCCATATCCTCGGGCGATTTCAGATGGCGTTCGGCGTTGACGGAAAGACGGAAGCCCGCCTCGGCGATCGTGCATTTCTCGCGCACGCAGGTGAGCGCGTCGGCGAGCGGCCGGCGCTCCGGCGCGTGGTAGCAGACGTCATTGACGGCGACGAGCGGCGCGCCGAGCCGCTCGCCGAGTTCGGCCAAGAGCCCGAGCCGGCGCGGCTCGTCGCCGCGATGATGATGCACGCCGGCAATGAAGCTGCGGCCGGGGGCGGCGCAGGCGAGGGCGGCGAGGCGGGCGGCGAAATTTCCGTCATCCTGAGGTGCCCGCGCGTAACGCGGGCCTCGAAGGATGCCGGCCGAGGTGCCCTGGCCGTCGTCCTTCGAGGCTCGTTTCGCTCGCACCTCAGGATGACGGTGAACATTTAGCGGCGGGATCGCGATAAAAACCTGCCCTTCGCTGGCGGCGAGAATCTCCTCGAAAGTGAGATGGCAGGCCCCCTTCTTGGCTTTCAGGTTGCCGGCCGAGATGAGGCGGCAGAGCCGGCCATAGGCCGCGCGGTCGATCGGGTAGGCGAGCGTTTCGAAACCGTCGATGGTGACAAGCCGCACGCCGACGAGGAATTTGATATTGCGCTTGTTCGCTTCGTCGTAGGCGCGCACCACGCCGGCAAAAGAATTGCGGTCGGCGATGCCGATGGCGGCAAGGCCGAGCGCGGCGGCAGCGGCGACCATTTCGTCGGGATGCGAGGTGCCGCGCAGAAAAGAAAAATTCGTCGTAACGGCGAGTTCGGCATAGGCGCTCATGTTTTTTCTCACGCAAACAAGCCGTGCACGAACCAGCGTGCATCTGCCGTTTCGCGCCCATAAATGCCCTCGCGGAAAAGCCAGAAGCGGTGCCCTCCCAGATCCTCGACGAGGTAATAGTCACGCGTGAGGGATTGCCGGTCGCTTTCGCGACACTGAGCGGAGAAAGGCGGCAAACGCCACCATTCCGCGCCGATGCGTTCGGGACCCTGTGCGCCGGCGACCTCGTAGCTCACCCCGCGCCAAGAGAAACGTCGCGGCGGACCGTCAGGAACGAGTGCGGTGACCTCGGTCGGCTCGGCATGCGGCAGGAGCAGGAGAGGGCGCGGTTTTTCTGCTTTTTGTTCCGGCGCCAGACCGGTGAGAGCTTCACCGGTTACGGGCGCCAGCACCTCCGCCCGTTCAGGAATATGGCTGTCGACGGCTTTGAACCGGCGCACGCTCGACGGGCCAAGACGTTGGCGCAGCGCGTCGATCAAGACCGCGCACCGTTCCGTCTTGTCTGCATGCCCCCACTCCGACCCTCCTCCGCTTGCAGGGGAGGGATGGGAGGGGGCGGCGAGTTCCGTCTGCCGTGCCGGCATCGCCTCGGCGCGGATGACGGCAAGGCCGATTGCCTCAAAACCGAAGCCGGCATCGTCGGCGGTTGCCGCGGCGTCGAGTTTCAGCGCAATCATGCGTGCCACATGGGTGGCGCTGCGGGTCGGCAGCGTCAGCGCGATATCGAGCGTCTTGACGTCGCCATCGACGCGATAGAGCGAAAGTCTCAGCACCCGCGCGCCGACATCGTCGCGCGTGAGCACGTGAGCAAGCGTCGCCATGAGCCGGTGGGAGAGCGCAACGACAGCCTCCTGGGTAGCTATCGGCTCGAGCAAATAACGCAGCGTGTGATAGACCGGCGGCGGCCTGATCGGTACGAGCGGTTCGTCGAGGCGGCCAAACGCCTGGTCGAGACGGCGCATGAGTTGTGCCGAAAACCGCGCGGCAAACGGCGCGCGCGGTTGATCCATCAGCGCGCCGATTGATTTGAAGCCGAGCCGGCGCAGCGGGACGCAGATTTCCGGCGTAAGCCGCAGCGCTTCGATGGGCAAAGGCGAGAGCGCGGTGGCTTCTTCGCCAGAAGACAGGATCACATAGGAGCTGCGACAATCTTCATCCTCCCCCGTTTCACGGCGGAGGATGGGAGAAAGCTTGGGATGGAACCGTGCGGCCGCCCAGGCCGCGCCGGGCGTGTCGGCAACGGCAAGCCGCGCCGGCAGGCCGAAACATTCCAGCCGGTGGGCAAGATCGGCGATGAGATTTCGTTCACCGCCGAACAGATGCGCGGCACCTTCGATATCGAGAAAAAAACCGTCGGCGCCATTCTCTTCGTCGTATGGCGAGGCAGTCGGCGTATAGCGGGTCGCCCATAGCGCCAAACGGCGCAGCGCCGCATCGTCGGCGGCTGGATCGATCCCGCGCACCTGCAAAAATCCCGCTTTCGCCCGCGCGTCCGCCACGGGCTCGCCGCGCGAAAGGCCGCAAGCTTCGGCCGCCTCGTTCAAGGCGGCGATGCGCGATCCTCCGGCTCCTGCAACGGCAAGGACGAACGGCCGGTCAGGCGCAATGGGCTTGTCTGTCGGCCTTTTTGCTTGTGCCGCGAGCGCACGCAGGATCGGCCAGCGCGGCAGCCAAACTGAAACGATGCGCGACATGATCGTACTCCACTACCCATTCGCCCGGCCGTCCGTTGCGAGCCCGTTCAAGTTGCAGTTGCCAGCGGGGGCGCGTGATGAGGCCGAAGCGGTCGCGCGCGGCTTCTGCCGTGCCGACGCGCCAGCGCGTCGCCGCCGCGCTCGATTCCAGATTTTGCGCCGGCCGCAGCAGAAAGAGCGGCAGGGCGGCCTCGGCGGCGAAAAGATGCAGCCTTTGGCTTGATTTCAGATCGAGCTTGTCGATGAAGCCGGCGACGGCAGCCGGTGCGCCGGAGCGCACTGTCTCGGCGATCGCCCACAAGGCGTCTCGCCGGTGCGCCGTTTCGACCAGAATGAGCCGTGCCGGATCGAGGCCCAGCGCATGCAGCCCATGGCCGTGAAGCCGGCCGCTGGGGCTAAACCCGCAGGCGGGCAGGACAAAGACAATTGGCGCTACAGATGAAAAATGGCGCGCTAAAATTGCGGCGATGAAGCCGAAGGCGGCTGGAATTGCATTCGGGGCGGGAACGATTTCATGCAGGGCGCCGCAGGCAAGTCCGCCCTTCGGCAGACGGGAATCGATCGCGGGGAGCCCGAACGGCAGCGTTTTATGGAAATCCGCTATTCCCGGCAGCAGGCGGCGCAATTGCTCCACGAGGACAGCGCGATTATGCGCTACGGAAAGAGCGGCATGCTGGGTCATGGCTATGCACGCATGTTCACTTTATGTTCTCAGGCGAAGATTAGAACAAAAGAGAAACATTGCAAGCCGCTATAAATAAGGGATGGCGCGCAGCCTCCCCCCAACAACTAGTGTCCCGATTCCGAAGTTCGCATCATTATGCGGCCCCTCGTTTGCGAACTTCGGAATCGAAGGACACTGGCAACTTATTGATCTCGTGTGGCTTTGGTTCAGAAATCCGCATGACGAGGTCGCGGCAGAAATGATGCGAACTTCAGAACCGCCACACTACCCCATTTTGACCGCCGGAAAAATTTGACACCGACGACGTCAGGGTTTACCTGACAGTCAGGGTTGACCTGACATCAGAAAACGAGGTCGTCATGGCCGAGCCAGCAGCACATGAAACAGAGGCGACGCCAACGAAAGACAGCGCCGGGCGAACAAAAACCCTTTACTGTTCCTTCTGCTTCAAATCGCAGCACCAGGTGAAAATGCTGATCTCCGGCCCAGCAAGCCTCTTCATCTGTGATGAGTGCGTCGATTTGTGCAATGAATGCATTGCCGGCCGCTTTCCAGACAAATCGAAATTCCGCTCTCCCGAGGAATTGCCGACCGAACGGCTGCTCGAGCGGCTTCAACCCATTGAAGAGACGGTCCAGGGCAAGGGCAATCAACTCCAGTCGGTTGTCGATCTTCTTCGATCGCGCCAAGTGAGTTGGGCGCAAATTGGAACCGCGTTGGGTATCTCGCGCCAATCCGCATGGGAGCGGTTCAGCTAAGCAGCCATTTGAAGCCAGCCGCATAATTCCGTATTGCTCTTGCGCATAAACTATAGAGACGAGGTGCATCATGCCGGAAGCCGACAGGGAAGGGGAACGCTACGCCGTCGACCAGCCGCAGCAGACTCCCGGATTTTTCCTCAAGGGGACACACCAGCTCGACTGGGGCATGAAAAACCGCATGGCGCGGGTGTTCGATCCGCGGTCCGGCCGCACCGTCATGCTGGCCATCGATCACGGCTATATCCAGGGCCCCACCACAGGCCTTGAACGCATCGATCTCTCTATCGTCCCCCTGCTGCCCTACTGCGACGCCTTGTTCTGCACGCGGGGCATATTGCGCACGCTCATCCCGGCCGAGTGTCAAAAGCCGATGGTCCTGCGCGCCAGCGGCGGTCCCAGCATCCTGCGCGAAGAACTGTCCGACGAGCAGATCGCGCTCGACATGGACGATGCGGTGCGCCTCAACGCCGCCGGCGTCGGCATTCAGGTGTTCATCGGCGGCGAGCACGAGACGCGCTCGGTGCACAACATGACCAGGCTGGTCGATGCCGGCTTGCGCGCCGGCGTACCGGTCATGGGCATTACGGCCGTCGGCAAGGCCATGGCACGCGACGCCAAATATTTCCGTCTCGCCTGCCGCATCATCGCCGAACTCGGCGCTCAATACGTCAAAACCTATTACGTCGACGACGGCTTTGAGACGGTCGCCGCTTCATGCCCGGTGCCGATCGTCATGGCCGGCGGCAAGAAGCTGCCGGAACTCGACGCACTGACCATGGCCTACAACGCCGTGCAGCAGGGCGCCTCCGGCGTCGACATGGGCCGCAATATTTTCCAGTGCGAGGCGCCGCGCGCGATGATTCAGGCAGTCGCCGCGGTCGTGCACAAGAACATGAAGCCGAAGGAAGCGTTCGATTTGTTCAGGTCGCTGAAGGCGAAGGAAGAAAATGCCGGAGCAATGGCGTTTCGCGGCGCGGCCGAATGACAAGCGCGGGCAAACCGGAAAGGATGCACATGACGGTCCGCGACCGTTGACGGGAAATCCAAGCGCGCGTGCACCGCGGTCTAGGCTGCGAGCGGCGCGTCGATCGGCAGGCTGAAATACTTTTGGCCCTCGGCGCTGCGCACTTCGACCGACCAGCCTTTCCACAGCCCGCCGAGATGGTTCTGCAACGTCTGTGCGGTGGCTTGGGCAAAGTCCAACGCATCGTCGGAGCTTAGGAATTCCTCTCCCTGATAGTCGTAGAGCGATTGACCCTCCGCCGTATAGTCGATGAAGAAGCGCATGAAGCGTCACCTTTCGTGGCCGTCTCCAACGGCACGCATAGCAACGGCCCGCTATGGTTTCCTTAAATTAATGCGTAGAGATGTCTGCGTATAAGGGGTTTCCCGAATGCGTGCGCGCTGGGTTTTTTCTTCCTCACCGCCGCATCCGGATTCGACGATTTTTCCGGCGGTGCCGTTAGCGACTTGAAAACCAAAAGCGCTCGTTCCGCGGACGCTGCTGCGGCCCGACATCCTCGAGCGGGCGTCTGCTGCTCGATGTGAATCGATTGACGCTCCAAAGGACAATCAGACCGCCGCCGTAGCCATCACTTCGGAATGAACCGTTCGGTATAGAGCTTGGACATGTCGGGCGTCGTCGGCAGGAGTTTGAGATCGGCGAACGACCGCTTGAGCGTGGCGAGAGATTCCGCGTCGAAGCGGCAGTCCTTGGTAAACATGCCGATAGTCAGATCGTAGTCCTTCCCCATCACACTCTCGGGAAATCCGGTGATGCCGCTTTCGATCTTCACGGTTTGCGCTTTGTGCATGCGCATGTAGTTCACCGTCTCGATCCAGCCGGCAACGAAGGCGCGCACCGCGGCGGGATTCTCCTTGATCAGCTTGTCCGACGCATAGACCGTCCCGGCGGCCAAATTGCCCTCATACTTGGTGACGGGGAACAGCAGACGGCCGGTCTTCTTCTCGTCCATCGCCAGGAACAGCGAGGTGACGCCGATATCGGCGTCGACCAGGTGCGCGCGGAACGCGGAGATGATGTTTGAGGCGCCGTTGCCCAGCGCGACCCCGGTCACCCCCTGCGGCCCCCATCCTTCCTTGCGCTCGAGCTCTTTCGTGAGCCAATCGGTCAGCGAGCCGGCGCTTGAGAAGCCGATCTTCGTGCCCTTGAGCTGCTCGATCGTGTGGATCGGCGAATCGTAGGGCACGCCGATGCCGATGAACGGGATCGGTCCGGCGGATTCGCAGACGGCGGTCATCGGCACGCCCTTGGCGACGAGCGCCATCTCGGTGCCGGCGCCGTCCCCGATGTCGATGCTGCCGGCCGCCATGGCGGTCGCCATTTTGCTGCCGCCGGTGAAATCGACGATCTTGAGGTCAAGCCCGTGCTTTTTGAAAATACCGAGCTGTTCGCCGACATTGACTGGAATGATCGGGTCGGCGTTGGGTGCCGCCTTGCCGACAATCAGCGTTGTGGCCGCCGACGCGATCGAGGGCAGGGCGAGCGATCCCAGCGTCACGGCCAGTGCGGCGGCAAAAGAACCGCCGAGACGATTCCTCATCATTTTGTTGTCCTCCCTGATTTTCAGCTTACGCGCTTTTTTTGACAGAAAATCATCAAGTTCCCGGGGTGCCAATGCGGTGAAGGGCCGCGTGCAGGTCATTCTGACAGCAGCGGCGCACCAGGGGAATGGGCAGGACGCGAACGCGTCCCGGTCGCCATCGGGACGCTCAGGACGCCTCCGCTGCAGCCGTGGGTGGCGGCAACGAAACCGGTTCGTCGGCTAACCGTAGCGACGTTCTGGTGCCGGCCTGATCAAGAACCAGGCAATCACGCCGGCAGCGACCGCGCCGCCAAGCGCGGCGAGAATGTGCATGATCCATGGTGTGCTGCCGATCGGGCTCGGGCTGACGCTTTGCTTGGCGACCATGGCGTGCACAACCGGCATCGGGGCGGGATGGCTGGGCGTGGTCGCGGCGGCAATGACGGACGTCTTGGCCGGAACCACCTTTGGCGACGGCGTCGAGGTTGCTGCCTGCGGGGCAGCCGCGCTTACGGGTTTGGTGAGGTCAGGCCCGACGGGCTGTACTGACTGACCGTTGGGGACGAGCTGGTTGGGGTCGGTATCGACCACCGCTTCCGTCTTGATTGTAGGGCCGGCTTGGGACGGCGCCGCAGGCGCGAACGCATTGAACTCGCCGGCAGCGCTGCTGTTGGCCGCCGGCCACGCATTGGCGGACATCGCTACGGGCGTTGCCGCAGCCATGGGCGTAGCCGCCGCGAGCGGCGGAGAGGCGCGCTGCGCCTCCACGACGGCGTGATGCGTTATGACGTTGTGATGTGCCGCAACGGCGTGTTTGGCCAATCGGTCATGATGGTGGTGCCTTGCAACGGCGAGCGTCCGTTTCCGCCAAGCTCTCTTGGCCACCTCGCGCTTATGGGACCTTGCCGCCGCAATGCGGTGATGGGTGTGCAGCTTCGCTCCGCTCTTTTGCCCGGCAATCTGCAACAGCGGCAGCGGCTGTCCCGTGGAGCCGGTCGCCGTTTGCGCCGCCGCTCCGGCCGGCGCCAATGCCAGAACAATCAGACAAAATGCGCCAGCGTTGACAATGCGGATACGCGCCATGGCGTCCCTCCATAGCAAAGGTCCGTTCGTCCGCGCATAGCGCAAGCCTGCATGACTTGAGCGTGGCTCAATTGCGGATTTTTTCGCGCAAAGCGGCGACCAAAAGCGGCACGGTTAACCAAATCCTGCCGACGCGGCGGATGCGCAGGACGTCAGTGCGGCACGACGTTGACCATGCCGTCGATGTCGCCGTCGAGGAAGCAGCGCATGTTGGTCACCACTGTCGGCCAGGCGTGGTCGATATAGACGTCGCAAAAACCGCCCTGGTGCGTGGTGATGATGACATTGTTCATCGACCAGAACGGGTGCCCGGCGGGCAGCGGTTCCTCGCTAAAGACATCGAGCGCCGCGCCGGCGATGCGGCCGCTGCGCAAGGCCTCCAGTAAAGCGTCCTCGTCGACCACGCCGCCACGGGCCAGATTGATGAAGTAGCTGGTCGGCTTCATGGCCGCGAATACTTCGGCGCCGATGCAATTGCGGGTTTTCTCCGTCAACGGGGTGAGCAGCACGAAGAAATCGAATTCGCCCACAACTTCGCCGAGGTCGGCGCTGGCATGAACGCGGTCGAAGCCGGGCAGGGGCCGCGGCGTCGAGCTGACGCCGATTACGCGCATGCCTAACGCCTTGCATTTGGGCGCCAGCGTTTCGGCGATGGTGCCGATGCCGAAAATGCCGACCGTCTTATCGTGCAGGAGCCGAGCCGGGAAACGCTGCCATTGCTGTTTTTCCTGCAAGCGAATGGCGCGTGGAAGGTCGCGTGCGAGCGCCAGCATCGCGCCGATGGCGGCTTCCGAGACCGGCGGACCGTGGATGCCGCGCACGTTGGTGACGATCACGTCCTTTCGCAGACTTGGCAGGTCTATCAGGTTGTCGAGTCCGGTCCCGAGCGCCTGCAGCCATTTAAGACGCGTCGCCGACTGCAAGACCCGGTCGGACAACATCGGCGCGAAGGTGAGAAGCACGTCGGCCGTGCCGATATGGGGATCGACCTTGGAGTGGTGATCGACGAGGGTGACATTGAGTGCGGGGAAGCGCTGTCGCACGCGGTCGCGATACTGATTGCGAACCGTCTCGGGCATCGCCAACAGGATGAGCAGGTTGGTCATGTAAAGTGCAAAGATTGGTCATGCGGGGCGTATTGGCTTATATCGGCCGCAGCCTGTGCCGCCAACCTATCGCGTGGGCCGCATATCTCGGCTAAGCTGACCCAGGGCAACTGATTTCCTTCGCCATCGCGTGACGACCGGGAGCACACAATGGGCATCGATCTTTCAAGCGTGGACTGGACTTTTGTCGGGCTGATGACGGGGCTGGCCTTCGTCACCGCGCTGCTTGGCAGCCTTATTGCCTTCCGCAACCGCTTTGCCGGCGCCATCATCGGCGCCATTCTGTTCGGCATCGGGTTTGTCTTCTGGAACTATTGGCCGCACCAATTCGGTCTGCCGATCCTCAAGAGCACGGGGCTGGACGGCGCTGCCGCGCCGGCTGCAACGGCTGCGCCGCAGTCCACCGCACAGCCGGCGACGCCTGCCGCTCCTGCGCCGCCGAGCAACCCGGTGACGACCGTGCCGCCGTCGTCGGCTCCGCCAGCAGGCGGCACCATGGCTCCGCCCGCGGGCGGCACCATGGCGCCGAACGCGTCGCATTAGCACGCCGCCGAGCGATTGACGTTTGCGCCGGCGACGCTATGCGTAGGTAAAGCCTCGCCGGTGAGAGTGGAGATAACATGAACAAGGTGTATCCGGAGGCGCGCGCTGCGCTGGCCGGATTGCTCAAGGACGGCATGACCATCATGGCCGGCGGTTTCGGGCTGTGCGGCATTCCCGAGACCCTCATCCTGGCGATCCGCGACTCCGGCGCCAAAAACCTGACCGTCATCTCCAACAATGCGGGCGTGGACGGCAAAGGCCTCGGCATTCTGCTCGACACCAAGCAGGTCAAGAAAATGATCTCCTCCTATGTCGGGGAGAACAAGACGTTCATGAACCAATTTCTCGCCGGCGAGCTGGAGATCGAGTTCAACCCCCAGGGCACGTTGGCCGAGCGCATTCGCGCCGGCGGCGCCGGCATTCCGGCGTTCTTCACCAAGACCGGCGTCGGCACACAGATCGCCGAGGGCAAGGAGGTGCGCGAATTCGACGGCCAGCGATACGTGATGGAGCGCGGGCTGATCGCCGATCTCTCGATCGTCCACGCTTATCGCGGCGACACCGAAGGCAACCTGGCCTATCGCAAAACCGCGCGCAATTTTAATCCGCCGATGGCGACCGCCGGCAAGGTCACGGTCGCCGAGGTCGAGAATCTGGTCAAACCCGGCGAGATTGATCCCGATCACATCGTCACGCCCGGCGTCTATGTGCAACGGATCATTCACGTGCCGAACGCGGTCAAGCACATCGAGCAGCGCACGCTGCGCAAGCGGCAGTAAAGCGAACGCCGGCCGCAATCGGGCCTGACGTCTAACGGAGCAACACCATGCCTTGGACCCGCGAGCAAATGGCCGAGCGCGCCGCCAAGGAGCTGCGCGACGGCTTCTACGTCAATCTCGGCATCGGCATTCCCACGCTGGTGTCAAACTACATTCCCGCCGGCATGAGCGTGCAGTTGCAGAGCGAGAACGGCATGCTCGGCACCGGGCCGTTCCCGTTCGAGGGCGAGGAGGATGCCGACCTGATCAACGCCGGCAAGCAGACCGTCACCGAGCTGCCGACCACGAGCTTTTTCAATTCGGCGGATTCCTTCGCCATGATCCGCGGCGGTCACATCGACATTGCCATTCTCGGCGCCATGCAGGTGGCGGAGAACGGCGACATCGCCAACTGGATGATCCCGGGCAAGCTCGTCAAGGGCATGGGCGGCGCGATGGATCTGGTCGGGGGCGTGAAGAAAGTCGTGGTTGTGATGGAGCACTCGGCCAAAGGCGAGCCGAAGCTGCTGCACCGCTGCAATCTGCCGCTCACCGGCGCCGGCGTCGTGGACATGGTGATTACCGATCTCGGCGTGTTCGTCGTGGACCGCAAGGACGGCTCCGGCATGACGCTGATCGAGCTCGCCCCCGAGGTCACGCTCGACGAAATCAAATCGAAGACGCAGGCGAGCTTCAAGGTCGCCAATACGCTCAGGCAATAAGCTGGCGCATTCTACGCCGAGGCAATGCGCTTCGGTCGAAACAGCCGACCTATAGCCGGCGGCTCCGCTATGCGCCCGCGCCTGACCGCATTGCCTTTGGCGCAAAGGACATCAGCCGGATTTGCCGCTAATGACAACAAGAGAGCCAAGGATCGTGCCGGGGCATTAGGTGCCGCCCGCGCAGCGGAAGCGCCTTTTTGATGGATGACCGATCGAATGGCCGAGGAGCTGGGCCGGTTCGGGCACAGGGCGCGATCTATGGCTCTGTCGATCCGCGTGCCCAGGCCGGCGTCGCGGCGGCGCCTGCGGCAGAGCCTTATGCCGAACCAAAAGCGCTGACCCATCCGGAACGGCGCATCATCGTGATGACCATGATGATGCCGGTGTTCATGGGGTCGATCGATCAGTCGATCCTGGCAAGCGCGTTGCCGACCATCGGTCGGGTGTTCGGCGACGTGCACGATCTGCCTTGGGTGATCACATCGTATCTGATCGCCGCCACCGCGCTGACGCCGCTTTACGGCAAATTCGCCGACATTTACGGCCGCCGCGCCTCGCTCATGGTGGCGCTCGGCATCTACATGACCGGCTCGCTCATCAGCGCGACCTCGACCAGCATTCTGATGCTGATCGGCGGGAGAATCGTTCAGGGTTGCGGCGGCGGCGGCCTGGTCAGCACATCGCAGATGGTGCTCGGCGACATTGCGCCGCCGAAGGATCGGGCGAAATACTACGCCTACTTTTCCATCGCCTTCACGACTGCCGGCGCTCTGGGCCCAACGCTCGGCGGGTGGATTTGCCAGCATCTGCATTGGTCTTTGATCTTCCTGTGGAAGTTTCCATTCTGCCTGATCGCCGGGACACTCGTCTGGAACGTGCTGCGCCGGCTGCCGCGCTACGAGCGGCCGCATCGGCTCGACGTCATCGGCGCCATTTTGATCATGTGCGCGAGTTCATTGTTCATGCTGGCGCTCAATCTCGGCGGCGTGCGCTTTCCATGGTTCTCCGCGCCTGTTCTGGGCCTGCTGGCCTGCGCCTTGGTGCTCGGCGCGGCTTTTGTCATGCGCCTGCTCACCGCGGTCGAACCGCTTATTCCCATTGCCATTCTCGCCGATCCGACGGTGCGGCTCGCCGCCATGGCACACTGCTTCGGCTGGGGTTCGCTGATCGGGCTCAACATCTTCTTGCCGATCTATCTGCAGATCGCGCTCGGCTGGTCGCCGACGGATGCCGGGCTGAGCCTTATCATCCTGATGGGGACATTGAACATGAGCGCCGGGCTTTCCAGCCAGCTCATCGGCCGGGTCCGGCATTACAAGGCGCTGCCGACCGCCTTCCTTTTCCTCGGCGCCGGCGCGGTCATGGCATTGGCGTACTCGACCTCGACAATGACGCCGCTGAAATTCGAAATCCTGCTGTTTCTGATCGGGCTCGGCGTCGGCCCGACGCCACCGCTCACGCAAGTGGCGCTGCAAAATGCAGTGGCCAGCCATCATCTCGGCACGGCCATCGGTACGATGAATTTCTGCCGCATGCTTTTCGGCACCATTGTGGTCGCCATATTCGGTGCCATCGTGCTGACCGGCGCCGGACAGCACGCGCTCACCGCGGCAGCCGGCCATTACGTACCGCCCGCAGGTTCAACGACAGCCTTCTCGGTGGTCTTTTTTATCACGGCGGGAACGCTCACGATTGGGCTTGTGGCGCTCTTGCTGCTCGAGGAAAAGCCGCTGAAGGAGACGATGCCTTAGCACCAAGGACCCGTCCGATTTGCCGCCGGCAGGGTCCGCATTCTTGGCCATGATGGGGCTCAAGCCAGTCCGCTCTTTACGGTTCGGCCGAATGTGCCGAGAATGCGTTCGTGGGGGAAGGCTTGTGTCTGGCGAAACGGTCCTCGAAACGGAAGACTTGACCAGGGATTTTGCCGGCTTTGTTGCGGTGCGCTCGGTCAACCTGCGCGTCGCGCGCGGCACGATTCACGCCATGATCGGTCCGAACGGCGCCGGCAAGACCACGTGCTTCAATCTTTTGAGCAAGTTTCTCAACCCCACGCGCGGCCGGATCATCTTCGACGGCCGTGACATTACGTCGCTTCAACCGGCCGATGTGGCCCGGCTCGGGTTGGTGCGCTCGTTCCAGATCTCGGCCGTGTTCCCCCACCTCACCGCCCTTGAGAACGTCCGTATCGCGCTGCAGCGCCGCCGGGGCGGATCGTTCGATTTCTGGCGCAGCAAGAGCGTGCTGCGCGCGCTCGACGAGCGGGCACGGGCGTTGATCACCGATGTTGACCTTGCCCCCTATGCCGACATGCTGGCGGTGGAACTGCCTTATGGCCGTAAGCGCGCGCTGGAGATCGCAACCACCATGGCGCTCGATCCGAAAATGCTGCTGCTTGACGAGCCGATGGCGGGCATGGCGCGCGAGGATATCGACCGCATCAGCGCGCTGATCAAGTCGCTTGCTGCAGATCGCACGATCCTCATGGTCGAGCATAATCTGAGCGTCGTCGCCAACCTGTGCGACCGTGTCACAGTGCTCAGCCGCGGCGAGATCCTGGCCGAGGGCGACTACCGGACAGTGTCGTCCAATCCCGCGGTGCGCGAGGCCTATCTCGGGACCGGCCATGGCTGAAACGCCGGCGCTGCTCACCGTGAACGAGCTGCAGGCCTGGTACGGCGAATCGCACGTCCTGCACGGCGTCACGTTCGAGGTGCGCGCGGGCGAAGTGGTGACGCTGCTCGGACGCAACGGCGTCGGCAAGACCACGACCTTGAAATCGATCATGGGCATTGTCGAGCAGCGAACCGGCTCCGTGCGATTCGGAGGCCGCGAGCTGATCCGGTCACCGTCCGACGCCATCGCGCGGGCCGGCATCGCCATCTGCCCGGAGGAGCGCGGCATCTTCTCCAGTCTGGACGTGCGCGAAAATCTGCTGCTGCCGCCGCAAGTGCGCGCGGGCGGGCTCGATCTTGACCGCATCTTTGCGCTGTTTCCCAACCTGCACGAACGCCTCTCCAGCCAGGGCACCAAGCTCTCCGGCGGCGAGCAGCAGATGCTGGCAATCGCGCGCATCCTGCGCACCGGCGCGCGGCTATTGCTGCTTGACGAGCCGACAGAGGGTCTCGCCCCGGTGATCGTGCAGCAGATCGGACGTACCATCGGCGCGCTGAAGGAGCAGGGGTTCACTATTCTGCTGGTCGAGCAGAATTTCCAGTTCGCCGCGACTATCGCCGATCGCTATTATGTCATAGAGCACGGGCGGGTCGTGGATCAGCTTTCGAATACCGAACTCAAGAGCAACATGAACAAGCTCCACGATTATCTCGGAGTTTGATATAAAGACCGGGGGCTCACGCCCCCACAGAGGGAGGAAATCCAATGAGAGCAGCAGCAAGCTTGGCCTTTGCACTTGCCGCACTGATGACGACCGTGGCGCACGCGCAAAATCCGATCCCGGTCAAGATCGGAGTGCTGACCGATATGTCAAGCCTTTATGCCGCAGATACCGGGCCCGGCTCGGTATCCGCCGCCGAGTTGGCGATTCACGATTTTGATCCGGCCGCGCACAACATGAAGGTCGATCTTGTCAGCGCCGATCATCAGAACAAGCCCGATGTTGGCGTCAGCATCGCCCGCCAATGGTACGACGTTGACCATGTCGACATGATCGTCGACGTACCGAATTCCGCCGTGGCGCTCGCGGTGAGCGACGTGACGCGCGAGAAGAACAAGGTCTTCCTCGTGTCCGGCGCGGCGTCCTCCGACCTCACCGGGCCGAAATGCACGCCCAACACCATCCACTGGACGTACGATACCTGGATGCTCGCGCACGGCACCGGCAGGTCGATCGTCAAGACCGGCGGCAAGACCTGGTTCTTCATCACCGCCGATTACGCCTTCGGTCACGCGCTCGAGCGCGACACCACGGCTGTGGTCGAGGCCAATGGAGGCAAGGTCCTCGGTCATGTGTTCGTGCCGCTGAACACCCAGGATTTTTCCTCCTTTCTGCTGCAGGCACAGGCTTCGAAGGCGCAGATCATCGGTCTCGCCAACGCCGGCGGAGACACCATCAACTCGATCAAGCAGGGCGCCGAGTTCGGCATCACAAAGGGCGGGCAGCACTTCGCCGGGCTCTTGGTCTTCATCCCCGACGTCCAGGCGCTGGGCTTGCAGGCCGCGCAGGGCCTGATCGACACTGAGCCCTTTTATTGGGATATGAACGCCGGGACCCGCGCCTGGACCAAGCGCTGGCAGGTCAAACAGCCGGGAAAATTCCCGAGCGAGATCCAGGCCGGCGTCTATTCGGCGACCTTGCACTACTTGAAGGCGGTCGCTGCGCTCAAGAGCGCCGCCGACGGCAAGGCCGTCGTCGCCGAGATGAAGAAGATTCCAACCGACGATCCGCTATTCGGCAAGGGTTACGTGCGCGCGGACGGCCGCACTATCCACCCCGCCTACCTGTTCCAGGTGAAGTCGCCCGCGGAATCGAAATATCCCGGTGACGATTACATCCTCAAAGCCACCATTCCGGCGAACGAAGCGTTCCGGCCGATGAGCCAGGATAATTGCCCGCTGGTGAACGCATCGAAGTGAATAAGGCTGCCGCGGCGAGCTCTCTCTCCGTACGGAGAGGGAACTCGATCGCGGGTGCCGGTCGGCGAGCGCGGATTCTGAGCGCGGCTTCATGTTCGACATTTTCGGCATTCCGTCGCAGGCCCTGTTCGGGCAACTGCTGATCGGGCTGATCAACGGCTCTTTCTATGCGCTGTTGAGTCTCGGCCTTGCCGTGATTTTCGGCATGCTCAACGTCATCAATTTCACTCATGGCGCGCAGTATATGATGGGCGCGTTCGCGGCCTATCTGCTGCTGCAATATCTCGGACTGAACTATTGGGAGGCGCTCGTTATTGTGCCGCTGCTGGTCGGTGCCAGCGGCATTCTGGTGGAACGGCTGTTTCTGCAATACGTCCGCAAGCTCGACCATGTCTACGGGCTGATCCTCACGTTCGGTCTGGCGCTCGTCATCGAGGGTCTGTTCCGCAACTATTTCGGTTCTTCCGGAGAGCCCTACCAGGTGCCCGATGCGCTGCAGGGCGGACACAATCTCGGCTTCATGTTCCTGCCCAACTATCGCGCCTGGGTGATCGGGTTCTCGCTGGTGGTGTGCTTGGTCACCTGGTTCGCCATCGAGCGCACCCGCTTCGGTTCGTACCTGCGCGCTGCGACCGAGAACCCGACGCTGGTTCGCGCCTTCGGCATCAATGTGCCGCGCATGGTCACGCTGACCTATGGTTTCGGCGTCGGCTTGGCGGCGCTGGCGGGCGTCATGGCGGCGCCGATTTATAATGTCTCGCCGCAGATGGGCTCCGAGGTCATCATCGTCGTGTTTGCCGTCGTGGTGATCGGCGGCATGGGTTCGATTCTCGGCGCCATCGTCACGGGCTTTGGCCTGGGCATCATCGAGGGCCTCACCAAGGTGTTCTTTCCGGAAGCCTCCAGCACGGTGATATTCGTCGTCATGGCCATTGTACTGCTGATACGGCCGGCCGGCCTGTTCGGCCGGCTTGGGTGATGGCGGCGATCGCCGACCCTCCGGCGCTGCCGGCGCGCGCTGACGACGCTCGCAGCCTCACCGTGGCTTTCATTGTCATGGTGGCGCTGCTCGTGGTGGCGCCGTTTGTCGTCTATCCAGTGTTCCTCATGCAGGCGTTGTGCTTTGCGCTGTTCGCCTGCGCGTTTAATTTGCTGGTCGGTTATGTCGGTCTGCTGTCATTCGGTCACGCGCTGTTCTTCGGCTGGGCGAGCTATCTGTGCGCCCACGCCGCCAAACGCTGGGGTTTGCCGCCGGAGGCGGCAGTGTTGTTCGGCACCGCCGGCGGCGCGGTGCTCGGGCTTGCTGCCGGCTTCCTGGCCATCCGCCGCCAGGGCATCTACTTCGCCATGATCACGCTGGCGCTGGCGCAGATGATGTATTTCGTCGCCTTGCGCGCGCCGTTCACCGGCGGCGAAGATGGCATCCAGGATGTGCCGCGCGGGCGCCTGTTCGGGATTTTCGATCTGTCGCACGAGATGACGATGTACGTCTTCATCCTCATCATGGTGCTCGCCGGTTTCCTGTTCACCTACCGCGTCATCAACTCGCCGTTTGGCGAAGTGCTCAAGGCGATCCGCGAGAACGAGCCGCGCGCCGTCTCGCTCGGCTATCGCACCGACCGCTACAAGCTCGTGGCCTTTGTGCTGTCGGCAACCCTGGCGGGGCTCGCCGGCGCGTTGAAGGCGCTGGTTTTCCAGCTCGCTTCGCTCACCGACGTCTATTGGACCATGTCGGGCGAAGTGGTGTTGATGACGCTTGTCGGCGGGCTCGGCACTATCTTCGGACCGGTCGTCGGCGCCTTCCTGATTGTCGCCATGGAGACCTATCTGGCGCAGCTCGGCCAATGGGTTCTGGTCATCCAGGGCGCGATTTTTGTCTTTTGCGTATTGGCTTTTCGCCGCGGCATCGTCGGCGAACTGGCCGCCCTGTTGCGCGTGAAGCTATAAGCCGATGGCATATGCAGGTTGACGGTGGGCGCATGGAGCGCGACAGATCCACCGGAAAAGGGAGAGCTTTATGAGTGCGGAAGCGCGATTGAAGGAACTGGGACTGGTATTGCCGGCGCTGCCCAAACCGGTGGCCAATTATATTCCGTATCGGCTCGCGGGGAATTTGCTGTTCCTCTCCGGCCAAGGGCCACGCGAGAACGGCGTCTCGCTCGTCGGCAAGCTCGGCGCCGACGTCAGCCTCGAGGAAGGTTATCGGCGTGCCCGGCTCGTGGGCCTGGGACTGCTCGCCACCATGCGCGAGGCGCTGGGCTCGCTCGACCGCGTCGATTTCGTCGTCAAGCTCCTGGGCATGGTCAACGCCGTGCCGAATTTCAACGACTCGCCGAAGGTGATCAACGGCTGTTCCGACCTGTTCGTCGAGGTGTTCGGCGAGGCCGGCCGCCACGCCCGCTCGGCGGTGGGCAACGTCATGCTGCCTCATCAGATATCGGTCGAGATCGAGGGCATCGTGGCGGTGAAGCCCTAACCGCGACGCGCGCGCTCCGCGCCAGGCGCGACCTTGGCCGAACTGCGCAGCCGCCGATTACCCAACCACCTGTCGAGCCACAATCCATGACGAGCGTCCTGTTTTCGCCGATCCGCCTCGGCGACCTTGAACTTGCCAACCGCATCGTTGTCGCGCCGATGTGCCAGTACAGCGCGAACGATGGCGCCGCCAGCGATTGGCATATGACTCATCTCGGCATGCTGGCGAATTCCGGCGCGGGTTTGGTGGTGGTCGAGGCAACCCACGTGGAACGGCGCGGCCGCATCACCCATGGCTGCCTCGGGCTTTATTCCGACGCCTGCGAGGCGGCGCTGGAGCGCGTAGTCAATCATTGCCGGCGCATCGGCACGGCCAAGCTTGGCATTCAGCTCGCCCATGCCGGACGCAAGGCCTCGACGCAGCGCCCGTGGGAAGGGGCCAAGGCGCTGGGGCCGAACGAAGACCCGTGGCCGACCATTGCGCCGTCGGCGCTCCCGTTCAGTCCCGGCTGGCATACGCCGGCGGCGATGACCGCGGATGACTTCGCCCGCGTGCGCGCATCCTTCACGCAGGCGGCGAGGCGCGCCGTGCGGCTCGGTTTCGACGCGATCGAGTTGCATCTCGCCCACGGCTATTTGCTGCACAGTTTCGTTTCGCCGCTGTCCAACACGCGCAACGACGAATGGGGCGGATCGCTCGAAGGTCGCATGCGCTTTCCGCTGCAAGTCGTCGGCGCGGTGCGCGAGGTGGTGCCGCCAGGCACGCCGCTCGGCGCCCGCATCACCGGCACCGATTGGGTCGCGGGCGGGCTCACCGTCGACGATGCGGTGGCGATGGCAAAGGGGTTGAAAGCGGCAGGGCTCGACTATGTCGATATTTCCTCCGGCAATATCACGCCGGACAGCCGGGCACCGAGCGAGCCGGCATACAACGTGCCGATCGCCGAACGTGTGCGCCGCGAATGCGGATTGCCGGTCCGCGTCGTCGGACTGATCGCCAACGCCGGGCAAGCCGAAGCGATCGTCGCCGAGGGCAAGGCCGACATGGTGGCGATGGCGCGCGCCTTCCTCGACAATCCGCACTGGGGCTGGCACGCGGCGCAGGCGCTCGCCGCGGACGTGGCGCGCCCGCTGCAATATGCGCGCGCCGCGCCGGGACTGTGGCCGGGCGCCGCGCTGGTCCGCTGATGCGACTTCATGGGGGAGGCGGGCGCCGCGGTCTCACGGTTGCGCCGTTACGTATGCGTCGGTTGTGTCGCATTCGGCGGGCAGAAAATATTGCTTGAGGCGCTTGCGCGCGGTCACGCCGCTGGCGAGATCGAAGCAGTTGACGATGGCGAGCCGAAAACCTCCGGGCGGCATGGCGTGCCGCTCCGGCGGCCATTGCTCATGGAACGTGATCTGCACGCTGCTCACCTGCGGCGCGTGCTGGATCTCTTCGACCAGACTTTGCGGCGGATGCCGGTAAGTCCGTCCGCTCGGGCCGAACAGCACGACGCTATAGCCGTCGCGCCGATCGTTGTCGGCGAAAGCCCACTCGCCCCGTTCATAGAGCCGCACCAGCGCTTCGATCCAGCCGGCGCCGTAGAGGTCCGGCCATTGGTCGGCAAAGCGCAGATGCACCTCGATGATGATGCCGCCGATCGTTTCAACGTTGAGCATGCCGGTATAGCCGGCAAGATGCGCCCGCACCCATCGGCCGCAGTTCGCTTCCAGCTCGGGATCGGGCCCGGCGTGTATCCACCAATAGTCGAATGTGCCTTCGCCGGTCGGCTTCCCGCTCGTATGCCGCCACCACCGCGGCTCGCCGTCAACGACGGCGATATCGGACGACACGTGCGGGCCGTCGAGCAGCGTCGCCCACATGTGTCCCGGCGCGTAATGCTTCCGGTATTCGGCCGCCGAACGCAGCACCCGACTGCCCGCCGCCATGCCCTTCAGATTGACGATCGGCTTGGAAAACACCGGGTAGTGCGGCGGCACCGTGCCGTGCGGGCCGGCCTCGATGCCCTGGCTGAGTGCCACTGCGAGCTTGTCGTAGATCCAGCGGTGCGCCGGGTTCCATTGCCAGGCATCGGAGTCCTCCGTCGGAATATCGGCGGCGGTCTCAACGTCGGCGAAATATTGCAGCCGCCACGGATCGGCTTCGCAGATTGGCATGGACAGGCGGGAAAGCGGAAAACGATCGCCCGACGATAGGCGACAATTCGGCTCTCGTCATCCATCCAATGGCGGTGCCGAAGCCAGACGCGCGCAGCGTCTTCCGCCTATCGGAACGGCCGCCTGCGCACTCAGACTGGGAGGCTGAAAACACCGTCGATCGCAACGGTAGTCAAAGTCGCCGAGAAAATCGTGATGCCGGGGGCGCGAAGCGCCCTTCGGGTGAACCCTTGACATCGCGATTTTCTCGGAAAAGAGCAACCGGTGTGATCGAGGGCGTAAGGCATCGGACGGTTAAGGTCTGCTCTGTATGCGATGCGGCCTCGCCCATGCGGATTTCTGAACCAAAGCCGCACGAGATCAATAAGTTGCTAGTGTCCTTCGATTCCGAAGTTCGCAAACGAGGGTGCCGCATAATGATGCGAACTTCGGAATCGGGACACTAGGCGATGAGCGATCCGGTCTTGGTCGAAGCATGGCGTGGTCCGTTGGTCGAGAGCCGTCACCGCGGCGCAGTCGCGGTGGCCGACGCCGATGGCGCCGCCGTGCTTGCCCTCGGCGATGTCGCAACGCCGATCTTCCCGCGCTCGGCAGTCAAGGCGCTGCAGGCTTTGGCGCTGGTCGAATCCGGCGCCGCCGACCATTACCGGCTCAGCGATCAGGAGCTTGCGCTCGCCTGCTCTTCGCATAACGGCGAGGCCGCGCACGTCGAAGGGGTTTCGGGCATGCTGGCGAAGGCGGGCCTCGATGCCTCGGCGCTGTCGTGCGGTGTCCATTGGCCGATATATCAACCCGCGACGCATGCGCTGGCCAAGAGCGGCGGGCCCTCGGCTTTGCACAACAATTGCTCTGGCAAGCATGCCGGATTTCTGTGCCTGGCTTGCGCGCTCGGGATCGATCACGCCGGCTACTGGCGGCCCGATCACGCGATCCAGCGCGAGGTGCGGGGCGTGCTCGAAGATATGACCGGCACGACCTTGGGGCCCGACCGTTGTGCTGTCGACGGCTGCTCGGTGCCGACCTGGGCCATTCCGCTTGCCCGCCTCGCGCGCGCATTCGCCCGGTTCGGCACCGGTCACGGGCTTTCGCGCCAGCGTGCCGCCGCCGCCGGACGATTGCGCGCTGCCTGCGCCAAGAACCCCTGGCACGTTGCCGGCACCGCCCGCTTCTGCACCGAGATCATGACGCTGTTCGGCTCCAGGGTCTTTGTCAAAACCGGCGCCGAAGGCGTGTTCTGCGGCGCGCTGCCGGAGCAGGGGCTCGGCCTTGCGGTCAAATGCGACGATGGTGCCGGGCGCGCGGCGGAAGTCGTCACCGCGGCGCTGATCGCGCGTTTTCTTCCGCTCGAGCCCACGGAGCGCGTTGCGCTGTCCCGCTTTGTACGTCCGAGCTTGCGCAACTGGAATGGAATCGAGGTCGGCGCGCTACGGGCAACCGAAGCGCTGGCTTAGCATCATCGCACCCGGTTGCCATTGATTGACAACTGCGCGTAGCGGCCGGCGCCGTCTTTGGCGAGGTCGCCGGTCACCGGTTTCTTCCATTCCATGCCGACGATGGCGCCGAGGCGGGCGCCACTGATCAGATTGTCGGCGATCAGGCTCGTGCCGGCTCCGGGGACGACCGAAACGGTGATGCCGTAATCGGCGCCGCGCACGATATTCGCGCTGATGGCAACATCGCGCAGATAGGCGCCCCAGCCGGCGGCGACGCCGGCGTGTGCGGCATTCTCCACCACATTGCCGGTCACCAGCGTATCGGCCTCGACGCCGATGCCGATGCCGGAATCGTCGTTCGGATCGGTGCCGGCGGGCCGCTGCGCCACGACGTTGCGAATGAGGTTGCCCTGCACCACGGCGAGCCGGCCGCCCTGATTGAAATTGGTGACCGAGACGCCGATGGCTGCGCCGTCAATGATGTTGTTGGCGATTATTGCGCCCTGGAAGCCGAATTCGGCGTAAAGGGCGACTTCGCCCAGGCCGGTGCAGGTATTGCCGGCGATTTGCAGGTTGGAAGCCGCGTTGCCACGCACCGCCGAAAAGGCGGCGTTGCGAATCCGATTGCCGCGCACGATCACGTTGTCGGCGCGGAATACGTTGATGGCGTTCCCGTACTGGCCGGAGCCGCCGGCCCTGTTCATGATATTTTCGATGCGGTTCTCGGCGACCAGCGTGCCGTCGTCGCCCGGCACGCTGCGCCAGACCAGAATGCCGTTGTTGCCTGCGGTGCGGACATGATTGCCGGAGATTTCGAGCGCCAGCGCATCGAGCGAAAAGATCGCGGCATCGGCGGCGCTGATCGCGTTGCCGGTGATCTCGCCCGCGACCCCCTGCAAGCTGATGCCGTTGCCCCCGGCATCGACGACTTCACAATCGGCAACGCGCACAGCGCGCGCCTGCGCGATATGGATCAATCCGTGCTGCTGCGGCAGCGCGACGTTGCCGCCGTCGAGGATGAGGCCGCTGAGACTGACATGGTCGCTGCCGGTCGCCGTCATTAGATTTGGCCCGCCGTTAAAGACGATGCGGGTCGATCCTGAGACGCCGGCGATCGCCGCGTGCGGCGGCAACGTCAGTCCTCCGGCGCGATAAGATCCGGGCGTCAACTGCAGTACGGCACCCGCTGCAGCCACGTGGTCGATGGCGCGCTGGAATATCTTCGATTGATCCTCGGCCGCATTGGCTCGCAGTCCGAGCGAGACGCCCTCGATCGCCGCGCGGGAAGCAATGTCGCTTCTTGCTGGAGCATTGGTGGCCGTTACCGCTTCGGCATAGACCCCGCGCCCCGATTCATCGTCTGGCATGCGCCGGGCGGCAACGCGCCGCGCGAGCGCCGGCGTTGCCGCAGTGGCGGACACCATGCCCAGCGCAGCGAATAGACGGCGGCGATCGAATGTCATCGGCGAGCCTTCGGGGCAGGATAATGCGCCGGCGGCTATCAAATGGTGTGCCGCGAAGGTGTATCTCTCCGGGATCGGCAGGCTATCGGCTGTTAGCGTTAATGCTTGCTAGCAAGTTGTTGACCCAGTGTGGCTTTGGTTCCGAACTCCGCATAACGGGCTTGCCGCGAAAATGATGCGGAGTTCTGCACTGCCACCCTGGCCGCGACTGCCGCAATGAGCAGTCTTTCCGCGGCCGCCACGAGTTGGTCGAGCGACGGCCGGCGATGGTGGGCTTGCCCTCCGTTGCGGCGCTGCGGTTTGCGAGTGACGGCCACCGGAGGGATGTGCACGAATTGAACGAGCGGATCGCCTGCGATGGCCCATTGCAGTGCGCGCCAATAGGCGTAGTTGCACAAATACCGTCCGGCATCGCGCGACAACCGTGCCGGCACGTTGGCCGCTCGCAGCGCACCAACAAGCCTCGCGAATGGCGCGCGACCGGCCCGGGCGGCCATTGCGCCGGATTCGATGACGCCGCTCGTTGGGCGATGTCCGCTCGCATCCGGAAACAGCACGGATAGGGCATTGCGCGCGCGGGTTTCTATACAAACCTCACGTCTGCGGCCGGCCAATCCGAACATGAGCACGATATCCGGTTTCGCGGCGAACAGGGCCGGCAGTTCGCGATCGACGCAGGCATATTCGGTTGCAAACACGTGAGCGCTGCGCGTCAGCCGGGCGAGAGCCGGTCGGCGCCTGTTGGCAAGCTTGTGCACCAGCAGTGCGCTCGGATTGAACGGAGCGCCCGGGAAGCGGCCGAAGCCGGCAAGCAGGACGCGCATCTGTCAGCGTCCAAGCATCGCAGCAATCCGCTCCGCCGCTGCGGCCGGAGCCAACCGGCCGCCTGCGACCTCCGCTTCGATCGCCGGCAACGCGGCTTTGACGGCACGATCGGACCGTAGCGGAGCGAACAGCCGCTCCTCCACCATGGTCCACATCCATTTGACCTGCTGCTCGCCGCGGCGGGCGTTGAGTTCGCCGGATCGCGTCAACCGCTCGCGATGCTCGATGATCCTGGTCCACAATGCGTCGATGCCGTCTCCGCTCAATGCCGAGCACGTGAGCACCGGCGGGGACCAGTTCGGCGAGGCGCTGGAAAGAATATGCAGGGCCGCGCGGTACTCGGCGGCGGCGGCTTTGGCGCGGGGAATATTATCGCCGTCGGCCTTGTTGACTGCGATCATGTCGGCGAGTTCGACAACGCCCTTCTTGAGCGCCTGTAATTCGTCGCCAGCGCCCGGCATGACCACCACGAGGAAAAAGTCAGTCATGTCGGCGACCGCAAGTTCCGACTGGCCGACGCCGACGGTTTCGACCAATACGACGTCATATCGGGCGGCCTCGCACAACAGCAGGGTCTCGCGTGTTTTCGCAGCGACGCCGCCCAGCGTCCCGGACGATGGCGAGGGTCGGATAAACGCATTGGCATCGTTGGCTAGCCGCGACATGCGCGTTTTATCGGCCAGGATCGAACCGCCGGTGCGGCGCGACGACGGATCGACCGCCAGCACCGCGACCTTGCGGCCCCGGTCCGTGAGCATAGAGCCGAGCGCGTCGATCAATGTCGACTTGCCAACGCCCGGTGCGCCGGTGATGCCGACACGCACCGCCTTGCCAGTCGCCGGCAACAGCGCTTGCGTCAGCGCGGCGGCGGTACGGGTGTGATCGGCGCGCTTGCTCTCGATCAGCGTGATCGCCCGTGACAACATCGCGCGATCGCCGGTGCGGATCGCCTGCGCCATGCGCTCGATATCGGGCGGGGGAGAAAGGGCGGCCATGTCATGTCATCGGTGAGGACGCCGCGTCCGTCAAGGCGGACGCGCGGCCGACGCAAGTTCGTTCGTAACCAAATTGAAGGGTTGAATTCGTCCGATCCGGGCCAAAATTTTTCGCCGAATGACCGCGATATCGTCGAATTGAGGCCGCATCAGCGCGCTCTCATCCATGCGCCCACAACGTGGCGAAGGGCATCGCTTGTCCGTCCTCAAGCTTAAGGGAGACGACGATGAACTGGAATCGTATTCAGCTCGATTGGATGCATTTTAAGGATAAGGTCCGCAATAACTGGGTCAAGCTGACGGACGAGGATGTAACCCGCATCGGCGGTCGCCGCGAGCAATTGATCGGCCGGCTGCAGGCGCGGTACGGCTTTGCCAAGGCCGAAGCCGCGCGCGAGGTCGAGGCCTGGATGCGGTCGCAAAAACGCG
>JASHOR010000172.1 GCA_030041005.1 Xanthobacteraceae bacterium
GACCGTGACGGTCGGCAGGCGGTCGAGCCGGTCGAGCACCGCGTGGCCGCGCGACAGCAGCATTTCGAGTTCGGCTCGGTCGGTGACGCCGCGGAATTGCGTGATATCGGCGCCGGCAATGAATCCGCTGGGTTTGGCCGAGCGAATGACGACGCCGCGCGGCACATCGCGCTCGAGTTTGCCGAGGACGTCATTGAGTTCGGCCAGCACCGGCTCGGACAAGGTGTTGGCGCTGGCATCTTTCTTGTCGAACAACAGCCACACGATGCCGTCTTCGTCGGTGCGCATGCGCCAATGCGCCCACGGTCCCGGTTTTTGCTGCGTGTCGTCGCGTGCGAATGGGCCAAGCTCCAGATTGCGCTTGCCCAGGATAGCGAGGGCAGGTTTGCGGGAGGGCGTGCTGGTCATGGCCGCGCCGTCAGACCGCTTCGATCAGCATGGCGCCGCCCTGACCGCCGCCGATGCATTCGGTGGCGACGCCGCGCTTTTTGCCGAGCCGCTTCATGGCGTTGACGAGGTGCAAGACGATGCGGTTGCCGCTGGCGCCGACCGGATGGCCGACGCCGATGGCGCCGCCGTCGACATTGAGCCGGTCGCGCGGGATACGGCCGGCCGGCGCATCGAGACCGAGCGCGTCGCGGCAGAATTCGCCATCTTCCCAGGCGGCGAGGCATCCCAAGACCTGCGCGGCAAACGCTTCGTTCAACTCCCATAGTTCAATATCGCCGAGTGCAAGCTGATGACGTTTGAGAATCGCGGTCGAGCAATAGACCGGCCCGAGGCCCATGACCGAAGGATCGAGCGCCGACCATTCGCTGTCGACGATGACCGCCTTCGGCGTGAGCCCGTATTGCCGCACTGCCTCGTCCGAGGCGAGGACGATCCACGATGCGCCGTCAGTGATCTGAGAGCTGTTGCCTGCGGTCACTTTGCCCCACGGCCGTTCGAACGCGGGCTTGAGCTTGGCGAGCGTGTCGGCGGTGCTGTCCGGGCGCACACCGTCGTCGTGATCGAAGACCACGCCGTCGCGGGCGAAGGCCGGCTCGACCTCGCCGGCGAAGTGGCCGTCCCTCTGCGCCGCCGCCAGCCGCTGCTGGCTCTCGGCTGCATATTCATCGGCCTGCCGGCGCGTGATGTGAAACAGGTGAGCGACCAGTTCGGCCGTTTGCCCCATGTTGAGATCGGTGATCGGGTCGGTCAGCCCGCGTTCGAGGCCAATGACCGGCTTGAAAAAAGCGGGTCGGAAGCCGAGCAGCGCCGACAGTTTTGCGCCGAAACCGCGGGCGCCGAAGAGCTTCGCATACCAGTTGACCGCGCCGCGGTTGTAGACGAGCGGCGCGTGGCTGAGCGATTCGGCTCCGCCCGCCAGAATGAGGTCGGAGACGCCCTCGCGGATGTAGCGATATGCCGTGTCGACCGATTGCATGCCGGAGCCGCAATTGATCTGCACCGTGAACGCGGTCATAGCCTCGCCCATGCCGAGGCGCAACGCAGCAACGCGTGCCGGGTTCATCTCGTCGGCGATGACGTTGACGCAGCCGAGGATCACTTGATCGAAGGCGTCTGGCGGAAACGGCTGCCGCAACAGCAGCGGGCGGCCGCACTGCACGGCAAAATCGACCGGCGTGAACGGGCCGGGACGGCCGCGCGCCTTGATGAACGGCGTGCGGCTGCCGTCAATGATGTAGACGGGGCGCCGCTCTACTCGGCCGCTTGCGGGTGCTGCTGCGGCGTCAGTTGCGAGGTCGCTTGCGATGACACGTCTTCCTTGTGTGTGGCCGCCCCGCGCGAGGTCAGCTCTTCCGGCGCAAAATCGTCGACCGCGATCGCCGCCGCGACGGCATCTGCGGCCTCGTTCAATTGTGCGGCCTCGGCGTCATTAATCGTGCCTTGCCTGAACGCCTGATCGACGTCGCGAATGCGAGCCGCATGCATGCGGTCGCGGATCGGCCGTACGGCGACTGTCGCAGCGAAGGCGCGTTCGAGCAAGGCAAGTCCGTGATCGCGCTCGCTTTCGGGGGGGTGGAACAGGTCGACCGTCAGACGGTCGCGTGTTGCCGATGGCGCGGTGATGATCGCCGCGCAACGATCGGTGACGCGATCGGAGGGGCCGCGCCGCCGCCGACCGAATGGCAGCGCGTAGAAGCGCAGCAACCAGCCTACCGGACGGATCGGGAAATTGGCGAAAATCTCATCGAACCGGGTCTCGATGGTGGAGAAGCTCGACTCCATGCACCATTCAAGCAGCGCAAAATCCTCCGCCTGCCGGCCTTCGTCGTTCCAGCGCTTGAGCGCGGCGCTCGACAGATAAAGCTCGGACAAGATGTCGCCGAAGCGCGCAGACAGCATTTCCTTGCGTTTGAGCGCGCCGCCCAGGCTCAGTAATGCAAGGTCGACCGCGAGCGCGAACGCTGAGCTGTAGCGCCCGAGTTGCCGGTAGAATTTTGTCGCGGCTCCAGCCCGCGGTGCCGGCGCGAACAGCCCGCCGGTCCAGGAGCGGCCGAAGGCGCGTGCCGCATTGGCCAAGCCGTGCGCGACGTGCCCCCAGAATGATCGGTCGAAGTCGTCGAGGCCACGGGCCCGATCGCTGTCTTCCAGCGCCATCATTTCCTTCAGCAGATACGGGTGGCAGCGGATCGCGCCCTGACCGAACTGAATGAGGCTGCGGGTGACGATATTGGAGCCTTCCACTGTGATCGCGATCGGCACTCCGCGATAGAGGCTGCCGAGGTAGTTCAGGGGTCCTTCGATGATGGCTTTGCCGCCGTGCACGTCCATGGCGTCGTTAACGGAAACGCGCAAGCGATCCGTCGCTTGCGCCTTCATGATCGCGGTGACGACGGCCGGATGATGTCCGTCGTCAAGCGCGGCACAGGTCATTCGCCGCGCGCCATCGAGCAGATAAGCAGTCGCCGCCAGACGGCCGAGCCGTTCCTGGATCGCCTCGAATTTGGCAATCGAGACGTGAAACTGTTCGCGGATGCATGCGTACGCGCCGGTGACGTGCGCCGTGTAGGCGGCGCCCGCCGCCGACAGTGACGGCAGCGAAATGCCGCGTCCGGCGGCGAGTGCGCTCATCAGCATCTTCCAGCCCTTGCCGGCCTGTTCGACGCCGCCGATGACGTTGTCCATCGGGATGAAGACGTCGTGGCCCCAGTTCGGGCCGTTCTGAAAAACGTGCAGCGCCGGCAGGTGGCGGCGGCCGATGCTGATGCCCGGCAGATACGTCGGCACCAGCGCCAGCGTAATGCCGACATCCTCGCGCTCACCGATCAGATGATCGGGATCGTGCAGCTTGAACGCCAGACCGAGCACCGTGGCGATCGGGCCGAGCGTGATATAGCGTTTGTGCCAGTTAAGCCTGATGCCCAGCACGTCCCGGCCCTCATAATGGCCGCGGCAGACCACCCCCGTGTCGATCATCGAGGCGGCATCGGATCCGGCTTCCGGGCTGGTGAGGCCGAAACAGGGAATCTCCTCGCCGCGCGCGAGCCGCGGCAGCCAGTAGTCGCGCTGTTCTTTGGTGCCGAACTGCATCAACAATTCGCCCGGACCGAGCGAGTTTGGCACCATCGCGGTACAAGCAACCGCAATCGAACGTGATGACAGTTTTCTGATCACTTCCGAATGCGCGTAGGCGGAGAAGCCGAGACCGCCGTACTCTTTCGGAATGATCATCGCGAAGAACTTCTTCGCTTTGAGGTATTGCCAGATTTCTCGCGGTAAATCGTGCCAGACCCAGTTGATCTTCCAGTCCTCGACCATGCGGCACAGTTCTTCGACTGGACCGGCGAGAAATTGAACCTCCTCGTCCGACAGCCGTGCCGGCGCAAACGCCAAGAGCTTCTTCCAATCGGGATTGCCGGTGAAAAGATCGGCGTCCCACCAGACATCGCCTGCCTCGATGGCTTCGCGCTCGGTGGCGGAGAGGCGCGGCAGCGCACGTTGTGCCAGACGAAAGATCGGCTTGGTGATCCAGTCGCGCCGGAAGGTTGATAGCATCGGAAGTCCCCTCAGGCTGATGCGCGTTCGTTCGGCCGTCGTTCTCCACGCAGACTATAGGCTTTACTCATCAAACGTTACCATTTAGCCCTGCTTTTGCGACCCTCCCAGCGTTTTGCGGGGTGCGGGAGGGACGGGAGGAGGTGCCGGTGCGAGCTTATATCCCTGCTTTGCAGGCAAGATTGCGGCCCATCTCGGCCTGGGTCGAAGGCGCAATCAGCGACAGGATTCTGCGTTATTTGGCCAAGCCTACGGTGCGCTACGCGCCATTCCTTGCGCCCGACCCTTCGGTGATTCGCGAGACGTTGCAGCCCTGCGATATTCTCCTGGTTGAGGGCAATACCCGGCTAAGCGTCATCATCAAGCACTTGACGCAGTCAACATGGTCGCATGCCGCGCTTTACGTGGGCGAGCGGCCGGGCGATCGCGCCGCGAACGGCGAGCCGAACGTGCTGTTGGAGGCGGAGGCCGATACCGGCGTCGTCACCGTCCCGCTGTCGAAATACCAGCACTTTCACACGCGCATCTGCCGTCCGGTGGGACTCTCCGCCGAGGACAAGCAAAAGGTGATCGGCTATGCGCTCAAGCGCATCGGCAAGCAATACGACTCCAAACAGATCGTCGATCTCGCCCGCTATTTGTTTCCTTATCCGCCGGTACCGGTTTGGTTTCGCCGTCGCATGCTTGCGATCGGTTCCGGCGATCCGACCAAGGCGATCTGTTCGACGCTGATCGCGGAATCCTTCGAATCGATCCACTATCCGATCCTGCCCGAGCGTGTAACCATCAACGGCAAGACCTATGGCATGGCGCCGTACGTGCAGCGGGAAATCGACCACATCCGCGCGCATGGCCTGTTCACGCCGCGCGACTTCGATGTCTCGCCGTTCTTTCGGATCGTCAAGCCGACAATCGCCGCCGGCTTCGATTATCATCATGTCGTCTGGGGGCCGCCCGAAGCACTACCGGGGAGTCTGGCCGGCGCCGCTGGAATGGTGGAGCCGGCCAAAGTGATCGGGGCGACCAACCTCAGGGCCGAGTGAAGCAGGCCGGCTACGTCGCAGGATTAATCGGCTCCGGCCGACCTTCGGCGTTGACCCGGACATAGGTGAAGACACCTTCGGTCACCTTGATCGGATCGGTGCTGGTTCGCCGCCGCGCCCAGCTCTCGATCCTTACAGTGATCGACGTCCGGCCGATTTTCTCGACGTTGCAGAAGCAAGTGACTTCGTCGCCGACCATAACCGGGCGATGAAACGCCATGGCGGTGATGGCGATGGTGACGACCCGGCCATTGGCGTGGCGCGTGGCGAAGGTCGAGCCGGCAAGGTCCATCTGGCAAAGGAGCCAGCCGCCGAAAATGTCGCCGTGGGGGTTGGTGTCGGCGGGCATGGCGATGGCCCGCAGCGACGGCTCGGATGCCGGCCAAGTCTCTGGCACGTCGTCTCTATTTGCGGAAGCTTCGGGCACGCGAGGAACCGCTTTCGGCGGCAAAGATGCGGGCGACAACCTAGTGTCCCGATTCCGAAGTTCGCATCATTATGCGGCACCCTCGTTTGCGAACTTCGGAATCGAAGGACACTAGCAACTTATTGATCTCGTGTGGCTTTGGTTCAGAACTCCGCATGACGAGGTCGCGGCAGGAATGATGCGGACTTCTGAACCGCCACACTAGTTCATCTCGGCTTTCGCCGCCAGCCCAGCGGTCCGAAAGTGGGCTCGGCGCCAGGCTTTTGCACAGCCGCAGCGCGGTGCGACCGCGCGCGGCGACCATTTTTTGGAACGCCGCCGCGCGCCTCACGTTTTCAATTCGGACCATCCCAAAAGGAGCCCCTCCTATGTGCGATTACAGTCTTCAGGGCGTAGCGTCTCGTCCGGCGAAAGTCGGAGACAAGCTCGTCACGACGGATTTCCGGAACACGCTGACACGCGGCTTTTGTGCGGTCGGAGAGCCGAATGTGGCTGTGTGTCTGATGCCGGGCACCGAACTCTCGTTCGAACAGTATGTCGAGCGCTATTATCTTGCGCTGCAAACGCTGTTCTTCCGCAACGACAGATGGAAGATTCGCCATAAGGTGGGTCGGTTCCGCCAAATCAACCTGGATAATCCCGCTGCTCATCACGATGCGGTTGAATTCCCCGACGGACAGACCGTGCTGTTGACCCGACTACGGCCGGGACAGCACGCCACCGTCCTGCAACTGCCCGCATGTCCGCATCAATTCGATGAGTCCAGGAACGGCAAAGCGGTGCGGCAGTCAGACATACGCGAGACGATCCGCTGAACGACAAAAACGCTCGTGGCCCGGGGTGCCGGCCGGGCGCTGGCGGTTCCGCCGCGCAAATCAATGCGCAGCGCTCGCTCACGACAGTGGCTTGCCGCCGCAGCTATATTTCCGCCAACGAATTCGATTCGGAGGCGGCGAGGGCGAAGACATATGTCGAGAAAAGGCTGAAGACATTCTACGCAAACATGTCCGTCGCCCGCCTCGAAGAGTGGTGCGTGCAGGCGCAAACCGCCGAGGAAGCGCACGCGTCGCCGAGCGCGGGTGAACCCTGCCGGATCGGCGATTGCGCGTGTCCCGAAATTGACGATTCGACGGAGTAAGGCAAACGGGTGCCGAAAAGGAATAATCTGCAGAATGCTCCGGTGAGGGGATGTGTCATGCCGGGCAAACGGGTACAGATCGATAATGATAGCTGGGCTGCGCTGGATCTATTGGCGCGAGAGCGGATGATGACCTTTCAGGAATTGGCCGACGAGGCGTTCGCCGATCTTTTGAAGAAGCATGGACGGCCGGTCGATCTGCGGGCAGCGTTGCACAAGAGCGCCGGCGTGCGCGCCGAGGTGTTCCCACTCAAGAGCGGCAAGAAAAAATCCGCACCACGCGGGCCGCGCAAATAAATCGGCAGGATAATTTCGTGGCCTAACCGGCGCTTTTGCGCCGCGCGTTAGGCCGAGTGGCTCGTTTGACGGGAACTTCTGCTCCCTTCTTCCCCGGGATCGGCAACAGCATCTCGCGCTGGCCTTCAATTCGCTTGCGACCTTTCTTGGCGGAGCGCGCCGACGAAGGCCCATCTTCTACCTTGAGGCTCTTGCGCAGCGCATCCATCAGATTGATGACGTTGGAGGGCGCGCGCTCCTTGGGCTGCTCGATCTTTTCGCCTCGCTGCTTTTTGCGCAGAAGCTCCTTCAGCGCGTCCTCGTATTCGTCCTCGAATGTCTCGGGTTCGAACTTGCCTCTCTTGGTCTCGACGATGTGGGTTGCCAGATCGAGCATGTCCTTCGGGACTTTCTCGTCCTCGATCTCGCTGAAATATTCGTCCGGCTTGCGCACCTCGTAGGGGTAGCGCAACGTCACTCCCATCATGCCCTTGCCGCGCGGCTCGATCGCGATCATGTGCTCGCGCGAGGTGAAAACAACTTTCGCGATCGCCACCATGCCTTCCTTGCGGATGGCATCGCGAATGACTGCAAAGGCCTGTTGGCCGACCTCACCATCGGGGACCACATAGTACGGGTCCGCCAGATAAAGGTCGTCGATATCGTCCTTGGGAACGAACTTGTCGATCTCCATAGTGCGCTTGGCTTCCAGCGCGATGGCTTCCAACTCCTCGGGCTCAAGCTCGATGTATTGTCCCTTGTCGACCTCATAGCCCTTGATGATATCGGGGGTTTCGACCTCCTCCCCTGTCTCCGCATCGACCTTGCGGTATCTGATGCGGTTGCCGGTATTGCGGTTGAGCTGATGGAAGCTGATCTTCTCGCGGCCCGAAGTGGCCGGGAATAACGAGATCGGGCAGGAGACAAGCGAAAGCTTCAAGTAGCCTTTCCAATACGCACGCGGGGCCACTGGTCCACTCCATAACTGCAGGAGACGACATTGAAACCGGCGCCTCGGCTGCCGGTTCCTCATTTAGAAGATGAATAATTTTAGCACTTTCGGCCGCTCCGCAACAGCGCAGCGGCGAAGAATGGCTTACGAAAACGCGCGTTTCCTGTTTGTTCGTCGCGTGGCGGCGAAATTATTAACCGGCGGTCCGCGCGTTTGGAAAACAAAGTGGCCGTCTAGTGTCCCGATTCCGAAGTTCGCATCATTATGCGGCACCCTCGTTTGCGAACTTCGGAATCGGGACACTAGCAACTTATTGATCTCGCGTGGCTTTGGTTCAGAAATCCGCATGGCGAGGTCGCGGCAGGAATGATGCGGACTTCTGAACCGCCACACTAGGCGTGCTCCTTGAGCCACCGCGCCGCGCCGGGATGCAGCGGCACGTCCATTGGCGTGGTATCGGTTTCGCGCACCATGTTTAACGCCGAGCCGTCGGTGCCCTTCTCGAAAGGAATTTCAGCTTCGCGCGCTGCGAGTGCTGCGCAGATGTCATACGCCGTCTGCTCGGGAAGCGACGCGTTGCAGTAGATCGGCCAGCCGGAGAAATCGAGTGTCTCCAAGTCCTTGGACAGGCCGGGATAACGCGATTTTGGCAGCGGCACGCGGCGCCAGCCGAGCTTGCCCATCGCGGCAAATTCGTCTTCGTTCAGTTCGATCGGCACCAGTCCGGCGGCAAGCGCCTCGTTGAGCCAAACCTTGATCCCTTCGTCGAATATGGCGTCGAGTTCGCCGCGGGCGAGCGGCTTGAGCCGCCGTCGTTCATCCGATGGACCGCCGCAAAGGACGAGTTGACCGCCCCACGATTCGACGTCCTTGAGCGTAAAGCCGTGGAGTGCAAAAGCCTGGTCGATCAACACCAGCGTCGAATGGGTCGGATCTTCACGTACCGAGATGCGCAACGGATAGCGCTTGGCCTTGATGTCGGCGAGCGAACGGATGCCGGCGCGCGGATGGACCGCGAACACCATGCGATCCCAGCTCGGATAGGAGGCGACGATGCGAACCGGCAGCGGCTTCGAGAACAGGCCGACGCCTCGATAGGCTTGCGTGAGCAGGGCCGACGGATTGACGAAGGCGAGATCGACGCCGCCACCCTTGGCAACCTCCTCGGCCAGAATCGCAGAGCCGGTCGCGAGCTTGAGCCACGGTCGATAGCTCGCGCCTGATCCTGAGCCGACCGTGATGACCATGTCGCGATTGCCGCCGTAAGGCGTCGCCGGATTGCCGGCAATGTGCAGGCCGATCTCCCAAAGGGTCTTGCCGCGAACGAAATTGGCGCCTTTCGGCAGCGGTTCCATGAGCGACTGTTCTTTCGGGGTTTGCGGGCCGGAACGGGTGCGCTGGTACAGCTGGGTGGATTCGAACCACCGACCTCCTGATCCACAGTCAGGCGCTCTAACCAACTGAGCTACAGCTGCACGGACCCGCGGTTGTCATTTCGGGCTTGCGC
>JASHOR010000173.1 GCA_030041005.1 Xanthobacteraceae bacterium
CAGCCGTTGCGCGCCATCGCCCCGCTGGGTACATGTGTACCGAACCTTCATCTGCCAGGGGAGCGACCCGGTGCCGTGAAAGACCAGGTGCACATCCGCAACGCCGAGGCCGCGCAACTCGCGCGCGCTCTGGCGCGCGAAAGCGGCAAGACCATCAGCGATGTGGTGCTCGATGCGCTGCGGCAATACCGGGGCGCCCGCCGCAAGCGGGCGTCACGAAAAGAGGTCGACCGCTGGCGAGCGCTGCTGCGCGAAGACCGCAAAAACGGCCTGGCTCGACCCGAAACGCCCGTGGAAGCGCTCTACGACTCGGCCACCGGGCTTCCGGCATGATCGTGCTCGACAGTTCGGTCCTGGTCGCGATCATCAAAGGCGAGCGCGAGACGGAGCGGCTTCTGGAAATTCTCGCCGGCGAGGAAAGCGCGATCGGGACGCCCACTCTCGTCGAAGCGCGAGCCTGGTGCACGATCAATCTGCCGGCGCGTTTTTCGCGCTGGTTGGAACATTTCGTCGATGGCGGACCGGTTTCAATCATTCCGTTTACCCGCGAGATGGCAGATGCGGCATCCAGCGCCTTCGCGCGCTTCGGAACGACGAGCGGTCACGCGGCGAAGCTCAATTTCGGCGATTGCATGACCTATGCCGTGTCCGCAATTCTGCGGGCGCCGCTGCTGTTCAAGGGCGGGGATTTTGGATCGACGGATGTCACGATCCATCCCGCTTCGATTCGAACCTGAGAAAGGTCCCTACACTCCCACATTGTCGATGAGTCGCGTGCGCCCGATGCGGGCCGCCACAAGGAGCCGCAACGGCCCTTCCGCTGTGGTGCCGACCGGCGCCAATGTCTCGGCGTGGCGCGCTTCGAGGTAGTCGAGCGTGAAGCCCGCTGCGGTGATGGCGGCGCGCCCCTCCGCCAGCGCGCTTTCGATCGGCTCGCCGCCGGCAATGGCGGCTGCACATTGCTTGAGCACGCGGTATAGCGCCGGCGCCGCTTCGCGCTCGGGCGGGGCGAGATAGACATTGCGGGACGACCGCGCCAGCCCGTCCCGCTCGCGCACGATCGGCGCGCCCACGATGCGGGTGTTCAGGTCGAGATCGCGCGCCAGCCGGGCGATCACCTTGAGCTGCTGATAGTCCTTCTCGCCGAACACCGCGATATCCGGCGCGCATTGCAAGAGGAGCTTGGCGACGACCGTGGCAACACCGGAAAAGAAGTGCGGGCGAAAGGCGTCTTCGAGGCCGGCGCGCGCCGCTCCTTCCGGCACGATCGGGGTGGCGAAGCCTCGCGGATACATGGTCTCGACCGCCGGCGCCCAGACCACATCCACGCCGAGCGCGGCCAACGCCTCAAGGTCGGCCTTCATGTCGCGCGGATAGCTCTGAAAATCCTCGTTGGGCGCGAACTGGGTCGGGTTGACGAAAATCGAAACGACCACGTGATCGGCCCGCCTTTGCGCCAGCCGCACGAGCGCGAGATGCCCCGCGTGCAGCGCGCCCATCGTCGGCACCAGCGCGATCGTACGCCCGGAGCTTTTTGTTCTGCCTCGCCGCGAACGCAAGCGGGCTATCGCGCGTTTAAGGTCCGGCAGTTTGCTTATGACGCGCGGCCGTCGCGATCGATTCAATCTTTTCGTCATCTTTGCGGAGTTTGCGGTCTCGGCGTTGCCGCGCGGGCACAGTGTGCGCTTTCTTGTCGGCGTCGCGTGGTTAATGATTAACTTGTCCGACGCAATGCTGTATCTTGACCTCGCGTGTTGCAAGCCTGAGAACGGCCGGCACTCGCAGGGACCGCGTTTCCCATGTTGATGCAGGTGGATGTCGGCAAGCCGTCCTCGGCCCATGTCATCGTCCTGGGCAATGAGAAAGGCGGCTCGGGGAAGTCGACCACGGCGATGCACGTCGCCGTCGCGCTGCTGCAGGCCGGGCAGCGCGTCGCCACCATCGATCTCGATTCGCGGCAGCAAAGCCTGACCCATTACGTGGAGAACCGGCGCGCCTGGGTGGAGCGCAGCGGCGCCAAGCTCGATGTGCCGCAGCATTATTGCGTCGCGCGCGGGGTCGGAGTGCGGCTCGACGAAATCGAGGCGCAGGAATTCTCGATCTTTGCCGAAGCGGTGAGTGCGGTCGAAACCTCTCACGATTTCGTCGTCGTCGATACGCCGGGGAACGATTCGTATCTGATGCGGCTCGCCCATTCGATGGCCGACACGCTCATCACCCCGCTCAACGACAGCTTTCTCGATTTCGACGTGCTCGGCGCCATCGATCCGGCGACATTCCAGCTCGCGGGCGTGAGCCACTATGCCGAGATGGTGCGCGAGGCGCGCCGTCAGCGCCGCCTGGTGGATGGCGGCCTGATCGATTGGGTAGTGGTGCGCAATCGGTTGTCGGTGCTGGGCTCGCGCAACAAGCGGCTGGTGGGAGAGGGCGTTGACGGCCTTGGCAGGCAGCTCGGTTTTCGCGCCGTCGACGGTTTTGCCGAGCGGGTGGTCTATCGCGAGTACTTTCCGCGCGGCCTGACCGCGCTCGACGGGGGCGACGAAGAGACGCCGGGCCAACGGCAGAACCCCTCGCATGTGGTCGCGCGCGACGAAGTCAGGGCCCTGATCGAGGCGCTTAAACTGCCGCTCGACTTGCGCGGCAAGCGTCGCGCCGCCGCTCGCGCCGAATGGATTGCGGCCGCCGACAAGCCGCTGGAAAACCACGACCTGCTTGCCGATTGAAGCCGCAGCGCATTGTGCTATCTGCCGGGCAGCGCCACCTTAGGCGCAAGCGACAGCGAGGCGGCAAAGACCTGGTGAGCAACGATCGCACCGAACGTACTCCGGCGGCGGCGCAGACGAGCGCGCGCGCGCCGACCGCCTCGCGCGCTGAAATCGATGATTTCGTGCGCCGCGTCGACGCGCTCGCCCCGCCTGTCGAGGGCGGCAGCGGCCGGCTCATCTTTGCGCTCGATGCGACCATGAGCCGGCAACCGACCTGGGACCAGGCCTGCAGGCTCCAGGCCGACATGTTCCGCGAAGCCGCTGCAATCGGCGGGCTCGCCGTTCAACTGGTCTATTATCGCGGGCTTGCCGAATGCCGTGCTTCCTCCTGGGTCGCCGAACCGCAACGGCTTGGCGCGCTGATGTCGCGCATCGACTGCCGCGGCGGTCACACCCAGATCGGCAAGGTGCTGGCGCATGCCCGCCGGGAAAGCGACCGGGCCAAAGTCGCCGCGCTCGCGTTCGTCGGCGACGCTATGGAGGAGGAGCTCGACGATCTGTGCTCTGCCGCCGGCGCGCTTGGCCTGCGCAACGTGCCTGCGTTCATGTTTCAGGAGGGCTACGACCCGGTCTGCGAACAGGCGTTTCGGGAAATCGTGCGGCTCACGCGCGGCGCCTACTGCCGCTTTGCGCCGGGCGCCGGCGACGAGCTGGCCGAGCTGTTGCGCGCGGCGGCGGCCTATGCGGCCGGCGGCATGAAGGCGCTTGCGGCGCTCAAGGCCCGGCAGAGCGCCGGCGCGGCCGACCTCATCGAGCAGCTCAAATAGAGCGACGAGCATGCCGTTCCTCCTTGGCGTTGTCGTTCTCGTGCTGCTCTTGTGGGCCGCCAATTCGTTCTCGAAGGCCGATCCCAAACAGACGGTGCGGGTGTTGCGCAAGCTCGGCGGCGGCGCCGCGCTGGCCTTTGCTGCGCTGCTCTTGTTTCGTGGCGAGATCGGCGCTGCGGTGACGATCGGCGCCATCGGGCTCGGCGCGCTCGGCTGGGTTTCACTGTGGCCGGCCAGCTTCGGCGCGCGAACGCAGAAAAGTCCGGGGCAGGTCTCGCGCGTGCGCACCGCCTTCATCGAGATGGAACTCGATCACGACAGCGGCGTCATGCGCGGCCGCATTCTCGCCGGGACGCATCAGGGCGCTTCGCTTGCGGCGCTCGATCCGCAGACGCTGATCGGTCTGCTCGGCGTCATGGACCCCGACAGCCGCAAACTACTCGCAGCGTATCTTGATCGCCGGCAACCCGGCTGGCGTGCGCACGCTCAGCGCGATGCGGACGCGGGGGAGGGGCCGCGCGCGGCGTCCAGCGGCAAAATGACTGAAGAGGAAGCCTATCAGATCCTTGGCGTTCAGCCCGGCGCCGGCGCGGACGAGATCTCGCGCGCCCACCGTTCCCTCATGAAGAAACTGCATCCCGACCAGGGGGGGTCGACGTATCTTGCGGCCCGCGTCAATGAGGCCAAGGACGTGCTTCTTCGCCGCCATCGCTGAGTTTCCAAAAAGCTACCCGCGTGGCGCCTGCCCGTTGCTGCCGTCTTCCCGTCGGATCGGTCCCGCCCGGCCAGGTTCGTGCCCGGAGAGCATTATTGTTCGGACTTTATGTCTCGCGCTCATGTCTCGCGCCTAGTCCTTGAGCGCAATGCAAGCGAAGTCGCTGCGCCTGAGCTGGTGGCAGGCGGCTTCGGCCGTGGCTTTGTCGAAGCCGGCGAAGCGGGCGCGATAGAGCGTGGTATCGCCCTTTTGCACTGCTTCGGTGAACGGGTCGGCCGCGCCAAATCTCGGATGGAGCTTCCGTTCGGCCGCGTTCAAATGTTCGCGCGCCTCGTCTTTGCCACCATAGGCTCCGATCTGGATCACCCATCCGCTGTGCGCGTGGGGCGGCGTCGAAGGGGAAGCCGCGTGATTGACCGGTTCCGCCCTCGCCGTTTCGTCGGCGCTCGGTTCGGTCTTCGGCGCCGAGCCTATGGCGACCGGCACCGGCTCGACTGCGGCGAAGACGTTGCGCGGTGTTTCTGCAGTCGGCGCAGGTGGCGTATTTCCAGCCTCCCGGGCGGCGATGTCGCGCGGCGCATTCGTCGCCGGCACCAGGACCGGCAGCGGTTTCATCGACGGTGCGCGCACCATGACGGTGCGATACGTCAAGGTCTTCACCACCAGCGGACGTATCGGGTCGCTGGTTCCGACGATGGGGCCGGAATATGCCCTGGCGGTCGCCGCCCTGTCGGCGCGCGGCTGGCGTGGGTCGTTGGCGGCGTTTCGCGTCGCTGCTCCGCCGAAACCGGTCGGCTGCGCCACCGGCCTCGGCATCATCCGCTCGGCCATCGCGGGCGCCGTCCTTCGGACGGCGGCAAGCCTGATGTTCGACTCGATCAACGCCCGCATATGTGCATCGCGTTCGGCTGCGGAACGGCCGCCAAGCACGACGGCAATCAGGTAGCGGCCGTTGCGGTGAACCGAGGTGAGGAGATTAAATCCGGATGCGGTCGTGAAGCCGGTCTTCATTCCGTCCACTCCCGGCACCGAGCCGAGCAAATGATCGTGGCCGCGAATGGTCTCGCCGTGGAAGACGAAGGATGTGGTCGAAAAGAATCGATAATAGCGGGGGAACCGCGCCTCGATGGCGCGGCCCAACAGGGCCAGGTCGCGGGCAGTCGTGATCTGGCGATCGTCCGGCAGGCCCGAGGCGTTGACGTAGGTCGTGCGGCTCATGCCGAGTTCGCGCGCCTTTTGCGTCATGAGCCTGGCGAACGCTTCTTCGCTGCCGCCGAGATTCTCGGCGATGACAACGGCGGCGTCGTTGGCCGATCTGGTGACGATTCCCTTGATCGCGGCCTCGACCGAAATCGTCTGCCCCGGCTTGAGATCAAGCTTTGTCGGCGCTTGCGCCGCGGCGTGCGCGGAGACCATGAGCGGCGTGTCGAGCCTGATCTTGCCGGCATCCAGACGCTCGAACAGCAGGTAGAGCGTCATCACCTTGGTCAGGGAGGCCGGATGGCGCAGTGCGTCCGGATTGGACTCCTCCAGGACCGCGCCCGTATTGCCGTCGACCACGATCGAGGCGGTCGGTGGCGAGTAGGAATAATGATGGCTGTGGTGGTGCGAAAAGAAGTGGAAGTGCCGGTGATGCCGCGCCTGCGCGGCGTTGGTGGTCATGCTCAGGGCCGCAATGCCGGCGGCAACAACCAAAATACAACTGCGAAGGCCGTACCAGGCCCCACTCCTCACTACACCACCCATTACATACCCCGTCCCTGAACGCGCGGAAGGCCCGCTTTGGGACCTCCATCCCACTCGGCTCCTCTGGGACGGCGCTTCTCCACCGCGTTGCGGCCGGCGGGCGCCGGCGTTGTTTGCAGAAGAGAGGCAATGCCCCCGATTCGGCGACTGGCCGTCGCCCCGACGACACGGTCAAGCACGCTAGGCGAACGCCGTTGCGAAAGGGTTAAGTGGTCTTGCCGCCCGTCCCGTGCACGCTATTGACGCTCTTTGCGCTTTGAGAATTGCGCTTTTTGTGCGCCGCACTATTTATTATTTTCGATGCTGGAGAAGGCCTTTTCAAGGCGGCAGCCTGGAGCCAGCAGATTTGGCAACCAAGACGTGGGCGAGGCTTGTCATGACCAGTGAAGAAAAGATGGCGAAGTTTGGCAAAGGCGGCATCGACATGGCCGCGAACTCGTTTGGCGGCTGGGCCAAGGGGGCGCAGGCCATTGCGATGGAAATCGCGGACTACTCGAAAAGGGCGGCCGAAAGCTCGGCCACCGCTTGGGAAAAGCTCATGGGTGCCAGGAGCCTTGAGAGCGCCCTGCAGGTGCAGTCGCAGTACATGAAATCCTCCTATGAGGATTTCGTCGCGGAAGCGACCAAGCTCGGGGAGCTTTACGTCGACCTCGCCAGGGAGGCCTACACCGGCTTCGAGGGTGCACTCGCCAGGGCTTCCGCTGCGAGCTGAAGTTGAAGAGTGCGCGCGGGCCGCGCGCTGCCTTTGGCCGGTGGTCCGGCGGGTTGCAAGGTAATTTCAGTTTTTCGCCAGGATCGTTTCGATTGCCTCGGCGATCCGAGACAAACTCTGCTCGATTCGCGCCACGCGGAAGGCGATGTGCTCAAGGGCGTAAGCCGATCGCTTGTCGGCCGAAGGCATGTTCAGAGCGTCGTAGTCGGGAACGAACTCCTGCTCCAGCTCGCGCAGAAGTTTTGCGCGGCGTGCCGGATCGACCATACTCACCTCCTGCTGCACCCGTGTCACCAATTATCCGAGTCGCCGGTCACCTCCAATCGATTGCGCAGCCGAGAGGCGCGGGTCCAGGGCGAAAAATGCCGCATCTGGAGGGATCGATTGCCACAATTCCGGAGTTGCTATGGTGCCGCCTTGCGCGTCCGAGGGGCGGCGCGGAGTGCGATGAGAAGGGTGCAGCGATGTCGGGATGGAGTGCGCTGGCGCGGTTTCTTCGATCTGGCAGGTGAGCCACTCTGTTATTATGATAGAGGGTCGGCGGGCGAGGGTGGCGGCAGCCATCCGGCGGCCGACGAAGGATCCGCATTACCTGCAAGCCTGGACGATAGACCGAAAATGCCGCCGAGTGACGAATCCCTGCAATCAGCGCTGCGCATGGCCGACGTCCGCATGGCCGACGTCCGCATGGCCGATGACGACCGCAAGCGCAAAGGAGACCAGAACGGCCCCGGCACCGCCGTTATCACCCGGACGCGTCCGCAGACCAAACGGCCGAGTCTCTATCGCGTTCTTTTGCTCAATGACGACTACACCCCCATGGAATTCGTCGTTCACGTGCTCGAGCGCTTTTTCAACAAGGATCACGAGACGGCGCAGCGCATCATGATGCATGTCCACCAGCACGGGATCGGCGAATGCGGGATTTTTACCTACGAAGTGGCGGAGACCAAAGTGACGCAGGTCATGGACTTTGCCCGCAAACATCAGCATCCTTTGCAGTGCATTATGGAGAAGAAGTGAGTTCCGGGAGCGAAGCTCCAACACAAGTGAAGAGAATCTGAAATGCCAACGTTTTCACGCAGCCTCGAACAGTCGCTTCATCGCGCGCTCGCGCTCGCCAACGAGCGTCACCACGAGTACGCCACGCTCGAGCACCTGCTGCTGGCGCTGATCGAAGATCAGGATGCGGCGGCGGTGATGCGGGCCTGCAACGTCGATCTGGAGAAGCTGCGCCGGAGCCTTGTCGCCTATCTCGAATCCGAGCTGGACAATCTGGTCACCGACGGCGCCGAGGATTCCAAGCCGACCGCCGGGTTCCAGCGCGTCATTCAGCGCGCCGTCATTCACGTCCAGTCCTCGGGTCGCGAGGAAGTGACCGGCGCCAACGTGCTGGTCGCGATCTTCGCCGAGCGCGAGAGCCACGCCGCGTACTTCCTGCAGGAGCAGGACATGACGCGCTATGACGCGGTCAATTATATCAGTCATGGCATCGCCAAGCGTCCGGGCATGTCGGAATCGCGGCCGGTGCGGGGCGCCGAAGACGAGAACGACGGCAAGTCGGGCGACGAGCAGAAGAAGAAGGTCGACGCGCTCGACGCCTATTGCGTCAACCTCAACAAGAAGGCGCGCGACGGCAAGATCGATCCGTTGATCGGCCGCGACGCCGAGATCAGCCGCACCATTCAGGTGCTGTGCCGCCGGCAGAAGAACAATCCGCTGTTCGTCGGCGAGGCCGGCGTCGGCAAGACTGCCATCGCCGAGGGCCTGGCGCGGCGCATCGTCCACGGCGAGGTGCCCGACGTCCTGCGCAACGCCACCGTGTTCGCGCTCGACATGGGAACGCTGCTCGCCGGCACCCGCTACCGCGGCGATTTCGAGGAGCGGCTCAAACAGGTCATCAAGGAGCTCGAAGGCTATCCGGGCGCCATCCTGTTCATCGACGAGATCCACACCGTGATCGGCGCCGGCGCCACCTCCGGCGGCGCCATGGACGCTTCGAATCTGCTCAAGCCGGCGCTCGCTTCCGGCACCGTGCGCTGCATCGGCTCCACGACCTACAAGGAATACCGGCAATACTTCGAGAAGGATCGCGCGCTCGTTCGCCGCTTCCAGAAGATCGACGTCAATGAGCCGACCATTCCCGACGCGATCGAAATCCTCAAAGGGCTCAAGCCCTATTTCGAGGACTACCACAAGCTCCGCTACACCAACGAGGCGATCAAGGCGGCGGTCGAGCTGTCGTCGCGCTACATCCACGACCGCAAGCTGCCCGACAAGGCGATCGACGTGATCGACGAGTCGGGCGCGGCGCAGATGCTGCTGCCGGAAAGCCGCAGGAAGCGCACCATCGGCATCAAGGAGATCGAGACCACGATCGCCACGATGGCGCGTATCCCGCCGAAGGCGGTGTCGAAGGACGATGCCGAGGTGCTCCGGCATCTGGAGGACACGCTCAAGCGCGTGGTCTACGGCCAGGACAGGGCGATCGAGGCGCTTGCCGCCTCCATCAAGCTTGCCCGCGCCGGACTGCGCGAGCCGGAAAAACCGATCGGCTGCTACCTGTTCTCGGGGCCGACCGGCGTCGGCAAGACCGAAGTGGCGCGCCAGCTCGCCGCCACGCTCGGCGTCGAGATCATCCGTTTCGACATGTCGGAATACATGGAGCGGCACACGGTGTCGCGGCTGATCGGCGCGCCGCCCGGCTATGTGGGTTTCGACCAGGGCGGTTTGTTGACCGACGGCGTCGACCAGCATCCGCATTGCGTGCTGCTGCTCGACGAGATCGAGAAGGCGCATCCCGATCTGTTCAACGTGCTCCTGCAGATCATGGATCACGGCAAGCTGACCGATCACAACGGCAAACAGGTCGACTTCCGCAACGTCATCCTCATCATGACCACCAACGCCGGCGCCGCCGACATGGCTCGCGCCGCCTTCGGCTTCACCCGCACCAAGCGGGAGGGCGACGACATGGAGGCGATCAATCGCATGTTCGCGCCCGAGTTCCGCAACCGGCTCGACGCGATCATCACGTTCGCGCACCTGTCGCGCGAGGTCATCGCCATGGTGGTCGAGAAGTTCGTGCTGCAACTCGAGGCGCAGCTCGACGACCGCAATGTCACCATCGAGCTGACCGACGAGGCGGCCAATTGGCTGATCGCCAACGGCTACGATGAGTTGATGGGCGCCCGGCCGATGGCGCGGGTGATCCAGGAGCACATCAAGAAGCCGCTCGCCGACGAGGTGCTGTTCGGTCGCCTGAAGTCCGGCGGGCATGTGCGCGTCATCGTCATCACCGACGAGAACGGCAACGCCAAGCTCGGCTTCGATTATCCGGAAGGACCGGTGACGCCGCGGGCGGAAAAGCTGCCCGAGCCGCGGCGCGCCAAGAAGCGGCGCGCCTCGCCGCGGCGCAAACCGCCGGGATCGGGTGGCGGCAATGGTCGGCCGACCGGCCGCGGCTCGGTGCCGAAGGTGCCGCTGGTCAAGGTGTAGGTCGGCCGCAAGGGTTCAGCCTTTTGCCGGCTGCGATGATCCGCGGCGGATGAAGATGAACGCGGCCGCGGCTCCGAGCATTTCGCCGATGCCGCCGCCGATATAGGCCGGGGTCAGCCCTGCGGCCATGTGGCTGCCGGAGCCGATGCCGCCGGCGAACATGGCGAAGATCGCGCCGAGAACGGCCACCCCGAGCGTGGCGCCGATCATCCGTGCGGTGTTGACGAGGCCCGAGGCCGTGCCCGATCGCGCCGCCGGCGCGTTGGCGACCGCGACGGCATTGACCGGAGCGGTGTTGAGCCCGAGACCGCACCCGATAACCAGGAGGGCACCCTCGATCAGCAGCAGGCCGTTGTCGAGCGGGATGAGCGCCAGCATGAACAGGCCCGCGCCCATCATCGCCATGCCGAGCGTCATCGGCAGACGCGGGCCGTAAGCGTTGACGATCTTGCCGGACAGTTGCGAGACGATCACGAATGCCACCGACATCGGCAACAGTTCGATGCCGGCCAGCACGGCGCTGTCGCCGCGCGCCGCCTGCAGATAGAGCGGCGTCAGGAACAGCATCGCGTACATGCCGAACGTCATCCCGGCGGCGATGCCGAGGCTCGCGGAGAACACGCGATTTTCAAACATCGCGAGCGGCACCAGCGCACCGGCGGATTCACGCTGCCGCAGCACGAACAGGACGGCGCCCATGGCCGCAGCGGCGAACGCCGCGAGGCAGCCGATCGAATCCCAGCCCCAGCGCGGGCCTTCGATCACGGCCAGCGAAACCCCGCCCAACGCGGCGATGGCCAACGCCTGTCCTGGCAGGTCGAGCTTGCGGCCCTTGGGGTCCTTCGATTCCGGCACCGCGCTCACGGTCAGCGCCAATGCCAGAACGCAGAGCGGAATGATGAGAAAGAAGATGCTTCGCCATCCGATGGACTCGACCAATACGCCGCCGAGCGTAGGACCGATGATGAAGGCAAGCCCGTTGCAGCTCGCCCACAGCCCCAAGGCTTGCGCGCGTTGCCTGGTGTCCGGGTAGGCGACCGCGAGGATGGCGAGCGAGGTCGGGACTTCGAGTGCGGCGCCGAGGCCGGCGACGGCACGGCCGGCGATCAGCACGTCGGCGTTGGGAGCAAGCCCGCAGACGAGCGAGCCAAGCGTAAACAGCGCGATGCCGATCGCGAAGATGCGGCGCCGGCCGTAAAGGTCGGCCAGGGTGCCGGCGGTGAGCAGCAGACTTGCATAGACGAGATTGTAGGCATCGATGACCCATTGCAGCGCGGTCACGCCGACCTTGAGTTCGACGCCGATCTCCTTGACGGCGAGATTGACGACGGACGTGTCGATCTGCGCGATCAGCACGCCGAGCGACATGGTCAGCAGGATCAACGATGGACCGCGCATCGCGCGCGAGCGAACCGGTGCAAACGTCATTGTCATGTCGGCCTCTAAAGCTTTTTTGCTGCGCACTCAAATGAGGAACATCGGGCGCCCGCTCAAGTTCTGATATTACGGTCGTGACCGAAGTATTCGGGGATGACCACCCGATTTCGGCACGCTAGATTCCGGTCGTGAAAATTCCGGATGCAAAAGGACTTTTGATGAACATTCCGAACACGGAAACCGCAAGAGCGTTGTGGAGCGCATGCCGATGACCACCGCGGATGTGCGAATGGCCGAGGTTGCGGCGTTGATTGGCGATCCGGCGCGCGCCAATATCCTTTCGGCGCTGATGGGAGGTCAGGCGCTCACGGCCGGCGAACTCGTTCGCGCGGCCGGCGTGTCGCCGCAGACGACGAGCGGACATCTCGCCAAGCTTGCCGACGGGCGATTGATCGCCTGCATCAAACAGGGCCGTCACCGCTACTATCGGATCGCCACGCCGCGCGTCGCCGAAATGCTCGAAGGCATCATGGCGGTGGTCGCGGATGCGCCGCCGCGGCATCGTCCGCCGTCAAAGCTCGACGAGGCCATGCGCAATGCGCGCACCTGCTACGACCACGTGGCCGGCAAACTCGGTGTCGCTCTGACGGACGCGCTCTGCGCCCGCGGCCATCTCGTGCTGACGCGGGAGGGCGGCGAAATCACCGACAGCGGCGCGGCTTTCTTTGAGCGGTTCGGCGTCGATCTTGCCGCCGCGCGCCATCGTCGGCGGATTTTCTGCCGTCCGTGTCTGGACTGGACGGAGCGCCGGCCGCATCTTGGCGGCACTGTCGGCGCCGTTCTGGCGCAGCGCTGTCTTGATCTGAAATGGCTGCAACGCATGCGCGACAGCCGCGCCCTTCTCATCACGCCGGCCGGCCGACAAGGCTTGAGCGAGACGTTTGGACTCTCGCTGTAGTGCCGCCTGTTGCGCCAGACCATGGCGGGAGGGGACACGGTCGGCAAGATTGCGGCTCGCGCCAACCACGCCGATCGAGCGTGTCACTGCGCGTTTTGCCGCCGCCGCAATTCGCAGGCAAACCAGATCGCGAGAATCGGCAGCGCCACGGCGGCGCCGAGAAACAGCGGCATCGTCCCGAACCGGTCGACGATGAGCGCGCCGGTGGCAACGCCCGCGGTTTGCCCCAGATAAAGGGCTGAGGAGAACAGGCCGACCGCGGTGCCGCGGGCCGCCGGAGTCATCAGCGTGGCGTTGGTCTGCAGCGTGTTGTGCAGCATGTAAAAGCCAAGTCCGATCGCCATCGTTGCCGGCGGTGCGAGCCACCACGTCGGCATCACGGCAAGTCCCGCATCGGCCGCTGCGAGGATCAGGCCGCCGCCGATTGCAAGCCCGGTCTGGCCGAGCCGGCGGACCAGGACCTTCACCAACCCTGCATAGATCAGGCCGCCGACGCCGAAAAACGCGACCGCCACGCCGATCAGCGCGAAGCTCAAGTCGAAGCGCAGACGCAGGCTGGCGCCCACGTAGGCGAAAGCGCCCCACATCAGCGCCCCTTCGATGAAGGCTGCGACGATGACGATGCGCGCGAATGAACTCGACAGGACGACGCCGTAATCGGCGAGAAGACTTCGCAACCGCGTCCCCAACGGCTCTTTGCGCCCTCCGGCGGCAGTGGCGGGAGCGCGACGGGCGCGGGTTTGCGGGTTGGCGATCAGCTCGAAAACGAGGCCTGCCGCCGCGAGCGTGAACATTCCGGAGAGAACAAAGAAAACGTTGCGCCAGCCGAGCAGGTCGCCGAGCACGCCGCCGGCCGCTTGCCCGAACAATTGACCGATGATCTGGCCGGTGAGATAGCGTGCCAGGATCGGCTGCAGCCGCTCATGCGGCGTCACGTCGCCCACATAGGCCATCGAGATCGGAATGATCCAGCCGCCGACCGCGCCGGTCGCCAGGCGCGCCAGCGCCAGGTGCGGCAGCGACGAGGCGGCGCCGCACACCGCCACCAGAACGGCGGCAAGCGCGCACATCAGTGCAACGGTGCGGTATTTGCCGAACCGGTCGCCGATGGGGCCGATGACGAGTTGTACCGAACCGTGGGCGACGGCGTAGGCGGTGACCACGACGGAGGCCGCGCCGATCGTGGTGTGGAAGTCGGAGGCAATCTGCGGCAGGAGCGAATCGGTCACCCGCACCTGCGCCTGGCTGGCGAAACCGGCGATCGCCAGCAGCATGATCGAGCGCGTCGGGCTCGGCAGCGGCGTGGCCGTCGTTGCGGATGGCAATGAAGCTGGCACGTTGACACTCTAGAAAAGCCGGGCTTTCTACCCGCACCAGAGCGACACAACAATGATCGAAAACAGATACCAGCCCGCCGCGGTCGAAGGCCGGATTTATACGGAATGGGAGCAGGCCGGCGCCTTCCGCGCCGGCCGGCCGGAGCGCGCGGCCGCGCAGCCCTACTGCATCGTCATCCCGCCGCCCAATGTCACCGGCTCACTGCATATGGGGCATGCGCTCAACGTCACGCTGCAGGACATTCTCTGCCGCTTCGAAAGGATGCGCGGGCGTGACGTGCTGTGGCAGCCTGGCACCGATCATGCCGGTATCGCCACCCAGGCGGTGGTCGAGCGGCAATTGCTGGAGCGGCAGCAGCCGGGCAGCCGCAAGATGGGCCGCGATGCCTTCATCAGGCGGGTGTGGGAATGGAAGGCGGAATCGGGCGGCACCATCATCAATCAGCTCAAGAGGCTCGGCGCGTCCTGCGACTGGTCGCGCGAGCGCTTCACCATGGACGACGGTCTGTCGCGCGCGGTCCTCAAGGTGTTCGTCGGGCTCCACCGCGCCGGCCTCATCTACAAGGACAAGCGGCTCGTCAATTGGGATCCGACGTTGGAGACAGCGATTTCCGACCTCGAAGTGCAGCAGGTCGAGACCAGGGGCAATCTCTGGCACATCAAATATCCGATCGAAGGCTCGGACGGATTCATCGTGGTGGCGACGACGCGGCCGGAGACCATGCTCGGCGATGTCGCCGTCGCCGTGCATCCGCATAACGAGCGGCTCAAGCATTTGATCGGCAAGACGGCGGTGCTGCCGCTGGTCGGCCGCCGCATCCCGATCATCGGCGATGACTACGCCGATCCGGAGAAGGGCTCGGGCGCGGTGAAAATCACGCCGGCGCACGACTTCAACGATTTCGAGGTAGGACGGCGGCACGGTTTACCGCTGATCAACATTTTCGATGAGACAGCGGCGCTCGAGCTTACGGACAACGACGACTTTCTTGCCGGTGTGCCGGCCTCGGCCGAGCTTGACGCAACGCTCTCGCTGCACGGGTTCGATCGCTTTACCGCGCGCAAGACGATGGTCGAGCGACTGGAGGCGGCCGGGCTGATCGACAAGATCGAGCCGACGCAGCACGTGGTGCCGCATGGCGACCGCTCCGGCGCGGTGCTTGAACCATTCCTCACCGACCAATGGTACGTCGACGCCAAGACGCTGGCGCAGCCGGCGATCGAGGCGGTGCGCGAGGGCAAGACCGCTTTCGTGCCGTCGCAATGGGAAGCGACGTTTTTCAACTGGATGGAGAACATCCAGCCCTGGTGCATCTCGCGGCAAATCTGGTGGGGCCATCAGATCCCGGCCTGGTACGGGCCGGACGGCAAGATTTTCGTCGCCGAGACCGAGGACGACGCTGTTGCCGACGCGCTTGCGCACTACGTCGACATCGAGGAGGTCACGCCCGAAGACGGCCACGACATCGCCGCCGATCCGGCGCGGCGCGCGCGCTTCGCCAACGAATATCTGCATCGCGACGAGGACGTGCTCGACACCTGGTTCTCCTCGGCGCTGTGGCCGTTCTCGACGCTGGGCTGGCCGGACCAGACGCCGGAACTCAAGCGCTACTATCCGACCTCCGCTCTCGTCACCGGCTTCGACATCATCTTCTTCTGGGTGGCGCGGATGATGATGATGGGACTTTATTGCACCGGCAAGGTGCCGTTTCCCGTCGTCTATATCCATGCGCTGGTGCGCGATGCGACGGGCGCCAAAATGTCGAAGTCCAAGGGCAACGTCATCGACCCCCTGGAACTGGTCGACAAATACGGGGCCGACGCGCTGCGCTTTACGCTCGCGGCGATGGCGGCCCAGGGCCGCGACATCAAGCTGTCCGAGCAGCGCGTCGAGGGCTATCGCAATTTTGCGACCAAACTCTGGAACGCGGCGCGGTTTGCGGAGATCAACGGCTGCGCCACGGTCGAAGGATTCGATCCGCGCCAGGCGAAGGAGACGTTGAACCGCTGGATCGCTCACGAGACGGCCAAGACCGCGGCCGAAGTTACCGAAGCCATCGAGGCCTACAAGTTCAACGACGCTGCGAGTGCGGTCTATCGTTTCGTCTGGAACATTTATTGCGATTGGTATCTTGAATTGGTGAAACCGATACTCACGGGTCCTGATGGCGAGGCGATGAGCGAAACGCGAGCGATGGTTGCATGGGCGCGCGACCAGATCCTGAAGCTTCTGCACCCGTTCATGCCCTTCGTGACGGAAGAATTATGGGCTGTGACGGCGTTGTCGAAGCGTGATTCCCTGCTTGCTCTCGGCAAGTGGCCATCCCTCGAAGGCATCGGCGATGCAAAGGCTGAGGCTGAGATCGGGTGGGTCATCGACCTGATCGCTGCAATTCGCTCCGCGCGCGCCGAAATGAACGTCAACGTTCCGTTGCCGCTCCTTATGGTGCATGTGGGCGATCACGTTTGGGACAGGGCGCAGCGTTGGTCAGAGTTCATCATGAGGATGGCGCGGATTTCCGAAGTGACCAGGTCGCCAATTTTTCCGCGGGGCGCAGTGCAGCTTGTCGTGCGCGGCGAGGTCGTGGCGCTGCCGCTCGCCGGCATCGTCGACCTTGCCGCCGAGCGCGCGCGCCTGGCGAAGGAAATGGCCAAGGCCGACGCCGATATCGCGCGCATCGACGCCAAGCTCGGCAATCCCAATTTTGTCGCGCGCGCGCCGCAAGACGTTGTCGAGGAAGAAAAGGAAAAGCGGGAGGAGGCGCTGGCGCGCAAAGCCAGGATTGCCGAGGCGCTGGAGCGCCTCAAAGGCGCGGAATGAAGGTGTCGCCATGAAAATCTTCTTTGCCGGAGCAACGGGCGCGCTCGGTCGGCGGCTGACGCCGCTGTTGCGCCAGGCCGGGCATGATGTGACCGGCATGACGCGCTCGACCGATGCCGCCCGCCAACTCGAAACTGCGGGCGTCCATCCGGTCATTGTCGACGTTTATGAGGCCGACGCCCTCAAGCGCGCCGTCGTGGCCGCCCGTCCCGAAATCGTCATCCATCAGTTGACCGATCTGCCCCGGGTGCTCAACGACGAGAAGCAACTCGCCGCCGCTTATGTGCGCAACGCCCGCATCCGCGCCGAAGGCACGCGCAATCTGGTCGCGGCCGCACAGGCTGCCGGTGCGCGGCGTTTCATCGTGCAAAGCGTCGCCTTTGCCTATGCGTCCGGCAGGGAGCCTCACGTCGAGACCGATCCGCTCAATGTGGTCGACGGGCGGCGGCTGCACACGGTTCGCGCCGCCGCCGACATGGAAAGGCAGGTGCTCGACTCCGGCATGGAGGCGGTCGTGCTTCGCTATGGGCTGTTCTACGGCCCCGGCACCTGGGGCGACCAACCGACCCGGCGCCCATCGCTGCATGTCGATGCCGCCGCGCATGCCACATTGCTGGCGCTGACGCGCGGCAGCGGTGTCTACAACATCGCCGACGATGACGGCGCAGTGTCGATCGAGAAGGCGCGCAACGGCCTCGGCTTCGATCCGGCCTTCAGGCTCCAGGGGTAGTTTCCGTCACGCGCTACGCTTGCGTTTCGCTTCGACGTAGCTGCGCAGCACTGCGCTCATGCGGGACTGATAGCCCTTGCCGGCGCTCTTGAACCAGCCGATGACGTCGGGATCGAGCCGCCGCGTGATCTGCTGCTTGCGTGGCGGCGTCCATACCCGCGGCATTATCCCAGAAGCCGGGCGGAATGACACCGGCGTTCTACAAAATGGGGCTAAATCAAGAATAGCAAAACTGGCTTTGTCACGTTGACCGGTATGCGGCGGCTGCCACTGCAGGAAAAGGCTTGCTCAGAAATCGCGAGCCTTTCTCGCCGTAACGCCATGGCAGGTCGGCGGCCTTGGTAATCCCAATGCGCGGTCCGGCGACCACGTCCACGGCGCCGCTTCGGGCAAAGATGGCAAATGGCGACGCGTCGAGCGGCAGCCCGTATTGGGTGCCGGTCACCCCGAGCGCCTCGCAGAGGCGACCGGGGCCGGAACAGAGCAGCCGCTGGTCGCTCGTGCCGCGCCGCCGCCGCATCGTGGCAAGCCCGACGGTCGGCTCAATTGCCCGGATCAGGACGGCGCCGGCCGAGCCTTTGCGTTCGCAGACGAAGTTCAGGCACCAATGAATGCCGTAGGAGCGATAGACGTATGCGAATCCGGGTGGGCCGAACATCACGGCATTGCGCTCGGTTGGGCCGCGAAAGCTGTGCGCCGCAGCATCGGTCTGATGATAAGCCTCGACCTCGACCAGCCGGCCACCCACCCCGTTGACGAGGAGCAGCGCGCCGATCAAGTCGGGCGCCACCTCGTGAACGCTGCGGTCGAAGAAGCCGCGTCTAAGTCGCGCGCTCATGCGCTTATCGTCGCAGCCGTTGGGGTCTTTGGTAATTGGCGAGTTAAAGCTAATGCGGCAACGCTGGAGAATCTGTGGCCTTGCGGACACAGCGGATGAACATTTGGACGTTTCCCCCCGCGATTGCCGTCAGCGCCGCTTTTTGGCCATAGGATTTCTTGAGATCATTGTCCCATGACGTTGGCTGATAAATGCAAGTCAGTGGGGTCGCTCCGATCCGGGGCATCGCAAGGGCTCGGCAGCCGGCAGGGGAGGGGGCGAGGGGGCCATGATTGGCCCGTAAGTGTTCGATGGATGCCAAGACCGAGTTGAAGACACGGCTGCCGAGCCGGCATGCAACCGAAGGCGCAGAGCGGGCACCCCACCGCGCCTTCTATTACGCGATGGGCCTGACTTCCGAGCAGATCCATCAACCTTTCGTCGGCGTGGCCACCTGCTGGAACGAGGCCGCCCCCTGCAATATCGCGCTGATGCGCCAGGCGCACGCGGTCAAGCAGGGCGTTGCCGCCGCCGGCGCGACCGCCCGCGAGTTCTGCACCATCACGGTCACGGACGGCATCGCCATGGGGCATGCGGGGATGAAATCCTCCCTGCCGTCGCGCGAGGTCATTGCCGACTCCGTCGAATTGACCGTTCGCGGCCACTCTTATGATGCCGTCGTCGGGGTGGCCGGTTGCGACAAATCGCAGCCGGGAATGATGATGGCGATGTGCCGGCTCAACGTGCCGTCGATCTACATCTACGGCGGCTCGATCCTGCCCGGCACCTTCAAAGGACAGCCGGTCACCATTCAGGACGTGTACGAGGCCGTCGGCAAGCATTCGATCGGCGCCATGTCGGACGACGACCTCGACACGCTTGAGCAGAACGCCTGCCCCTCGGCCGGTGCCTGCGGCGCGCAGTTCACCGCCAACACCATGGCGACGGTATCCGAGGCGATCGGTTTGGCGCTGCCGTATTCCGCCGGGGCGCCGGCACCTTACGAGATCCGCGACAAATTCTGCGTGCTGGCGGGCGAGATGATCGTGGAGTTGATCGTCAAGAACATTCGTCCACGCGATATCGTCACGCGCAAGGCGCTGGAGAATGCCGCGGCGGTGGTGGCGGCGACCGGCGGTTCGACCAACGCCGCTCTGCACCTGCCGGCGATCGCCAACGAGTGCGGCATCAAGTTCGACCTCTTTGACGTGGCCGAAGTCCTCAAAAGGACACCTTATATCGCGGATTTGAAACCGTCCGGCCGCTATGTCGCCAAAGACATGTTCGAAGCTGGCGGCATTCCGCTGTTGATGAAGACATTGCTCGATCATGGCTATCTCCATGGCGAATGTCTCACCGTCACCGGCCGCAGCATCGCCGAGAATTTGAAGTCGGTGAAATGGAATCCGGATCAAGACGTGGTTCGCCCGGCCGACAAGCCAATTCTGCCGACCGGCGGCGTCATTGGTCTTAAGGGCAATCTCGCGCCCGATGGCGCCATCGTTAAGGTTGCCGGCATGGAGCGCTTGCATTTCTCCGGACCGGCGCGCTGTTTCGACGGAGAAGAGGCCTGCTTCGAAGCCGTGAAAAACAAGAAATACGGGGAAGGCGACGTGCTGGTCAT
>JASHOR010000016.1 GCA_030041005.1 Xanthobacteraceae bacterium
GCCGGGTCCTTCTCCCGATGCGAGGCCTTGAGCCAGCCCTTCGATACCGGCGTGTAGGCCGGCTGCTCGCCTTTGCCGCGCGCGGCCGCATCCTGCGGATGCTGATCGGTCAGCTTGACGATGAACTGGGTGTCGATCGCGGTCGATGAGGCAAACAGCTTCAGCACTATCGGTCCGATAACATCGAGATCGGCGTCGAGCGGCGCGCTGGTGAACGTAAGCACGCGCCGCACCGGATCGACGCGTCCGTCCGCTCCGATCACCGCGACACCGTTGACCCATTGCCAGTCGGGATAGGTGTAACGAGTCGGCTCCTCGTCGGCCGCCGGCTTGTCGACGGACAGGCCGCCGTCGTTGAGCGAGACGACGCTGCCCGACAGGCCTTTGCGCAGATAATAGGTCACGGAGGCGGCGGGTTCGGGCGGCCATTCCCGCCCGGCGCGCCAGTTATCGGCGCCGCGCACGAACAGCTTCACCGGCTCGGCATCCATGAAACCATTGTTGGCGCCCTTAAGATGCAAGTCGTAGAACGGTAGCAATTCCTTTTCGTGGAATTCGACCAGATCGAACATGCGGTGCGCTTCGAACGTATTGCGCGCGCCCGTTACCACGAGTTTCTTCGGCGCCGTGACTTCCTCATAACCAAGGATGTTGCCGCGCAGGTGCAGACCCATCTTGCCCCAGTGCCCGATCGACAGCACCGGGCATTTGATCTTGTCGAGCCGCCAATAGGGCGAGCGCACGCGCCAGAAATCGTCGTCGAGTGGATGATTGATGATTTCGCCGACCAGATCGAATGCCATCGGCGCCCGGCCATGGCGGCCGGCGAGCCGGTGCTGGTTGTCGGCGCGCAGCGACGTGTACCAGACCGAGCGGTACGAGCAGTAGATGCCGCCGTGATAGTTCGAGCCGCGATATTGATCGACGAGACCGTCGTAAGGCGCGATGCAGGCGAGGCCCGGCGGGTCGTAGGTCGCCATCAGCCACTGCGCCATGGCGTAATAGGACTGGCCGATGCCGCCGACGCGGCCGTTGCACCAGGCCTGGCGCACGATCCAGGCGATGAGTTCGAGATAGTCCTGCTGCTCGTTCAATCCCATGAATTCGAACACGCCCTCGGACTGCCCGGAGCCGCGCACGTCGGCATGCACATAGGCATAGCCCTGGCTCACGTACCACTCGACCGGCCCGGTCTCGCGCCAAAGAAACAGCGGGTAAGCCGGCACATCGTCCATTTCATACTGATAGGGTGAGGCGGCGAATAAAGCGGGGAAGCGTCCGTCGGCGTCCGGCCGGTAAACGCACAGCGAGATGCGCACGCCGTCGCGCATCGACACGGTCATGCCCTTCTCGATCTTCATCGTGTACTGCGGCACTTCGTTCCCTCCCTCTCCCCATGCTTGCCGCTCTCGCGCGGCTGCGGCATTGTTAGCCCGTCAAATAATAAATGCCACGCGGAGGTCGTCATGTGCCGGTGGACTGGCGCGATTGCACTCATTGCCTTGCTGACGCTGACGCACGCGCCGTCGGCAGCCGCGCAAAACTATCCAACCCGACCGATCCGCGCGATCGTCTCCCAGGGCCCCGGCGGATTGAGCGATGTTTTCATGCGCGCGCTCGCGCAAAAGCTCGGTCCGGCGCTCGGCACGTCGATCGTGGTCGAGGACCGGGTCGGCGCGGGCGGTACGATCGGCGCCCAGGCGTGCGCCGCGGCGGCGCCGGACGGCTACACCATCTGCATCCTTCCCGGCGAGGCGGTCACCGTCAATCCGATCATCCAGCCGAACGCGGACTTCAACCCGGCAAAGAGCCTCCTGCCGATTACCAGGGCCTATTACCTGACCCAGGTCTTTGCAGTGAACGCATCGCTGCATGTTCACTCCTTCAGCAAGCTGGCGGCGCTGGCCAAGGCCAAGCCCAACAGCCTCAACTACATGGCGCCGTCACTGTCGAAAGTCGCCTTCATGCAGGAGTTCAACAAGGAAAACGGCGTCGACATCGTTCGCGTGCCGTTCAAGGGCGGCGGCGATGCCGTCAACAGCATGCTCACGGGCACCACGCAGATCGCGATTTTCGGCATCGGCAATCTCATTCCGTTCATTCGCGACGGCAAGATCGTCGGCCTGGCGATCGACGGCGATACGCGCTCGCCGCTCGCTCCGGACATTCCGACCTTCAAGCAGATCGGCTATCGAATGCACATCGACGCGACATTCTTCGGCATGTTCGCGCCGGCCGGAACGCCGAAGGCCATTGTCGACAAATTGTACAAGGCGATCGCCGCGATCGGTTCGAAGCCGGACTTTCAGCAACGGTTTCTGTTCAGCCGCGGGCTGACGCCGGCGTTCAGTCCTCCCGACCGGTTCGCCAGGGAGCTGGTTGCCGACCGCGCCGAGGGACTGGCCGCGGTCAAGGCCTCGGGCCTTTATCCGGACGTGAAGTAAGGCCGCCGGCCGGCTTTTTTCGGTTTGTTCACAGATTAGAAAGGTGATTCGCATTTTGCTGGGCATGCGTTTGCCGCGATGCCCGACACACTCCGGGCCCATGGCGCATTGCGGGTGATTTCGATGCCGGCTTCCCGCCGGCTATTCGATAGGCGTCCCAAAATGCTTGCTGAGGCATTCGCGCTGCATCAAGCCGGTCAATTGGCCGACGCCGAAGGCATCTACAAAAAAATACTTGCTGCCGAGCCCGATCATTTCGACTGCTTGCATTTGCTGGGGGTCATTTTCGAGCAACGGGGCGACCACGCGGCGGCCCTGCAACAAATAGAGTCCGCCCTTGAAAGAAGTCCCAACAATGCTCTTGCGTTGCACAATCGTGGCAATGCGCTCAATGGACTGAAGCGATTCGAGGAAGCGCTGGCCAGCTACGATCGCTCGCTTGCGGTGCGGCCGGATTTTGCCGAAGCGCTCTGCAATCGCGGCGTTGCCCTTTACGAGCTGAAACGCTTCGAGGAGTCGGTGGCAAGTTACGACCGCGCGCTCGCCGTGCGGCCGGACTATTTCGAGGCGCTCGCCAATCGCGGCAACAGCCTCAAGGCGCTGAAGCGTCTCGAGCAGGCGCTGACGAGCTATGACCGCGCGCTCAGCCTGCGTGCGGACCATGCCCAGACGCATTTTGATCGTGGCAACGTGTTGTATGGGCTCCGCCGGTTTGTGGAGGCGCTGGCAAGCTACGATCGCTCGCTTGCGGTGCGGCCGGATTTCGCCGAAGCGCTCTGCAATCGCGGCGCTGTCCTTTACGAGTTGAGACGCTTCGAGGAGTCGCTGGCAAGTTACGACCGCGCGCTCGCTGTGCGGCCGGACTATTTCGAGGCGCTCGCCAACCGCGGCAACACGCTGAAGGCGCTGAAGCGTCTCGATCAGGCGCTGACGAGCTATGACCGCGCGCTCAGCCTGCGTGCGGACCATGCCCAGACGCATTTTAATCGCGGCGATGTGCTGTATGGGCTCCGCCGGCATGTGGAGGCGCTGGCAAGTTACGACAGCGCGCTCAAGCTGCGGCCGGATCACGCGGCGGCCTGTCACAATCGCGGCAATGCACTGTATGAGTTGCGGCGGTTCGAGGAGGCACTGGCGAGCTTCGAGTGCGCGCTCAAGTCGCGACCGGATTATGCCGAGGCGCATTGCGGCCGGGGCAACGCGTTGTATGCGCTCAAACGCTTCGAGCAGGCGCTGGAAAGCTACGACCGCGCACTTAAGCTGCGAACGGACTATCCCGAGGCGCTATGCAACCGTGGTCTCGCTCTGCAGGAGCTGCAGCGGCTCGATGAGGCGCTGGAAAGCTACGATCGTGCGCTTGCCCTGCAACCGCATCATGCCGAGGCGCTCTCCAACCGCGGCGTCGCTCTGCACCAACTGAGAGAGTTCGAGCAGGCGCTGAAGAGCTACGACCGCGCGCTCGACCTGCGCCCCGACCATGCGGAGGCGCACCACAATCGCGGCAACGCACTGTATCAACTGAAGCGGTTCGGGCAGGCGCTGGCGAGCCACAATTGTGCGCTCACCCTGCGTCCGGACTATGCCGAGGCGCATTGCGGACGCGGCAACGCGTTGTATGCGCTGGGGCGGTTCGAGGAGGCGCTGGCGAGCTACGACGGCGCGCTCGGGCTGCGAGCGAACTATGCCGAGGCGCTGTCCAACCGCGGCCTCGCTTTGCAGGAGCTGCACCGGTTCGGGGAGGCGTTGGCGAACTACGATCGTGCGCTCGCGCTGCGCCCGAACTATGCCGACGCGCTCATGAACCGCGGCGTCACCCTGCAGGAATTGAAACGCTTCGAGGAGGCGCTGGCGAGCTACGGCGGCGCGCTCAAGGCGCGGCCGAACGATGCCCAGGTGCATTATAACGAGGCGATCTGCCGGTTGCTCATGGGGGACTATGCTCGGGCATGGGAAAAATACGAATGGCGGTGGGACACCGAACACCTGGCGCAAGGCAGGCGAAATTTTCCGCAGCCGCTGTGGACCGGATCGAATGAGATCGCGGGAAAGACCATCCTTCTCCACGCCGAGCAAGGCTTGGGCGATACGATTCAGTTCTGCCGCTACGTGCCGCTTGTCGCGAGGCAAGCCGCGCGCGTGATACTGGAGGTGCAAAAACCCCTGCAAGAGCTGATGAGCACGCTTGCCGGCGCGGCGCAGATCGTGCCAAGCGGCGATCCGCTCCCGGACTTCGACATTCATTGCCCCTTGCTCAGCCTGCCGCGGGCATTGCAGACCCGGCTCGAGACGATTCCATCTGAAACACCCTATCTGTCCGCGTCGCAAAGCAAGATAAGGGCATGGCGTGATCGCCTCGGCAATCGCCAAAGACCACGAATCGGCATCGTGTGGGCGGGCAATCCTCGAAAAGAAGTCTCTGCCGCACATCAGACCCTCGACCGCCAGCGAAGTATCGCGTTTGATCGGCTGGTACCCGTTCTTCAGGCGCCAAACTGTGATTTCTACAGTCTGCAAAAGGGAGATGATGCGGTCCGGCAATTACACGACAGCCCGCTGCGTCGCCGTGTGATCGACTGGACCGAGGATTTGCACGATTTTTCCGATACCGCCGCACTGGTCGAGAATTTGGACCTCGTCATTACCGTGGACACCTCGGTCGCCCACCTCGCCGGAGCGCTTGGCAAACCATTTTGGCTGCTCAATCGGCACAATAGCTGTTGGCGATGGCTGCTCGATCGCGAAGACAGTCCATGGTATCCCACGGCGCGTCTGTTCCGGCAGGACGATACACGCGATTGGGATCGCGTTGTCGCGCGCGTTCAGGCTGCCTTGCATGATTACGTCGGCAGTCAACGAATCGGCTGATTTCCGCCAGTGTCCCGATTCACCGCAGCCTCTTCATCTGCCTCTTTCGTCGATGCGCATTTCCGCAAAGATCCGATCAACCGGTCCCGGATTTGGCGGGTTGATGACTTCGGTATTGATCCAGCGCTTGCGCTTCTTGGCTTCGGGCCCGAACGTCTTCAGTTTGCGATCGAACCCGTTGGTGAAGACGGCGCCGAACCGGCCGAGGTCGAGGCAAGTCGTGTAGTCGGGCTGCCGGTACCGCCGGAAGGGTTGACCGAGAAGATCGCACGCCGCGTTTCGGCCCGCGTATTTTCCCATCGTGCGCGAGGTCTGGCACGACATCACCGCGACATTGACGTCGTCCGCATAGGCACAGGCGACGTCGCCGGTCGCGTAGACGTGCTCGACGCCGATCACCTGCAGGTTGTCGTCGACATGCAGCCGGCCCGATTCGTCGCGCTTGCCGGGGATCTGCTCGGTCAGCGCGCTGGCGCTCATGCCTACCGTCATCACGGTCGTTGCTGTCGCGATTTCCTCCCCGGTCGTCAGCGTTACCGAATCCCGTCGCACTGACGCGCCACCGGTCCCCAGGCGAAGCTCGACGTTGGCAAGCTTCAGCGCCTGCTCGATCACCGGCCGCGGCTCGTCACCAAATGTCGGGCCGACCCGGGCGCCGCGTTCCACCAGAATGAGCCTCGCAGCCTGCGCCGCGGCAGCGCCGGCATGCTGCTCGATGCGATCCCGCATCTCCGCGGCGAGCTCGATTCCCGTCATCCCGGCTCCGATGATGACATAGGTGTTGTTGGCAGGGACGGCGAGCGCGCCGGCGATGGCCTTCAGATGATCGTCGAAGGCCTTCGCTCCCTTGTAGGAGTCGATGTTCCACGCAAACTCCGCCATCCCGGGGATGGCAAGCTGGCGCAACTCGCTGCCGGTCGCCAGCACCAGGCGATCATAACCAAGGACCTGGGTCCCATTCACCCCCGCCACGGTGACGGTCTTCGCCCGCACGTCAATCAGTGTCGCGACTCCGACCACAAGACGAATACCCAACGCCTCGACGAGATCGCCCACGGCAACGCGCAACGTATCGGGATTCTTCTCGTAGAGCCGGGGGCGGTGCTCGAGGTAGCCGTCCTTCGATACCAGCGTGATCGACAATGGCGAGTCGCATTCGCGCGCCACGTCTGCGGCATTGGCGGCAGCAAACAAGCCCGAGTAGCCGCCACCGAGAACCAGAATCCTCCCCTTGATCGGAGCGGTCCCGTCGCCATTCGCCGCGATCCCGTTGTGTTGGCCCATGATCCAATTCTCCGTGATGTCCGTTGTTCGTTAAACAGCGCGACGGCTTCGCCCTGCGTGATGCGGCCGATCAGGCCGGCGGCGCGCGACCTGCCGATGGTCGAACCATTCCCGGGTCGCCACTCCCTCCCCCGCCGTCTGCTTGTTGGCGACTGTTCTCGCCAATGAAGCCAGCGTCGTTTGTGCAAGCACATCACGCATCCTGGCCTCCGCGGCGCGCATCGTCGCATGGATCGCGCACAGGCCGCGCCGCGACCAGTCCGGGCCTTTGTTCTGGAACAATACGCAATTCTTTCTGATCTCCCGACAGCGGAACAGCGGGCTCTTTCCCTCGACGGCATCCACCACGTCGAGAACCGAGATCTTGTCCGCGGCGCGCGCAAGACGGAAACCGCCGGACTTCCCGCCCGACGATTGAACGATGCCCGCCTTCTGCAACTGCGTGAACAGCTTCGCCACATAGGCGCTCGAAATACCCTGGAAATCCGCGACATCACGCGCGCTCGGCCACACCCCCTCGGGCGCGTTGGCCAGGTGCAGCAGACAATGAATGCCGTATTCCGAAGCCGCTCCGTAGAAGCTCACTTTTTAATTCCGACTTGCTTTATCCGAGTAAGATAATCCCTTAAAGTAAAGCCGTCAAACGCGGCGCGGCCCAAAAGGAGAATGATCCGTGGCAAAAATCGGAGGTCAGTGCCGAGAAGTGTGCGAGGCGACCGAGTTCGTAGCAATCGTCACGAGCGGGGAGGATGGCCCTCACGTCGTTGGCAACTGGGGCGAATACATGCGTACCCTCGGCATCGGAGAAGACATGATCGTCTTTCCGGCCGGCCGATATCATCAAACGGAGATGAACCTTCGGAACAACAATCGCGTGCAATTATTGGTCGCGTCGAAGAAAGTGCAAGGAAGCATGAAACCCGGACAAGGATTTCGCATCGAGGGGATCGCCCGGATTCTCACGTCCGGTGAAGTCGTGGATCGTGTGAAGTCCAAGTTTCCGTGGGCGCGCGGAGCGATGATCGTCGAAGTCACGGCGGCAAAAGCGCTGTTGTAGCGC
>JASHOR010000174.1 GCA_030041005.1 Xanthobacteraceae bacterium
GATACGGCCGCTCCCAACCAGAGAGCGGAGACCGCGCGCTGTTCCACGGGCGTTACCCGCGCCGGAAAGCAACAAAACCTGTCCCAGTCCAGTGAGCACCTCACACGCCGGTCATGCTGCCGGCGGGCATGATGCCCGAAGCCGCCCGAGTGCAACGGTGACGAGCCATTGCCCGCGGGCGCCGCACCCCGCTCCGCCGGCCGTTGTCAGGCGGCCGGCCTCCTTCACGATGAGCGAGGCGCGGTCTCTATAGTTGACACGGAAACGGTGTCAATAGCCGGCACGATACTAGAGACTATGATGCTGATTCAGCGGCGATTTCGGGTTTGTGGTTTTCCGCAGGCTGGAAGCGACCGCGGCGAATCCGTGCGAATCAGCGAATCTTCTCTATAGCCGCCGCACTCGCCCCGTTCCAAAGAGATGTTGGTTCATAGCTTTTCGAAACCAACTTTGATTGACCTCAATCCTCTCAATCTGATGCGGCGACTCTTGATGGTGACGGCTAATATCACTAGTCCAAGTACGCCTTTCGGCTCCCCGGCATGGCAGACACCTCCGCCGGCTCGCCTTCGGTGAGCAACTTGCCTTCGGCGATGACGCAGGCGCAGCCGGCCGCTTCGCGGCCGCCTCAGGATGACGGATCGTAAATCGGAGCGGTAAATCGGAGCGATGGTGTGAACGATGGGTGCATTCGTTTACATGCTTCGATGTGCGGATGCGTCATACTACGTCGGCACCGCGACCGGCGACGATCTTTCGAAGCGCATCGCGGAACACGAGACCGGCGCTTAGCCGGCTATACCTCGACGCGACGTCCGGTCCAACATGTCTGGTCGGAGCACTTCGATCGGATCGCCGATGCGATTGCCATCGAACGAAAGATCAAGGTTGGAGTCGGGCCAGGAAGGAGGCCCTTATCAAGGGTGATTGGGCCGCCATCAAACAGCTTTCAAAGCGGCGGGCAGGGAGAATGAAGCAATGACGTCCTGTGACCCGTCATCCTGAGGTGCGAGCGCAGCGAGCCTCGAAGGACGAGCGGCCCGGCGCTTCGGCAGCATCCTTCGAGGGCTGCCTCCGGCAGCCTCCTCAGGATGACGGAAGAGGGACGGCCACCCAGCAAGTAGCCCGAATCGAGCGGAGCGAAATCCGGGGACGGCAATGCGGTTTCGACGCCGGTCCCGGGTTTCGCTGCGCTCAACCCGGGCCACAATCACCACAATCACACCCTCTCCATCGCCAGCGAGACGCCCTGGCCGACGCCGACGCACATGGTGGCGAGCGCGCGCTTGCCGCCGCGTTTCTCCAGCCCGTGCACCGCGGTGAGCGCGAGCCGCGCCCCCGACATGCCGAGCGGATGGCCGAGTGCGATGGCGCCGCCGTGCGGATTGACGTGCTCGGCGTCTTCGGGGACGCCGAGCTGACGCAGGCAGGCGATCGCTTGCGAGGCGAACGCCTCGTTCAGCTCGATCAGATCGAAGTCGGCGACTTTCAGATCGAGCCGCTCCATCAGCTTGCGCGTTGATGGCACCGGACCGATGCCCATGATGCGCGGCGGCACCGCCGCCGACGCCATGCCGAGAATTTTTGCCCGCGGCGTGAGTCCATGCGTTTTCACCGCGTCCTCGCTCGCGAGCACGAGCGCCGCGGCGCCGTCGTTGATGCCGGATGCATTGCCGGCGGTGATGGTGCCGGGCTCGCGCACGATGGGTTTGAGTTTCTCCAGCTTTTCCAGCGTCGTGTCGGGACGCGGATGCTCGTCCCGGTCGATCGTGACGGGCCCGGCCTTGCCGCCGGGCGCCTGCACGGGCACGATCTCCTCGGCGAAAAAGCCCGCGGCCTGCGCCTTGGCGGCGCGCTCTTGCGAGCGCAGCGCGAACGCATCCTGATTCCTGCGTGCGACCTGGAATTCCTCGGCGACGTTCTCGCCGGTCTCGGCCATGGAGTCCACGCCGTATTGCGCCTTGAGCAGAGGATTGATGAAACGCCAGCCGAGCGTGGTGTCGTAGATTTGCGCGGCGCGCGAAAATGCCTCGCCGGCCTTGGCCATGACGAACGGCGCGCGCGTCATCGACTCGACGCCGCCGGCGACGGCGAAGTCCATCTCGCCGGCGCGGATCGCGCGGGCGGCGTCGCCCACGGCGTTGAGCCCCGAGGCGCACAGCCGGTTGATGGTGACGCCCGGGATCGTGTCCGGCAGGCCGGCAAGCAAGAGCGCCATGCGCGCGACGTTGCGATTGTCTTCGCCGGATTGGTTGGCGCAGCCGAACAACACTTCGTCGAGCCGCGACCAGTCGGCCTTCGGGTTGCGCGCGACCAGCGCCCTGATCGGCACCGCGGCGAGGTCGTCGGTGCGCACCTTGGCGAGCGCGCCGCCGTAGCGGCCGATCGCGGTGCGCACGGCATCGCAGATGAACACCTCGCGCATGGATTTCTCCCTTCGGATTTTGCGCTGGCGGACTATTTACGAGGCGTGCCTAACAGGGTCAAATAGGCGTCGAGGCGGCACGCATGACCAAGCGGGAATCGAAAAGCGATCCTCTCAATCTGCCCTCGACATTGCGCCTCGAGCGCCGCGGCAAAGTCGCCGTGCTCACGCTCGCCCGCGCCGCCAAGCGCAATGCGCTCGACGATCCGACGGTGCGGGGGATCGAAGCATTTTTTTCCTCGCCGCCGGACGGCATCCGCGCCGTCGTGCTCGCCGGGGAGGGCGAGCATTTTTCCGCCGGGCTCGATCTGACGGAATTGACCGAGCGGGACGTGTACGCCGGCATGGAGCATTCGCGGTCCTGGCATCGGGCCTTTGCCTGTATCGAGTTCGGCAGCGTACCGGTGGTCGCGGCGCTTCATGGCGCGGTGATCGGCGGCGGGCTCGAGCTTGCCGCCGCCGCGCATATCCGCGTCGCCGAGCGTTCGGCGTTCTACGCGCTGCCGGAAGCGAGCCGCGCCATCTTCCTCGGCGGCGGCGGTTCGGTGCGGCTGCCGCCGCTGATCGGCGCTTCGCGCGTCATGGACATGATCCTCACCGGCCGTACGCTGTCCGCCGAGGAGGGCCATGCCATCGGGCTGTCGCATTATCTGGTCGACAACGGCCAGGGGTTGGCCACGGCGCTGGAGCTTGCCGAGCGCATCGCCGGCAATGCGACGTTCACCAACTATGCCGCGATCCAATTGCTGCCGCGGATCGCGCGGGCCGATCCGGCATCCGGCTTTGCCACCGAGGCGCTTGCCGCCGCGATCGCGCAGGGCGAGGCCGAAGCCAAGGCGCGGCTCAAGGAGTTTCTGGAAAAACGCGGCCCGAAAGTGGCGCGGCGATGAGAGCCGCGGCGGGACGTTGACAGTCTCGCTGCGCCGCGCGATTGGCGGCGACCGGAGCGGGAAAGCCCTGCGCCGACGGTGGCGACATCAAACATCGAAATCTCCGCAGGCGCGCGGACGCCAAGTGAAATTCACCGACGGTTGCACCTTCTTTAGGTCTTCGGCCCCTGCGAGCAAAACAGATCGGTCGCGCGAGCGTTGGCAGGGGGTGGCGATTGTGATACCCGTTTGCATTGGGCGGGATCGGCAAATCGTAGGCGCGGCGAGGGGAGTCATTCATGCGAAATTTCAACGTTCGAGATGTTCTCGTCGGCGCCTGTTCGCTGGCCGCGGGCGCTGCGTTGATTGCAGGCGTGCCCTCCGCCGCACGCGCGCAGGTCAATGGCGTAACGCCAACTGAAATCTCCATCGGCGCGATCGGAGCGCTGACCGGCCCGCTCGCTTTCATCGGCGCGCCCGGCCGCGACAGCCTGTCGATGGCCTTCGACGAGATCAACGCCAAGGGCGGCGTGTGCGGGCGCAAGCTGCATCTGGATTTCGAGGCCGCGTCCTCGCCGGCGGAGAGCATCGCCGCGGCAAAGAAGCTGGTCGAGGAGGATAAAGTCTTTATTTTTGTCCTGGCTTCCGGCAGCACCGGAGCGGCAGCGGCGGCGGATTACGTGCGGCAGGTCGGCGTCCCGACTTATAATCTCTATGGCTCGACGCCGATCATCCGCAATCCCTTTGCCAAGAACGTCTTCAACGGCGCCGTCGTGCCGGTGGAAGTTTCCGCCGGCGCGCTGATCAAGATGTTCAGCGATGGCGGCTATAAGCCGAAGAAGTTCGGCATCTTGGCCGGCACCTACGCATTTCCGCAGGCGACGCTCAAGGCCGCCGAAGACATTTTCAAGCGCGACAAGGCTGACTTCACGGTCGAACAGTTCGATATCGGCGCGCGCGACTTCACCTCGCAACTGGTGTCCCTGCAGCGGCAGAACGTCGATTCCATCCTCGTGCTGGGAAGCTTTTCCGAGGCAGGCTTTGCCATCAAGCAGGCCCGAGAAATGGGGATGACCAACATTCGTTGGGTCGTTGACGGTTCCGCGGTCTCCAGTGCCATCGTGCCGATCCTGGGCAATGCCGACGGCATTCGCGGTTATTACAACGCTCCCGCGTTTCCCGGGCAGACGCCCGCCACCCGCGAATTTGAGGCGCGACTGAAAAAGTTTCTCGGTTCGGTGCCGCAGGGACGCCCGAGCATCTACGACCTCATCGGCTACGGCTCGGGCTATGTCGTTGCGGAGGCGATCCAGGCGACGCACTGTCAACTGACCCGTGGCAATCTGATCAATGCCTGGTCGCATCTCAAGGACGCCGGCCCGACCAAGCGCGGCGGTCTCGACGTCACCTTTCCGGAAAGCTACACGCCGACCGACCATCAGGGCGTCTACCGGATCGGTGCCGCCATCGTTAAGGACGGGAAATGGCGGGTCTATCGCGTGATCAATAAGCCCTGATCAATGCTCGGCGAGTTGGGATTCGTCTTATTGGCGGGCGTCAAGTTCGGTGCGCTTTATGCGCTGGCGGCGCTCGGCCTGGTCGTGGTCCACAAGGCGACCAAGACGGTGAACTTCGCGCACGGGGCGTTCGCCATGCTGGGCGCCTTCGCGAGTTTTCTGATCGTCGTCAAATGGCAATGGGCGTATTGGGCCGCCTATCTGCTGGTGCCGCCCGCCATAGGCCTGGTTGCGGCCGCGCTTGAGTTTGTTGTGCTGCGCCGCCTGCGGCAGGCCGACATGTTTACCGTCGTGATCGCGACGATCTTCCTCGGCATCGCGCTCGCCGAGGCCTTCCGCCTCACCTACAATACCGAGCTGTTGGCCGTGCCGGCACTGTTTACGGGCCCTCCGCTCGTGGTCGAGGGTTTGTTCATCACCAGGGACACGGCCTGGGTGATCGCGGGCGCTTTGGCGACCGCCGTCGCCTGTATCATTCTCTTTCGCTACGGCCGGTTCGGCCGCGGCATGCGTGCCATGGCGGCGAATATCCGCGGCGCGCAACTGTGCGGCTACTCGATTGACGGCGTTTACATGCTGGCGTGGTTTCTCGGCGGCGCGTTGGCGGGGCTCACCGGCGTTTTCATCGCCCCGGTGACGGGCGTCTCGGTGGATCTCGCGATCTCGATCATCACCGCCGGCTTCGTCGCCGGTGTCATCGGCGGCTTCGACAGCCCCCAGGGCGCGATCGTCGGCGGCCTTCTTCTCGGCATCGCCGAGAGCCTGGCGGCGGCTTACGTCTCCAGCGCCATGAAGAATTGCGTCAGCTTTCTTTTGCTCTTCGTCGTGCTGATGTGGCGGCCGGAAGGCTTGTTTGCAGAGAGGGCCGGCCGCAGTGTCTGAGCGGCGGCCTGACGTATCGGCGCTTGGCCCGGCTTTGCTCATCCTCTTCTGCGCCGCCGTCGGACTTAAACTCGGCAGCTATCCGCAATACGTCGCAGCCATTGCCATTATTTCGATGCTGGCCGGCATTGCCCTTGTCGTGCTGGTCGGGCTCGGCCGCTGCATCACGCTGGCGTCCGGTTCGTTCATGGCTATCGGCGCCTATGTTTCTACGCTCGCCGTAACCGACCTGCGCATACCCTATCTGGCGACGCTGGTGCTTGCGGCGGCGGCCGGCGGGTGTGCCGGCTGGTTGATCGCGTTTCCGGGGACGCGGTTTCGCGGCCACAATCTGGCGATGGTGACGCTGGTCTTCCAGAGCGTCTGCATCATCCTCATTCGCGAAAGCACTTGGCTCACAGGCGGCGCCGAGGGCATTCACGTGCCGGCGCCGCGACTGTTCGGCCTGACTGTTACAAGCGATCGCAGCTTCCTGATACTCATCGGCATTGCGGCGGCGGCGATGACCTTGTTGGTCACGGTTCTGGTGCGCGGCCGGTTCGGCAAGAATCTGCAAGCCGCCGCCGGCAACGAGATCGCCGCCGAAGCCTTCGGCGTCAGCGTCCGCGACTACTTGACCGCCGCTTTCATCGTAAGCTCGGCGACGATCGGCTTCGCGGGCGCATTGCTCGCCCCGCGCGTGCGCATCCTCGATCCCGACAGTTTCGGCGTGTTGGACTCGATTTTCATGCTGGCCTATCCGATCGTCGGCGGCATGCAATCGATCTGGGGCGGTTTGCTCGGCGGCGGCGGCTTGCGCGTGCTGCCGGAACTGCTGCGGCCGGTCGCCGATTATCAGGAACTGTTTTTCGCGACCCTCGTCATTCTGGTCGTGCTGTTCTTTCCCGGCGGGTTGAGCGACCTCATTCGCCGCGCCTGCGCGCTGGTCGTCAAACAGGATCGGCTCCCCGCGGCCGAGCCGGCGCCGGTCGAGCGGCCGCCGTCCCCCGTTCCTGCAAAATACAAACAATACGCCGATGAATTGTTGGTCGTCGAAGGCGTCGATAAGCATTTCGACGCGCTGCATGCTGTCAATGGCGCGAGCCTGCGCGTGCCTGTGGGCGGCATCCACGGCCTGATCGGCCCCAATGGCGCCGGCAAGACTTCGCTGTTCAACATCATTTCCGGCTTTCTCGATGCCGATGGCGGCAAGGTCGCATTCGCGGATACCTCGCTCCTCGGGCTGCGCGCGCGCGATCGCATCCGGCTCGGCATGACCCGCACGTTTCAGAACGTCGCCATCTTCGGCCAGCTCTCCTGCCTCGAAAACGTAATCATCGGACTTGGCCGCAATGCCGTCCTGCCGGCGATGGCGGCGAGCTTCGATGGCTTCGCCGGGGGCATGGCGAGCGCGCGGGAGCGGCGCCGGGCGTTTGTCGCCCTCGAGTCGGTGGGTCTCGCCGATCAGGCCCAGGCGCGAGCCGGATCGCTGTCGCTCGGGGACCAGCGCCGGCTCGAACTCGCGCGCGCGATCGTATCGGAACCGAGGCTCATCCTGTTGGACGAGCCGGTTTCCGGCGTCGCCGTGTCCGAGGTCGAAGATTTGCGGCAGCTTCTGCTGCGCATCAATGCCGAACGGCAAATCGCGATGCTGGTCGTCGAGCACAACATCCCGTTCGTCACGATGCTGTGCCGGAGCCTGTCGGTGATGGGAGCAGGGCGCATCCTCGCCGAAGGCAAACCTGCGGAGGTTGTTTCGTTGCCGATCGTGCGGCAATTGTATTTCGGTGAGGAGGTCGCCGCATGACCGCCTTGCGAGTCAGCGGCCTCACGGTGACCTACGGGCCGGTCGTCGCGGTGAACGAGCTGAGCTTCGCGATCGAAAGCGGCGAGACGTTGGTCCTGCTCGGTCCGAACGGCGCGGGCAAAACGTCGGCGGTCGAGGCGATCGCCGGACTGCTTCCCAAGCGACGAGGCGCGGTGGATTTTCTCGGCAAGGACATTTCCCGCCTGAACGCCAGCACAATCGTGCGCCGCGGCTTGGCGCTCGTTCCGCAATGGCGTGAATTGTTTCGCACGTTCACCGTCGAGGAGACGCTGGTTGCCGCGACCACGGCAGCGGTCGGACGCGCGCCCACGCCCCTTGCGGCGGTCTACGAGCTGTTTCCGGTGCTCCAGGAGCGGCGTCAGCAGAAGGCCGGCTCGCTTTCGGGCGGCGAGCAGCAGATGCTGGCCATCGCCCGCGCGCTCGTGACCAATCCGAGGCTGCTGCTCCTGGACGAGCCTTCGGCGGGACTGTCGTCGGGAATTACGCGCACGTTGATCGCCGCGATCCGCCGCATCCGCCAAAGCGGAGTCGCGATCCTTCTGGTTGAACAGAACATGGAAATCGCGCGCGCAGTCGGCGAACGCTGCTGCATGCTTGCCGCCGGGCGGCTGGCTTGGTCGGGCTCAATGCAGGAGGCCATGGAGCGAAACGAAGCCGAACGGGTCTACTTTGGCGCGCATCGGCATGATGACACCGGATAACCGCGTGTGCGAACGCAAGCTGCCCACTTGTCCCGCCACACCCTGCCAAGTAGGTTCTTCGGCGCGTCTCTCTGCTCCGATCGCAATGCGCATCTTCTGGGATAAATGCCAGCATACGCGTCTTGATCGTGACGCGCGCGAAACAGACCCAATAGCAAAAAGAACGTCTCAATGACCGCCTTGTTCAGTGTCGGATTTCCCACGGGAATGGAAGGCCTGACCTATCCTATCCCGTTTTCCAATCCGGAGGATCTGGTCCGCATCGCCCAACGCGCCGAGGCGCTTGGCTACCACTCGGTGTGGGGAAATGACCACATGACCACCCAGCATTACGTGCGGTCGGAGTTTCCGGTGCCGCCGCGCTTCTGGGAGCCGTTGGTCACTTACGCCTATCTGGCCGCCCATACCAAGACGCTGCGCTTCGGCACCGGCGTTCTCGTCCTGCCGATGCGCCGCGACATCGTGGTGACGGCCAAGCAGATCGTCACATTGGATCATCTCAGCAATGGCCGGCTGGAGATCGGAGTCGGAATCGGCGCCTACCGCGAGGAATTCGAGGCGCTCAATCCGAACGCCAAGGTGCATCGCGGCGACATGGTCGCCGAAGGCGTCGAGGCGCTGCGGCTCCTGTTCTCCGAGCGCGAGGCGTCATTCGACGGCAAATTCTACAAGTTCAAGGACGTGGAGCTGTTCCCCAAGCCGAAGCAGCCGCGCTTGCCGATCTACTTCGGCGGCAACAATCAGGCGCATCTGCAGCGCACGGCGCTATCGGGCGACGGCTGGATTCCGGCGGCCATGCCGCAACCGACGCTGCGGCGCATGGTGAGCGAGCTCAAGGACATGACGGAAGCGGCCGGGCGCAATTTCTCCGAGCTGCAAATCGCGCCGCAATACATCGTCCACGTCGGCAGCGATGAGGACAAGGCGGTGGCGCGGTTTCGCCAAAGCCAGATGTACAAGCATCTCCAATCGCTCAAGAAGTCCACGCTCAAGGGTCAGGCCTCGATCAATCCGGAAGACGTCAATCTGGTCGGCAGCGTGGAGACGGTGATCGCGCGCGCCACGGCGCTGCGCGAGGCCGGCGTGACCCATTTCCTGGGTTTGTTCTTCGCAGCCAACAGCGTTTCTGAACTTCTCGATCAGATGCAGCTCTTCGCCGAGGACGTCAGACCCAAGATCTCGTGACGGCGGAGCGGTACAGAACTTGCGCCGCTGCCGATCGTTGCGGAGAGAAAAGGATTCCGGTGATGGCGACCAACGGATCGGCGGCAATCGGGCAACGCTCGCTCGGCGACCCGAGTCTGCTCTTTCCGCTCAGCCCGCCGCTGTTGCGCGGCTGTCCGCGCACCAGCACCCCGGACATGCAATACCCGCTGGAAATCGGGTTCGATTACGCCAGCATCTCCGCCGACATCTTCGTCCAGCCGCCACTGCCGGGATTGCGACGCTGGGCGCCGCTCTTGCCGCCGCTTGTCGATGACCTTTCGTTGGGCGAAGGCGGGACCGCGCTGGTCGCGAGCCAACGGATGGCGCGCTGGATCGGCGTTGAGGGGCCGATCTGGCTCAAGGACGAAAGCCGCAATCCGACTTGGAGCCACAAGGACCGGCTGAATTACTGCATCGTCTCCACGGCATTGGCGAACGGTGCGCGCGGCATTGCGGTGGCGTCCACCGGAAACCACGGCGCGTCGGCGGCGGCATACGCGCGCCGCGCCGGCTTGCGCTGCGTGGTCATTTCCACCTTCGACGCGCAGCGCGCTTTCGAACATTTCCAGACCGCGCTCGGCAGCGACTTCCTGCTGGTGCCACCCGCCGAGCGCTGGCCCGCGCTCAACCGCATCGTCGATGAAACTGGCTTCATGCCGGCCAGCAATCTCACGCGTTTTCATACCGGCAACCCGTTCGGGCCCGAAGGTTACAAGACCATTGCGTATGAGATTTTCGGCCAGCTCGGCGGCCGTGTGCCCGGCACGGTCGTCCTGCCGACCGGTTATGGCGAACTGCTGTTTGGCGTCTCCAAGGGATTTCGCGAACTGAAAGATCTGG
>JASHOR010000175.1 GCA_030041005.1 Xanthobacteraceae bacterium
CCACCAAGCGGACCAGTCTTTAAGGGCCTCATGGCTTCACGGATGCGATGCGACATGAACCAGGCTGTCTTATAGGTCACCCCTAACATGCGGCTTAGCTGATGTGAGGAAATGCCTTTTTTGGACGAACACAGCAGATGATTGGCGTACAGCCATGTATGCAGGGGGATTTTCGACCGCTCGAAAATCGTCCCCACGGTGACAGTGAACTGCATCCGGCAGGCATTGCAAAACCACAGCCCGCTGCGACCGCCTTTGATCGCCGATGCACGGTCGATCACGCCGCAATGCGGGCAGATCGGGCCGTCCGGCCATTGAAGCCCCTCTAAGTGCTTCCGTGCCGCCGCTTCGTTCGTGAACCGCAGGGGTATATTCTTGGACATGGCCGCTAACTCCTTGGCCTAGTTTATAGACCTAAGAGGCTGCATGTGTCAAGTATACAATTCCCCCTCCAGGGGGAGGTGAAAGGAAAGGAAACCGCGCCGCGAGAACGAGTTTCAATTTCCCCTCCCGCCCACGCGCGTAGCGCGTGGGCGGGAGGGGTCAGGGGTGGGGGCACTTTTTGATCGGCGCACTTTCAGATCGGAGGTCTTTTGCGGTCGTCCCTCACCCCGCCGCTCATTTCATTCGCGGCGACCCTGCCGGCCACTCGCCGCTCGCGAGGGGAGGGGAAGAACAAAGGCACCGCAGGAAATCGTCGTCGATGCTGCAATAAGGTTTGAACAACGCGAGGTCGGTGTTATGTCGTCGCGGCTGGCTCGCGGCTTCGAAGGGGCGAGGCGCGGGCGATTGTGACTGTTCTGTGAAATCGGAAATCGAATATGCGCGTGGTGGTCCCAATTTCGGTCGGGGGCTGGGCCCGGTTGTTCAGCCGCTGGGACATTCTCGCGATACTCTTGGTGCTCGGCCTTCTCGTGTTCCTCGGCGAGGCGAGCCGGCACTTGTTCGAGCCGCTCATCGAACTGGAGAAGCAGCCGCCTTCGCTCGACCCGCGCCATCTGCCCGAATATGCCGCGCGCACCACCCTGCGCATGCTCATCGCCATGGTGCTGTCGCTGATTTTCACCTTCACCTACGCGACGCTCGCCGCCAAGAACAAGCGCGCCGAACGAATCCTGATCCCGCTGCTCGACATTCTCCAGTCGGTTCCCATCCTCGGCTTCATCTCGGTCACGGTGATCTTTTTCATGGAGCTGGCGCCCGGCCGGGTGCTGGGCGCCGAATTCGCCGCCATCTTCGCCATTTTCACCAGCCAGGCCTGGAACATGGCGTTCAGTTTCTATCAATCGCTGCGCACCGTGCCGACCGAACTCACCGAAGCGTCGCGCTGCTTCCGGCTGAACCCGTGGATGACGTTCTGGCGCGTCGACGTGCCGTTCGCCATGCCGCAGCTCATCTGGAACATGATGATGTCGATGTCCGGAAGCTGGTTCTTCGTGGTGGCCTCCGAGGCGATCAGCGTCGGCCACACCACCGTGACGCTGCCCGGCATCGGTTCCTATATCGCGCTTGCCATCGACCGGCAGGATCTGAGGGCGGTCGGCTGGGCGATCGGCGCGATGCTGATCGTGATCCTCATCTACGACCAGCTCCTGTTCCGGCCGCTGGTGGCGTGGGCGGATCGCTTCCGCTTCGAACAGGAAGCCGGCGTTCTTCCTCCTCGCTCCTGGGTCTTCAACGTGCTGCGTCGGTCCCGGTTGGTCGACCGCGCGACCCGGCCATGCGGGTTGCTGTGGCGACGCTCGCTGCGTGCGAACTGGCTGACGCCCAGACCCATGGTGAAGCCGCTGCCGCGATATCGCGCCGGCTGGATTTCGTTCGTATGGGACGCGGCGGTGCTCACCGCAATCGTCATCGCACTGCTGCTGCTGACGCGCTTTGCCGCCCAAGGCGTTACGCCCGCCGATTTCGGCACGACATTGCTGCTTGGCCTGGCGACCTTGACGCGCGTCTTGGTGCTCATCGCCATCGCGAGCGTGATCTGGGTGCCGGTCGGCGTCTGGGTCGGCACGCGTCCCCGCGTCGCCAACGCAGTGCAACCGGTGGCCCAGTTCCTCGCCGCGTTCCCGGCCAATCTGTTGTTTCCGATCTTCGTCTCGGTCATCGTTGCCTGGCGGCTCGATCCCAATATCTGGCTCAGTCCGCTGATGATACTCGGCAATCAGTGGTACATATTGTTCAACGTGATTGCCGGCGCGGCGGCCATTCCGGCTGAAATGAGGGCGGTCGGCGACAATTTGCATGTGCGGGGCTGGCTGTGGTGGCGGCGCATCGCGCTGCCGGCGATATTTCCCTATTACGTGACCGGGGCCATTACCGCGTCCGGCGGATCGTGGAATGCCAGCATCGTCGCCGAGGTCGCCTCCTGGGGCAACGAGCATCTGCATGCGGCGGGTCTTGGCGCCTATATCGCGCATGAGACCGAGCTTGGCGATTTCCACCGCATCGTGCTCGGCATCGCCACGATGAGTCTGTATGTCGTGGTGGTCAACCGCACGTTCTGGCGGCCGCTCTACCATTACGCCGAACGCAAATTCCGGCTGGGATGAGATCATAGCCATGACCGAGACGCTGCTCGATATTCATGAGTTGCGGCAGTCCTTTCCGCGGGCGGACGGCGGCGAACACCTGGTGCTTGACGGCATCAACTTCGAGATGCCCCAGGGCCAGATCGTCGGCCTGCTTGGGCGCACCGGCTCGGGAAAATCCACCTTGCTGCGGCTGATTGCCGGCCTGGCGCGGCCCTCGGCCGGGAGCGTCATGTATCTCGGGCAGCCGGTGGTCGGCCCGCCGCCGGGTATCGCCATGGTGTTTCAGTCGTTCGCGCTCTTCCCCTGGCTCACGGTGCTGGAGAACGTCCAGCTCGGGCTGGAAGCGCTCTGCCTTCCCGAGGCGGAAATTCGCCAGCGCGCGCTGGCGGCGATCGACCTGATCGGCCTCGACGGCTACGAGTCCGCCTATCCGCGCGAGCTGTCGGGCGGCATGCGCCAGCGCGTCGGCTTCGCGCGCGCGCTGGTCGTCCATCCCAACATTCTGCTGATGGACGAGCCGTTCTCGGCGCTCGACGTGTTGACCGCGGAGACGTTGCGCACCGACTTCCTCGAACTGTGGGGCGAGGGCAAGCTGCCGATCAAGGGCGTCATCCTGGTGACCCACAATATCGAAGAGGCGGTGCTGATGTGCGACCGCATCATTTTGTTCTCGACCAATCCGGCGCGCATCATCAACGAGATCAAGGTCGACCTGCGCCAGCCGCGCAACCGGCTCGATCCGCAGTTCCGCGAACTGGTCGAAAAGATCTATGTGGCGATGACCGCGCGCAAGACCGCACCGGCGCCGATCGGGACCGCCGGGGAGCGAACGGCGACGATCGATACGGTGCTGCCGCGCGTTTCCGCCAATCTTCTCTCCGGTCTCATCGAAACCCTGGCCGCACCGCCGTTTAACGGCAAGGCCGATCTTCCGGTGCTGGCCGACGAGTTGCATCTGGAGCTCGACGAGCTGTTTCCGGTCTCCGAGTCGCTGCAGCTTCTCCACCTGGCGGAAATCGAAGGCGGCGATATCAAACTCAGCGATGCCGGCAAGCAGTTCGCTGAATCAGGCATGGACGACCGCAAGAAGCTCTTTCAGCGCGAGCTCCTGACCTATGTGCCGCTCGCCGCCCACATTCGCCGCGTCCTGCAGGAACGCGCCAATCACGTGGCGCCGAGAAGCCGCTTTCTTGATGAACTCGAAGACCACATGAGCACGGAGGACGCCGAGGGCACGCTTCGTGCCGTGACCGCCTGGGGTCGCTATGCCGAGGTTTATGCCTACGATGACGATTCCGGCACGTTCAGCCTGGAGAATCCCAGCTAACGGGGAGTCACCTTCGGGCGCCGCGCCGCTTCTATCCCGCGCTGCGCCGCGCCTTGACCGCGATCGCAAGCAGCGCGCGCTCGACGATCGTGCCGGCCAGCGCGGAATTGCGCCGCGATTGCAGAACGGCGTCGGCAAGTTCGCCCATGACCGCGGCCAGGCGCGCGGCATTCCACGATTTCAGCGCCGCCTCGATCGGCCCCTTGCGGCGGAAGTGCAGCGGCGGCTGCACGGCGTCGAGCGAAAATCCCGTGCCCGACTCGATCGCGGTGCGCCATTTGTGCAGTTGGGCAACCTGGCGCTGCGCGGCAAAGACGATCGAGCCCGGCGGCGTGCCCGCCGTGCGCGCCTTCGCCAACTGCGCCTCGAGCTCCGCAGGCTTGCCGGCAAAAGCGGCGTCAACGATCTCGTCAACCGCGGAGGACGAGGCGTCGGAGACCACCGCGGTGACGTCGTCGATGCCGACGCGGTCGCGCCCGCGCGCGTAGAGCGCGAGCTTGCGGATTTCGTTGCGCGACGCGACGCGGTCGCCGCCGAGCAGAGGGATCAGGATCTCGCGCGCCTCCGGCGCCAGCGTCAGCCCGGCGGCGCGCATCTCCTCGTCGATCAATCGCGCGCGATCGCGCTCGCTGTCGGCGTAGCAAGGCAGTGCCACGGCGTTCTTGGCCCGCTCCACCAGCGTCCGCAGCGGCGCGTTGCGGCGCAGATCGCCGGCCTCGATGATCGCCCGGCATTCGCCGCCGGGCAGGCCAAGCAGCGCCTCAACCGCCGGCGCAATGTTGCGGCCGCCGGCCTTGACCCACACCGCGCGCCGTCCGCCGAACAGCGGTACGGTCTGCGCCTCTTCCACCAGAAGCGACGGCTCGGCCACCAGCCGCTCGCCGTCGAGCCGCGCCAGCGCAAACGGATCGTTGGGATCGTCGACCGAGGCCTTGATCAACGCTTCGACCCGTTCGCTGACCAGGCCGGCATCCGGACCGAAGACGAGCACGACCGGCCGCTTCGGATCGGGACGGGCGACAAAGGCATCGACGTCTGCGGCTTTGATCGCGACCATTGACAAACCAGCTTCCCGTCATTTGCGAGGTGCGAAGCGACGAAGCAATCAAGCAATCAAGCACTATATGCGGTGTGAGTCTGGGTTGCTTCGCTGCGCTCGCAATGACGATTTCAGTTCACGCCACCACGTTGACGATGCGCTGCGGCACGATGATCACCTTCCTGGGCTTCTTGCCGTCGAGCGCCTTCTTGACCGCGTCGACGGCGAGTACGGTCGCCTCGATCTCGGCGTTGCCGGCGTTGAGCGGCACGGTGACTTCGGCGCGCTTTTTGCCGTTGATTTGCACCGGCAGCGTCATCGCATCCTCGATCAACAAGTCGCGCTCGACGGCCGGCCAAGGCGCCTCTGCCACGAGCGTATCGTGGCCGAGCGCCGCCCAGCACTCCTCGGCAAGGTGGGGCATCATCGGATTGAAGAGCTGCACCAGGACGTTGACGGCTTCACGCATCGCCCAGGCGAAATCCGGCGCAATCGCCGCGCTTTCGATGTCGCCGATGGCAGCGCCAAGCGTATTGGCGAACTCGTAGATGTGCGCGACGCCGACGTTGAAGTGCAGCTTGTCGACATCGTCGCCGACATTGGCCAGCGCCTTGTGGCTTGCCTTGCGCAGCGCCGCAGCGGCCGGCGAAAACTCTGCCGGACGGTCGGCCGGCGCGGCGCGCGCGATCTCGGCCCCTTCACCGACGATCCGCCATAGCCGTTGCACGAAACGCGCAGCGCCCTGCACGCCGCGCTCGGTCCATTCCACGTCGCGCTCCGGCGGGGAGTCCGACAGCATGAACCAGCGCGCCACGTCGGCGCCGTAGGCCTCGATGATGTCGTCGGGGTCGACCGTGTTGCGCTTCGACTTCGACATTTTCTCGATCGGGCCGATCTCGATCTCTTCGCCGGTCGCGATCAACGTGGCGCGACGCGCATCGCCGTTGGTTTCGATCTTCACTTCCGCCGGGGCCGCCCACTCGCCGTTTTTGGTGCGGAACGTCTCGTGCACCACCATGCCCTGCGTGAACAGGCCGGCGAACGGCTCCTCGACGCCGACGTGGCTGGTCTGTTTCATCGCGCGGGTGAAGAAGCGGCTGTAGAGCAGATGCAGGATCGCGTGCTCGATGCCGCCGATATATTGATCGACCGGCATCCAGGCATCGACCATCGGTCGCTCGGTCGGCGCGGTCGTGATCCAGGGGTCGGTGAAGCGCTCGAAGTACCACGACGAATCGACAAACGTATCCATCGTGTCGGTTTCGCGCGTGGCTTTCTTGCCGCATTGCGGACAGGCGACGTTCTTCCAGGTCGGATGATGGTCGAGCGGATTGCCCGGCCGATCGAAAGTCACGTCCTCCGGCAGCGTCACCGGCAAATCCTTGTCCGGCACCGGCACGACGCCGCACTGCTCGCAATGGATGATCGGGATCGGACAGCCCCAATAGCGCTGGCGCGAGATGCCCCAATCGCGCAAGCGGAAATTGACCTGGCGCCGGGCCACCGGCAGCTTGCCGCGCGTCTCGCGCTCCAGCCGCCGCGCCACTTCGTCTCTGGCTTCGGCCGGCGTCAGGCCGTCGAGAAACCGCGAATTGATCATGCGGCCGTCGCCGTCATAGGCCGTGTCGGCGATGACGAAGGTGTGCGGGTCGCGGTCCGGCGGACAGACCACCGGCACGTTGCCGAGCCCGTATTTGTTGACGAAGTCGAGGTCGCGCTGGTCGTGCGCCGGGCAGCCGAAGATGGCGCCGGTCCCGTAGTCCATCAGGATGAAATTGGCCACATAGACCGGCAGCGTCCAATTCGCATCGAACGGATGCACGGCCCTGATGCCGGTGTCGAAGCCGAGCTTTTCCGCCTTGTCGATGACTTCCTGGGCGGTGCCGTGGCGCTTGCACTCGGCGATGAATTCGGCCAGCGCCAGATTTTTCTTTGCCGCGGCCTGCGCCAGCGGATGATCCGGCGACAGCGCCATGAATTTTGCCCCGAACAAAGTGTCGGCGCGCGTGGTGAAGATTTCCAATTCGCTCTCGCCGCTCGGGGTCGTTTGTGGATCGAGCGCGAAGCGGACCAACAGCCCTTCCGAGCGGCCGATCCAGTTCTTCTGCATCAGCCGGACTTTTTCCGGCCAGCGGTCGAGCGTTTCGAGCGCGTCAAGGAGCGGCTGCGCGAACTTGGTGATGGCGAAGAACCATTGCGTCAGCTCGCGCTGCTCGACCAGTGCGCCCGAGCGCCAGCCGCGGCCGTCGATCACCTGCTCGTTGGCGAGCACGGTCTGGTCGACCGGATCCCAGTTCACCTTCGATTTCTTGCGCTCGACCAGGCCGGCGCGCAGGAAATCGAGGAACATTTTCTGCTGGTGCCGGTAATAGGCCGGATCGCAGGTCGCGATCTCGCGACTCCAGTCGAGCGAGAGCCC
>JASHOR010000176.1 GCA_030041005.1 Xanthobacteraceae bacterium
GCGCCGGCGCCGCGCCGCCGCGCCGGGTCGTGCCGCGCCGCGCCGCCGGGCTTGCGGAAAACAGGTCTGGCGTGTCCGTCGTGGATGATTTTTTCGCCGTCTTTCCCACGCTTTACCCCGATTTCTTGTGCCGGATTCGCTGTCGATGTGGCGCTTCGCCGGCGGCGGCACAACTCGACGAATCAATTCCGACTATCGCCCGGACTATGCCATTTAGGCGGCAAAGCCAGCACCCTCATCATTCGGTTTGACGCTCGCCGGAACCAGCCCTATATGCCGCCTCATGCCATGTCCCGCTATGTCATGTCCTTTTGCGACCGCCGCACCGGCCCAACGTCGCCGCCGTCGATTTCGCATCACGGCACGAGCGCGCGCCCGCGCGTCATAATCCGCTCGTGCCGCCGGTTCCGCGGCATCGCTCCTGATATCCTGTCCGCGGATTCGGCCTGACGCTTCTCAAGCGCAAGGATTGGTTGATGTCTGCGATCGAAAAAAAGGCGAAAATCGCTGTGCTCGGGGCCTCCGGCTATACCGGCGCCGAACTGGTGCGGCTGTTGTTGCGCCATCCGCGCGTGGAGATCGCGTTGCTGACTGCCGATCGCCGCGCCGGCAAGGCGATGGCCGAGGTGTTTCCGCAATTTGCGCCGTATGCCCTGCCGGTCCTGAGCGCCGTCGAAGACGCAGATTGGGCGAAGCTGCACCTTGATCTTGCGTTCTGCGCGCTGCCTCACGGCACGACACAAAGGGTCGTCGCTGATTTGGTTGAGCGCGCGCCGGCCACCAAGGTCGTCGATCTGTCGGCCGACTTCCGGCTGAGCGACCCCGCCGCCTATGCGCGCTGGTATGGCCATGAGCACTGGGCGCCGGAGCTGCAGAAGGAGGCCGTCTACGGCCTGACCGAGATCTATCGGTCGCAAATTAAAGCGGCGCGGCTGGTTGCCAATCCGGGCTGCTACACGACCTGCGCCGAGCTTGCGCTTATCCCGCTGCTCAAAGCCAAGGCGGTCGATCCCGACGAGATCGTTGTCGACGCCAAATCGGGCATGACCGGAGCGGGCCGGGCGGCGCGCGAGGAAATGCTTTTCGCCGAGGTCTCCGAAGGGTTTCACGCCTACGGCGTTGGCCATCATCGTCACATGTCGGAACTGGACCAGGAATTTTCTCGCGCGGCCGGCCGCGAGGTGATCGTCAGCTTCACGCCGCATCTGGTCCCGATGAACCGCGGCATTCTTTCGACGATTTACGTTCGCGGATTGAAAGGCGCGTCGCCTCAAGACCTTCATGCGCTCCTGTTGAAGGCTTACGCAAAGGAGCCGTTCGTGCACGTGCTGTCTTTTCAGGCGCTTCCGCAAACGCGCCACGTGCGCGGATCGAACATGACCTTCATCGGCGTGGCCGCCGACCGCATTGCCGGCCGCGCGATCATCGGCTCGGCGCTCGACAATCTGACCAAGGGCGCTTCCGGGCAGGCGGTGCAGAACATGAACGTGATGCTCGGCTTTCCGGAAACCATGGGCCTCGAACAGGTGGCGCTGTTTCCATAAGGCGCAGCGGTTTGCCCAGGCGCAATACAAGCGAACGCGCCCTAATCCCGCACCTTGACGTAACTGCCGGGGGCGTCTTCGATCGGCTTGAGCGCGCCCGCGCCGGGCACGCGCGCCGGCACTTCGGTGCGGTCCTCGCGCGTGAGCCAGGCCAGCCAGTCCGGCCACCACGAGCCGGCATGTTCCTTGGCGTTGGCGAGCCATTTCTCGACATCGGCTCCGCGCGGTCGCGGTCCGGTCCAGTATTGATATTTGTTTCGATCCGGCGGGTTGATAACGCCGGCAATATGGCCGGACCCTGACATCACGAAGCGCACCGGGCCGCCGAAGAACTTGCAGCCGAGCATCACCGATTTTGCCGGTGCGATGTGATCTTCGCGCGTCGCCAGATTGTAGATCGGCACCTTCACGGATTTCAGATCGATCAGCATGTTGCCGATGGTCATTTTGCCCTTGGAAAGCTTGTTTTCGAGGTAGCAGGAGCGCACGTAGAAGGAGTGATTGGCGGCCGGCATGCGCGTGGCGTCCGAATTCCAGTACAAGAGGTCGAACGGAAACGGCGCCTTGCCTTTGAGGTAGTTGTTGACGACGTAGGGCCAGACCAGATCGTTTGAACGCAGGAAATTGAACACCGTCGCCATGGTTCGGCCTTCGAGATAGCCGCGCTCGGCCATGCGCTGTTCGAGCGCTTCGACCTGCTTCTCGTCAACGAACACCTTCAGATCGCCGGCGTGGGTGAAATCGACCTGGGCGGCGAACAGCGTCGCCGAAACGATCCGTTCGTCGCGCCGGGCGGCCATGGCCGCGAGCGCGACCGCGAGCAGCGTGCCGCCGACGCAATAGCCGACGCTGTGCACCTGCCGTTCGCCGGTGGCCTGTTCGATGGCATCGAGGGCGGCAAGCGGGCCTTCGCGGATGTAGTCCTCGAAGGTCCTTGCGGCGAGCCTCTCGTCCGGGTTGACCCAGGAGATGCAGAATACGGTGAGCCCGCGGTCGACGCACCACTTGATGAACGATTTCTCCGGTGTCAGATCGAGCACGTAGAACTTGTTGATCCAGGGCGGCACGATCAGCAGCGGACGCTGCAATACGGTGGCGGTCGAGGGTGCATATTGGATGAGCTGCATCAGCTCGTTCTGATAGATCACCTTGCCCGGCGTGGTTGCCAGGTTGCGGCCGACTTCGAACATCGACGAATCGGATTGGCGGATGCGCAAATGTCCGCTGCCGGCCTGGATATCTTCGGCCAGCATGCGCATGCCGCGCACCAGATTCTCGGCGTTGCTGGCCAAGGTCTCGCGCAGCAATTCCGGATTGGTGAGCACGAAATTCGACGGCGAAAGCGCGTTGGCGATCTGCCGCATGTAGAATTCGGCCTTCTGCCTGGTGTGCGGATCGAGATCGGTCGCGTCGCTGACCATCCGGTTGGCCCAGCCGGTGGTGAGCAGATAGGCCTGCTTGAGAAAGTCGTAGAACTGGTTCGATGACCATTCGGGGTCGGTAAAGCGCCGGTCGCTCGGTGCCGGCGCGGCAACCGGGGGCGCCTCTTCGCCGGCCAGCCGCCTTGACGCCGCCGACCACAGTTCAAGGTAGGCCTTTCCCAGCCGGGTCTGCAGTTCGAGCATCCGCTGCGGGTCGGCCAGCCAGTACTCCACGACCTTGCCGAGCGTTTTGACGACTTCGCTGATTTCGTCGGCGAATTCGCGGTCCTCGCAACCCTCCTCGCGCGGCTTCAGATAAGCGGCCAGCGCGCGGCCGCCCTGTTCGACGAGCTGCGCCAGATTGCGTGAAAGCTCCTCGACATCGACGGAGCCGATTTTCACCGGCTGTTGCGATGCAGCCCGCACGAGCGTTCCTCAAATGGCCGAGGGATCAAACATCCGGCTCGGCATCGACCCTGAAATGGCTTTTCCACTGCGCGCCCGCAAGCTCATGCCTGGCAAGACGTTCGCGCCCAAGCGCCATGCGTCCGCGAGCGGCATGCAGTCGCAAGCGGCATAGACCTGCAACCGGGTCAACTTGCAAGTAGCTTGCCGCTTCCCCTCGCGAGCCGCCACAACGGCGAGCCCGGCCGGCGGGCGCCGATGGTCCGACGCGTCCTTGTTTCGACATATTAGCCGGCTACGCATGCCGTGGGTCGGCCGTCAAATCAGAATTTGAACAGAGTTTCATAACCATTGGCTGGGTAAACAATTTCGGGACAGGGGATTGGGTGCGATTGGACCGTAAACGAGGTCCTTAAGGGGAAGGGGAAGCCTTGCCCAGGCTTCACCGAGGGCATCCTCAATGGCAGTTCATCGAAGCGTGAGGCGCCAAATATGCGCGGCCCTGGCTGTCGCCGGTATTTTCGCGCTCGTCTCCGCCTGCTCGCAGTCCGGCGTTTATCCGACGGTTCTTGACGATCCGACGGAGCCCAGTGACCCGACCCTGACCCCGGCTCAGGTCAAGCAGGCGACCGATAATCTTCTTTCCGATCGCGACCATTTGCACTCATGTACCCAGCAAATCGCGAGTGCCGCGCCGGACGCCGCGCCGCCGGAATGCGCCTCGACGATCGTCACCGACAGCACGCCGGCCGCTGGCGCCGCTGCCAAGCCATGATAAAACCCGCAATCAGCAACGCTCCCTGAAAACGACGTGTCCACCATGGAAGACTTCTATCGCATCCGCCGGCTCCCGCCCTACGTTTTCGAGGTCGTCAATCGCGCAAAGGCGGCGGCCCGCAATGCCGGCGCCGACATCATCGATCTCGGCATGGGCAATCCGGATCTGCCGGCGCCCGCGCATGTGGTCGAAAAACTCAAGGAGACGATCGGCAAGTCGCGCACCGACCGCTACTCGGCCTCGAAGGGGATTCCCGGCCTGCGCCGCGCCCAGGCCGCCTATTATGCCCGCCGGTTCGGCGTGAAGCTCAATCCCGATACCCAGGTCGTCACGACGCTCGGCTCGAAGGAAGGGTTTGCCAACGTCGCCCAGGCGATCACGGCGCCGGGCGACGTCATCATCGTTCCCAATCCGACCTACCCGATCCACGCCTTCGGCTTCCTCATGGCCGGCGGCACCATCCGCGCGGTGCCGGTCGAGCCAGACGCGGCATTTTTCGCAGCTCTTGAGCGGGCCGTCTTGCACTCTATTCCCAAGCCGATTGCAGTCGTGGTCTGCTATCCATCGAATCCGACCGCCTGCATCGCCGATCTCGATTTCTATCGCGACCTCATCGCGTTCGCGAAGAAGCACGCGCTCCTGGTGCTTTCCGACCTCGCCTACGCGGAAGTCTATTTCGATGACCATCCGCCGCCTTCCGTGCTGCAGGTGCCCGGCGCCATGGACGTCGCGGTCGAATTCACCTCGATGTCGAAGACCTATTCGATGCCGGGCTGGCGGATTGGTTTTGCGGTCGGCAACGAACGCATCATCGCCGCCTTGGCGCGGGTCAAGTCGTACCTCGATTATGGGGCGTTCACGCCGATTCAGGTCGCCGCGACCGCAGCGCTCAACGGTCCCGACGAGTGTATCGACGAAATGCGCGCAACCTACCGCCGGCGGCGCGATGCGCTGGTCGATTCGTTCGGCCGCGCCGGCTGGGTCATTCCGCCGCCCAGCGCCTCGATGTTCGCCTGGGCGCAAATTCCAGAGCCGTTCCTGCCGGTCGGCAGCCTGGAATTCTCGACCTTGCTGGTCGAAAAGGCGGGCGTTGCGGTCTCGCCCGGCGCCGGCTTCGGTGAGCATGGTGAAGGACACGTCCGCATTGCGCTCGTGGAGAACGAGCAACGCATCCGTCAGGCCGCCCGCAACATCCGACGCTTCCTGGAGACCGGGCCGGAGCAGTTGCACAACGTCGTTCCGCTCGCCAAGAGGCGCTAGCCAGCCGGCAAAGGCGCGGGCGCCCCGAGGCGCTCGCTGCACTCATTGACAAACCCTTGGGAATCCTTCCGATGGAATTCGATTTCATCGAGGGTTGGTGCGCCTTATGGCCGAGCCGCTCAAAGTCGGTCTTGCCGGACTTGGAACTGTTGGCACGTCCGTGGTTCAGCTCCTGGAGCGCGGCCGCGACAAGCTCATGGCGCGCTGCGGGCGCGCGATCGAAATTGCGGCGGTGAGCGCTCGCTCGCGCGGCAAGAAACGCGGCGTCGATCTCAAACATTTCCGATGGGTCGCCGATCCGGTGGAGCTTGCCCGTGATCCGTCGATCGACGTTTTGGTCGAGGTGATCGGCGGCGCCGGCAACCCGGCCAAGGCGGCCGTCGAGACCGCACTGTCCTGCGGCAAGGCGGTGGTGACCGCCAACAAGGCGCTGCTTGCCCATCACGGCCAGAAACTCGCCGCGCTCGCCGAGAGCCGCAAGGTGGCGCTCAATTTCGAGGCCTCGGTCGGCGGCGGCATTCCCATCGTCAAGACGCTGCGCGAGGGATTAAACGGCGATACCATCACCCGCATCTACGGTATCCTCAACGGCACCTGCAACTATATCCTCAGCCGCATGGAGCAGGACCGCCTCGCTTTTGTGGATTGTCTGCGCGAGGCGCAACGGTTGGGTTATGCCGAAGCCGATCCATCATTTGACGTCGAAGGCTACGACACCGCGCAAAAGCTCTCCATTCTGGCAAGCCTCGCCTTCGGCACCGAGCTCGACCCGGAGGCCATATACGTCGAAGGGATTTCCTCAATCACGCTCGCCGATCTCGACGCCGCGGACGAGCTTGGCTATCGGGTGAAACTTCTCGGTGTGGCGGTGAAGACCGAGGCCGGCATCGAGCAGCGCGTGCATCCGACCATGGTGCCGAAGGAGAGCGCCATCGCGCAGGTCATGGGCGTCACCAACGCGGTCACGATCGACGCCGCGGGGCTTGCGCCGATCACGCTGGTCGGTCCCGGCGCCGGCGGCATGGCGACCGCCTCGGCCGTGGTCGCCGATCTCGCCGATATCGCCCGCGGCGTGCGCAACGCCCCGTTCGGCCGTCCGGTGGCACGCATGACGGCGATCCGCAAGGCGCCGATGCAGCAACACGAAGGCGGCTATTACATCAACCTCTTGGCGCGTGATCGCCCCGGCACCGCCGCCACCATCGCGCGGCGGCTGGCACAGCAGGACATTTCGCTGGAATCGATCGTGCAGCGCCACGGCGCCGGCGCGCCGGGCACTTCGCCGTCGGGCCGCTCGGGCGAGCCGGTGCCGGTGATCATGATCACCTATGCAACCAGCGAAGACGCGGTGCGCAGAGCGCTTTCCGCGGTGCGCCGCGACCGTGTAGTCTCCGGCCGGCCGCAGGTCATCCGCATCGAGAAGAACTAGTGTCCCGATTCCGAAGTTCGCATCGTTATGCGGCACCATCGTTTGCGAACTTCGGAATCGAAGGACACTAGCAACTTATTGATCTAGTGTGGCCTTGGTTTCGGAAATCCGCACGACCGGTTGGCGGCAAGAATGATGCGGATTGCTGACCGGCCACACCAGGCGGCAAATGGGGAACGCACGATGGCTTCGATCGCTGCTCCAGAGAGCTCAATGATCGAGAGGGTATTCACCATCGAGATCGCGCGCGTGACCGAACGGGCGGCGGTCGCGGCGGCGCGGCTGCGCGGGCGCGGTGCGGAAAAGCAGTCCGACCAGGCCGCCGTCGACGCCATGCGGCGCGAGCTTGCCCGCTTGCCGATCGACGGCACGGTGGTGATCGGGGAGGGCGAGATGGACGAAGCGCCGATGCTTTATATCGGCGAAAGGGTCGGCACCAAGTTCGGTCCCAAGGTCGACATCGCCGTCGACCCGCTCGAAGGCACCACATTGTGCGCCAAGAACATGCCGGGCGCCATCGCCACGCTGGCCATCGCCGACGAGGGCTCGTTGCTGCATGCGCCCGACATCTACATGGACAAGATCGCTATCGGTCCCGGCTATCCGAAGGGCGTGGTCGATCTCGATGCGCCGGGGGATGAGAACATCCGCAATCTGGCCAAGGCGAAAGGCGTCAAGCCGGACGCCATCACCGCCATGATTCTCGACCGGCCTCGGCACGCCGACCTGATCGCGGCGGTGCGCAAGGCAGGCGCCGCCGTCAGCCTGATCACCGATGGCGATGTCGCCGGCGTCATCCACACCGCGCAGCCGGAGCGGACCGGCATCGATATCTATCTCGGCATCGGCGGCGCGCCGGAAGGCGTTCTGGCGGCGGCAGCGCTGCGCTGCATCGGCGGCCAGATGCAGACGCGCCTTGTCGTCGACACCGACGAAAAGCGAGAGCGCGTCGCCCGCATGGGCATCAGCGATCCGCGCCGAAAATATCAGATCGAGGACATGGTGCCCCGCGATTGCCTGTTTGCTGCGACCGGGGTCACCGACGGCCGGATGCTGCACGGCGTCCGATTTGACGGCGGCGTCATCGAGACCGAAACCGTGGTGATGCGTTCGGTCAGCGGCACCGTGCGCTGGATCCGCGCCGAACACCGACAGCTTGACAAGTTTTGATTCGGTATCCGTCATTCCAGACCGCGGCGCAGCGGCGAATCCGGAATTCATACCCACTAACGGAGCGGTATCAGCGCCATCCGTGATTATGGATTCCGGCTCGCGCCTAACGGCGCCGCGGAATGACGTGCGCAGATGTCGAACAACAATCGCCTCTTCCTTGGCGTCGAAAATTCCGCCACCGGACGCGCCTGGCGCGATCGGCTCGATGAGCGCGCATCGGCGCGCGCGCTGGCGATCGCGCAGCGGCACGACGTTCCCGAACTGCTGGCGCGCATCATCGCCGGCCGCAACGTCGACATCGAAGCAGTCGATGCCTTCCTCGATCCGGCGATCAAGCGATCGATGCCCGATCCGCATGTGCTCTCGGGCATGCGCGAGGCGGCGCTGCGGCTGGCTGATGCCGTAGCGCGCGCCGAACGCATCGCGATCTTCGGCGACTACGACGTCGACGGCGCCACCTCGGCGGCCGTGCTGGCGCGCTTCCTGCGCCATTGCGGTCTCGATCCGCTCATTCACATTCCCGACCGCCTGTTCGAGGGCTACGGACCGAATGTCGAGGCGGTGCGGGCGCTGGCCGAGCGCGGCGCCACGCTGCTCGTCGCCGTCGATTGCGGCACCACCAGCATCGAGCCGCTCGCCGAGGCGCGCGCGCGAGGCGTCGATGTTGTCGTCATCGATCATCATCAGGCCGACGAGCGATTGCCGCCGGCGCTGGCCGTCGTCAATCCAAACCGGCGCGACGATCTTTCCGGCCTCGGCCATCTGGCCGCAGTCGGGCTCGTGTTCATGACCGTGGTGGCGGTCAACCGCGTGCTGCGCGAGCGCGGGTTCTGGAACGAAGCGCGCCCGGAGCCCGATCTGCTGTCGTTTCTCGACGACGTCGCGCTCGGCACCGTCGCCGACGTGGTGCCGCTCATCGGGCTCAATCGCGCCTTCGTCGCCAAGGGGCTGTTGGCGCTGCGCCGGCGCGAGCGGGCAGGGCACACCAGCCTGATGGACGTGGCGCGGCTTTCCGGGCCGCCCGAGGCCTGGCATCTCGGCTTCCTGCTCGGTCCGCGCATCAATGCCGGCGGTCGCATCGGCCGGGCCGATCTCGGCGTGCGCCTCCTTCTTGAAGACGACCCGACCGAGGCTGCCAAGATCGCCGCCGAACTCGATCGGCTCAACCGCGAGCGGCAGGCGATCGAACTCGATACGCTGGCGCAGGCCGAGGCCGAGGCGATGGCGGCGCTCGGCTTCGAAGACCGCGGCGCGGTGGTCGTGACCGCGGCGGAAGGCTGGCATCCCGGCATCGTCGGCCTCGTCGCCGCGCGGCTGAAGGAGAGATTCGGCCGGCCGGCTTTCGCCATCGCGCTCGAGCCCGGCGGAACAGGCACCGGCTCGGGCCGTTCGATTCCCGGCGTCGATATCGGCCGCGCGGTGCGCCGCGCCGTGGCCGACGGCCTTCTGCTCAAGGGCGGCGGTCACGCGATGGCCGCGGGCGTGACGCTGCGCAAGGGCGCGCTCGCGGACCTGCGCGCCTATCTCGAATCCACGCTCGCCGCCGAGGTCGAGATCGCGCGGCGCGCCGGCGGTCTCCTCATCGACGGCGCGGTCAGTGCCGCCGCCGCCGGTGCCGATCTCGTCGCCATGATCAGCCGCGCCGGGCCGTTCGGCTCCGGCAATCCCGAACCGGTCATTGCGCTGCCGGCGCACACGGTGAGTTACGCCGAGGAAGTCGGCCAGTCGCATGTGCGTGTGCGGCTTCGATCCGGGGACGGTTCCGCGCTCAACGCCATCGCCTTCCGTGCCGTCGGGCACAAGCTCGGCGCCGCGCTGCTGCAAAGCCGCGGCCGGCAAATCCACGCCGCCGGCTTGCTGTCGATCGACCGCTGGAACGGCGAGGAACGCATCCAGTTCAAGCTCGCCGACATCGCACCCGCCGAACCGCGCCCGTCGTTCTCCTGAAGGCATCCGCACCGCGCTCGCGCGATCGATGGTCGCCGGCGAAACTATTCCGCGCACCATTGCTGGTGCGCCGCCTTGCGCATGGCGCCGGGGCTGCGGAAATAGCCTACGGCGCCGAGCTCCTTCCTGCCGGACGAATCGTAGAGCCAGTACCAATCGTAGCTGCCGCCGAACACCAGATAGCGGTGCGACTGGACGACAAGATCGTCCTTGTACCGGTTGGCGCAGAAATTGAGCACCAAGAGGTCGGTCGCCGGCACCAGAAAATGCTCCTCGTGCGTGCGCAGATCGAAGACATGGAGCGCGCCGGACGTGGCCCAGCCGGGGGTGAGAAAATAAAGCCGCGTGCCGTCGGAGGAGAATTGCTTGCTGCGGAAATCGCAGAGCTGCGCCTCGCCGGCGCCCTTGCGGCCCTTGAGCAGGAGTTTGTCGCCGGTGCCGTCGACATTGACCCGGCGCAGCTCGTCGGGCCTCGGCGTATCGACGCAGGACTGGCCGAGATCGTAGCCGGGCACGCTACGGCCGCGGCCCTGCCGCGTATAGACGACATAGGAGCCGTCCGGCGACAGCGCCGGGCGAATGTCCTGTTCGGATTTCGTGAGCTGGGTTTTGACGCCGTCGCGCTCGATGAAAATGTTGCCGGCGTCGCTGTAAACGCGCGGCGCTGCCGGCGCGGTCGGGGTTGGCGGATGGGCGGCCGGCGGCGCCGCGGGAGCTGCGGCCGACCCGGAGGGCGACGCGGCAGCCGGAGCGGGCGCCTGCGCCGCGGCCGGCGTCGGCGGAAGCAGACTCAGACTCAGCAGGGCAAAGCTGATGACGCTGAAGCAAAGCCGCATCGACCCAAACCTGTCGGGGCAAACGGAGCGCGCCGCGGGAGTAAGTGGCGCATCGCCACGATAGCATCTTGGCACGGACCTGCGCACGCGGCTAATTGAACGCGCCTGCGGCGCTTCCGTCTTGCGGCGAGCGATCCGGGGTCGGGGATGGAGGTCAGGTCGCGCGCACACTAATGTGCCGCCGCGCGACGTTTCTCCGCAACCTTTCCCTGCAACAGGGCGGCGGGCACGCCCGCAGCGCGCCGCACGAGGATGGCCATGGCCAAGCTTGAACTCTCCGTCGCCGTCGGCGACTACGACCGCACCCGCGCTTTGATCGACGGGACCGTGCAGATCGACGGCGTCGATCCGGTATTCATGACGCTCGTTCCGGAGGAGATTTTCTTCCGCGCCTTCCGCGCCGCCGAATTCGACATCTGCGAGGTGTCGTTGTCGAGTTACTCGGTCAAGACCGCGCAGGGCAATTCGCCGTACATCGCGGTGCCGGCGTTCGTGTCGCGCGCCTTCCGCCATACCTCGATCTACGTGCGCAGGGACCGGGTGAAGCGGCCGGAAGACCTCAAGGGCCGCAAGGTCGGCGTGCCCGAATACCAGCTCACCGCCAACGTTTGGGCGCGCGCCTTCCTCGAAGACGATTACGGCGTGAAGCGCTCCGACATCCATTGGATCCGCGGCGGCATCGAACATGCCGGCCGGCCGGAGAAAATCACCGTCAAGCTGCCGCCCGGCGTGCGGCTCGACAACGCGCCGGAGGGCAAGACCATCTCCGCGCTGCTCGAAGAGGGCGCGATCGACGGCTTCATCGCGCCGCGGCCGCCGACGCTGGTGGAGAAGGGCCATCCGCATGTCGGCTGGCTGTTCGACGATCCCACCGCGGTCGCCAAGGACTATTTCCGGCGCACCGGACTCTTTCCCATCATGCACGCGGTCGGCATCCGCCGCGAACTGGCGGAGAAGCATCCGTGGCTGCCGGGCGCCGTGCTCAAGGCCTTCGAGCAATCCAAGGAGGCCGGGCTTGCCAAACTGTCCGACACCTCGGCGACCAAGGTGACGCTGCCGTTCGTCGAAGAGCGGCTGAAAGAGGCGCGCGATCTCATGGGGCACGATTTCTGGTCCTACGGCGTCGAGAAAAACCGCAAGGTTCTGGACTATTTCCTCGCCCAGCATCACGCCGAAGGCCTCTCGCCGCGAAGGCTGTCTGTCGATGAGCTGTTTCATCCGGCCACTTACGAGACGTTCAAGCTGTAATTCGTTGCCCCTCTCCCCTTGAGGGAGAGGGTGCCCGAGCGAAGGCGAAGCCGAGCGAGGGCGGGTGAGGGGTCGCGAGCGGAGCCAGCGGCAACACCCGTACCCCTCACCCGGCTCGGTCTCGCAAAGCTCGACTTCGCCACCCTCTCCCGCAAGGGGAGAGGGAAGATAAATTCCACGCTGCAACATTGCTCG
>JASHOR010000177.1 GCA_030041005.1 Xanthobacteraceae bacterium
TGCGGCGGCGCTTTCAGCAATCCCGCATAGTCCAGCAGGCTCCCCGGATCGGCGGCAAAGCCAGGCGCGCCGCCGTTCAATGAACCGTCGCGCCCATAGACGAACGGATCGAGCATCAGCCCCAGAAACTCGTTCATCAGATCGTAGGCGCCGCGTTCCGCTCCGGTCGCGCCCTCGCCGTCCGCCTGCGTCAGCGCGGCGGCGGACAGAGTGGCAAAGTTCATCGGAATGCCGCCGGTGGTGTTGAAGAAATTGGCGAGCGCGTTGGCGACGTTCTGCGGGTTGGTTGGAAGCCCGGTCAAGGTCGTGAAGCCAGGCGTGAGGTTCAGAAAAGCGTCGTCGGCGCTGTAACTCAGCGTGTCGGCGAAGCCGGCCGGTAGACTGACGTTACTGATGCCCGAGAAGGTGCCGGTCACGCCGCCGGCCGCCGTGAGGATTGTGTATTGCTTCATCACATAGCTGCCGGCGGCAAAGTTTGCCTGCACGGTGCCATTGAGCGACGCGGTGCCGGTGACGTTGGCGAAAGTGGACGTGGTTGGGTTGAGATAGATCGCATAAATCGCGCCCGACGCGAACGCGAGATTGGAAAGCGTCGACAAGGTGCCGGGCGAACCAATAGTGCCGGGCGCAAGCTTGCCGCCGGAGACGACCGTCAGCCCGCCCAGATTGCCGGTGCCGGTGAGCGTCGCGCCCGCCGCCACATCGACCGCGCTCGATGATGCGATCGAGCCGGTGACATCGAGCGTGCCGGAATTGACGTCGGTCGGACCGGTATAGGTCTCGGTTGCGGTCAGCACGAGTGTGCCGGCGCCGGCCATATTGAGCGTGCCGGCGCCGGAGATCACGCCGGACATCGTCTGGGTGGTGCCGGGCGGCGGCGTGAAATTCGGGTCGCCGGTAATCGTGATGGTGTTGGCAATGGCGAAATTGTCGTTCAGGTACGATAGCGTTGTGCCAGCGGCCATCGCAATCGGCGCGATGCCGAATGCGAGATCGTTACCAACCACCACGGTACCGCCGTTGATGGCGACGTGATTGACGGTGTCGGAACCCTCAAGAACGACCGTGCCGGAATTGAAGTTGGCTTGATTGATGCCGGTGAAGCTGTTCGCGTAGGTGAAGGTGCCGGTGCCGAGCGCGAAGTTGAGGGTGCTGTTCGCGCCCTGTCCGACGATGTTGCCGGCAATGGCGCCGCCGGTCACATTGACCGTGTCGCCCAGCGTCGACAGCAGGATCGCTCCCGTAATCGTCCCGCCCATCTGATTGATCGTGGTGGCCGCGCCCTCGCCGGTCAGATTGATGGCGGACGTGCTGCCGGTGACGTTGCCGGTGTTGGTAATGCCATTGCTTACCACGCTGCCGCCGGTCACCTGGATGCCGGTCTTGGCGGTGATCGTGCCCTGATTGTTGATGCCGCCTTTAACCGAGGACGCCCCGCTGGCAACCGTGTAATTTGTCCCATTCGTAAAAGTTATTAATCCGGTATTGCCGATCAGAATGCCGACGCCGTTGGTGGCAGAGATGGTGCCGCCCAGCGAATTGGTGATGCCGCCGACTGTTGCACCCGCCAGCGCAATACCCGCATAGCCCGTTCCGGTGCTGGTGATCGTTCCGCTGTTGATGATCTGGCCGACGACACTTGCCGGCCCCGCATGGCCGGTAAAGGTCGCGCCGGTCGAGCTCACGGCCTTTGCCAAGTTGAACACCTGGATGCCGTCCTGGGCCGCGGTGATGGCGCCGCTGTTGCTGACTGCGCCGCCAACCGTGGCGCTGCCGATCACGATGCCGGTGCGGGCGGCATTGATCGCTCCGCTGTTGACCACGTTGCCTTGGATGACAGCGAGAGCGGTCGGAGCGGTATTGTTGGTGGCGAAGACTTGAATGCCGAATCCAGCATTGATCGTGCCGGCATTGAGGACGTTGCCAGTGATGGTCTGGCCACGGGTAAAATTGCCGGAAGTAGCCCTGGGAAATATGTAAATTCCGGCGGCGAGGTTGGCAGTGCCGGCAGGAATAGCCGGATTGGTATCGATCGCGGTGATCGTGCCGAAGTTCTCGATCGAGCCGTTGATGACGCCGCCGTTGACGACCTGGATGGCGCCCGTTGAATCGGCCTTGATCGTGGCATTCATACCATTGACGATATTGCCGTTGATGGTCGCTTCACTGGCCTCGATGCCGACCTGGGAATAAGCGGCGTTGGCGGTGATCGCGCCGTTATTGGTGATGCCGCCGGCGGTGGCAGCGGCCACCGCAATGCCGTTGCCGCTAGTGGCGCCAGTAATAGTGATCGTGGCGGTATTGATGATCGCGCCGGTGAGGGTCGCCCCAACAACGCTCTGGGACCCCGTCAGCCCGCTGAAAACAATCCCGTCGACTTTGGCGTTGATCACACCGCTATTGATGATGTTGCCGTTTACGGCGCTGCCGCCGAGCACCTGGATGCCGGCAACGGTGGCGGTAATCGTGCCGCCGTTGGTATTGCTGATGTTGCCGGCGATGGTGCTGCCATTGTTGACGAAAATGCCATAGCCCGCGGTGATGCTGCCTTGATTGACGATGCTGCCGTGGATCGATGAATTTACAGGTGAAGCTGCGCTCGCACTGTTGGCGACTTTAATCCCGAAGTTGACGGTTCCTCCGCTAGCGGAGATCGTGCCCATGTTGGTGATGCCGCCAGAGATCGTGCCGCCAACGTTGGCGCCTTGCAGCAAGATGCCGCTGGCGGTGCTGCCGCTCGCGCCCGTTACGCTGATGGTGCCCGAATTCACGATCGAGCCGCCCACAATCACGGGCCCCGTAGTGGTGTGGGAGCCGGCGAAAAGCGCGATGCCCTGAACCGCCCCTTTGGTGGCGGAAACAATGATTTGGTTCTGATTGACGATATTTCCGGCGATGGAAACGCCTCTGCTGATTCCGTGGTCGGTGGCTCCGAACATGGCGATGCCCTGGCCGCCACTGATGGTGCCGCTGTTCGTCACGCCTCCCAGGACGACGGCTGCATCCACCACTATGCCAGCATGTGTGGTCACATTTGGGGTTATAATGGTTCCGTTATTGATGATGGAGCCAGCGATGGTTACGAGTGGCACCGCATTTGTGGAAAAATTACCGTTGACGGAAATGCCGAGGTAGTTGCTGACGATCTTGGCGCCCGTCGCGTTGACGATGTTGCCGCTGCCGGGGGTAGTGGAACTGCCGAGAGTGGCTCCATAGTTGACGCCGATGCCGACATAGCCCGCCGCGCCACTGATGGCGCTGATGGTGCCCGCATTGGTGATCGAGCCGCCGCCGACCGCCATTGAAACGTCAATGCCGGCGTTTGTGAAATTGATTTGGCCGCCAACGGTATTGATGATCGAACCGGTCACGGTCGAAAACAGGGTCGGATTGCCTGAGACTAGAATGCCCTGAGCGGCGTTGATGGTCCCGGAGTTCGTGATCGAGCCGTTGAGGACTGCCCCGGCGTTCGAATGTGTCGAGCTGGTTACCCCCCCACCAATGTTGATGCCAAGTTTAGCAGTGGCGTTGATCGTTCCGTTGTTGATGATATTGCCGGTCAGCGTCGTTCCATTCTTAAGGACGCTGATCCCGGTCCCCGTTCCGGGATTGGTCTGCGAAGTGCCGGTAGGGGTGAGTGTTCCGGTGCTGGCGTTGATGACGTTGTCCGGCGACCCCGTGGTGCCATTGTTGATGCCGTTGTTATAGCTTATGCAATTTTGCGCCGCGGTGTTGTCAACGCCACCGGCCTGATTGTTATAGAAGCACTGTGCTGCGGCGGCCCCCTCAAACGCGACCATCATCGCCAGCGCCGAGCTTGTCGCCAGCAAACCTATACGTAATGTACGGTTCATCTCGACACCTTCCCGACTTCACGTCACACGGGAGGAGTTGTCTCCTCTTCTCGCGTTCCCCAGATAGCTAGACAAGATCGGCTTCGACCGCTTCCTCGTCCCCCTATTCCCGGCACATCGGGTATATGCAGGAGCCCATCCCTGATCTCATACCGGCCGATGCCGATGTAAATTCACTAATGAGTATACCTTGGGAGGAGCCGTCCCACGTCAGCGGGAATGCCAGCGCCGCTGATGCGACGGATAATCTCGACGTTCGTTTTGCCGGAGATTAGAGTCTTCGAGCAGCCCTCTACACAAGCCACCGCAACGTTCGAACGTTTTCGACCCGACCGAGCACATCATTGGACCACACCGCCAAGCAACGTCACGCATACCGAGATCGGCCCGATCCAGCCACGCAACGCCCACAGCTTTCCGCCAACACACTGGCATCAAATCTTTCACCGCCAACGTTCACACAATCAATAGTCGTGTGCGTTTTCCCGCACCGAAATTCTATGTTGGTGGTCATTACATCACGTGCGTGCTTGCGCCAGCTCACCGATGAGATCGTTCTCCGTCGCTGTCACGCGATTGTCATCAGCAATTCGCCCGGCCGGCGTGTCCGGCCGTTAGTTTCGGAAAATTATGTTTGATAACATAGGAATAAATTTGGCCGATAGGTGTTTGGGCCGTGCCCAGTTAGAAGTGATCAAAATTATCGCGATCGGCATGGGAATAGACTTGGCCAACGGGTGTTACCGTACGGGGACTGGGTTGTTGGCGACCTGCGCCTTTTCCTGAGACGCATAATTCCCTGCCAGTGGAACTCGTCAATGGCGGCTTCGCCGAAAAGACATGACAAGATTCACGAAAAAATCCTTGTCAGTGCCGGCCGCCTGTTCAATCGCCACGGCTTCAACGCGGTTTCGATCGATCGCGTGATGGCCGAAGCGGGCCTGACCCGAGGCAGCTTCTACATCTATTTCTCGTCGAAGAGCGATCTCTACGCGCAGTCGGTGATGCACATAGTGGGCGAGAAACGGGATGCGGCCAACCGGCGGCTCAACGCGGATCAAATCATTCGCGACTATTTGTCGGTGCAGCACTTCGAGGGTGCCGAGAGTTTCTGTCCGATCATCGGTTTGCCGAGCGACATTTCGCGAAACGATCGCTCAGTGCGGCGCGCTTTCGAATCCGCGCTGCGACTCATGGTCGAGATTTTCGAAGAGGATCTGCGCGGCAGGTCGAAGCAAACCGGCGAGCGCGGACTCGCCATCACGGCGCTGTGTGTGGGCGCCATGGCCCTGGCGCGGTCGGTGGAGGACCGCAAGCTCGCCGACGAGCTGCGCAATGCCGCGCTTGCCGCAGCACTCTCGCTTGGGGATTGGACCTAGCAGGCTGTTGAAGAAGTCTCTAGCGGGACGGGATTGGAAGTGATTCTCTCGATTTATATCGAATCGGGAGATTGGGGATGCGCGGTTCGGACGAGCGGACTGGATCGCTGTTCAGCTATGTAAACCTGGAAGAGCGCGTTCGAGGCGATCATCCAATCCGATAAAGTGCTGCATGTTCGCCTCCGTGAGAATCATCGCAGGCAAAGACTAGCAGCGCCCGCAATTACCCCATGTCAGCATAGCGCCCGCGTCGCTCGCTCGAAGAGCGAAGGAGACGCGGGGACGCGGGATCGACTGCCTCCGGCAAGGGGGACCGTTGTAAGCGCGAAGGATCGCTACCGAAGGCCGAGACGCCAATCCCGCGCGCGGGATCTGATCGGCGGCTCGGTGAGCGCAGCGAGTAGAGCCTGGCCCGAAGGGCGCGCCGCCAATGGGGCTAAAATCCTTCGATCGGGCAGCGGTAGGATATTACCGACTCGGCGTCGAAAGGGCTGCCGATTTACACACTCAATTACAC
>JASHOR010000017.1 GCA_030041005.1 Xanthobacteraceae bacterium
GGGACTCCATGCGCCCATCTTGTGCGGATGGGTGCGGGCGAATTGCTTGACGGCGCCGGCCGCGCGGCGATCGGAATTGCCCTCGCGCAAGACCGGGTTGACGACGCTGCCGAACACCTTGGCATAGCGCGACTTGATGTCCTTCTCGGCTTCCGTCGCAGGGTTGTCCGGATAGTCCGGCACGTCGTAGCCCTTGCCTTGCAGCTCCTTGATCGCGGCCTTGAGCTGCGGGATCGAGGCGGAGATGTTGGGCAGCTTCATGATGTTGGCTTCGGGCCTCAACGTGAGGTCGCCGAGTTCGGTGAGTTCGTCGTTGATGCGCTGCGCAGGGGTGAGCTTCTCGGGGAAATTGGCGAGGATGCGGCCGGCCAGCGAGATGTCCTTCAGTTTCACGGATATACCCGCCGCGCCCACGAACGCTTCGACGATCGGCAGCAGGGAATAGGTCGCGAGCGCCGGGGCTTCATCGACCTTTGTCCACATGATTTCGAGATCTGGCATGCTAGTGGTCCGATTCTAACATTCGCATCCCGGTTCGGGATGCTCTTATGCGAATGTTGGAATCAAAGGACCACTCGGAAATATCAGCGCTGGTGGAGCTTTGGATTTGACATTCGCTTCACGAGTCTTCGGCCGTGGGGTAGCGAATGTCAAATCCGCTCGACCTGCACCTCTGTTCGCCGCGCTTGTTCGGGCCCACCGGACACTGAACATTGGCGGGCGCGGGGAAATGATTTCTCCTGCGGGGCTCTGCGGGCGCGCCCGGCCGCTCGCCAGAAAGGTTTCAAAGAAATGCCTGTCCGCGACAGAACCCGTCTTGTAGGAACTCGCGGAGACGGGGATCGCATCCGCGTGACGCGAGCCCCGCTCAAGAACCTTGCCCCGGCATTGTTCTCCTGCCAGACGATGATCTGACCCCGTCAATAACGCCTTTGACCATGAACGCCTTGGACCATGCCCGGAGCAGGCACTGACAAGACCAAACGCTGGATCGTCGCGCCCGGCCCGGTCATCATCCTTGTCGAACCGCAGCTCGGCGAAAACATCGGCGCCGCCGCGCGTGCGATGGCGAATTTCGGACTGTCGCGGCTCCGCCTGGTCGGTCCGCGGCAGGGTTGGCCGAACGACAAGGCGCGCATGATGGCGGCCGGCGCCGATCGCATCCTCGAAGCGGCCACCCTGTTCGACACCGTTGAAGAAGCCATTGCCGATTGCACTTTCGTACTGGCCACGACGGCGCGCGCTCACGATCAGGCGAAGCCCGTCATCGGAGCGGCGGAGGCGGCAGCCGAGATGGCGCCGCTGGTCGCCGCAGGAGAAACCGTCGCGGTGCTGTTCGGGCGCGAGCGCAATGGGCTGGAGAACGACGAGATCGCGCTTGCCGATCGCATCATTACGCTGCCGGTCAATCCCGCTTTCGCCTCGCTCAACCTGGCGCAAGCCGTCGTCATCGTCGCCTACGAGTGGTTCAAGCGCGAAAGCGCAGGCAGGCTGCCTTTCGGCATGCCGCAGAAATCGGCGCCGGCGCCGAAACAGCAACTGCTCGCTTTCTTTGCTTCGCTCGAACGCGAGCTGGAGAAGGTCGAATTCTTCCGGCCGCCGGACAAGCGCGAGACCATGCAGATCAACCTGCGCAATATTTTCGCGCGCATGGCGCCGACGCAGCAGGACATCCAGACCCTGCATGGGGTGATCATGGCGATCGTCGAAGGGCGCAAGGGTCCGGCGCGCGGCGGCGTGCTCGACGGCGAAGAGGCCGAAATGCTGCGCGCGCTCATCGCCGAGCGCGGCGCCGGCCGCGATGCGGCCTCGCAATCCCCGGCGCGCGGGTTGTCGCGCCTGCTGCGCCGCAACCCGACCGAGGCCGAGCGCAAGCTGTGGCAGGCGCTGGTCAACGATCGCCGCTTCGCCGGCCGCGGCTTCAAGCGGCAGACGCCGGTCGGCCAGCACATCTGCGACTTCGTGTCGTTTTCGCTGCGGCTCGTCATCGACATCGTTCCGACGGGCGAAAACGCCGCCGCCGCGCGGGCGCGGTCCGCGAAGCACGCTTGGCTGACCGACCGCGGCTACACCGTCTTGGCGCTTCCGGCGCGCGATATCGAAGCCGACTTGGCGGGTTCGCTGGAGGGAATATTTCGCGCAGTCGTTCGATAGCAATGCTGCAAGAAACCGTCGGGCGCGGCGCGGCAAGGATTTCAGCGATGCGGATTACCAATTCAAAAAACGCCTACGGCCTTGGGCCGCAGGCGGTGCACTGGCTTACCGTCATTTTCGTCGTCGTCGGCTGGCTCCTTGGCACTTTCATGGACGATTTTCCAAGGTCGGCCCGTCCGTCCGCGCTTTTTGTCCACATGACGCTCGGGCAATGCGTCGTCGCCTTGCTGGTCCTTCGACTGGCGTGGCGGACCGTCGATCCGCCGCCACCGCCGGAAAAGACCCGCTTCGGCCCGCTCCTGGAAAGGATCGCCAGGCTCAACCACTCCATCCTTTATGGCTTGCTGCTGGCCGTGCCGCTGCTTGGCATCGCCGTCCAGCTCAAGCGCGGCCATGCGTTGCCGATCGTGGGCGTGTGGACCATTGCTTCACCGTGGCCGGCCGATCGCGTCATCAGCCGGCTCCTTCTGAGAGCGCACGAATATCTGGCCAATGCCCTCGTCGTGCTGGCCGGCGTCCATGCCGCCGCGGCGCTGACCCACCATTGGATCTTCGGCGACCGCACGCTGGCGCGCATGCTGCCCGGGCGGGATTGAGCGGTGGTCGGCGCGGCCGGCAAAATAGCTGGCGAACCGTGCGAAAGAGGGTTGGGATAGGGGTATCGGCAGGCTACATTATTGGCTAATGGTGCCGCCGGCCCGGTTCCCGGACGCCAGGCCGACCTCTCCCCGCCGGGAGAGGTTTTGTTTTAGTTTGGCTGCGATCAGGGCGCAGTCTTGCCGACTGCGAAGGATAGAGTGCCGCAAACGTCTCAGGTTCGCCCGCTCCCGGCTTCGATCGATGCGACCGTCGATCTTCTCGCCGAGGCCGAATATCTCGCCGACCGGTCGCTCGGCACCGTGCTGTATCTGGCGCTGAAAATGGGCCGGCCGATTTTCCTTGAGGGCGAGGCCGGCGTCGGCAAGACCGAGATCGCCAAGGTCCTGTCGGCGACGCTCGGGCGGCGGCTTATCCGCCTGCAGTGCTACGAAGGCCTCGACGTGGCCGCGGCGGTTTACGAGTGGAACTACGCCGCGCAGATGATCGCGATCCGCGTCGCCGAGGCCGAGGGCGAGCATGACCGCGAGCGGCTGGAACACGACGTGTTTTCCGAGCGCTTTCTCATCAAGCGGCCGCTGCTGCAGGCGCTCGATCCCGATACGTCGGGCAGCCCGGTGCTGCTGATCGACGAGATCGACCGCACCGACGAAGCGTTCGAGGCGTTCCTGCTCGAAGTTTTGGCGGACTTTCAGGTGACGATACCGGAATTGGGCACGGTGAAGGCGGCGCAGCCGCCGGTCGTGGTCATCACCTCGAACCGCACCCGCGAGGTGCACGATGCGCTCAAGCGGCGCTGCCTCTACCATTGGGTCGGCTATCCGACCGCCGAACGCGAGCTTGCCATCGTCCGCACCAAGGTGCCCGGCGTCGGCAAGAAGCTGTCCGAGCAGGTGGTGGCGTTCGTGCAGGCGTTGCGCAAGCAGGACCTGTTCAAATCCCCGGGCGTCGCGGAAACGCTCGATTGGGCCGGCGCCCTTTCCGAACTCGACGTGGTCGCGCTCGATCCCGCCACCGTCTCGGATACGCTCGGCGTGCTGCTCAAATATCAGGACGACATCGCCAAGCTCGAAGGCACCAAGGTCAAGGAGCTGCTCGACGAGGTGAAGTCGGAGCTGCGCGCGGCGGAGTAGGGCGGCGGAGTGAAACTATGGCCGCCATTTTGGAGGAGCTGCCCTCGTATTGCTCGTCGAACGGGAGAGTGTGCCCTCTGCCGCAGCGTTGGAATGAACTTTATCAAATGTTGCCTCAGAGGCGTCGTGGTTCTGCATTTTCTATCCTCCCTTGAGGGGGAGGGCCAGGGAGTAGGGGTCCGAGCGCCAACGCGCGGACCGAATACAAAACATGTCTGACCCGTCACCCCCCTCCCGACGGCCTGCGGCCGTCGATCTCCCCCTCAAGGGTGGAGGTGACAGCAGTGGCGGCCGTCTCGCCGAAAACATCCTCTACTTCGCCCGCGCGTTGCGCGCGGCCGGCATTCCGGTCGGACCGGGCGCCGTGCTCGATGCGCTTGAAGCGCTCAGAGTTGCCGGAGTCGGCACGCGCGAGGACTTCTACTGGACGCTGCATGCGGTGTTCGTGAAGCGTCACGAGCATTCGGTGCTGTTCGACCAGGCTTTCCGCATCTTCTTTCGCCGCCGCGGTTATGTTGATCAACTGCTGGCGATGCTCTTGCCGCAGGCGCCGTCGGCGCCGCAGCCGCCGCAGCCGGGCGCCACCCGCATCCATGAGGCGCTCTATTC
>JASHOR010000178.1 GCA_030041005.1 Xanthobacteraceae bacterium
ATGTCGGTGACCAGCGGGCCGAGCGTGTAGAACGGCGCCTCGCCGCATTCCTTGAGCTGCTTGTCGACATTGATTTTGATCTTGTGCAGCGGCACGTGGCCGGGGCCTTCGATCATCACCTGGCAGCCCTTGGCCCAAGCGATCCTGGTCAGTTCGCCCAACGTCTCCAACTCCGCGAATTGCGCGCGGTCGTTGGCGTCGCGGATCGAGCCGGGGCGCAAGCCGTCGCCGAGCGAGAACGACACGTCGTATTTGCGCATGATGTCGCAAATCTCGTCGAAACGCTCGTAGAGGAAGCTCTCCTTGTGATGCGCCAGGCACCACTTCGCCATGATCGAGCCGCCGCGCGAGACGATGCCGGTGACGCGGTTGGCGGTGAGGTGGATGTAGCCGAGGCGGACGCCGGCGTGGATGGTGAAGTAATCGACGCCCTGCTCGCACTGCTCAAGCAGCGTGTCCTTGTAGCACTCCCAGTCGAGTTTGACGGGATCGCCGTTCACTTTCTCCAGCGCTTGATAGATCGGCACGGTACCGATCGGCACCGGCGAGTTGCGCAAGATCCATTCGCGGGTGTTGTGGATGTTGCGGCCGGTGGAGAGGTCCATCACCGTGTCAGCGCCCCAGCGGATCGCCCACACCATTTTTTCCACTTCCTCTTCCACCGAGGAGGTGACGGCGGAGTTGCCGATATTGGCGTTGATCTTGGTGAGGAAATTCCTCCCGATCGCCATCGGCTCGAGTTCGCCGTGATTGATGTTGGACGGAATGATAGCGCGGCCGCGCGCGACCTCGTCGCGGACGAATTCCGGCTTCACGAACAGCGGCACCGAGGCGCCGAAGCTTTCGCCGTCGTCATGCGCGGTCTGCGCGCAGTCGAGCATCTTCTTGCGGCCGAGATTTTCGCGCTCGGCGACGTAGATCATTTCCTTGGTGATGACGCCCGCCCGCGCCCATTCGAGTTGGGTGAGGGGATGATGCGTTATTTCACCTCTCCCCGCTGCGCGGGGAGAGGGAGATACCGCCCGCATCGGCTTCGGCGTGTTGGGAAAATTCCGCGCGAGGTGCTTGCCGGAAACGTTGCCGTTGTCGACCGGCTGGATCGGACGGCCGTCGTAGTCCTCAACGCCGCCGCGCTCCTTCACCCATTCGACGCGCGGACGCTTGAGGCCACGCTCGACGTCGATCGCGGCATCGTTGTCGGTATAGATGCCGGACGGATCGTAGACCCGCACCGGCTCCTCGCCCGAGCCCTCGGTGAGCGGAATCTCGCGCAGAGGCACCCGCAAATCCGGCGCCGCCTCGGGCGTCACATAGATTTTGCGCGAACCGGCAATCGGACCCGTCGTGACCTTCGGGGTGGCGAGATCGGCTTCGGAGAGAGGCTTATTCATCGGGTCGCTCCATATTCATTGGAGCATGGCCTTTTTCCGAAAACCGGAAACCCACTTTTCGGGACCATGCTCTCGAGCGATCCGGCCGTGACGGTATTTGGGGCGGGATTTGGTGAGGAGTTTCCGTCCCTTCGCCGGCATGACCCGGATCAGGTTCAAAGGGTTTTCCGCCTTCGCGGTCTCAGCGCCTGCCGGCGCTCCCCTCGGAACGCCATTAATGTAGACCCGCCGCTCCATGTGTCAACGCGGTGACGATCGAGATTTATGTGATGGCTGCGTTGCGGCTGAGCATGCCTTGAGCGTTTGGAATACCACCTGAAGCGGAAGAAGCAGGGTCGGGGGAAATGGATCAATCATATCCCTTGAGCAGCCGCTCGATGTAATCGAGTTCCTCCTGCGAGCGGCCCATGTCGCCAAAGCGCTTGCGCAATTCCTCGATGATACGGCGGGCGCGCTGCACGTCGATGTCGCCGGGCACCTTCACGCTGTCGTCGTCGCCGTAATCGCGCCCGCGCAGCGGCCGGCCGAGCGGATCCGTATCCTGGTCGGAACGCCCCTGGCCGATGCGGCCAAGCTGATCGGTGCCCTGTCCCTGGCCCATCTGCTGCTGCATCGACTGCGCCAGCGATTGGGCGCCCTTGCGCAAGGCGTCGAGCGCGCGACCCTGCGAATCGACGGCGCTGTCGGTATCGCCATTGCCGAGATCGCCGGCGGCATCGCCCATTGCCCGCCCGGCGCGGCCTAGCTCATTCGCTCCGTCCTGGTCCTGCCCCTGGCCTGGTTGCTGGCCTTGCTGACCCTGCTGCTGGTTCTGGCCGAAACCATTCTTCTTCAACTCGTCGAGCAGCTTGTTGAGGTCGTTGCGCAGCGCCTGCTGGCCCTGCTGCAACTGTCCCATCCCGCCGCCCTGCTGCCCGGGCTGCGGATTCTGTCCGCGTTGCTGCTGACCTTGCTTGTAGGTGCGGTCACGCAAGTCCTGCTGCCGGCGGATCATGTCGCCGAGCTGATTGAGCTCCGACATCATCTGGTCGTCGTCGCCGTTCATCTGCGGCGAGGCCATCTGCAGGTTTTCCATCATCTGCTGGAACTGCTGCAATAATTCCTGCGCCGCCTGGCGCGAACCGCTTCGCGCCAGGTTTTCCAGGCGGTTGAGCAGGTTCTGCAGGTCGCGCTGGCTCAACACGCGGGCATTATGATCGAGCGGGCGGGACAGCCCGCCGTTTTTTTGCAGTTCCTGGGCGAGCGCCTGCATGTAGCGATTCATCGCCTCACGCAGCTTGTCCATGAGTTGTTTGATCTGCTGGTCGCTGGCGCCGTTTTGCAGCGCCTGGCGCAGCGCCTCTTCGGCATTGCGAAGCGCTGCCTGCGCGTCGGCCATGTCGCCGTCCTCGATGTCGACCGCCATGGACCACAAACGCTTGACGACATCGCGCAGCTGATCGTCGGTTCGGGCGTGCACGAGCTCCCAGTAGATGCTGCGCATTCCAAGGTAGACGCCGAGGTCGGGCGTGAACTTGTCGGGCGCGAGCGTGAGCGCGTCGAGCGCGGTGAGCACGATGGGTTTGGAGCGGGCATCAAGCGCGAGATTACGCCGCTGCTCGACCAGCGCACGCGCCAGGGGCTTGGTGAAGACTCGCTCAGGAAGCCGGAAACTCACGGGCGCGCTTTTGCCGATGTTGCCGCCATCGTCGTGGGCGACGAGCGTCATCGTGACCTCGGCTCCGGCCCAGGGATGATCGGTCAAATCCTTGAGTGTCTGACCGACGCCCTTTTTGGTGCGCGCCTGAGGCAGGATCAGGGAAAAATCGGGCGGCCCGAACAGCGGATGGGCGCCCTGCGCAGCTTTGCCGCCCTTGCTCGCGAAAGTCGCCTCGGCACTGGTCACCCCGTAATCGTCCTCGAGCCGATACGACAACAGCAGCGAACCGCGCCCCTGTTCCTCCGGCTCCTTGGTAAGCGCAATGGTCGGCGGCCGGTCCGGGATGGCGTTGAACGCCCAGGTCACGTCGTCGCCGACACCGCGCAAGGTCGCCGTGCCGGCGGCCTTGATGACGAAGCGGTGCTCTTCGGTTCCAGCCGGAGGATGCGCCGCCGCCGTCGAGGGAGTAAGCCCACCGGAGCCGGACACATTGAGATTGATGTCTCCGGACGCGCGGACGACCAGCACCGAATTGATCGGCACCGAGACCGGCCCCGGGAGCTGTGCAAAGCTCTCACCGGGATGCATGCCGGGAAGCATGACCGGCGGCTTGCCCGTGTAGAGCGGCGGGATCACCCAAGCATCGACGCGGAAATTGGCCGGCAGGACAACGCCGTGCCAATCAAACGCTGCCGCAATACGCTTGATCCGCTCGCCGCCCGCGGCAAAAAAAGTGGCGATGCAGGCGAGCAAAACCAGGCCACGCAGCGCATAAGGGTCGCGCCAGGCAAGGCGCGGCGACGGCAACCCCGCCTTCAGCGAGCGTGCGGCCTGCCGGGCACGGTCAACATGGGCTTTCCAGAGCGCAAGCGAATAGGGATCTTGCGGGCTAACAGCCAATTTGTCGGCGATGGCAGTCGCCGGGCGGTGGGAAAGGCCGCTTTCGTGGTCGAGGCGCTGCAGGGCGTCAGCCGCGCGAGGCAGCCGCAGGAAGACGAACGGCGCCGCAGCGACCACGGCGAGGATCGCGAACACTGCCAAGCCCGCGGTCCGCCCGAGCGGCGGCAGCCACAGCCACAGCCCCAGCCAGGACAGGGCGAGAAACAATCCGATCACGGTCGCCAGCGTGGCGAGTGGCGGCCACAATCGCTCCCACAAGATTGTCCAACGCGCACGTTTGAGCGCGCCCGCCAGCAACCCCTCGCCGCCGTGCTGCTCCTCCGGCAAATCAGGCAAAATGGCCTCGGTCACCGAGCGCTCCGCAGTGCGTCACGCGCATGACTAAATGTCGCATGACAACACGCTAACATGGCGGCGGGTTCAAGGCGCAAGCGGCCTCTTTGGCGGATACGAAATCAAAGCCATGCTTGGGGTGCAAACCTAGGGGGCAAGCCACGGCGGCAGGCGATCGAGTGCGATCAGTTCCTCGGCGGCGACACGCGGCCGGACGATCGCCCATTCCCCTTTCCGTACAAGCACTTCGGGGATAAGCGGGCGGCTGTTATAGGTTCCGGCCTGCACGGCCCCGTAGGCGCCTGCGCTCATGACCGAGAGAAGATCGCCCGTATGCGGCAACGGCAAGGATCGCTCCAGCGCGAGGTAGTCACCTGATTCGCAGACCGGTCCGACGACGTCGGCAATGATTCGCTCTCCGCCGGGGGCGGCTTCACGCACCGGGATGACCTCGTGATGCGCATCGTAGAGAGTCGGTCGCACCAGATCGTTCATCCCGGCATCGATAATGACGAAGGTCTTGGCCTCGCTGCGTTTGATGTAAAGCACACGGGTGACCAGGACGCCTGCATTGCCGACGATCAACCGGCCGGGTTCGAAGATGAGACGGCAGCCGAGACCGGCAGTGGCAGCTTTGACTATCGCCGCGTAAGCCGCCGGTTCGGGTGGCGGCTTATTGTCCTGCCGATAGGGGATGCCCAAGCCGCCGCCGAGGTCGATGTGCGAAATCGTGTGGCCGTCCGCGCGCAGCGTGCGTACGAAATCGGCGAGCAACACAAAGGCGTTGCCAAAAGGATCGAGCTCCACGATCTGGCTGCCGATATGCATATCGACGCCGGCCACGCGGACGCCGGGAAGCTTCGCGGCTCGCGCGTAAACCTCGCGGGCGCGGCTGAGAGGAATGCCGAATTTGTTCTCCGCCTTGCCGGTTGAGATCTTGGCGTGCGTTCTGGCGTCGATGTCGGGATTGACGCGGACGGAAATGTCGACAGTACGTCCCTTGCCGGCGGCTATAGCGGCAAGCAGCTCGATCTCAGCCTCCGATTCGGCATTGACGCAAAAGATTTCGCGGTCGACAGCCAGCGCAAGTTCGCGCGCGGTCTTACCGACGCCTGAGAACACGATCCTGTCGGCAGGAATGCCGGCGGCAAGCGCCCGTAGCAGTTCGCCTTCGGAAACCACGTCGGCGCCGGCGCCAAGGCGTGCGAGCGTTCCGATCACCGCCTGGTTGGAATTTGCCTTGAGCGAATAGCATACCAGGGCGTCGACGTCGGCAAACGCGTCGGCGAAAACCTGATAGTGCCGCTCGATGGTTGCCGTCGCGTAACAGTAGAACGGCGTGCCCACGATGCCAGCGAGCGTGACAAGATTGACGTCTTCGGCGTGCAATATGCCGCCGCGATAGGCGAAATGATGCATGGCGCTTCTTAGAACAGGATCAGGACAAGGGAAACGGCTGGCGGTTACCGGCGCTTGCCCCGGCGTACCGTGCCGTTGCCACAGCCATGATTCGCGACGGCCGCGCTACTGCACCAGCGGATCGAGGAAGAAGCTCTTCAGCGCCGGCTGCGTCTTCGCCGGCCGCGTGGCCGGAGCGGCTTGCGTCGTCTGCACCGGTGCCACCGGCGCCGCCTGCTGCGGCCCTCCGGTCGGGGTCGTGGGGTCGATGAATGTAGTCGGTGCCGGCCTGGATGCCGGCTCTGCCGGTATTGCGGCACTCGGCGGCGGGTCGAGCGGGCCCTTGCGGCCGCATGCCGCAAGCCCAAGCGGCAGTATGAGCGCCATGGCTAATACGCCAGCAAAGCTGCGACGATCACCGGCCAAAGCCGTGCTCCCCCAGTCCCCGCGACCGACGCGTGCGTGCGGCCGCTTACCCACCAGACCCACCAGACCACCTCCAGGCGGCGAGATTTTGTTCCGCAAGCCGTTTCCGGCCTGTTTACGGCATGGCGCCCAGCCGTTTGAGCCAACGCTTGGCCTGCAAGCGGACATTTTTAGGCGCGGTCCCGCCATAAACCGTGCGGCTTGCCACCGACTTGTCCACCGACAGGACGCCGAAAATCGCTCTGGTCAGGCCAGGCTCGACCTCCTGCATCGTCTCGAGGGGCAGTTCGTCGAGCGCCACGCCGGCTTCAGCCGCCTTGGCCACGATTCGCCCTGCCGCGCGATGGGCCTCGCGAAACGGCAGCTTCAACTCGCGCGTGAGCCAGTCGGCCAGGTCGGTCGCCGTGGAAAAGCCCCCGGCGGCGGCCTGTCGCATGCGCGCTGCGTCGGCCGCCATGTCGCGCACCATGCCGGTCATCGCCGCAAGCGACAGCTTGAGCGCGCCGAGCGAATCCATCGCGCCCTCCTTGTCCTCCTGCATGTCCTTGGCGTAGGCGAGCGGCAGCCCCTTCATAACCGTCAAGAGCGCGATCAGCGCCCCGAAGATGCGGCCGGACTTGGCACGGACAAGTTCCGCCGCGTCGGGATTGCGCTTCTGCGGCATGATCGAGGAGCCGGTCGTGAACCGGTCCGAAAGGCGAATGAGGCCGCTTTGCGGTGACGACCAGAGTACGATTTCTTCGGCGAAACGCGACAGATGCGCCGACGTGATCGCCGTGGCCGCGAGAGTTTCCAGCACGAAGTCGCGGTCGGACACGGCGTCGATCGAGTTCGCCATCGGCCGTTTGAAGCCGAGAGCCTTCGCGGTCATGTCGCGGTCGATGGCAAAGGCAGTGCCGGCGAGCGCCGCGGCGCCGAGCGGGCTTTCGTTGAGCCGTTCGCGCGCGCCGGCGAAGCGGCCGCGGTCGCGCGCCGCCATCTCCACGTAGGCCAGGAGGTGATGCCCAAAGGTTACCGGCTGCGCGGTTTGCAAATGGGTAAAGCCGGGCATTACCGTCGCCGCGTGCTCCAGCGCCTTTTCGGCAAGCGCGCGCTGATAGGCCGCAAGCGCTGCGTCGATCTCGTCGATGGCGTCGCGCACCCAGAGTCGAAAATCGGTGGCGACCTGATCGTTGCGCGAGCGCGCGGTATGCAGCCTGCCTCCGGCCGATCCGATCAGGTCGGCGAGCCGGCTCTCGACATTCATATGAATATCTTCGAGGGCGCGCTTGAACGGAAACTTGCCCGCCTCGATTTCTGACAGGATCGTGTCTAGACCGTGAGCGATTTGCTTTGCATCATGCGTCGTGATGATGCCCTTTTTCGCGAGCATCGCCGCATGAGCCTTGCTGGCGGCTATGTCCTGCCGATAGAGCTTGCGGTCGAAGTCGATCGAGGCGTTGATCTCTTCCATGAGCGGATCGGATTTTTGCCCGAAGCGTCCACCCCACATTTTGTTAGCCATGACGAGTCTGCCGGAGTTCTCCGCTGATGCCCGAGCCGAATAACGAGCCCTCTCGCAAGGTGCGCCGCCGCAGGCTCATGGCGACGGCGCTGGGCGCCGCCGTTGCCGTACTGGCGGGGGTATACGGGATCGCGCGTCTGCGAAGCAATCCGGCTGACGGCGCCTGCCGGCAGGCGGTGGAAACGGCCGCCCGGATCTCCCCCTTGGTGCACGGTCAGGTCGCTGCGCTGGCCGTGGCCCAGGTGCCGTACCGGGTGCCCGATTTGTCCTTCAACGACGCCCATGGCGCCCGCCGCACACTTGCCGATTGGCGCGGCCGCACCATCCTGCTCAATCTCTGGGCCACCTGGTGCGTGCCCTGCCGTCGCGAAATGCCGGCACTGGATGCGCTGCAAGCCGAACTCGGCAGCCCAAAATTTCAAGTGGTAGCGGTCAACATCGATACCCGTGACCCGCAAAAGCCGCTCGCCTTTTTGAAGCAGATCGGCGTCACCCACCTCCACTATTACTCCGACGACAGCGCCCAGGTATTCGAGACCCTGAGAACAGCCGGGAAAGCTTTCGGGATGCCGACAACGCTTCTGGTCGGCCCGAGGGGCTGCGAAATCGGCGACATGGCAGGTCCTGCCGAATGGTCGAGCGATGACGGGACAAAGCTCGTTCGCGCAACGATTGCGGCCCAAGACCAGACCCAAGACAAGACCCAAGACAAGACTGTGACGCGCTGATCGCGGCCGGGTTCTTCAGGTTTGCCGGATCGGCAATCGTCATCGTGCCAACCGACGCCTCCAACACCGTCCCTTTGGCGTTTTGCTGCAGCGAAGTTTGCCGTATTCTGCCTGCCGGTAGCGCGCAAGGAGAAGCAGGATGGAAAAAAGCATTGGCATGCTTGACCACTACAACGTGTCGACCCGCAAACTCAGAGAGACAGTGCAGTTCTACGAAGATGTACTGGGATTTGAGAATGGTCCTCGTCCCGCCTTCAATTTCCCGGGCGCATGGCTCTACAGCAGCGGCCATCCCGTGCTGCACCTCAACGACATTTCACAGACGGACAAGGAACAACGCCCCGATTCGGGCGTCATCGATCACGTCGCGTTCGGCAGCCGCGGCTTTGAAGCCATGAAGCGGCATCTCACCAGCAAGGGCGTATCCTACCGCACCAATCAAGTCCCCAACAGCACCCGCTGGCAGATTTTCCTGCGCGACCCCAACAATGTGGAGATCGAACTCAATTTCGAAACCAAGAACGAGATCACGTCCTGATTTGGCGCCGACGATCTCTCCAGACGTCACGTCAAGGGTGCCGATCGGGCATGCGCCCATAACACTGTCATGCCGGCCCTCGCCGTTTGTGCGTGCCCGCCTCAACTGCCGCCGAGGGCGCGCGATCATTTGTTGAGGCGGAGGACCACGTAGTCGTATTTGACCCTCTGGGTGTCGTTGCCGAGGGCCTGAAGTTTGAACTCGCCGGCGGTCTGAAATGCCCGCACCGTGGTTCCATGGACGACGGTGGTCTGCGGAGCGCCTCCATCAAGCGCCTTCCAATAAAGCTTCGCGTCGGTGTCAGAATTCCAGATCGTCAGCAAGACGACATGGCCTTCGGTGCCCTCGACAATTGTCTTCGGCGACGATCCGCCGCGCGCCACGCCCGATCCCATGGATTCGAACGCGCCAATCTGGCTGAAATCGAATTGTTGGGCGTGAACGGTTGCCGGTGTGAATGGCGTGGCTGCGCCGAGCAGTGTCATTATCCCGAGAAGGCGCGTTAGCGTTTGGCGCGTCATTGCTTCCTCTTTAGCTTCCGTTATGGCACCGGGCTGCGAAGGGTGCCCAACCTTTCGTGGCCGGAATCTGGCAGACAGGCTGAAGCCAAACGACCGATCTCTTCGCCCGCCTAGAAATAACCCGAAAGGGGTGCCGTCATTGCGGCTGTGGGCTCCATCCCATGCCGATAACTCAGCCCTCAGGGCGCACTTTCAACCGCCCAACGCATGGGTTTGTTCCTGGACGCCTCTCACGCTCGAACTGGAGCATCGGACGGCGCCAACAAACAGGCCAGCCCGTCTCATTCCCTGGGGCGACGGTCGGTCCGTCAATTTCAAAGAAGTCAGCGCGTGGGCACCGGCTTGTCGCCCCGGTAATCATAGAAGCCGCGCTGCGTCTTGCGACCGAGCCAGCCGGCTTCGACGTATTTCACCAGGAGCGGGCATGGCCGGTATTTGGAATCCGCCAAGCCTTCATGCAGTACCTGCATGACCGACAGACAGGTGTCGAGTCCGATGAAGTCGGCAAGCTCCAGCGGACCCATCGGATGATGCGCGCCGAGCCGCATTGCGGTGTCGATCGCCTCGACGTTGCCGACGCCTTCATAGAGCGTGTAGATCGCCTCGTTGATCATCGGCAATAGGATGCGATTGACGATGAAGGCGGGGAAGTCCTCCGAGACCGCGATCTGCTTGCCGAGCTTGGCAATGAATTGTTTGGTCGCTTCGAATGTCGCATCGTCCGTGGCGATGCCGCGAATGACCTCGACCAGCTCCATCAGCGGCACCGGGTTCATGAAATGGATGCCGATGAAACGCTCCGGCCGGTCGGTCGCGGCGGCAAGCCGTGTGATCGAGATCGACGAAGTGTTCGTGCCGATGATTGCCCCCGGCTTGAGCGAAGGACACAGCGCCGAGAAGATCCTGCGCTTGGTCTCCTCCTTCTCGGTTGCCGCCTCGATCACGATGTCGCACTCAGCCAGATCCTCGAGAGTGGTGGCCGCGGTGATCCGCTTGATTGCGGCCTGCCGCTCCTCTTCGCTGATACGCTGGCGGCTGACCTGGCGCGCGAGATTGCCGCTGATCGTGGCGAGGCCCTCGCTGACGCGCTCGGGCGCGATGTCGTTGAGCAGAACGTGGAAGCCGGACAGCGCGCAGACATGGGCGATGCCGCTGCCCATCTGACCGGCACCGACAACCCCGATTTTGCGAATCGAATGCTGCGTGTGCTCCGTCCGCGCGGAACGCGCCACCGGCCGCTCCTTAACCTCGTTCATGTCCACTGCCTCTTCTACGACGATCCGCCGCGCCACTCCAGACGGCGGAGTCGCAATCTTCGACGATGGTCAACGCCGTACCTTGCCAAGTTCGGCCGCCAGTTCCGGCAGCGCCTGATAGAGATCGGCGACGAGCCCGTAATCGGCGACCTGGAAGATCGGCGCCTCTTCGTCCTTGTTGATCGCGACAATCACTTTCGAATCCTTCATACCGGCCAGATGCTGAATAGCGCCTGAAATACCGACCGCAATGTACAGGTCGGGCGCGACCACCTTGCCGGTTTGCCCAACTTGCCAGTCGTTCGGTGCATATCCAGCGTCGACGGCGGCGCGCGACGCGCCAACCGCGGCGCCGAGTTGGTCGGCCACCGGTTCTATATATTTGGTGAAGTTCTCGCGACTTTGCATCGCCCGGCCGCCAGAAATGATGATCTTCGCCGACGTCAGTTCAGGCCGCTCCGACCGCGACAGTTCCTCGCCGGCAAATTGCGACAGGCCGGGATCCGAGCCGCCCGCGACCTTTTCGACCGGCGCTGGGCCGCCGGCAGCAGGTCCGGCGGCCTGGAACGCCGCCGTCCGTACCGTGATCACCCTCTTGGCGTCAGCAGAGCGGACCGTTTGGATGGCATTCCCGGCGTAGATCGGCCGCTCGAACGTGTCCGCGGCATCGATCTTGATGACGTCGGAAATCTGCATCACGTCCAAAAGAGCGGCCACGCGCGGCATGAAGTTCTTTCCCGACGTCGTTGCCGGCGCCACGATTGTCTCGTAAGGCGCGGCGAGAGAAACGACGAGCGCCGCGGTCGGCTCGGCCAGCATGTGCTCATAGGCCGTCGCCTGTGCGAGCAGCACCTTGCTGACGCCGTCGAGCCTGGCTGCAGCCTCTGCAACCGCCTCGCAGCCCAGACCCGCCACCAGCACGTGCACATCGGCGCCGATCGCCTTGGCTGCCGTGAGCGCCTTGTTGGTCGCATCCCTGAGCGTTTTGTTGTCGTGCTCTGCGATCAATAAGGTCGGCATCATTGGTCTCCGCCCGTCCCGGCGAACACGGAGTGTCGGTGAGAGGCGCGATGGACGGCCAACCCCATCATAGTTTCCGCTTGCACGGGAACAAGCGCGACTGGTGAACGCCCCGGCAGCGGCATCAAATCACCCCCGCCTCGTTTCTGAGCTTGTCAATCAGAGCGGCCACGTTGGCGACCTTGACGCCAGCCTTGCGGACCGGCGGCTCGACCGTCTTGATAACTTGGAGCCGTGGTGCAACGTCGATCCCATAATCGGCGGGCGATTTGTCATCGATCGGTTTCTTCTTGGCGCGCATGATATTGGGCAATGACGCGTAACGCGGCTCGTTCAATCGCAAGTCGGTCGTGACAATCGCCGGCATTTTGAGCTTCACTGTCTGCAATCCGCCGTCCACCTCGCGGGTAACCATCAGTGCCTCGCCGTCAATCACAACCTTGGACGCGAAGGTGCCTTGCGGCCAGCCCAGCAGGGCCGCCAGCATCTGGCCGGTCTGATTGCAGTCGTCGTCGATCGCCTGCTTGCCCATGATGATGAGGCCAGGCTGTTCGGCAGCGGTAATGGCTTTGAGGATCTTTGCCACCGCCAGCGGCTCGACCGGCCCGTCGGCCTTGACCAGAATGCCGCGGTCGGCCCCCATGGCGAGTGCGGTCCGGATGGTCTCGCCGGCCTGCTGCGGTCCGACCGAGACGACAACGATTTCGCTGGCTTTCCCTGCCTCCTTGAGCCGGAGCGCCTCCTCGACTGCAATCTCGTCGAACGGATTCATCGACATTTTGACATTTGCGAGTTCGACGCCCGAACCGTCCGCCTTGACGCGAATTTTCACGTCCTTGTCGACCGCCCGTTTCACGGGCACGAGAATTTTCATGACTGGGCCTTGCCTGTCGCGGATCGATCGCCGGCGATGCTGCGGTGCGGGAACCTAATGGCCGGAGCGGAGCAAAGTCAACGTGGCAGCGTGGAGGGCGCATCCGTTTCGCGAGTATCCGGGACCGGCTCCGAATGCACGCAATCAAAGAGGCGTACGCCCGCCGGACGCATGATCGCGAACAGAACGGCTCCGGCGACCAGGCCGCCGACATGGGCCCAATAGGCCACGCCATCCTGCGCCCCGCTCCAGGCTTCGACGACCTGCCAAATCACCCAACTGCCGATCACCCAATAAGCCCTGATGCGAAGCGGTATGAGCCCGAGCAAGCAGGTTACCTTGGCGCACGGCCGAAACAGCAGATATGCGGAAATCACTCCCGCGACCGCGCCCGAGGCGCCGATCAGTTCGGTCGTCGAGCCCGGAGCGCTGAAGACAAAGGTCAATCCAGCGACAATCCCGCAGGCAAAATAGAAGAAGAGAAAGCTCCAGTGCCCGAGGACCTCCTCGATATCGTCGCCGAACACGAACAAAAAAAGCATGTTGCCGAACACATGCATGAAATTGGCATGCAGAAACATTGACGTGATCAGCGTGAGCGGTGCCCACAGGGTGCCTGGAGAGGCCCCACCCGTGATCGCGGCCGGTATGAGGCCGGCCACGTGATCGGCGCGGTCGACCTGTCCGGCGCTCGCCTGAAAGAAGTACACGGCGAAATTGGTAACGACCAAAAGCCACATCACGTAAGGCGGCGTCGGCCATTTGAAAGGGCTGTGATCCCATACCGGCGTGAAGACCATGATCGCCCCCTGCGGATCTCAGCGATTGCGCCCCGGCTGCCACAGCACGTCGCGCGCGCCTTTACCGTTTGCGTGGCGGCTGGCGACAAACAGAAAGTCGGAAAGACGATTGACGTATTTGAGCACCTCCTCGCCGACGCTCTCGCCAGGTTTGTCCTTAAGTTCGGCGATGAGGCGCTCCGCGCGGCGGCAGACGGTGCGGGCCAGATGCAAATAGGCGGCCGGCGCGCTGCCCCCTGGCAAAACGAACGATCGCAGCGGCGTCAGTTCGGCATTCAGGCGGTCAATCTCGCTTTCAAGCCAAGTGACCTGGGTATTGGTCACCGTCAGCCTCGCGCCATCGGGCCCCCTGCCCTTTCCCGGCATTGTGAGATCGGCACCGACGTCGAACAAATCGTTCTGAATATGCGCGAGCGCGGCGTCGAGCGCCGGGTCGTCGGCGGTATGGAGCCGCACGATGCCGATCGCCGCATTGGCCTCGTCAAGCGTGCCGTAGGCGGCGATGCGGAGATCGTATTTCTTGCGGCGCTCGCCGGTGCCCAGCGCCGTGCTGCCATCGTCCCCGGTGCGGGTATAGATCTTGTTGAGGACGACCATGGCCTGCTTCCGGGATTACTTCGACATGACCCAGGCGGCGAACATGATGACGACGATAGCGATGAATTGCAGCATCACGCGCAGCCGCATCAGCTTCTGCGAGGTCCAGGGCGAACCGCCGCGCATGGTGTTGATGAGGCCAAGGAGCAGCACCACCGCGACCGCGCCGACGGCGATCGGGACCGCGACGTGAGACATGAAATAGGACATGGCTTTACTGTAGCCCGGGCTGAGGGCGCTGTCATTCCGGTGCATTTGCCGTCATTGCGAGGAGCGCAGCGACGAAGCAATCCAGCCCCCTTGCGAAGACTGGATTGCTTCGGCACTACGTGCCTCGCAATGACGAAACGAGGAAAACTCCGCCCATGATCGTCGATTTCCAGCATCATTTCACGCCGCGCGAGCTGATTCGCCAGGATCCGGGTGACCGGCTGATTCTCAACTACGACGCGCTGGGCGCGCCGAGCTACACCGTGCACTCTCTGCTCTACGATCTCGACGAGCACGTCCACATGATGGACGTTGCCGGCATCGACGCCGCCTGGCTCACCAGTGCGGCAGGCATGTGCGCGGATTTGGAGACCTCGCGCTTCGTCAACGACAAGGCGAAAAAGGCCGAGCGCGACTATCCCGGCCGCTTCATCGGCGCCGCGCACGCACATCCGCTCGGCGGCGCCGACGCGTTCAAGGAACTTCATCGCTGCCGCCACGAACTCGGCTTCCAGGGCGTCACCATCACCTCGGAATTCGACGGCAAGTGGATCGACGACCCGGCCA
>JASHOR010000179.1 GCA_030041005.1 Xanthobacteraceae bacterium
GCGCCGGATTTTGCCACCGCCGATCACATCGCCGCTCGACTCGCCCGCATCGGCAACATCGCCTCCGACGGACGGCCGATTCTCGGGCTCGACTCCCGCGATCTTTTGGAAATCGCGCTGACGGCGAGCCCCGACGCCTATTTCATCCCGGCCCATATCTGGACGCCGTGGTTCGCGGCGCTCGGCTCGCAATCCGGTTTTGATTCAATCCGGGAATGCTACGGCGATCTCGCCGATCACATCTTCGCGGTCGAGACCGGACTCTCGTCCGATCCGCCGATGAACTGGCGCCTGTCGATGCTCGACCGGTACCGGCTGGTGTCCAATTCCGACGCCCATTCGCCCGGCAAACTCGGCCGCGAGGCCACCACCTTCAACTGCGATCTCGACTATTTCGCCATCCGCAAGGCGCTCGAGACCGGCGACGGTTATGTCGGCACGGTCGAGTTCTTCCCCGAGGAAGGCAAATATCACCTCGACGGTCATCGCAAATGCGCCATCAAGCTGTCGCCGCGCGAAACCCTCGCCCAGGGCGGCCGCTGCCCGGTCTGCGGCGGTCCGATGACGATCGGCGTCCTGCATCGGGTCGAGGAGCTTGCCGACCGCAGCGAGGAAGAGGCATTGCCGCCACCCACCGCCGGCGAAGTGTCGAACCTGGTGCCGCTGCCGGAAGTGCTCGGCGAGATCGTCGGCAGTGCGGCGTCGAGCAAAGCCGTCGAGCGCTCCTATGGGCGGCTCCTCGGCACGCTCGGCTCCGAACTCGCGGTTCTTCAATCGATCCCGGTGGAGGACATTGCGCGCGCGGCTTCGCCGTTGCTCGCCGAAGCGATCACGCGCCTGCGCGCCGGCAAGGTGATCCGCGACGCCGGCTATGACGGCGAGTACGGCGTGATCCGGCTCTTCCAACATGACGAGTTGCGCCAGCGGACGGCCGGCGAATTATTGTTCGAGGCGCCGCGCGATGAATCCCCTCCCCCCGCGAAGCGAAGCGACGTGGTGGGGAAGGTCGGCGCTGCAAGCGCCGGGGTGGGGGGCTCTTTCGTAGCAAAAATCTCTTCACCCCCGACCCCTCCCCGCCACTCGCATACGCTCGCGGGGGGAGGTGAGAATCCGGGCAGCCGATCCAGTGATAGCGCGCCGGGCGCCCTCGCCGCGCTCGACGACGACCAGCGCGCCGCGGCGTCTGTCGTTGACGGCCCACTCGCGATCGTCGCCGGACCGGGCTCGGGAAAAACGCGCACGCTGACGCGGCGCATCGTTCATCTTGTCGCCGAGGGCGGGGTGGCGGGCGAACATTGCCTCGCCATCACATTCACGCGACGCGCAGCCGCCGAGATGCGCGAGCGTCTGCGCGACAGTCTCGGCGCGCAGGCCGCCGAGATCGCGGTGCACACCTTTCATTCGCTCGGACTTGCGATGCTGCGCGAGCACGCCAATGCCGCCGGCCTGCAGCGCGGCTTCCGCGTCGCCGGCGAGGCCGAGCGCGCCGATGCGCTGGCAAGAGGCCTTGCTCTGCCGCTGCCGCGCGCGCAGGGGCTCCTGCGGGCGCTGTCGAAATGCACGCGCAGCGCGACGCCGCCGGATGCGGAACTGGCGGAGGCAAGCGCGGCCTACCGCAAAGTTCTCGCGCTCGAGAACCGGATCGACTTCGACGATCTGATCGCTTTGCCGGTGCGATTGCTGGAAAGCAATCCCGACATCGCGGCGCTCTACCGGGAACGATTTCGTTTCGTGTCGGTGGACGAATTCCAGGACGTCGACACCCTGCAATATCGCTTGCTGGCGCTCGTTGCGCCGCCGCCGGGCGGCAATCTCTGCGTCATCGGAGATCCGCACCAGGCGATCTACGGGTTTCGCGGCGCCGATGCCTCCTGTTTCCAGCGCTTTCGCGCCGACTATCCCGCCGCCGCGACCGTGGCGCTCAAGCGCAATTACCGTTCAAGCGGCACGATCGTTGCCGCGTCCTCGCAAGTCATCGTCGAACGCGCCGACGAACCGGTGGCCGAAATCGTGCGCGACATGCATGAGCGCATCACCATCCATGCGGCGCCGAGCGAACGTGCCGAAGCCGAGTTTGTAGTCGCGACAATCGAGCAGGCGATCGGCGGCCACAGCTTTTTCTCGATCGACAGCGGCCGCGCCGGACGCCAAGGCACCGCGCTCTCCTTCGCCGATTTCGCAGTGCTCTATCGCACCGAGGCACAAGCCGTCGCGCTCGTTGAGGCGCTGGCGCGCTCCGGCATCCCGTTCCGCAAGCATTCGCACACCCCACTCGCCGAAGAGCCTTCGGTACGGGCGTTGATCGATGAAATCGAGTCGATTGCGCCCGATTGCGGCCTCTCAACGCGGCTTGAGCGCGCCGCGCAGCGGCTCGCTCACGCGAGCGAGGAGACTGCGGCGATCGATCTCGCGTTGCAGCGGCTATTGCCGCTGGCGCAAGCGTGCGGCGATGACGAGCCACGCTTTGTCGATGCCGTGGCGCTGGCAACCGACGCCGATTTCTGGGACGGCCGCGCCGATGGCGTGTCGCTGCTCACTTTGCACGCGGCCAAAGGACTCGAATTCGCCCACGTGTTCATCGTCGGCATCGAGGACGGCGTCCTGCCGCTCTATTGGGGCAATTCCGGCACGATCGGCACCGACGAGATGGCGGAAGAGCGCCGCCTGTTCTATGTCGGCATGACGCGCGCCAAGGACCGCCTCGTGCTCAGCCGCGCGCGCAAGCGCCGCTGGCGCGGACGCGTGCGCGAGCAACAGGCCTCGCCGTTCCTTGCTGCCATCGAGAGCGAGCTGCTCAGGCACCAAAACAGCGCGCTGCGCGGCAAGCCGGCGGACCGGCAGCTCAAGTTGCTGTAGGCAAGTTGCTATGGGACTGGCCGGTGCGAGCGCCGCCGGCGGCGGTCAGATGCCGGTGCGCATGCGCGCCATCACCACGATGATGGCAATCTGCATCACCCCCTGCATGGCCACGGCGTAGAAATACCACTGCATCAACCTTTTGACCCTGACCAGGTCGGGACTGGGCTTCTGCAATTCCAGACAGACCCGGAGATTGACCGGCAGCAAAAACCCCACGCCCTGGATGGTCATCAGCGTCACCAGGATCAGCGCTGCGGCAATCCAGCCGAAGGCCGGCCAGGCGAGTGCGGTGTAGCCGAGCCGCACCGCCAGGAACCAGCCGGTGGTGCCGGCAATGATGGAGAGCGCCGGCATGAGAAAGAGCGTGCGCGGAGTGAGCCGCTGCGCCACCGCCGCCCGCACCGCGATATCGACGCGCCGCAGAATCGGACCCAGCACGAATCCCATGAACAGGTCGATGCCGGTCCACAGCAGGCCGGAGAACACGTGCACGAAATCGAGGAGCCACAGATTGCCGACCGTAATCACGCCGACCATCGCCGCGAGCGCGACCAGCGCCCACCACAGATAGTGCCAGCGGATCAGACTGTTCGGCGACTCGGCGGCTGCGACCGTCATGCCCGGAGCCCGCTACAGCGCCCGCAGATGCCGGATCGGCCTGCCCGGCGCGATCGCCTGCGCCGCGGCGATGATGGCGTCGGCATCGATGCCGTAGTGACGGTAGAGATCGGGGATCGAGCCGGTCTGGCCGAAATGCTCGACGCCGAGCGGGCGCACGCGATGGCCGCCAACGGCGCCAAGCCAGGCAAGCGTCGCCGGATGGCCGTCAAGCACGGTGACGATGGCGCAATGCGGCGGGAGCGCGGCGAACAACCGCTCGACATGCGAGCGCGCATGGACGAGACCGCGCTCGCGCGCGCGCAATGCCGCGGTCCATCCGGCGTTGAGCCGATCGGCCGAGGTGACGGCGAGGAGGCCCACGTCACGGCGATCTTCCGCCATGAAGCCGGTGGCCCGGATCGCCTCGGGCGCGACCGCTCCGGTATAAGCCACCACCACCTGGCAATTCGGTCCGGGTTCGCGCAGCCAATAGGCGCCATCGACAATGGCTTGACGCAAGGACGCGGTCATCGGCCGATTGATCTGCTCGATCGGCCGCGTCGACAGCCGCAGGTAGATCGAACCGCCGGTCTCGTCGCGCAGCCAGTTGCGCTCCGACACCTCGCCCCCCTCGCCGGCATCTCTTTGAATGTAGTCGAGCGCAAAAGCGAGGATGACGGCGAGTTCGTCGACGAAGGCCGGCTCGAATGCGGCGAGACCGTCCTGCGCCATGCCGATCAGCGGCTCGGCAATCGACTGATGCGCGCCGCCTTCGGGCGCCAGCGTCACCCCCGAGGGCGTCGCCACCAGAATGAAGCGAGCGTCCTGATAGCAGGCGTAGTTGAGCGCATCGAGGCCGCGGGCGATGAACGGGTCGTACAGCGTGCCGATGGGAACAAGCCGCTCGCCGTTGATCGCGCTCGAAAGGCCGAGCGCCGACAGCAGGATGAAGAGGTTGTTCTCGGCGATGCCCAGTTCGATGTGCTGGCCCTTGGCGGAAAAGTCCCAGTTGAAGGTGGACGGGATGCGCTCCTTCCGAAACGTGTCGGCCAGGGCTTCGCGGGCGAACAGACCGCGGCGGTTGACCCAGCCACCGAGATTGGTCGAAACGGTCACGTCAGGCGAGGTGGTGACAAGGCGATCGACGAGCGCGGATTGCTCGCGCGCCAATTCGTTGAGCAGCGCACCGAATCCGGTCTGCGTCGACATTTCCGGTTGGATGGTCACGGCCAGATTGTCCGGCGCCGGAAAGCGCGGCGCCGAAAGCCGGCGCGGACCGCCAGCGGCAAACGGAACGCCGTCGAGAAATTTCTGCAACGCCTCGGGTTTTTGCCGCAGTCCCTCGAAACGCTCCCACTCGTATCCCGGACGAATGTTCATCGCCTGGCGGAAGGTTTCCATCTGCGCCGGTGTCATCAACCCGGCATGGTTGTCCTTATGCCCGGCAAACGGCAGCCCATAGCCTTTGATCGTGTAGCAGATGAAGCAGACCGGCCGGTCGTGATCGACGCGCGCGAACGCCTCCAGCAAGGCAGGAAGGTCGTGCCCGGCGAGATTGGTCATCAGCCGCGCCAGCTCGTCGTCCGAGCGCGAGTCGATCAGCCTGGAAACCGCACCCTGATCGCCGAGATCGTCGGTGAGATGCTTGCGCCAGGCGGCGCCGCCCTGAAAAACGAGCGCGGAATAAAGCTGGTTCGGGCAGTTGTCGATCCATTGCCGCAGGGCCTCGCCGCCCGACTCGCGGAATGCCGCTTCCAAGAGCGAGCCGTATTTCAGGATGACGACATCCCAGCCGAAATTATGGAACAGTTCTTCGTAGCGCTGCCACAGCCCCTCGCGGACCACGGCGTCGAGGCTTTGGCGGTTATAATCGACGATCCACCAGCAGTTCCGCAGCCCCTGTTTCCAACCCTCCAGGATGCATTCGAAGATGTTGCCCTCATCGAGTTCAGCATCGCCGATCAGGGCCACCATGCGGCCTTCGGGGCGCTGCAGGCCCCAGCCGTGGGCGCGCACGTAGTCCTGCACCAGCGAGGAAAACAGCGTCTGCGCCACGCCAAGCCCGACCGATCCGGTGGAAAAATCGACGTCGTCGGCGTCCTTGGTGCGCGACGGGTAGGATTGCGCGCCGTGATAGCCGCGAAAATTCGCCAATTTCTCGCGGCTTTGCTTGCCGAGGAGATATTGGATGGCGTGGAAATTCGGCGACGCGTGCGGCTTCACCGCCACACGGTCCTGCGGGCGAAGGACGCGAAAATAGAGCGCGGTCATGATGGTGGCGAGTGACGCGGAGGAGGCCTGATGGCCGCCGACCTTCAGCCCGCCAATATTGTCGCGCACGTGGTTGGCGTGGTGGATCGTCCAACTGGCGAGCCAGAGCACCTTGCGCTCCAGCTCGCCGAGGATGTCGAGGTCATCCGATGAAATTCGCATCGCTCGCCCGCCTGTCGACGCAGCATTTATAGTCCATCGCGCCCGGCGAAAGGGGTAAATAAGGGGGAGTCGAAGACCCCAATACCCGTGGCGCAACGTCCGTGGTGTCACTATCCATGGAGCGGAATTCATGGCGCAACGCGATCCGGTCATCATTGTCGGCGGCGGGCTCGGCGGACTGACGGCGGCGCTCGCCCTGGCGCGGCACGGCATATCCGTCCGCGTGCTCGAAGGCGCTCCGCAATTCGGCGCCATCGGCTACGGCATCCAGTTCGGCCCCAACGTCTTCCACGCCTTTGAACCGCTCGGCCTTCGCCATGAAGTCCTGCAGCGCGCCGATACGCCGTCGGCCGTCATCATGCTTGATGCTCTCAACGGCGCCGAAGTCATCCGCATCCCGACCGGCCAGCCGGAATTCCGCGCGCGCTTCACATACCCCTACATCATCATCCACCGCGTCGACCTGCATGACGTGTTGCTTGACGCCTGCCGGCGCCAGCCGCTCGTCACGCTCGAGCCCGACGCCATGGTGAAGTTCTTTCGCGACCGTGGCGACGCCATCGCGGTGACAACAGAAGACGGCCGTACCTTCGAGGGCGTCGCCCTCATCGGTGCCGACGGCATTCGCTCGCGTACGCGAGCCCAATTGATCAACGACGGCGACCCGTCGCCGAACGGCTTCATGGCGTTTCGCTCGATCGTGCCGATGGCCGACGTGGCCTGCGACGTTCAGCGCGACGTTGTCGCGCTATGGGCGGGCCCGGGCTTTCACATCGTGCACTACCCGCTCCGCCACGGCGCCCTGTTCAACATCGTGGCGGTGTTCCGGCGCTCCGCCCAGTCGGAACGCGGTGCGGTCGGAGCCTACCGGGCGGAACTCGAGCAAACTTATCGCCACGCTCATCCGACGATGAAGGCGCTGTTGGCAATGCTCGACCTCAAGCACCGCCAGGCGGTCGGCGATCGCGATCCGATCCGGCGCTGGCACAAGGGACGCGTCGTTCTGCTCGGCGATGCCGCACACCCGACTCTGCAGTCGCTGGCGCAGGGTGCCTGCATGGCGATCGAAGACGGGCTGTGCCTTGCCGACTGCGTTGCCGCTGCAAAGGGCGACTACGACGCGGCCTTCGGGCGCTTTGAACGGGCCCGCTCGCTGCGTACCGCCCGGGTGACACTCGAGTCGCGCTCCATCTGGGATGTCTATCACGCCGACGGCATCGCCCGAGAGGTTTACTGGCAGACATTGAGCGAGCGATCGGACGCCGACGTTTTTCAGTGCCTGGCCTGGCTCTACGACGGCTTCCGGCGCCCGCAGGAAACAGCAGCGGCGGCGCGAAGCGGCGGCGATTGATCCAACCCGAAGCAATCCGACGAACTGGAAGTCGATGAGCTGACTGTTCGCTGCTTGCACATCGGCGAGCGTCGGAGTTGAATCGCAAGGCGCACTCGTGTGGCGGTTCGGAAGTCCGCATTGTTCATGCTGCGACCTCGTCATGCGGACTTCTGAACCAAGGCCACACTGGATCAATAAGTTGCCGGTGTCCTTCGATTCCGAAGTTCGCAAACGAGGGTGCCGTACAATGGCGCGAACTTCGGAATCGGGCGCTGGCGGAGCGGATTCGACATTCGCTACCCGCCCGACCACGAACTCGTGAAGCGAATGTCAAATCCAAAGCGCCACTAAACTGCTATGAGCGAGTGGCGCTTTGATTCTCGCATTCGCATGAGAGCGTGCCGAAACAGGATGCGGATGTTGGAATCGAACCGCTGCGGGCATCGGAGGGGGCGTTCGATGGCGATCAATACGGCGATCACGGTTGCGTCGCGGCTCGATCGGCTGCCCGCTTCGCGATATACGCGCAGGCTGGTCACGCTGCTGTCACTCGGCGGCTGGTTCGAGTTCTACGATCTGTTCTTCACGGCCTATGTCGCGCTCGGGCTGTTCAAGTCCGGCCTGTTCAAGCCGACCACACAGGGCCTGTTTGATCTGCAAGGCTTTGCCAGCTTCGTCGCCGCGCTGTTTGCCGGCCTGTTCGTCGGAACAGTCGCCTTCAGCTGGCTGTCCGATCGCTTCGGCCGCCGCTCGATCTTCACCTTCGCGCTGCTCTGGTATTCGATCGGCGCGTTCGTCATGGCGTTTCAGCACACGCCCGAGGGCATCGATCTGTGGCGGTTCATCGCCAGCATCGGGCTCGGCGTCGAAATCGTGAATATCGACACCTACCTGTCGGAGCTGGTGCCGAAGGGCCAGCGCGGGCCGGCCTTCGCCTACAACCAGTTCGTCATGTTCACCGCGGTCCCGATCGTCGCTTTCCTCGCCTGGCAACTGGTGCCGCTGAAGGTTTTCGGCCTGGACGGCTGGCGGTGGGTGGTGATCATCGGCTCGGTCGGCGCGCTGCCGATCTGGTGGATTCGCCGTAACCTGCCGGAATCGCCGCGGTGGCTCGCCCAGCACGGCCGCCTCGCCGAAGCCGAACGCATCGTCGGCGATCTGGAAAAGAGAGTGCAATTTGACACGGGCTCCGAACTGCCGGCGCCGGAGGCGGTTGCCGGGGAGGCCACCGTCAAGGTCGGTGCCTGGAGCGAGATGTGGAGCGCGGCCTATCGCGGGCGCACCATCATGCTGGTGATCTACAATCTGTTTCAGACCGTCGGCTATTACGGCTTTTCCAGTTGGGTACCGACGCTGTTGATCTCGCAGGGAATAGGCGTCACCAGATCGCTCGCCTACACCTTCATCATCGCGGTGGCGAATCCGATCGGGCCGCTGATCGGCGTCTATTTCGCCGACCGTTTCGAGCGAAAGTGGCAGATCGCCTGGGCGGCGATCGGCATCGCGGTGTTCGGATTGCTGTTCGCCTGGCAAACCAGCGCCGTGGGCATCGTCATCTGCGGGCTGTTGATCACGCTCTGCAACAACTGGCTGTCGTTCTCGTTTCATGCCTACCAGGCGGAGCTTTATCCGACCCGCATCCGCGCCCAGGCCGTGGGCTTCGTCTATTCGTGGAGCCGCTTCTCCGCGATCTTTTCCGGCTTCATCATCGCCTTCTTCCTCGGCCATTACGGCACGTTCGGCGTATTCGGCTTCATCGCCGGCGCCATGGTGGTGGTGGTCGCGGTGATCGCCGGCTTCGGACCGGCGGTGACCCGGCGGCGGCTGGAAGCGATCGCGACTTAGACCATGATCCGATCGGACGACGATTTGCGTCGTCATTGCGAGGAGCCCCAGCGGGGCGACGAAGCAATCAAAATTTGATTTTTTCGGCGCTGGATTGCTTCGCTGAGTCTGTCATCGGACCGCGCGACTTGGCGCGGGTCCGTCGGCTCGCAACGACGATTCAATCTGATCGGGCTCTGCCATAAGCTACCGCAAATTTTCCAGGAGCCGCTGGGCATAGAGCGTCTTGCCGGCCTTGGCGGCCAGTTCTTTGAGCTGTTCGGCGCCGATCCAGCCGTTGTGGAAGGCGACTTCGTCCGGGGCGCAGACCAACTGGCCCTGCCGGCGCTGCAGCACGCGGACGAATTCGGCGGCTTCGATCAGCGAATCGTGCGTGCCGGCATCGAACCAGGCGAAGCCGCGGCCGAGCCGCTCGACCGTAAGGCCGCGCTGGCGCATGTAGAGAACATTGAGATCGGTGATTTCCAGTTCCCCGCGCGCCGACGGCTTGAGCCTTCCGGCCAGATCGACCACGTCGTCGTCGTAGAAATACAGGCCAATCGACACCCAGTTCGATTTGGGATGTTGCGGCTTCTCCTCGATCGAGAGCACTTCATTGTTGTCGTCGAACTCGATCACGCCGTAACGCTGCGGCTCCTCGACCCAATAGGAGAAGATCGTGGCGCCCTGCCGCGCGGAGGCGCGGCGCAGCGCGTCAGGCAAGCCGTGGCCGTAGAGAATGTTGTCGCCGAGGATGAGGCATGAGGACTCGCCGCGGACAAAATCGGCGCCGATGAGGAAGGCCTGCGCGATGCCCGCGGGCTCCGGCTGCTCGGCATATTCGAAGGCAAGTCCCCATTGCCTGCCGGTCCCGAGCAGATGCTTGAAGGCGGCCTGATCCTGCGGCGTCGTGATGATGAGGATGTCGCGGATGCCGGCCAGCATCAGCGCCGACAGCGGATAGTAGATCATCGGCTTGTCGTAAACCGGCAGGAGCTGCTTGGACGTCACCAGGGTGAGCGGATGCAGCCGCGTGCCGGCGCCGCCGGCGAGGATGATGCCCTTACGCGACACGGTGTTCGGACTTGTTTTCGGATTGGCGCTCGGTGTCTTGCCCCGACGCGGCGACCAGACGCGTCGTCGCATCGACGCCCACGGTCCAGTGTCGCGGCAGGAAGCCGAATGTGTCAACAAACAAACGGCAATCAAGGCACGAATTGGCCGGCCGCTTCGCCGCGGTCGGATAATCCGCGGTCCCGATCGGCACCAGACGCGGAATGCGGCCGGTGATCGGCGCCGCGGCGGCGACGATACGGCTGGCAAAACCATGCCAGGTCGTGACGCCGGCGGCGGTGAAATGATAGGTTCCGGCGAGGGCGCGATCGTGCTGAAAGACCGACGCCGCGTTGAGAATGGCCTCCGCCAGTTCGCCGGCGGACGTCGGGCTGCCCTGCTGGTCGGCGACGATGCGCAGCTCCTCGCGGGTCGCCGCAAGGCGAAGAACGGTCTTGAGGAAATTGTGGCCGAACTCGCTGTAAACCCAGGCGGTGCGCAGGATGATGTGGTTTTTCAGAACGGCGCGCACGGCGTCTTCGCCGGCCGCCTTGGTGCGGCCGTACACGTTGATCGGACAGACCGGATCGCTCTCGCGATAGGCGCCGTCCTTGCGGCCGTCGAAGACATAATCCGTCGAGACGTGCACGAGCGGCAGATCGACGGCGGCGCAAGCGGTCGCCACCGTTGCAGCGCCGATCTCGTTGGCCTGACGCGCCGCTTCGGTCTCGCTCTCGGCGAGATCGACCTTGGTGTAGGCGGCGGCGTTCACCACGAGGCTCGGCTTCCAGCGCGCCAGCGCCGCGGCGACCGCGGCAGCGTCGGCGATGTCGGCTTGCGCATGCGACAATGCCTGCAGCGCGATCGCGCGCGTGGACGCGGCGTGCGTCAGCTCCCGCCCCAACTGGCCATGGCCGCCGAACACGACGATCACGCCGGCACCCCCAAACGTTCGCCGGCATAGACGTTGTCGCGGATCGCCTGCCACCAGGCGCGATTTTGCAGATACCATTCCACGGTCTTGCGCAGGCCGCTCTCGAACGTTTCGCGCGGCTGCCAGCCAAGCTCGGTGCAGATGCGGGTGGCGTCGATGGCGTAGCGCAGGTCGTGGCCGGGACGATCGGGGACGAAAGCGATCAGAGTCTCGCGCCTGCCGATGCGCGGGTCCGGGGCAAGTTCGTCGAGCAGCGCGCACACCCCCCGCACCACATCGAGATTGCTCCGCTCGCCCTGACCGCCGATGCAGTAGGTTTCTCCAGGCAGGCCGCGGCCGACGACGCTTGCCAGCGCCCGCGCATGGTCCTCGACGTAAAGCCAGTCGCGCACGTTGCCGCCGTCGCCATAAACCGGCAGCGCCGCTCCTTCGAGGCCATTGATGATCGTCAGCGGAATAAGCTTTTCCGGAAAATGATACGGACCGTAATTGTTGGAGCAGTTGGTGATCAGCACCGGCAGCCCATACGTGTGGTGCCACGCTCGCACCAGATGATCGGATGCCGCCTTCGACGCCGAATAAGGCGAGCGCGGGGCGTAGGCGCTCGCCTCGCTGAATGAACCGTGCGCGTCCAGAGAACCGAACACCTCGTCGGTCGAAATATGATGGAAGCGAAAAGTGCTCCGCGCGCTTTTCGGCAGCGCGCGCCAGTAGCCGAGCGCAGTTTCCAAGAGCGTGTAGGTGCCGACGATATTGGTCTGGATGAACGGGGCCGGACCGTCGATCGACCGATCGACATGGCTTTCGGCGGCCAGGTGCATCACCACGTCCGGACGATACCCGGAAAAGACGTCCTGCATTGTCGCGGCATCGGCGATGTCGGCGCGCACGAAGGAATAACGCGGATTGTCGGCGACCGGTTCGAGCGATGCCAGATTGCCGGCGTAAGTGAGCTTGTCGACCACGCAGACGCGATAATCGGTCTCACAAATAAGATGGCGGACGACGGCAGACCCGATGAAGCCCGCGCCCCCGGTGATGAGAAATCGCTTCGTCATCGCCCGGCATCATAGCGGAACGGCGACGTGAAGTCAGCAAAACGAGGCAGTCTGCGGTCCTTGTCGGAGAGCACCGCATCGGCGGGCGAAACCGGCCAGCCGATGCCGAGCGTCGGATCGTCCCAGATAAGCCCCTGCTCGCATTCCGGCGCGTAATAATCGTCGACCTTGTAGGCCACTTCGGTATCGTCCTCGAGCGTGCAGTAGCCGTGAGCAAAGCCGCGCGGGACGAATATTTGTTCGCCGCCCTGCGCCGTCAGTGTCAGCGCAACCCACCTGCCGTAACTCGGCGAGCCGGCGCGCAGATCGACGGCCACATCGTAAATACTGCCGCACAGGACGCGCACGAGCTTGGCCTGTACCTTCGGCGGCACCTGAAAGTGCAGCGCCCGCACCGTGCCGCGCTTGCGCGAGCGCGCCTGGTTGTCCTGCACGAACTCGGTTTTCAGTCCGGCGGCGTTCGCCGCGCGCGCGTTGTAGGTCTCGACAAAATAGCCGCGCGCGTCGTGAAGAAACCGCGGCTTGAACAGCAGCACGCCGGGAATCGCAGTCGCCTCGACTTCCATGAGTATCACGCCAGCGGCGGCATCGGCGGCCCGGGCATCGGCGGACTTGGCGGCAGGCCTGTCGTTTCGATGGTCTTTTTGAAGTCCACAATGCGGGCAAGCATGTTTTCAGCCGTTTGCTTGCTTGGGTGGAGATCCCAATAGTCCATTCGCGGCAAGAGCTCGCGGAGCTGTTGCGCGCCCGATGTGGAATGCGAGGCGTCGTCGCCGGGCCAGATCGATGCCGGAACGTCGATTGTCATCAGCTCTTGCGGCGGCGGGCCCGACACGAACGTGTCCGGAAACATGGCATCCCGGCTCTGCGTCAGAAGTCGCAGATAGCCATCGAGCTCCTGCCGCACGAAGCGCTCCGCAAACCCGGCGTCATTGGCAATGGTCGTGGCCCACGGCCCGGCTTCCGGATCGCGCATGAAGTTCTGGCCCTTCGCCCGCAGGCGCACGGCTTCGAGGCCGTGCCGGCCGGCGTAGGCGATGTGCCGGTTGAAGAAGGCATGCATGCGGTTCTTCCATCGATGACCGCCGACCGGCTGCGCCAGGATCATCGCCGTGCACGCTTCCGGGTACAGGCTGGCGAATTGCGTCGCCACGGCAACGCCCATGCACACGCCGAGCACATAGGCGCGCTCGGCTGATAAATGTTCGAGCAACAGCTTGGCGTGCCGGGCGAAGAGCTTCCACGTCAGCAATTCGAGCCGGCCGCCCGACTGACCGGCCTCCCTGCGGTCATAGGCAATCACCGTGAAGTGCCTGGACAACGCCTCCACGGCGTTCATATCGTTCCATTTGTCGTGCTTCCAGCTCTGCAGCGTGGAATCGAAGGCGCGCGGGGCCAGCATGAGCAGAGGCGGGCCCGATCCCTGCTTGACATAATGTGTCTTGATACCGTCGAGCGTGGCGAACGGCATGGTCAGCCCCTCTCCTGCACAGGAACGAGTTTTTGCACAACGGCCGTCACCGGCCGAACCCGGACCGTTCCGAAGGGCCAAGTCTGCGGGCGACGGTTCGCATCAATCAAGCGTCTCTCTCTCTTGCAACCCGGACATTGCGGACTCATGACGCCGACAACGTCAAGAACTTCAATCGGAACGGCTCTTCCTGAAGCGCGATCGCGGCTTATCTTTTGAGTTATGAGGAAGACATTCAAGGCGGGCGATCGCGTGAGTTGGAACTCGGAAGCCGGCCGCGTCAGCGGCACGATCGTGAGAGTGCATACCGCAGACGTGAACTTCAAGGGTTATATTCACCATGCCACAAGCGACGACCCGCAGTACGAGATCAAGAGCGAGAGAACCGACCATGTCGCCTTGCACAAGGCCCGCGTGTTGCGGCGTCTTCGGCGTTCTGCGGTCGCGTCTTGAGCGAATCGATCGGCGCAGCATCCATGCGCGGGGACCATGGCAAATCCGTTCTTCACCATAGGCCATTCGACTCGGGCGCTCGGCGCCTTCGTCGGCTTGCTGAGGGAAGCCGATGTCAGGCTCGTCGTCGATGTTCGCACCGTTCCGCGCTCTCGCAGCAACCCGCAATACGACAGCAATGCGCTCGCCGCCTCGCTATCCGAATTTCACATCGGTTACGAGCACATCGCCGCCCTCGGCGGCCTGCGCGGCCGCCAGCCGGAGGTGCCGCCGGCCACCAACGGATACTGGGAAAACCAGAGCTTTCATAATTATGCCGACTATGCCGCGAGCGAGGGCTTTCGATTGGGCCTCGACCGCTTGCGCAAGATGGGACACCGCGAACGCTGCACCATCATGTGCGCGGAAACGCTGTGGTGGCGATGTCACCGGCGAATCATCGCGGATTACTTGATCGCCGCAGGCGAGACGGTTCTTCATATTCTCGGACCCGGGCAGATCAAGCCGGCGGAGCTGACGCCGGCGGCAAGGCTTTGGCCCGACGGAATGCTCACCTATCCGGCCGCCGTGCCGGACTCGATGTCCGCCACGAGCTCTTGTCCGACATAGACAGCCGCGATCGGCCCGCGGCCGCGGGCCGCGGATCGGCCGGAAGCCGCTTCTGCGCAATCGTGAAACTCAAGCGGCATGGCAGCGGGATAAGCTTTGCGAACGTCCGGGAGATCACAAGCGACGGCAGGACACCCGCCACCGCGTTGCTATGCCCGAACCGGGCGCCGTGGCTGCGACAACAGCGGGGCGTAGCCGACGACAAACAGCCAGAACGCCGCGATCCACGCGGCAGCCGCGGCCTGCAGCAGCGCGGCTTCGGCATGAAATGCAAACGCCGCGGCGACGCGGAGCAGAGCGCCGATCAGCACCGCGGCATAAATGGCCTCCGTCATCGGCCCCGCGGTCAGCCGATGGCCGGCGTGACCGAGGCTCGCGCGTGTCATGATCGCCAGTGTCATTGTGCCGATGGCGCCGGCCGTCCAGACATGAATGCCTGCGCTCACCGGGACGATGAGCGGAAAGAAAATTGCGCCGGCCATGACGAGAAAGCCGAGCGGAATGAACGCATAGCCGACGTGAAGAACGACGACCAGGCGGTCACGCAGCGTGCGGTCTCCGGCCCAGCGCGCCAGTCGAGCCGCCTGCGCCAGTCCCGCCGTCGCCATCAGAACCGCCGTGGCGGTCGAGCCCGGATCGGCGACCCACGTTGCCAGCGCCAGCAGCGAAAGACCCAGCACTGCGATGTCGAACCGCCCGAATGGCGTCGGCAGCCGGCCGGGATTCTCTCGCATCAACCAATTGTGCGTGAAGCTCGGAATGACGCGGCCACCAATCAGCGAAATCAGCATGATGGCGGCGGCAATACCGACACGGGTGCCGAACGCCGCCGTCCCGGTCTCGTAATCCTCGATGTGGAAAATCACGTTGCCGGCGAGAAAAACCAGGATGATCAGGATCGGCGGCAGGCTGCGCCAGTTACGGACGGCCATCACCTCGCGGGCGGTGACGGCGAACACCAGAAGCAGAAACAGAACATCAATGACGCCGGCGGCAGGCGCGCCGACGATCGCCGAGACACAGACCGCCACGCGACCCGCGAGCCACACGACGACCAGGACAGCCAGAACACCGCCCCGAAGCGGCGGCCGCCCGGTCCAATTCGGAATCGCGGTCAACAGAAAGCCGGCCATGACCGCCGGCAAATACCCGTACAGCATCTCATGGATGTGCCAATCGAGCGGCGAGAAGGTCGTGGGGAGCGCGATATCGCCGAAATAAAGCGGCACCCAGATCAGGATGCCGAGACCGGCATAGAGGGCGCCGGCGAGGAAGAACGGCCGAAAGCCGTAGCTGAAAAGGGCGGGGCCGGCGTAGGCGCCGAGAGGAGGAATTGGTGTCATGGTTCCTTGTCAAATGGTTTCTTGGCGAGCGGTTTCTTGGCGAGCGGTTCCTTGACGAACGGTTCCTTGGCGAACGAGATGAGGACGTCCTCATAGCGCGCAGGACGTGGTCTTACCACGATCGATCGAAGCAGACATCTCATGCCTTCGCGTTGGGCGATCGATCGACGTGAAAAGGGTATCCTGATCGACCCTGCGGAAGTCCGATCAATCGACCTCCAATATGTCGGCGATGCCGCGGACCAGTCGGCTGTGGCGCTCGCCGGCGGCGCCCTGACGCGCCGCAGCGGCGGATCCGCCGACACCAAGATAACGCTCGGCAATGTCCACGCGACCGAGCAGTTCACGACCGCTTCCCTGCAGCACAATCCGTCCCATCTCGATGACGTAGGCGCGATCCGCGATCGCGAGCGTCATCTGCGCGTTCTGCTCGGACAGCAGGATTGCGATCCCGGCCGCCCGTAGCCGATCGATGAGGCGGAAAATCTCCGCCACCAGTGTCGGCGCCAAACCCAGCGACGGCTCATCAAGCACGAGGAGCTTCGGCTCGATCATCAGCGCGCGGGCGATCGAAAGCATCTGCTGCTGGCCGCCGGAAAGGTTGCCTGCCGCGTCGTCGAGCCGCTCGCGCAGCGGCGCGAACAACTCGCACACCGCGGCCACCCGCTCTCGCATCCAGGTTTCGCCGCGCTGCCGCCGCAGCACGTAGGCGCCGAGCCGCAGGTTGTCGGCAACCGTCAACCCGGCGACGATCTGGCGGCCCTCCGGCGCATGGGCCATGCCGAGCCGGATACGGACCCACGGCGGCAAGTGTTCGACGGCCGTCCCCGCCAGCCGAATCTGTCCGCGCTTCGCCGGAAGAAGTCCCGCGATCGTTTTGGCAAGCGTGGTCTTGCCGGCACCGTTGGCGCCGATCAGGGCGACGATCTCGCCGGCGCGGACCTCCAGATCGACGCCGTGAAGCACGACGAGATCGCGGTAGCCGGATTCGATGGCGGTCAACTGCAGCATTCAGTCGGCCTTTGCCTCGACGCCGAGATAGGCTTCGATGACGCGCTGGTCGCGCTGGACCTCGCGCGGCGTGCCGCGGGCGAGCAGTTTCCCCAGATCGAGAACGATCACCTGATCGGCGATATCCATCACCAGCGCCATATTGTGCTCGACCACGAGGATCGTCAGGCCGGCGTCGCGAACCCCGCAAAGCAGAGTGGCAAGCTCGGCGGTCTCCGCATCGTTGAGTCCCGCCGCCGGCTCGTCAAGCAGCAGAAGCCGCGGACGCGCCATCAGGGCGCGACATACTTCGAGCAGCTTCTGCGCCCCCATCGGCAATATCGTCGCGGCATCGTCGCGGAAACGGTCAAGGCCGACGAGAGCGAGCAGCGCTTCGGCGCGCCGACGCAGCAATCTCTCCTCGTGCAGGGCCGACGGCAGCCACAGCATATGGGCTGCCGCCCCGCGCTTGACGCAGCGGTGCGCGCCGGCAAGGAGATTTTCCAACGTCGTCATGCCGGGAAAAACACGCGCCGTCTGAAACGTGCGCATCAGTCCGAGGGCCGCGACCGCTCCCGGAGCAAGCCCGCGAAGCGACCGTCCGTAAAAGTGCACTTCGCCGCTGTCGGGCGAAAACAGGTTGGTGATGAGATTGAAGACGGTGGTCTTGCCGGCGCCATTGGGGCCGATCAGCGCGCTTATGCTGCCGTCGGGCACCGCGAAAGACAGACCCGCGACGGCTTGAACGCCGCCAAATCGTATCGCCAGGTCGCGGGCGTCGAGCGCCGGTACGCCGGCAGCGACGGTGTCGCGGCGCGGCTGCGCCGGCAGCTTGGAGGCCGCTATCGCATCCGTCGCGGCGGCGCGCGGCGGGCCCGGCGAGCCGCGACGTTCCACTACGCGCCACACTGCCCCGAGAATGCCGTCCGGCAGATATTGAAACGCGAGCACAAGAACGGCGCCTTCGACCAAGGTCTTGTAGAGGGCAATCGGCTGAAACGCGACCGGCAACAGCGTCAGCAACGCGGCCCCCGCCAATCCGCCCACCAGCGTCCCCTGGCCGCCGACGATCAGCATCGTGATCATATCGAACGAGCGCTGCGTCGCGACCATTTCCGGCGAGAGGAAATGAAAATCAAAGGCGAGCAGGCTGCCGGATAGGGACGCGAGCGCGGCGCTGATCGCGAACGCCGCCATCTTGTGCCGGGGCACGTTGATGCCGAGCGCCTCGGCGGCGGTCTGGTCGGCGCGGATGGCCTGCAGCGCACGGCCGAAATCCGAGCGCATGGCGCCGGCAAGCGCTCCGACCAACACGACGATGATGGCCAGCGTCAGGTAATACATGGCGCGCGGGCTGGCGAAGACGAACGGTCCGAGCGCAAAGGAAGGAATTCCGACCAGCCCCGACGGACCGCCGGTGACGTTGACAAGCCCAACCGTCAAGGAGTCCATCAAAAGGCCGAACGCGAGCGTCGCAAGCGCCAGATACGCGCCGCGAAGCCGCATGGTGACGGCCGAGAGGAGCAGCGCGCAGATCAAGGAGAGCGCGATCCCGGCGACCGTGCCGACAAGCGGCGACACGCCGTAATTGGTCGCCAGTATCGCGGCCGTATAGCCGCCGAGCGCCATGAAGCCCGCCTGGCCGAGGTTGACCTGCCCGGCATAGCCCATCAGCACGTCGAGGCCGAGAACGCCGACGAAGAGAATAAGTGTGATGGCGAGAGAACTCATCAGGCCGCCGCCGACCAGATATGGCAGCGCAATGAGCAGCAGCAGGAGCAGCGTCCCGGCGACGACCACGCTGCGCACACGCGGCCGAACGACCGAGTGCGTCACCCGCTGTTCCTCGCGCAGGTCGCGACGCGCCCGGCGGCCCGGCACGAACAGCCCCTGCGGCCGGAACAGCAATGTCGCCATCAACAGCGCCAATGCGAGACCGTCCGCGAACAGCGACGACACATAGCCGGCGGCGAGCTGTTCGGCGACGCCGAGGAATAGCCCGCCTGCGACGGCGCCCGGCAGCGAGCTCATGCCGCCGAGAGCCACCGCAATGAAGCCGGCATTGGTGAAGAAGTCTCCGGCGTCGAATTGCAGCGACATGATCGGCGCCACCGCCGCGCCGCCGACCGCGCCGATCAGCGCGGCCAGCGCAAAACTGAAAAGCGAAAGGCGCGCCACGTCGACGCCCATGAAACGCGCCGCCAGCGGATTCTCCGCGCACGCGGACAGCGCCTTGCCGACCGCGGTGTGCGTCATCAACAACCAGATGCCGATGATGATGATCGCGGCAAAGCCCGCGACCCACAGCCCCTGGGACGGCACCAGGATGCCGAACACGTTGATCGGCTGCTCCCCGGAGAATGCGGTCACCGCGTAGGGCTGACTGCCCCACACCACCAGCGCCAGGCCGTCGATGAAGGTGAGGAGCCCCACCGTCAGCATCAACATGCTGCTCATGGACAGGCGCGACAGCGCCGGTACGAAGGTGACGGCGCCAAGCACCGTGCCCAGGACGGTCGTGGCCGCAATCGCGGCGAGAAAGGCGACCGGCAGCGGCCAACCGAGATCGTTCTCGAAGGAGTACAGCGCCAGCGCGCCGATGATGCAGAAGCCGCCCTGCACCAGGTTGATCACGCCGGTGACGCGAAACACCAGGCTGATGCCCAGCGCGACGATGGCGAAGACGCTGCCCTGCAATATCCCGCCGACCAGGATCTGCGCGAGTTGATCCATGGCCGGCGGGGCTCAGGCCGCGAGCGGTGTACGCGAGCTTCGGCTCAAGGAGCGCGACCTGTTAATTGAGCGGCGCCCCGCCCGGCTGCGCGAGCCAGACCCACGACTGCGTCTTGGCGTCGTAGGTGGTCACCGTGGCGGCGTCCGCGCCTACTCCGCGCTGCGGATATTTCTTGAAATTATAGATGCCGTCGACGCCGGGAAAGTCCGTCAGACCGTCGATGTACTGCCGCAACTGCGCGGCGGTGGCGCTGGTGCCGAGCTTGCGCAACGCGGACGCCACAATAAGGCCGGCATCCCACGACGTCCCCACCATGTTGTCGGCCTTGAGCCCGCGCTTCTTCAACGTGGCGTACATCGCCTGCTGCGCGCTATCGACACGCGGATCAAGCTTCACGCTTGGCGGATGCGGCGGATAAAGGGCGGAGGACAAAATCAATTGCTTCGGCAGGAACGACTGCCATTGCTTCATCGCCGCGAAGGTCTGGTTGCCGCTGGTCGGCGCCACCGGCAGATCGACGCCCTCCTGGGCCATGCCGCGAAACACGGTCGCCGCCGGAGCGCCTGTGGTCCAGGCGACGATCGCCTGGGCGCCCGAACCCTTGATGCGCGCGATCTGCGCTGCGACGGAGACGTCCGAGGGATTGAAATGCTCCTTGATCAGGAGCTGCATTTTGCCTTTGTTCTCCGGATATTGCAGCACTCCGGCGAGCGAACGATCGCCATCCTGGCCGCTCGCGTCAGTGGTCATCAGCGACGCGATCTTGGTCCAGCCTTTCATCCGGAAATAGCGAATCACCGCCGCGATCTGATCGGTCGACGAGGAGCTCGTCGAGAAAACGTAGCTGCCCGCCTTCGGATGGATGCCCGGCGACAGGCAATATTGCAGCGGTCCGTTCGTCATCAGCGGCGCCATGGCGAGACACATGGCGACGAGGCTTGAACCCATCACCACCGACGGCCGCGAACCGAGAACCTGACTGGCGAGCTGGACCGCCACCTGCGGCTGCGTCTGGTCGTCGCGGAAAATGAAATTGAGCTTCTCCCCGCCGATGCCGCCCGTGGCGTTGATCTGGTCCTGCAGCGCCGACAAGCTGTCTTTCTGCCCTTGCCCGACGAACGCGGCGCTGCCGGTGAGCGGCACGATGACATTGATGTCGTACGTTCCGGCGGCGAACGCCGCACTCGACAGCATCGCTGCGCCGGCGACGACGCCGATCAAACCGGCGCACGGACGTCCGATCAGACGGGCAACGTTCATTTTTCTCCTCCTGGGTAGCGATGCTCCCTCGCCGCGCAGAACATCACGGACCGGCCGAGGCGTCAATTGTCGGAAATGTCACCGGCATTCGCGGCGGCTTGCGATCAGGCGTGTTATCTGGCCGCGCATCCCCAGACGCTCCTGTTTCACGATCGAGCAAGGCCCAAGACGATCAGCAGCGCGCGATCGAGTTGCTCGCGCGTCGGCGCATCAAGCGCACCGATGACGCGGCGGATTCGGTCCCGCCGTGCGGCAAACAGCTTGTCGGTCATGATTTGCGACTGAACCCGAAGGCCGCTATTGCCGTCAGGTTGAAGCGTGGGCCTGATCGATAGCCGCTCCATCAACGTCGATGTGATTGGGCAAGCCAAAACGCTCGTCGTCATCTCGCCGAGTTCGCCGGCTTGAACGATCACGACCGGACGAGGCCGGCCAAGTTCGCCTTGGGCGACGATGGCAATATCGCCTCGCTTCAGCGCCATTCGCTGAAGTCGCTGCCGGCCTCGATCCAGTTGTCGATCTCGCCATTTTCCGGGTGCTTCGCCAACAGCCGGCCCTGACGGCGCAGGTCGGCGCGGACCGTCGAGTTGCGCAGATCAGGCACCCAGAACTGAACCGGCCGCAGGCCCTGCGCGCGCAGCCGCTTGCGCCGCGCGGCCATGCGCTCGCGCGGGGTCTTGGGGATGGCTTTGCTCTTGCGCGGCGTGGTCGTCATGCCGGAAACGTAACATGTTACGCGGCGCGGCGCAAACTCCCTTTCGATGCAGCTCAGATCAAGCTTGCGTTCCGCGATGGCGTCTTGGGCCTGCTTTGTGAAGCGCAGGGGCTTGCGATCAGGCGTGTTATCTGACCGTGGCCGTAAGAATCACCGTCGAGCCTCTACACATCCACCTTCAGCGCCGCGATGAACGCTTCCTGCGGGATATCGACCTTGCCGAACTGGCGCATGCGCTTCTTGCCCTCTTTCTGCTTCTCCAGAAGCTTGCGTTTGCGCGTCACGTCGCCGCCGTAGCATTTCGCCGTCACGTCCTTGCGGAACGCACGCACCGTCTCGCGCGCGATGATCTTGCCGCCGATGGCGGCCTGGATCGGCACCTGGAACATGTGCGGCGGAATGAGTTCCTTGAGCTTTTCCGCCATGGCGCGTCCGCGACTCTCCGCGCGGGTGCGATGCACCAGCATGGCGAGCGCGTCCACCGGCTCGCCGTTGACCAGCATCGAAAGCTTGACCAGGTCCGACGGCCGGTAATCGGTGAGGTGGTAGTCGAACGAGGCGTAGCCGCGCGAGACGGATTTGAGCCGGTCATAGAAATCGAACACCACCTCGTTGAGCGGCAGATCGTATTTCACCAGCGCGCGGTTGCCGACGTAGGTCAGCTCCTTCTGCTCGCCGCGGCGGTCCTGACAGAGTTTGAGCACCGCGCCCAAATGTTCGTCGGGCGTCAGGATGGTGGCCTCGATCCACGGCTCGCGGATCTCCTCGATGTGATTGGGATCCGGCATATCGACCGGATTGTGAATCTCCAGCTCCTGGCCGCTGCGCAGCTTGATCTTGTAGATCACCGACGGGGCGGTCGCGATCAGGTTGAGATTGAACTCGCGTTCGAGCCGTTCCTGGATGATCTCCAGGTGCAGCAAGCCGAGAAAGCCGCAGCGGAAGCCGAAGCCGAGCGCGGCGGACGTTTCCATCTCGTAGGAGAAGCTGGCGTCGTTCAATCGCAGCCTGCCCATGGCGGCGCGGAGCGCCTCGAAATCGGCGGCATCGACGGGAAACAGTCCGCAGAACACCACCGGGATGGCCGGGCGGAAGCCCGGCAGCGGCGCCGCGACCGGCTTCTTGTCGTCGGTGATGGTGTCGCCGACGCGGGTGTCGGCCACTTCGCGGATCGAAGCGGTGAGGAAACCGATCTCGCCGGGGCCAAGCTCGTCGCACTCCACGCGCTTTGGCGTGAACACGCCGACGCGGTCGACGTCGTAGGCCGCGCCGGTGCCCATCATGCGGATGCGCTGGCCTTTTTTCAGCACACCATCGACGACACGGAACAGCACGACGACGCCGAGATAGGCGTCATACCAGGAGTCAACGAGCAGCGCCTTGAGCGGCGCCGCCGCATCACCCTTGGGCGGCGGCAGGCGATGCACGATGGCTTCCAACACCTCGGGCACGTTGAGCCCGGTCTTCGCCGAAATCAGAATCGCATCGGACGCATCGAGCCCGATCACGTCCTCGATCTGCCGCTTGACCTTGTCGGGCTCGGCGGCCGGCAGATCGACCTTGTTGAGCACCGGGACGATCTCGTGGTTGTTGTCGATCGCCTGGTACACGTTGGCCAAAGTCTGCGCCTCGACGCCCTGGGAGGCGTCGACCACGAGGAGCGAGCCTTCGCAGGCGGCGAGCGAGCGGTTCACCTCGTAGGCGAAGTCGACATGGCCGGGCGTGTCGATGAGGTTGAGCACATAGTTCCCGCCGTCGCGGGCGCGATAAGCAAGCCGAACCGTCTGCGCCTTGATGGTGATGCCGCGCTCGCGCTCGATGTCCATCGAATCGAGCACCTGCTCGACCATCTCCCGCTCTTCGAGCCCGCCGGTGAGCTGGATGAGCCGGTCGGCGAGCGTCGATTTGCCGTGGTCGATATGGGCGATGATCGAGAAATTGCGGATGTTTGCGATCGGTGTCGCGGTCATGGCGGGCAGATAACATCGGGGGGAGAGGGCGGCAAGCGGTCCGGGATCGGCGATCAAGACCGCTTGCGCGGCGGTGTTGCATATATCCGAACCGCTGCGCGGTGCGGGCGCGTCGCTACCGCTGCCGCCACACAAAGGCGGCGCTGACGACGAAATTCCATACCGTGCCGATCAGCGCTCCGCCGAGGCCGGCAATCCACCAGACGCTATCGTAATCGTAAATCCAGGTGGCGATCCCGACGTTGGACACCGCGCCGATGCCGCAGATCACCTGAAAGCGCATGAGCCCGGTGAGGAAATGCCGACCGGTGAGCCGTTGATCGCGGTAGGTGAACAGGTTGTTGAGGACGAAATTCCAACCGATGGCGACGATGGTGGCGACCGTCTGTCCGGTGCCGAAGGAAAAAGCGGCAGCCAAAACGATCCGCAGTACGCTCAGGTGAACTCCGATGCCGGACAACCCGACCAGACAGAACAGCAAGAAGCGGGCCGATACCGCGTCATTGGTAAGCTTGGCCGTCAATAGCGCGGCAAAATCGAAGGCGATCTTGCTGTCGAGCTTGCTCTCGCCATGGCGGCGCTCGCGGAAGGCGGACGGCAGTTCGACGACGCGCAGGCGGCCGGACTTCGTTGCCAGGATATCGAGCAGGATCTTGAAACCCTGCGAGGAGATCGACGGCGCCAGCGGTTCGAAGGCGCTGCGCCGGATCATGAAATAGCCGCTCATCGGATCGGTCAGCTTGATGCCGAGGACGCGCTGCACCAGCACATTCGACCACCGGCTCAAGCGGGCGCGCTGCCTCGACAGGCCCGCGGCCGAGCCGCCGGACAGATAGCGGCTCGCCACCACGAGATCGATCGGCTCGCTGCGAAGCCGGGCAAGCATGTCGGCCAGCACCGTCTCGTCATGCTGCAGGTCGGCGTCCATGACCGCGAGATAGCGGGCCTGACTCGCCAGCATGCCTTCCAGGCAGGCGCCAGCGAGGCCGCGGCGGCCGATACGACACAGGCAGCGCACGCGATCGTCCGCCTCGCCGATCTCGCGCGCCACGGCCGCAGTCCCGTCGGGAGAATTGTCGTCGACGAACAGCACTTCCCACGCGCAGCCGGAGAGAACCCGCGCCAGCCGGTCAACCAGGATCGGGACATTGGCGCGCTCGTTGAAAGTAGGGACGATGACGCTGAGTTCCGGGGCCGGCCGCGGAACGGAGTCGGGCTCGTGCGCAAGCGGCGCGGAGGAAGTTGCCGGGTAGGCTCCGTCCATGGCGATTGACATAGCGCGGGCCGCCGAAAAATTGCAATGCGTCCGGGCTCGGCCATCCGACGCACGTGTGGACCCGGATTCATGCGGCACAGCGTGAAATAAGGTCTCGACCGCAGCTTCTCGCGTCCAGAGCCTGCTGAGACCGAACAGGCGCTTGTGCCGAGCGGTTGCGGATGGCATGGCTTGGCGATGATGGTCCACCAAAGCGCACCGGCCACACCATCTCGTCCGCAATTGTCGGGCGGCGGCCGGCGGCTTTTGCAACTCGCGCAAAATCTCACCAGCAGCTCCGGCGAAGGCGCGGTCGTCGCCGCGATCATCGCACTGTTTGTCGTCCTGTGGATGGCTTTTCATTCCGTGTCGCTGGCGCCGGTCGATCTGAACGATGACGCCGCCGAAGCCGCGTTGTGGGCGCAGCACTTCGCGTTCGGCTACAAGCATCCACCGATGACGGCATGGCTGTTCATGCTGTGGTTCGCGCTGTTTCCGCGCACGAACTGGGCGATGCATCTTGAAGCGGTCGTGATCGTCGCGGCCACCCTCGCCATCACCTGGCGGCTCTGCCGCGATCGCCTCGACCGCGATCGCAGCCTGTTCGGGCTCGCTGCGCTCGTGCTGGTGCCGTTCTACACGTTCAGAGCCGCGGAGTTGAACGCCAACACCGTAATGATGCCGTTCTGGGCGGCGGCGCTGCTGTTCTATCTGCGCGCCAGGCGCGGCTTGGGCGTCGTCGATTCTCTGCTCGCCGGCATCTGCGCGAGCCTTGCCATGCTCGGCAAATACTGGGCGGTTTATCTGTTCGCCGGCATGGGCGCGGCATCTCTGGTGGGGGATGCACGGCGCTTCTGGCGTTCGCCCGCGCCCTATCTGATGGCGGCCGGCGCCGCGGTCACCATCGCGCCGCACCTTTATTGGTACGCCATGCATGCCGGCGGCGCCGACTATGCGTTCATCCGGAACAGCGTGATGACCGCGGAACCGTTCTCCGCCGCGCTCGCCAAGTCGGCCGGTTACCTGATCGGCGCGCTCGCCTACATCGTGGGACCGCTGGCTCTGCTTGCCCTGCTGCGGCCGAACCGCGCCGCGCTCGCCGACATTGCCTGGCCGGCCGACCCGGAGCGCCGGCAGGCCGTCGTGCTCCTTGTCGTACCGATCGTGCTGCCGGCCCTGGTCAACCTCGTCCTGCCGTACCGGCTGACCCCGGTATGGACGTTTCCGAACTGGGCGCTGTTGCCCGTCGTGCTGTACGGCTCGCGCAAGATCGCCATCGATTCGTTCGCGGCTGCCGGCGCCAGCCTGACCGCGCTCGCTGTCAGTCTCGCCTTTGTCGCCGCTTCGCCTCTGGTCGCCTATGCGCACCTGGAAGCGGGCTTCGATCACAACCGGCCGAACTCGCAGGAGGTCGCGCACGTGGTGCGGCAACTGACGCACAAGCCGGTTCGGCTCTATTGGGGCTCGCCGGGGATCACGGGAGACTTGCCGTATTACCTGCCCGGTTCGGTGCCGCTTGCCAGCGATCCGTTGTCGCCTTCAGGCCGGGCCGAAACGGCAAGTCATGGACTTTTGCTCGCCTGCCTCGATACCGACGCGGCATGCACAGCCACGGCGGCTTCGCTCAGCGGCGCGGCAAGCCAAGTCGCGCACGGCGCGATCGCGCCGACGTTCGTTGGCTTCTCCGGACCGCGGGCCGGCTTCCAATTGACGGTGGTGCCGGCGCGGCGCTGAGCCCGGCGAACGCCGCGATCGCCTCAATAGCGATACTGATCCGGCTTGAACGGTCCGTTCTGCGGCACGCCGATATAGGTTGCCTGCTTCGGCGACAGCTTGGTCAGCTTCACCCCGATCTTGTCGAGATGCAGCCGCGCGACTTTCTCGTCCAGTTCCTTCGGCAGCGTATAGACCTTCTTCTCGTACTTGCCGGGATTGGTCCACAGCTCGATCTGCGCCAGGGTCTGGTTGGTGAACGACGATGACATCACAAAGCTCGGATGCCCCATGGCATTGCCGAGGTTCACCAGCCGGCCCTCCGACAACAGGATGATGCGGTGGCCGTCGGGGAACTCGATCTCGTCGACTTGCGGCTTGACGTTCGACCATTTCAGATTCTTCAGCGCGGCGACCTGAATCTCGCTGTCGAAATGGCCGATATTGGCGACAATGGCGCGATCCTTCATCCTGCGCATGTGGTCGATGGTGATGACGTCGACGTTGCCGGTGGCGGTGACGAAGATATCGGCGCGCGGCGCGGCGTCCTCCATGACGACGACTTCATAGCCTTCCATCGCCGCCTGCAGCGCGCAGATCGGATCGATCTCGGACACCATGACGCGGCAGCCGGCCTGGCGCAGCGAGGCCGCCGAGCCTTTGCCGACGTCGCCGAAGCCCGCGACCATGGCGACCTTGCCGGCCATCATCACGTCGGTGCCGCGGCGGATGCCGTCGACCAGCGACTCGCGGCAGCCGTACAGATTGTCGAACTTCGATTTGGTGACGCTGTCGTTGACGTTGACGGCCGGGAACAGGAGCCGGCCTTCCTTCTGCATCTGGTAAAGCCGATGCACGCCGGTCGTGGTCTCCTCGGTGACGCCGCGAATGTTCTTCGCGGTCTGCGAATACCAGCCGGGCTTGTCCTTGAGCCGCTTTTTGATCGCTGCGAACAGCACCTGCTCTTCCTCGTTGCTCGGATGATCGAGCGCCGCCGGATCGCTCTCGGCGCGGGTGCCGAGATGCATGAGCAGCGTGGCGTCGCCGCCGTCGTCGAGGATCATGTTCGGCGCGCCGCCGTCGGCCCATTCGAAAATGCGGTGGGTGTAGTCCCAGTACTCGGTGAGCGATTCGCCCTTGACGGCAAACACCGGCGTGCCGCCGGCCGCCACCGCCGCGGCGGCATGGTCCTGCGTCGAATAGATATTGCACGACGCCCAGCGCACATCGGCGCCGAGCGCCTTGAGCGTCTCGATCAGCACCGCGGTCTGGATGGTCATGTGCAGCGAGCCGGCGATGCGCGCGCCGCGGAGCGGTTGACCGGGTCCGTATTCCTCGCGCGTGGCGATGAGGCCGGGCATCTCGGTTTCGGCGATGGAGACTTCCTTACGGTCCCATTCGGCGAGACCAAGGTCCTTGATGACGTAGTCGGAGGCGGCATTCGGCTGCGGCTTGGACGAAATGCTCATAACGATCCTTTGGGGGCTATCGAGGTGAACGGACGCGGCGCCGCCCTTGCGGACGGGGCTATAGCAGGGCGCCGCAGCAGCGACAATAAAGACATAAAGATACCTTTATGCCTGCAATCTGAACTCGGAAAGGCCGCTGCGCGCGACGGCGCCAAGCGCTCCAATTTTCCCGAATTCGATCGAAGTGAAGAGTCCTAATCATCCTCGCCGAAGCGCGAGGCGACAAGCGCAGCGAGCGCAGCGATCACGGCGGCGGCATCCTTCCCGGTCGCCTCGACGACAATCGACGTGCCGGGCGAAGCGGCCAGCATCATCAGGCCCATGATGGAAGTGCCGCGGACGGTTTCGCCGCCGCGCGTGACGCGCACCTCGGCGTCAAATCGCTCAACGGTCTGGACGAACTTCGCCGAGGCGCGGGCGTGGAGTCCTCTTTTATTGCAGATGTCGAAAACGCGAGACACCGTGCCCTCGCGCGAAGGCGGCAGGTCGGCCTCACCTTCCCCGCCGCCGTCCGTCCCGCCGTTCATTTGCCGTTGAGCACCCGGCTGGCGATCGTCACGTATTTGCGCCCGGCCTCCTGCGCGGCGGCGACGGCCTCCGCGAGCGGACGCTCGTCGCGCACCTTGGCGAGCTTGACCAGCATCGGCAGATTGATGCCTGCCAACACTTCAACTTTCGGCTGGCTCATGACCGAAATGGCGAGATTGGACGGCGTGCCGCCGAACATGTCGGTCAGAATGGCAACGCCGTCTCCGGAGTCCACGCGCTTGACCGCCGCGAGAATGTCCTGACGGCGTTCCTCGACGTCGTCGTCCGGGCCAATGGTCACCGCCTCGATCTGGGTTTGCGGGCCGACCACGTGCTCCAAGGCAGCACGGAACTCTACGGCAAGCCTTCCGTGGGTGACGAGCACAAGACCGATCATCGAATTCACCGCGGGCACGCCCCGGTTGCACCGCACGAAAGACGCCCCATCATGGCGATCCAAAGTGCTAGCGCAAGAAGAATTATTGGTGAGTTTCCCGGTTTGCTGCATTGCGGTATACGAAGCTCAACTCGCATTTTCAAACGCGCCACCGCCCAATAAAGCGCCCGCCAAAATCGAGAGCGAATATAGGGTCATTAAGGTTACCAATCTCCGACCACGCGCCGGCTGCCAAGCATCACACTTCTCCGGGTTCGGAATTTTTTCCCAAAGGGGCAGATTCCCAACCGGCCGAATAGTGCGGAAAAGACGTGAGTACCCCCAATAAGGCCGGCAAGGCGTCGGCCCCGGCTGCGACCGCAAGCCGCGCCAGCATCACACCCTCGATTTCCGTGCTCGAACTCTCGCGCTCGGGCAATCGCTCCGCCTCGGCGCCGAGATCGACAACCAGCCCAATCACCGCGCACGGCTCATACGGCAGGCTGACAATGCCAACCCCGCGGACCTCGATCAGTCCGGCGAGCGCCGCCGCCGGCCGCACCAGAAGGCGTCCGCCGGCAGCCTGCAGATGAACACGGTCGTCGCCGATAAGCCGCGCCAGCCGCAAATGGCCGGTGCGCTCGGCCTGGATCAGTTGCAGAGCAAGCCGCGACTTGCCGGAACCGGATGGTCCGCGGATCAACACCGCGCGGGCGCCGGCGAGCACGGCGGAGGCGTGCACGGTCCTGCCGCCGGTCACGCCGCGCGCTCCGCCGACAACAGCGTTCCGGGGCCGGAGCGCACGGCGTCAGCCTGCCGCATTCTCGTGCGCCTTCTCGGCAGCCGGCAGCGTGAACAGTGCCAGCAGCGGACGCTTGATCGCCGCCTGACGGGTCGGCGTGGCGATCTGGGCGCCTGTCAGATCGGTGACGTAGAAGACATCGACGACACGCTCGCCGAAGGTCGCCACATGCGCAGAGGCGATGTTCAAGTTGAGCTTGGAGAGCGTCGTGGTCAGCTCGTAGAGCAGGCCCGGCCGGTCGAGGCCGGTCACCTCGACAACGGTGTAGCGCGCCGACCACTGGTTGTTGATTGTGACTTCCGGCTCGATGGCGAAGGCCCTGAGCCGGCCTTTGGGCGGCGCACGCTTGGCGACGACATCCGGCAGTTTGATCTCGCCGCGCAGCGCCTGCTCGACCAGACTGCCGATCCGCGCGGCGCGGCGCGCCTCGTCTTCGTCGTGCTCGAATTCGCGCGATACGGCGATGGTGTCGAGCGCGAGACCGTCGGTTGTGGTGTAGATCTGGGCGTCGACGATGTTGGCGCCGGCGAGCGCGCAGGCGCCGGCGATGACCGACAGCAGCCAGGGATGGTCGGGCGTCAATATCGTGAGTTCGGTGACGCCGCGCGCGGCATCGAAGCCGACGCTGGTGGCGAGGTGTTTGCCGGTGCGTTCGGAGGAACGTACGAAGCGCGCCTGAGCGAGCATGTGCGGCAGATCGAACTTGAGCCAATAGGCCGGATAATGGCGCGCGACGTAGGCATCGCGTTCGGCCTCCGGCCAGTCGGCAAGCTGGGCACGGAATTCAGCCTGCGCGGCGGCGACGCGCTGGGCGCGGTTGACCTCGGAAAAGCCGCCGGTGAGCACCGGCTCGGTCTCGTAGTAGAGCGTGCGAATGAGCTGGGCCTTCCAGCCGTTCCACACCCCGGGGCCGACGGCGCGGATGTCGGCGGTGGTCAGGATGACGAGGAGCTTCAGGCGCTCCAGCGACTGCACGACGGCGACAAAGTTCTCGATCGTCTTGCGGTCGGACAGATCGCGCGATTGCGCCACCGTTGACATCACCAGGTGGACTTCGATCAGCCACGACACCAGCTCGGTATCGGCGGCGCTCAATCCGAGCCGCGGACAGAGGCGGCGGGCGATTCGCGCACCGGCGATCGAATGGTCCTCGACCCGGCCCTTGGCGATATCGTGCAGGAACAACGCGACGTAGAGCACCGCGCGGTGTTGCGGCTGGATCGTCTTCATCAGTTCGCTCGCCAGCGCGACTTCGCGATTCTCCCCGCGCTCGATCTCCTCGAGGGCGCCGATGCAGCGGATGAGATGTTCGTCCACCGTATAGTGGTGGTACATGTTGAACTGCATCATCGCCACGATGCGGCCGAAGTCGGGCACGAATGCGCCGAGTACGCCGGCCTCGTTCATGCGCCGCAGCACGGTTTCGGCGTCGTTCTTCGAAGTCAGGATTTCCAGGAAAAGCGCATTGGCTTCCCTGTCCTCGCGGACGTCCTTGTCGATCAGCTTGAGCGAACGCGCAGCGGCGCGCATGGCTTCTGGGCGGAATTCCAGATTGTGCTTCTGCGCGAGATAGAACAGCCGGATCAGATTGACCGGATCGCGTTTGAACACGTCGGGACCGGCAATGTTGATGCGGTCGCTGTCGATGACGAAATCGTCGGTCTCGGTCAGTTTGCGCTGGCCGCGGCCGGGCCGAAGCCTGGCGATGACGCGGCTGAGCACTGGCGTCGGCGTCGCCTTACGCTCCTCCAGGCCCGAGCACAGGATCGCGGTGAGGTCGCCGACGTCCTTGGCGATCAGGAAATAGTGCTTCATGAAGCGCTCGACATCCTGCAAGCCGGGATGTTCGGTATAGCCGAGGCGCACCGCGATCTCGCGCTGGACGTCGAACGACAGCCGCTCTTCCGCGCGACCGGCGACGAAATGCATGTTGCAGCGGACCGACCACAAAAAGTCTTCGCAGCGGCGGAACAGCCGGTATTCCTCGGCGGCGAACACGCCGCGCTCGACCAGTTCCTCCGGCTCGCGCACGCGATAGACGTATTTGGCGATCCAGAACAGCGTGTGCAGATCGCGCAAGCCGCCCTTGCCGTCCTTGACATTGGGCTCGACCAGATAGCGCGACTGGCCGGCGCGGCGGTGGCGCTCCTCACGCTCGGCGAGCTTGGCGGCGATAAAATCGGGCGCCGTACCCTGCACCACTTCTTTGTCGAACCGCGTCGTCAGCTCGTCGAAAAGCCTGGCATCGCCCAACAGATGCCGCGCCTCCAGGAGCGCGGTGCGGATGGTCATGTCGGCCTTGGCTTGACGGATGCATTCGGTCACCGAGCGGGTCGCGTGACCGACTTTCAATCCCATGTCCCACAGGCAATAGAGCAGCGCCTCGGCCGCGGATTCACCCCACGCGGTCTGCTTGTAGGGCAAAAGGAAGAGCAGATCGATGTCGGAGCCGGGGGCCAAAAGTCCGCGACCGTAGCCGCCGGTGGCAACCACCGCCATGCGTTCGGCCTCGGACGGCGCCTGCTCCGGATAGAGCTTGTGACAGACGAATTCGAACAGAATGCGGATGAT
>JASHOR010000180.1 GCA_030041005.1 Xanthobacteraceae bacterium
TATGTGCACGAGAAGGTGCACGAGGAGTTCGCCAAAAAGCTCACGGCCAAGATGTCCGGCCTGCGCATGGGCAACGGTCTCGATGACGGCGTCGCGCTTGGCCCACTGGTCAACAAGGACGGCCTCGACAAGGTGATCGAGCTGGTCGATGACGCCGTCAAGAAGGGCGCGAAAGTGTTGACCGGCGGCAAGGTGCCGGGCGGGCCGGGCTTCTTCTATCCGGCGACGGTGTTATCGAATGTGTCCAACGACGCGAAAATGCTCAACGAGGAAATTTTCGGTCCGGTCGCCTCGATCCAGACTTTCAAATCGGAAGATGAGGTCGTCACCCGCGCCAACGACACCGAATACGGCCTCGTCGCCTATCTCTACACCAAGGATTTGAGCCGCGGCATGCGCGTGTCGGAAAAGCTCGACTTCGGCATGATCGGATTGAACCGCGGTCTGGTCTCCGATCCGGCGGCGCCGTTCGGCGGCGTCAAGCAATCGGGCCTCGGCCGCGAGGGCGCGCACGAAGGGCTGATGGAGTTCATGGAAACGCAATACGTTTCGGTGACGTGGTGAGCGGGCAATCCGATCGGCAGCGTCTCATCGGCTCCTGGCGCCACATCGGCGCGACCGTGAACGGCAAGCCGCGTCCGGGGCGGGGCGAGCGTCCGAAGGGCATCATCATCTACGATGCGCACGGCTACATGGCCTGCCAGGTGGCGCCGGATCGCGAAGTGTCAAAGGCGGGCGATAAGCCGACCGGCGAGGAAGCGATCGCCGCACTCGACGGCCACATCGCCTATTTCGGCACCTACACGGTCGACGAACAGGCGCGCACCGTGACCCATCATCGCGATGGCAGCGTGCAACCCGGCGACAAGGGTGCCGTGGTGCGCGGCTATGAATTCGTCGGTGACCGACTCATTCTGCGACCGGTCGGCACGAGCATGGAAGTCGTGTGGGAACGGATCAAATAACGACATGGCAATGTTGCTTTGCACACGCACCGCTGCTCCCTCCCCCTCAAGTGGAGAGGCAACAAGCGGGCGGCACGACTCCAAGGATCATTCATGGACGTCCTGATGCCGCAACTCGGCGAGACCGTCGCCGAGGGCAAGATCACCAAATGGTTCAAGTCGGCTGGCGAGGCGGTGAAGCCGGGCGACAACCTGTTCGAGATCGAGACCGACAAGGTCTCGATGGAGGTGCCATCGACCACCACGGGCGTGCTTTCCGAAATTCGCGTCGCCGCTGGCGTAGTGGCGCCGGTCGGGGCCATCGTGGCGGTGATTGCCGACAGCGCAACAGCGGTGGCCATGCCGGCAAACGCGCTCCCTCTCCCCGGCGGGGAGAGGGTCGGGGCGAGGGGGGACAGAACTGACGGCGGAATCCCATCACCCCAACCCTCTTCCCCAAGGGGAGAGGGGCCAGCAGTGGCGGCACTAAGCCGTTCTCCCCAACCGGCAACGCCGCTCGATCCGTTTTTCGAGGTGCGGACGCCGGCGCGCAATTTCGGTCCGGCGCGGCTCGTTGGCGGCACTACGGTGACGCCGCTCGCTCGGCGCCTTGCCGCCGAATCCGGCATCGATCTTTCGCGTCTGCGCGGCTCGGGTCCGCATGGCCGCATTGTGGCGAGCGATGTCGAAGATGCGGCGCGCGGCGCGTCCGCGCCGATGGTGGCGCGAACAGGCGAGCCGAGCGCCGCGGAGATCAAGGCGCTGTACGCGCCCGGCAGCTACGAGGAAGTGCCGCTCGACGGCATGCGCCGCACCATCGCGGCGCGGCTGACTCAGGCGCAGGCCGTTCCGCATTTCCATCTCGCCGCGGACGTCGACATCGGACGTCTGATCGCGCTGCGCGAGGAGGCCAACGCCGCCGCGCCCAAAGACCCGGGCGGCAGTCCAATTTTCAAGCTTTCGCTGAACGATTTCATGATCCGGGCGCTGGCGCTGGCGCTGCAGCGGGTGCCGGCGGCAAATGCGGTGTGGGCCGGCGACCGCATCCTGCGGTTCAAGCACTCCGATATCGGCGTCGCCGTCGCGCTCGACGACGGTCTGGTTGCGCCAGTCATTCGCGGCATTGAAACCAAGTCGCTGAGCGCGATCTGCGCGGAAATGAAGGATTTGGCGACGCGGGCGCGCGAAAAGAAACTCAATCCGGCGGACTACCAAGGTGGTGCGTCGGCCATCTCCAATCTCGGCATGTACGGCGTGCGCGAGTTCTCGGCCATCATCAATCCGCCGCATGCGACCATCCTCGCGGTCGGCGCCGCGCGCCGTCAGGCGATCGAGAAAGCGGATGGCGGCGTCGCCTTCGCCAGCATGGTCAGCGTCACGCTGACCTGCGACCATCGCGTGCTCGACGGCGCGCTTGGGGCGCGGCTTCTGGCCGCCTTCAGGACATTTGTCGAAACGCCGATAACCATGCTCGTGTAAGCCGGTGATCAGACATGGCAGCCGATCGAAAGAATGTATTGCTGGTAGGACCGCTCAAGCCGGTCGTCGTCAACGGTCTTGAGGCCGTGTGCACGCTGCACAAGGTTGCCGCGGCGGCGGACCGCGATGCGTTCATAGCCGGTCACGGGGACGTGCGCGCCATCGCCTGCAGCGCGACCTCGGAGCGGATTACCGGCGACTTCATGGCGCGGTTTCCCGAATTGCAGATCGTGTCGAGCTTCGGCGTCGGTTACGACCACATGGACGCCAAATGGGCGGCCGCCAACGGCGTCATTCTCACCAACACGCCGGGCGTGCTCAACGAGGAAGTCGCCGACACCGCGCTCGGGTTGCTGCTCAATACCGTGCGCGAGCTGCCGCAAGCCGAGCGCTACCTGCGCGCCGGCAAATGGCGCGAACGGGATTATTCGCTGTCCAGGGCGTCGCTGCGCAATCGCACCGTTGGCCTCGTCGGTATGGGCGCCATCGGGCAGGCGATCGCGCGGCGGTTGGACTCCATGAAGGTTCCGGTCGTCTATCATACGCGCAGGCCGCGGTCGGAACTTTCCTATCGCCATTATCCGAGTCTCATCGAGATGGCGCGCGACGTCGACATCCTGCTCGCGATTGTACCGGGGGGAGCCGCGACCGCGAACATGATCAACGCCGACGTGCTCGAAGCGCTCGGTCCGCAAGGCATCTTGATCAACATGGCGCGCGGTTCGGTGGTCGACGAGCCGGCGTTGATCGCGGCGCTGCGGGAAAAGCGCATTCTCTCAGCCGGGCTCGATGTCTTCGCCAGGGAACCGAACGTGCCGCCGGAACTGATCGCGATGGACAACGTCGTGCTGCTGCCTCATGTCGGCTCAGGATCGGTCTTCACCCGCGAGAAGATGGACCAGTTGGTCGTCGACAACATCGGCGCCTGGGTTGCGGGCCGGCCGCCGCTCACGCCGGTGCCGGAAACGCCATGGCGATCATGGGGAACCGCCTGAGCCGGTCGAGGCTGCGGCGCAGTTGGCCGGCAAGGTTCGCGCGATACCGGAGGCGCGAAAGCGAATTTCGCGGTGCGGCGAGCAATGCAAGGTGGGTGACCATGACTCGCATCGAGGCGATCAGCAGGCGGGCTCGCCTTCTGGGTTTGGCGGCGTTCCTCGCGGCGGCCGGCATCGGCTGCGCGGCGCACGCTGGCGTCGTGTCGGACTTCTATAGCCACAAGACGGTCTCGCTGCTGATCGGCTTTCCGCCGGGCGGCGGCTATGACACCAACGGCCGGCTGCTGGCGCGGTATCTGGGCAGGTTCATTCCGGGCCAGCCTTCGGTGGTGGCCTCGAATGCGCCCGGCGCCGGCTCGATGACCGACGCCAATCGCATTTTCAACGACCTGCCCAAAGATGGGACCGTGCTCGGCATGTTTGCCTCCTCGGCCATCATGGAGCCGCTGCTCGGCAACAAGGCGGCGCTGTTCGACCCGACGAAATTCAGTTGGATCGGCAGCATGTCGCAGGAGACAGCTTATTGCGGCGTCTGGCAGGCGCCGGGCGCGGTCACCTCGTTCGCCGAAATGCTCAAAGGCCCCAAGGATACGATTTTTGGCGGCGGCGCTCCGGCGGCGGTCACCTATCAGCACCCCCTTATTCTCAAGAATGTGCTCGGCGCCCACATCCGACTCATTCCCGGCTATGCCGGCACACGCGCCATCGACCTGGCGATGCAGCGCGGGGAGGTGAACGGCATCTGCGGTCTCTATACCTCCTCGATCCGCGCCGACTTCAAGGACGACGTACAATCCGGCCGGCTGAAGCTTGTGATCCAGATGGGACCGAAGAAGTCGCACGCTTTCGGCGATATTCCGAGCGTGTACGACTACGCCAAGAGCGACGAGCAGCGCGCGGTGCTCGATCTTTATTTCAAGCAGCTCGTGCTCGGCCGGCCGGTGGCCGGACCGCCGGGCCTTCCGCCGGATCGCCTGGCGGCGCTGCGCCAGGCTTTCATGGCGACGATGAAGGACAAGGATTTTCTGGCGGAAGCAAGCAAGGTGGGCCTCGACATCGATCCCGCGACCGCCGACGAGGTGGAGAAACTGCTGCAACACTTTGCCGGATTTCCTCCCGCGATTTTTGCCAAAGCGCGTCAAGCGATGAGCCGCTGAGCCCGACAAACAGGCTGCGCAAGCCGCCTTTCAATTCAGCCAATGCCCCCGACACGGACCCTTTGCACAATGGAAAAGCGCCATCAGGTCGTAATCGTCGGCGGCGGGCCGGTCGGCGTCGCGCTCGCGGTGGAGCTGGGATTGCGCGGGCTTGACTGCGCGCTGGTCGAGCGTCGCATCGCGCCGCAGAAGATACCCAAGGGGCAGAACCTGACACAGCGCTCGATGGAGCACCTCTACGCATGGGGTGTTGCGGAGGCGGTCCGCGCCCGCCGTATGTTGCCGCCGGATTATCCGATGAGCGGCATCGTCGCCTACCGCGATCTTGCCGACCAGTATTGGTATGCACCGCCGCTGCGTGAAATCGTCAACCGCTATTACTTCCAGCAGAACGAAAGGCTGCCGCAATATCTGGTCGAAGACGTGCTGCGCGGGAAGTTGGCGCAGCTCCCCAATATTGACCGCCGCTTCGGCTGGCTCGCCGAATCGGTGGAACAGGATGCGGCCGGCGCGCGCGTGGTCATCATGCAGGAAGGCGGCGCCGGGCGCGAAACCCTGCAAGCCGATTACGTGGTCGGTTGCGACGGCGGCCGTTCCCTGGTGCGCCGAGAAGCCGGAATTGAACGGGCCGGTGCGGATTTCGATCAGCTCATGGTGCTGGCGCTGTTCCGCTCGCGGGAGCTGCACGAGAAGCTCAAGCGCTTTCCGGCGCGTTCGACCTATCGGGTTCTGCATCCGGATCTGAAGGGTTATTGGCAGTTCTTCGGCCGCGTCGACGTTGGCGAAAGCTGGTTCTTTCATTCGCCGGTGCCTCCCAGCACGACGCGCGACAATTACGATTTTCACGGCCTGCTGCAGCACGTCGCCGGCTTCGACTTCGCTTGCGACTTCGACCATGTCGGATTCTGGGATTTGCGTATCGAAGTGGCGGAACAATACCAGGCCGGCCGCATTTTCATCGCCGGCGATGCCGCGCACTCGCATCCGCCCTACGGCGGTTACGGCCTCAACAACGGGCTCGACGACGCAGCCAATCTGGGCTGGAAGCTTGCCGCGATGATTGAGGGGTGGGGGACCGACGCTTTGTTGCAGACCTACTCGGAAGAACGCCGCCCGATTTTCAAGGAAACGGCCGAGAATTTCATCGAGGCCGGCATCCAGAAGGACGCGGCTTTTCTCGCCCGCTACAGCCCGGAAAGGGACCGCGCCGAATTCGAGCATGCCTGGAAGGAGCATCAAGGCGCGGCTGCCCCGCGCGTGCTCACCTACGAGCCGCATTACGAAGGCTCGCCGATCGTGTTCGGCCCGCCGGGCGGCAAATCAGGCGCCCGCGGTACGCACACCTTCAAGGCCCTTGCCGGACATCACCTGCCGCCGCAGCTTTTAAGCTCAGGCCGCAACGTCTTCGAGGAACTTGGCCCGTACTTTACCTTGCTGGCATTTGACGCCGAAGATCGCGCCGTTGCCGGCTTCGCCGCTGCGGCAAAAGCGTTGGCCGTTCCGTTGAAGGTCGTGCGCGATACCGGCGGGGACGGCCGCGAAGCCTACGAGGCGAAAGCGATACTCGTGCGCCCCGACCGCTACGTAGCCTGGACCGCAGATACCGTGCCCGACGACGCCAAAGCAATACTTCGCAAGGTGGTTGCGCGCGCATAGCGTCGGGCCTCGGCATCGAGAGCTGGCGCGTTGACCGTTTCGATGAAGCAAAATTCGCCCCAGGTCACGGCGGGCGCGAGGCGCACGCTGAGATTTCGGTCGCTCTCGTTTCGATTCGCTTTGGCGATGTCGGTGATGCATCCGGTAGCAACACCTGGATGAGCGGCGCACTTTTCTCCCGCCATAACCAAAGTCACTGCCTCATGCACAACGCCAGCGCCGGGCCCCATGTGTTGTTGCATGCCGCCGATTCGATGCCGGCGTTTCGTGAAATCGAAATTGTAGCGCCGGGACAGGTAACCGAGACCAGCGTTTCGCCAGGACTGCAGGTAAGGTGGCAACTTTTGCTGGGCCCGCAAGTGGCGCGATCTACGAAACGCAGACCGCTCGATCCGGCGCGTCCAGGGGAACCGAGCGGGCCCGCAGGACCTGTTGCGCCTTGCGGCCCAGGAGGTCCTTGCGGTCCGGAACTACCTTGCGGCCCGGCAGGTCCTTGTCGACCCTTCGTGCATCCCGGCAATGAAAGTGCTGCTATGATTGCAATGACTGTGACCGACGCGCGCACCGGTCCCTCCAGCACTTAAACGGACAGCGACGTTTTCACCGCCGCCATGCGCTGTCAATGCCATGTCATCGGCGATGCTGGTCGGTGACGGCCGAGCCAACTCGCGCCGAGGGCCGCTTGATGGCCCGAAGCGGACGTTATCGATCCGCGCCCGAGAAGCGGTACTGAGCCGCGCGGCTAAACCTGTCGCGCCGAGCTGGCTGGCGCCGATACCCCATATCGGCTAATGCGGAAGTCGCATCCCCGGCGATCGAGCATCATAGACGGGTCAGACGTCATGAGAAAAATCTTCGTTATCGGCATCGGCGCGGGTAATCCCGATTATGTCACGGTTCAGGCGATCAACGCACTCAATGAGGTCGACGTATTTTTCATCATGGACAAGGGACGAGAGAAGGAAGACCTCGTCCGTCTGCGCAAAGAAATCTGCGAGCGGTATATTAAAGACAAGACCTACAGAACTATCGAGACGACAGACCCGCCGCGGGATCGCGCGACCTCATCCTATGAGCCGGCGGTGCGGGCCTGGCATGACCAAAGAGCGGGCATTTACGAACGGTTGATCAGGGAAGAACTCGGCGAGGACGAGTGCGGCGCCTTTTTGGTTTGGGGCGACCCCTCGCTTTATGACAGCACTTTGCGGATCATCGACCAGATCATCGAGAGAGGGGCTGTCGCGTTCGAGTACGAGGTTATCCCGGGCATCAGTGCGATCCAGGCTTTGGCGGCGAGGCACAGAGTCGCGCTCAACCAGATCGGACGGCCCGTTCACATCACGACCGGCCGCAGGATCGCCGACGGTCTGCCCGATGAGGCCGACGATGTGGTCGTGATGCTCGACGCAAATTGTTCATTCGCGGCCATCGACGATCCTGACGTCGAGATCTATTGGGGCGCCTATATCGGCACAGAGGACGAAATTGTGGCCGCGGGAAATCTGCAGGACGTCATGGCCGACATTGAAAAAATGCGAAGAGAAGCCAAGCGCCGAAAAGGCTGGATCATGGACACGTATTTGTTGAGAAGATCAAAGGAACAATGAACCAACCTTCCGCGAGCGCCGGGGCTTGAGGAATCGCGGTCGGCCCCAGCGGGGCATTACCTGCGAACGGCGCGGTACTGCGCGCTCGTTCATCAACGGCAATCAAATCGAAATTTGGCGTCCGATCTCGACGACTTTCTGGCTTGGCAATCGGAAGTAGTCGGTAACATGCGCGGCATTTCGCACCATGGCAGCAAAGATCGCCTCCTGCCAGCGCGGCAAAGCCGAACCTCTCTCGCGAGGTACGATGTTTTCGTGGCCGACATAATAGACCACGTCGTCGAGAAGGATTTCACATCCCTTCTCGTGCGCCTCTCTGAGGAGGGCGGGAATATCGGGCCGCTGCATGAAGCCGAAATGCGCAGTGACGCGCCAGAAATTCTCGCCCTCGAGTACAATGGACAGCCGATCGGGCCCGCGCACCCGCGGTCTCGATTCAGTCAACACTCTCAGAACGAGCACGCGCTCGTGCAACGCCCGGTTTTGCCGCAAGTGCCAGATCATCACCGGCGGAACCCCGCTTGCGGCGCGCGTGAGGAAGACAGCCGTTCCGGGCACCCGCGGCACGCGGCGTTTCTCGAGGTCGGACAGGAAATCCGTCACCGACACTGGCGCTTGCGCCAAGCGTTGCGCGACGGCGGCGGAGCCGCGGTGCCAAATCAACATCAGCCCATAAATCGTCGCGGCGAGCAGTAACGGCACATAGCCGCCATCGGCGATCTTCAATGAGTTGGCGGCGAAAAAGCCGCTGTCGATGACCACAAACAGGCCGGCAAGTGCAACGCTCGGCGTGACGCTCCAACGCCATATTTCGCGCATCGCGATGTAGAGGAGAAAGGACGTCATCAGCATCGTCAGCGAAACCGCAATGCCGTAAGCCGCAGCGAGATCGTCCGACCTGTGGAACAATACCGTCAGAGCGATGGTCACGACCATCAAGAGCCAGTTGACAACGCCGACGTAGATTTGGCCGTACCCCTGCTCCGAGGTTTGTTTGATATGTAACCGGGGCAGCCAGCCGAGTTGGATCGCCTGCCGGGTCATCGAAAAAGCCCCGGTGATGATCGATTGGCTGGCGATGATCGTGGCGACCGTCGCCAGGAAGATCAGCGGGATGAGCAGGGGCTCCGGGCAGAGGCGGAAGAACACATTGTTGGCGATCGGCTCGCCGCGCAGCGCGATGGCGCATTGTCCGGCGTAGTTCAGGATAAGGCCGGGAAAGACCACGCACGACCAGGCGAAGCGGATCGGTCGCCTGCCGAAATGCCCCATGTCGGCGTAAAGCGCTTCGGCTCCGGTCACGCAGAGGAAAATGCCGCCGAGCACCAGAAAGCCCCTGAAGCCGTTGCCGGCAAGCAGATGCAGACCGTAAAGCGGATTGATCGCCAGCAGGACCCACGGATCTTTGGCGATGCCCCACAACCCGAGCGCGCCGATCGATAAAAACCACAGCAGCATGATCGGCCCGAATGCGGCCCCTATTCGAGATGTGCCGAACGGCTGCACGGCAAACAGAGCCGCCAGGATCACGACCGCCGCTGGAACGACGTAGTGCTGCAAGCCCGGAGTCGCGATGTCGAGGCCTTCGAGCGCCGACAGCACGGAAATCGCCGGAGTAATTGCGCCATCGCCGTAGATCAGCGCCGCGCCGAGCAGGCCCGCAATAATAATCATCGGGCGGCGGTGCTGCTTGACGCCGAGCAAAGACATAAGCGCCAGGATGCCGCCCTCGCCGTCATTATCGATGCTCATGGCGACAAGCACGTATTTTACCGACGTGACCAGAAACAAAGTCCAGAGCAGCAATGACAAAATGCCGAGAATCCGCGCTGGCGTCGCGTCACCCTGCAAAAATTCGAACGCCGTCTTCAGCGTGTAGAGGGGACTCGTCCCGATGTCGCCAAACACGACGCCCAGGGCCCCTACCGTCATCGCGACGGCGGCCGGGCTCATCGGTGGAGCTGCGGTTTCCCTTATGCTTTCGTGCGAGGTCGAGGCCATAAGACAACGGCACGGCTGGCGCATGCCCAGAGGATGCTTATCCGGTTCTCCGGCGATCACTCGTTACAAGGTGGATTAGCGTGTGCGACACCCTCATGACAAGGGCGGTTCACTCGCGCGTGGAGGCCGCACGCTCGCCAAAAATGACGAGGTTCCGAGAACCCAGTGCCAAGACGCGCTGCCGCGATTTCGGACGCGCTCTTCGTTCCCCTGCGCGCGCGGCTGGGTCACACCAGCTTCAGCCCTTTCAGGCTCGAGTGCCCGTCCTTGCCGACGATGATGTGGTCATGGACGGAAATGCCCAGCGGATTGGCTACCGCGATGATCTGCTGGGTCATCTGGATGTCGGCGCGCGAGGGCGTCGGATCGCCGGATGGATGGTTGTGCACCAGAATGATCGCGCTGGCCGACAGTTCGAGTGCGCGCTTGACCACTTCGCGCGGATAGACCGGCGTGTGATCGACGGTGCCGATCTGCTGCAGTTCATCGGCGATGAGCTGGTTGCGCTTGTCGAGGAAGAGCACGCGGAACTGCTCGCGGTCGGCGAAGGCCTGTGCGGTTCGGCAATAATCGAGGACCGCGGACCATGACGAAAGCACGGTGCGCTTTCTGACCTGACCGCGCACGAGCCGGCTTGCGGCCGCCTGCACGATCTTCAGTTCGGTGATGCTTGCCTCGCCGACGCCGTCAACCTCGGCAAGGCGCTTCTCCGGGGCGGATATGACTTCCGCGAACGAACCGAATTTTTCCAGGAGCGCTTTGGCGATCGGCTTCATGTCGCGCCGCGGTTGGGCGCGAAACAGCAGCAGTTCGAGAAACTCGTAATCAGAAAGAGCGTCGGGGCCCGCCTCGCGGAACCGCTCGCGCAGCCGTTCGCGGTGACCATAATAATGAGGTGGAGCCTCAGCGAGGCCGTGTTCGCGCTCGCGCTTTTTTCCCACCATGGATGTCGGACGTACCATCGGCAACCGCAGCCGCAGCTCTCAGCCTCGCCGCCAAAGATGCCCGGATGGCGGAAATTTGCAATCTCATCTTCATGCAAGCATGACGTGTAAAGTGCGTTCGCACCGGGAGACGGCCAAAGCGGAGCCGTGGGGGTCTCAGATCCGATACGGCGGCTTGTCGAGCCCTTTCGGCGACAGGGTGAAAATCTCGACTCCGGTCGACGTGACGCCGACCGAGTGCTCGAATTGCGCCGAGAGTGAACGATCGCGGGTCACCGCCGTCCAGCCGTCGGACAGCACCTTCACGTGCGGGCGGCCGAGATTGATCATCGGCTCGACGGTGAAGAACATGCCGGGCTTGAGCACGATGCCTTCGCCCGGCCGGCCCACGTGCACGATGTTGGGTTCGTCGTGGAACAACCGGCCGACGCCATGGCCGCAAAAATCGCGCACCACGCTCATGTGCTGCGCTTCCACGTAGGACTGGATGGCGTAGCCGATATCGCCGGTGGTGCCGCCGGGCTTGATGGCGGCGATGCCGCGCATCATGCCCTCGTAGGTCGCCTCGATGAGCCGCTCGGCGCGGCGGGGAATTTCGCCGACTGTATACATGCGGCTGGAATCGCCATGCCAATGATCAAGGATGAGGGTGACATCGACGTTGAGGATATCGCCTTCGCGCAGCGGCTTTTCCGAGGGAATGCCATGGCAGACCACGTGATTGACCGAGGTGCAGGTGGCCTTGCGGTATCCGCGATACATGAGCGTTGCCGGCAACGCCCGATGGTCCATGCCGAATTCATAGACCAGCCGGTCGATTCGATCGGTCGAGATACCGGGCTTGATCTCGCCAACCAGCATGTCGAGGCACTCGGCGGCGAGCCGGCCGGCCTTGCGCATGGCTTCGAAGGCCGCGGCGCCGTGGATCTTGATCTGGCCGGTTTTGCGCAGCGGCGCCGAGGCCGCTTCGACGTAGGTCATGGGGGTGTCGGGAACTTCAGCCGCGGGTCGGCGGCCATGAGCCGCCAATGTCGAATCCAATGTAAGCATGGGCCCGCCCAACGCAAGCAAAACGCGCCCGGCGCCGTCGTTGCAGGCGCGCAGCGGCAACGAGCAGGGCGAATCGGCGGCCGAACGATGTCGTCCCGGCGGCAGGGGCATCCCCCGGATCAAGGCTCGGCAATGGGAACCGGCGACGCAATCTCGATGCCGTTGAGAGTGATCTTGCAACGCCAGGCCAGTATTTCGACGCCGGCTTTGCGGGCACGATCGAAGGCTTCGGCATAGGTCGGGTCGATATCGCGGGCGAGGCAGAAGCGGTCCGCCGACGGGATCTGGATGACAAAGAGCAGCGCGGCGCGCGCGCCGTTTTCAACCATCAGGGTGAGATCGTTGAGATGCTTGGCGCCGCGTGCGGTGACGCAATCGGGAAATTCGGCCAGCCGCGGTTTGCGCATGAGGTGAACGTTCTTGACTTCCAGGTAGCAGGCCGGCCGCTTCTCGTCCTCGAGAACGAAATCGGCGCGCGAGTTCAAGCCGTATTTCACCTCGCGGCGCATCACCGGATAGTCGCGCAGTTCCGGAATAAGCCCGGTCTCGATCGCTTCGGTAACCAGAAGATTGGGTTGAATGGTATTGACGCCGACCAGTTCGGGACCGCTGCCAAGGTCGACTTCGACAAGCTCCCAGGTGTAGCGGAGCGTGCGCAGCGGGTTCTCCGAATCGGACACCCATACCCGCGAATAGGGGCGGTTGAGGCCGGTCATGGCGCCCGGATTGGAAACGTGGACCGTTGTCATCTCCCCGGAATCGAACATCACGTCGGCCAGGAAGCGCTTGTAGCGGCGCGCCAGCATGGCGGGGATGAGCGGGGTGGCAAATCGCATGACGGCAACACATAGACGCGAAGCGAAGGGCGTGGGAAGTGGTTTGACGACCGCTCAGCCTGCGATGTTGCCGCCGAGTTCATCGTCGATGTGCACGCGAATGATCTCGTCGAACGAACTTTCAGCCTTAAATCCGAGCGCCAGCGCGCGTTGCGGATCGAACCGACGCGGCCAGCCGGCGACGATCTGCGCGACGAGCGGATCGGGCGCGCGGCGGATGCGGGCCGCCACCCTGTCGCCGGCCATCCGGCGCAGGGCGGCGATCTGCTCGGCCACCGTGCAGCACACTCCAGGCATCGTCAGGTTTACGCGCGGCCCGAGCCGGTCGGCCGGCAGCCCGGCGGCGTGAATCAGAAAACCGACCGCCGACCGCGGGCTGGCATGCCAATGCATGACACTTTCATCGACCGGCAGCACCGTTTCCTCGCCGGCCAGCGGTTCGCGGATGATCGATGAGAAGAAGCCGGAGGCCGCCTGATTTGGCCGCCCCGGACGCACCGAGATGGTCGGCAGCCTGATGCCGATTCCATCGACGAAACCGCGACGGCTGTAGTCGGCGAGCAACAGCTCGACGATGGCCTTCTGCGTCCCGTACGAGGTCAGCGGCGTCAAGTGAAAATCGTCCGCGATCGCGTGCGGAAACGGCGCACCGAAAACCGCGATCGAGGAGGTGAAGACCAGTCGCGGCCGGTAGTTGCCGGGTGTGTTGCGGATCGCTTCGAGGAGCGCCCGCGAACCGTCGAGATTGACGCGGTTTCCCTTCTCGAAATCGCGTTCGGCCTCGCCGGAAACGATGGCGGCGAGGTGGAAGATGACATCTGGGCGCTCGGCGACGATCGACGGCGCTGTCGCCGGGTCGCCGATATCGCCGGCGGCGGTAACGATGTTGTCGGCGAGCCGTGCCGGTTTTTCCGGCGCGACCACGTCGATCAGCGTCAGCATCTCGATGGGGCGGCCGTTGAGCTCGCCGGCCTCGCTCAGGCGCGCGGCGAGCTTGCGCCCGATCATGCCGGCGGCACCGATGATGAGAACGTGCATTTGTGGTCCTCGCGCAGAGGTGCGAGCGAGCCTCGAAGGGGCGACCGCCCCAACGCAACAGCCGTTCATCCTTCGAGGCGCGCCATAGCGCGTCGAAGACGCGCGTCAACGCGCTTATGGGCGTGCCCCTCAGGATGAGACGATCACAGCGCCATCCCGCCGTCGACGAGGTGTGCCTGGCCGGTAATGTAGCTTGCCTCGTCGCTGGCGAGGAAGAGGGCGAGGGCGGCGACTTCCGCCGGCGCGCCGAGCCGGCCCATCGGCTGGCGCGCGATGAAATCCTGCTGCACCGACTGGAATGAGCGACCGCTTTCCCGCGACAATGCGGTGATGCGCTCGTCGAGCGACGGCGACTCGATCGTTCCCGGACAGACCGCATTGCAGCGGATGCCTTGTTTGATGAAATCGGCGGCAACCGCCTTGGTCAGTCCGATCACGGCGGCTTTGGTGGCGCCATAGGCGTAACGATTGGGCACGCCGCGGATGGACGACACGGCCGACGAGATATTGATGATCGAACCCGACTTCTTCTCAAGCATTCCCGGCAGGAACGTCCTGATCATATGGTGCATCGATTTGACGTTGAGGTCGAAGGAGAAATCCCAGTCCTTGTCGGCGCAGTCGAGGATCGTGCCCTGATGCACGTAGCCGGCGCAGTTGACCAGAATATCGAGGGCGCCGAATTTGCGGGCGATGTCGCGGGCGAGCGCCTCGATATCGGCAGACGAGCATACGTCGAGCTTGCGACGTTCCTCGGCGTTGACGCCGTCGAGCGTCTCCTCGGCGAGGTCGGTCGCGATCATGATCGCGTCTTCCGCGATGAAGGATTGCGCGATGGCGCGGCCGATACCCTGACCTGCCGCGGTCACCAATGCGACTTTACCCTGCAATCTGCCGCTCATCCTGCGCCTGCTCTCCCTCCCTCACACCTTCTGCCCGTTCAATGCTGCCAGACTGACTTTCTGCCGGCCTTCGCCGTCAAAGTTCTCCGGCGCCAGCCAACGCTCGAAATTGCGCTTGCGCTCCGGCCATTCGCTGTCGAGCATGGAGAACCAGGCGGTATCGCGGTTCCGGCCCTCCTTATTGATCATGGATTGGCGGAAGGTGCCTTCGTAGACGAATCCGTAGCGAAGAGCGGCGCGCCGTGATGCCGCGTTGAGCGCGTCGCACTTCCACTCGTAGCGGCGATAGCCCAGCGTCTCGAACACATACTTGGCGAGCAGATACTGCGCTTCGGTGCCGAGCGGCGTGCGTTGCAACGCCGGCGAGTAGAGCACGTGACCAACCTCGATGACCCGCATCTCCGGCACAATACGCAAAAGCGTGAAATAGCCGATGGCGCGTCCGGTGCTGTCAACGATGGCGTAAGCGTAGGGGTCGGCGGCGGCCGCGCGCTTGGCAATAAACGTCGAAAACGCCTCGAAGTTCGCGAATGGCCCGTCCATCGAGATGTAAGTCCATGGGCGATCGTGACCGGCAAAAACTTTCCATAGTTCGTCTGCGTGTTCGGGCTTGAGCTTTTCCAGGTGTCCGTAACGGCCCTTGAGCATCACCGGGCTCGGACGCGTCGCCGGCGCTGCGTTCTCGACCCGCAGGCCAACGGGCTGGCCGGTCTGGGGATGCGGTTCGGATTGGGTCATGGCGAGAGCTTTTTGCGGTCTTCGCTGAACAGCCGGTTCAGTTCGGCGTTGGTGATCAGGCCGCCGAAACTGTCGAATCTGCCGTCGTTGGCAATATCGCCCGCGGCGCGGATGAAGGCGTGCATGGCGACGCGCGCCAGCGAGCCGCCGACGCTGATGCGCCGCACGCCCATGGCGCCGAGGTCGTTTACCGTGAAGCCGAAAGCGCCGCCGTTGAGGAAGTTCACCGGCTTCGGTGCCACGGCTCTCACCACGGCTTCGATCTGCTCGCGTTTGTTGATGCCCGGCGCGTAGAGACAATCGGCGCCGGCCGCAGCATAGGCCTTCAGCCGCCGGATCGCATCGTCGAGGTCGTTGACCCCGCGCACGAAATTTTCCGCGCGCGCCGTGAACACGACGTCGCCGCCGGCGCGGTCGATCGCCGCGCGCGCGGCTTTCACGCGGGCAACCGCGGTGTCGAGATCGTAAAGCGGGGTCTTGCCGTCGTTCGGCGAATCCTCGATCGAAAGTCCCGCCACTCCCGTCGTGATGCAGCGGGCGACGCTGTCGGCCACGCCGTCGGGACTGTCGGCAAAGCCGTCCTCGAAATCGGCATTGAGCGGCACGTCGGTCGCGGCGGCGAGTTCGCCAAAGTGGGCCAGCACCTGATCGCGGCTCTGGCCGCCGTCGGGATAGCCCTGCGAATGAGCATGGCCTGAACTGGTCGTTGCCAGCGCCTTGAAGCCGAGACTTTGCAGATAACGGGCGCTGCCGATATTCCACGGGTTGGGAATGACGAAGCAGCCCGACTCATGCAGCTTGCGAAAAGTCCTGCGCTTTTCGGCGGTCGATGGGCGCGAAGCGGTCATGGCATTACCCGGCGTTGACAAGGTCGCCACACTGCCATGAATGCAGCGCCGCTAACAGACCGGCGGATGCGATCGGTTCAATGATTGTCACGCGGTACGAATTTCTGGGCGATGCGCTGATATTTCGGCGCCGGCCCCAACACCATGCCGTTGCCGAGCTGATCGACCATTGCGCGCTGGATTTCCTGCCATGGCGTCTGGCTCGCCGGATAATGATAGCCGCCGGTGTTCTCCAGTGAGGCGGCCCGCGCTTCGAGTTCTGCCGGCGAGATCAGGATATCGGCGGTTCCTTTGTTCAAATCGATGCGTACGCGATCGCCGGTCTTGAGCAATGCGAGGCCGCCACCGGCCGCGGCTTCCGGCGAGGCGTTGAGGATCGACGGCGAGCCCGACGTGCCCGACTGCCTGCCGTCGCCGACGCAGGCAAGCGAAGTCACGCCGTCTTTGATCAACGCCGCCGGCGGCTGCATGTTGACCACTTCGGCCGAACCGGGAAAGCCGATCGGGCCGGTGCCGCGCATGAACAGGATCGAATGTTCGTCGATGCCGAGCGAGGGATCGTCGATGCGGCGATGATAGTCCTCCGGGCCGTCGAAGACGATGGCGCGGCCTTCGAAGGCGCCCGGATCATCCGGGTTGCAGAGATAGCGCTCGCGGAATTCCCTGGAGATGACGCTCGTCTTCATGATCGCCGAATCGAACAGATTGCCGCGCAGGACCTTGAAGCCGGCGTGCGGCTTCAGCGGCTCTGCGTATGGCCGAATGACTGCGGCATTGCTCGCTTGGGCGCGCGCCACGTTGTCGGCCATCGTCTTGCCGTTGACGGTCAGTGCATTGCCGTGCAGGCGGCCGGCCCGCATCAACTCGTGCATTACCGCCGGCAGGCCGCCGGCGCGGTAATAGTCCTCCCCGAGATATTCGCCGGCCGGCTGCATGTTGACGAGCAGCGGCACGTCATAGCCGATCTTTTCCCAGTCCTCGACTGCAAGCGGCACGCCGACATGGCGGGCGATGGCGTTGAGGTGGATCGGCGCGTTGGTGGAGCCGCCGATAGCCGAGCAGGCGACGATGGCGTTCTCGAAGGCGACGCGCGTCATGATGTCGGACGGCTTCAAATCTTCCCATACGATCTCGACTGCGCGCACGCCGGTTTCGTAGGCGATGCGCGCCCGCTCCCGGTAGGGTGCCGGAATCGCGGCGCAGCCGGAGAGCGACATGCCGAGCGCTTCGGCCATCGCATTCATGGTCGATGCGGTGCCCATGGTGTTGCAGTGACCGATCGAGGGCGCGGACGAGGCGGCAATGTCGATGAATTCATCGTAGTCGATCTTGCCGGCGGCAACGTCCTGGCGCGCTTGCCAGAGCACCGTGCCGGATCCGGCAAGCTTGCCGTTGTGGTAGCCGTCGAGCATCGGTCCGCCCGACAGCACGATGGCGGGCGTGTTGACGGTCGCCGCCGCCATGAGACAGGCCGGCGTGGTTTTGTCGCAGCCGGTCATCAGCACCACGCCGTCGAGCGGATAGCCGTACAGCACCTCGACAAGTCCGAGATAGGCGAGATTGCGATCGAGCGCTGCGGTCGGTCGCTTGCCGGTTTCTTGCATCGGATGCATGGGAAATTCCATGGCGATGCCGCCGGCGGTGCGAATGCCTTCGCGCACGCGCTGCGCAAGATCGAGATGATGGCGGTTGCACGGACTGAGGTCGGAGCCGGTTTGCGCAATGCCGATGATTGGCTTGCCGGAGGTGAGTTCGGCGCGACTGAGGCCGTAGTTGAGATAGCGCTCGAGGTAGAGCGCCGTCATTCCGGGATTGTCCGGATTGTCGAACCATAATTGCGAGCGCAGCCGTCGCCGCTGCGCGCCATCCAAGCTTTTCGTCGTTGTCATTGTCGTCCGCCTCATTCGGATAATGGGACCCTGCAATGCGCTGCGAATCTCGTCGATATGAAAATTTAATGTCAGCAAGACGGAGGCCAATTCTCCCGCCTGTGCGTGCGACGCAAAGTGGCGGCCTGGCGGCCACTGGGCGTCCGGTTGGTTATTCGCAAGCGGCATGATTCTGCATTGTTGCGACGCACAATACGGCCATAAATCGAACAATAAATTATCAGTTAACATGATGATTTACATAACATATTTGTGAGATCATCTGTCCTTGTGCGACGCACCTTAATCGATACGTAGCAGGCGAGGGGCGCGCTGCAAAAAAGGATGAACTATGAAAACTCTGACTCTCAAACTGGCGTTATCGGCGCTTGGCATCGCCCTGGTCGCAGCGCCGGCGCTGGCTCAGACGCCGTACCGGCATGCCTATCCCCGGAGGCTCTACGATTACCGGGCTCCGGCTTCCGTTGGCGTCTATCCGAACCCGGTGACGCGTGACGGCAGCGCCGAACAGGTTCAGTCGGGCGCGGCCTTCAATCTGAACAGCGGCTACTGAGCCGGCCGCCGACTGAAGCCTGCAATGGATTCGGAAGCCCCGGCCCTCGAGGCCGGGGCTTCACGCTGCCCTGCAGCTTGGCTCGGCCTGAGCCGCGAGGCGGGCCGCTGTTTGCATTTCCGCGGCGATTGGGTTGAATTGCCTCCGGTTGGTGAAATGCCGGGGAAGCACGATGCTGAAAACCGTGGCCGCCTTCGATCGGATCGGCGAGGAGAACGCTTTTGCGGTGCTGGCGCGCGCCACGCAATTGGCGGCAGCCGGGCGCGACATCATCAATCTCGGAATCGGCCAGCCCGACTTCCGCACTCCCGACTTCATCGTTGAAGCGGCGGTGAAGGCCTTGCGCGACGGTCACCACGGCTACACCGCGGCCGTCGGCATCCTGCCGCTGCGCGAGGCCGTGGCGGCCGACTTGCACAAGCGATTCCAGGTCAACGTCTCCGCCGATGAAGTGATGATCATGCCCGGCGGCAAGCCGACCATGTACATGTCCATTCTGATGTTCGGCGAGCCCGGCGCCGACATTCTCTATCCCGATCCGGGCTTTCCCATCTATCGCTCGATGATCGAATATACCGGTGCACGGGCCGTTCCGGTGCCGATCCGCGAACAGAACGCCTTTGCCTTTTCCGCGGAAGAAACGCTCAAGCTGATCACGCCGCAGACCCGGCTTTTGATCCTCAATTCTCCGGCCAATCCGACCGGCGGCGTGACGCCCAAGGCGGAAATCGACAAGCTGGTCGCCGGATTGGAAAGATTTCCCGATGTGGCGGTGATGTCGGACGAGATCTACGATCACATGGTCTATGACGGACAGGCGCATGTCTGTCTGCTGTCGTACCCGTCAATTCGCGATCGCCTCATTCTGCTCAACGGCTGGTCGAAGACTTATGCAATGACAGGCTGGCGGCTCGGCTATGCCGTGTGGCCCGGCAAACTCTACGACTACGCGCGCAAGCTTGCGGTCAATCTCTATTCCTGCGTCAACGCCGCCACCCAATATGCCGGGCTTGCGGCGCTGACCGGACCGCAGGATGAGGCGGCCAAAATGGTCGCCGAGTTCGACCGCCGGCGCAAAGTCGTCGTTGCCGGCTTGAACAAGCTGCCGGGAATCTCCTGCACTACGCCCAAGGGGGCGTTCTATGCGTTTCCCAATGTCACCCGCACCGGCTGGAAGTCGAAGCCGCTCGCCAACGCGCTGCTTGACGACGCCGGGGTGGCGCTGATCGGCGGGCCGGATTTCGGCATCCTCGGCGAAGGCTACTTGCGCGTGTCTTACGCCAACTCGACCGAGAACATTTTGCGTGCGCTCGGCCGCATGGGCGATTTCCTGGCGAGCCGCAAGGCGGCGTAGGCGTCTCCTCCGCGCGTCATGGCCGGACTTGTTCCAGCCATCCACGTCTTTAGGCTGCGACGAGAAAAGACGTGGATGACCGGCATGAGGCCGGGCATGACGAATGGGAGGATGCGTCAATGTCTGCCGAGCTTTCCGAAGAACAGCGGCTGATGCGGCAGAGCTGCCGCGATTTCGTCGACAACGTCGTCATTCCCTTCATCCGCGGCAACTGGCAGCGCGAGTGGGTGATGACTCCCGAGGACCGCCTGCCGCCGGAAATCCTGCAAAGCGCGGAAAAGGTCGGCATCCGCACGCTCGGCGTGCCGGAAGAGTTCGGCGGCATCGAGCTTGACCGCGCGAGCGAGGTGCAGACCTTCGCGTTGATCGCCGAGGAAATCGCGCGCGGGGATTCCGGCCTCGCCGACAAGCTCGTTCAGAACTGGAAAGTCGCGGTGCTGTTGCGCAACCTGGCGCCGCGACATCTGCAGGAGAAATGGTTCAAGCGGCTCTTGGATGATTCGCAATTTCTGCTCGCGCACTGCCTGACCGAGCCGCGCGGCGCCTCCGACCGCTGGCTGCCCTACAACGTGCCGCAAGCCGCCATGCACACGCGCGCGGTGAAGAAAAACGGCAAGTGGATCATCAACGGAAGGAAGCAGTTCATCTCCAACGGCTACGATGCCGGCCTGTTCGTCGTTTACGCCAATACCAACCCGCAGGTCGGCATGCTGCAGGGCACGTCGAGCTTTCTGGTGCCGCGCGACACGCCGGGGCTCACCATCGCCCGCTGCAACGAGACCATCGGCTGCCGTTTCATGAACAACGGCGAACTGGTGTTCGAGGACATGCGCGTGCCGGCGGATCATTTATTGGTCGAGGGCGACGCGCTCGGCAAGGCCGCGGTCTATTTCCGGCCAGGAAAAATCATTCAAGCGGCGAAGAATCTCGGCGTGGGCGTGCGCGCCTTCGAAGTCACGTCAGATTACGTGCAGAACTACGTGCAGGGCGGCCGCATTCTGATCAAGCATCAGGCGGTGGCGCTGCGGCTCGCCGATATGGCCACGCGGATCGAGGCGGTGCGCGCGCTGCTTGCACGCGCCTCGCGCGCCGTAGACGAGAACGCGCCCGACGCCG
>JASHOR010000181.1 GCA_030041005.1 Xanthobacteraceae bacterium
GCATTTGGCGCGGCCGGTGCCGGTCCCTGACCGAGGGCTCACGCAATGATGTCGGGGGTGAGCTGGTCTTCGATGAAGGTAATCCGGTCGCGAAGCTGCAGCTTGCGCTTTTTCAGCCGCTGCACCTGGATGAGGTCGGCCCCCGGCGATTCCTGCAACGCAGAAATCGCGGCATCGAGATCGCGATGCTCCTGTTGCAGGCGCGCCAATTGCGCCCGAAGCTCGCGTTCTTCCTCTTGCGTCATTTCCGCCTTGGTCCCGCCCGCGTTGACCGATGTGATGCGGCTTGGGCGAGGTCTTACGGTCGGTAAGTGGCGGCGGATTATCGCGTTTTGGTTAACAGACGACAAGCCCGGCCAAGCTCCGCGAACGCTCCACAGCGGGACTTTCGCCGCGCCACAAAGAGAGTATCATGAATTTTAGTCATGCCGGCGTCATGAACCGGCCACGCGGCAGTCACAAACGCAAGGAGATAGGCCACATGGCGATCGAATCGCATCTTGCGGAACTCGAAAGGCGGCACCAGGCGCTCGAGCAGGAAATCAGTGAAGCGCTCGCGCATCCCTCCACCGACGGCCTCAAGATTGCGGAATTGAAGCGCAGAAAATTGCACGTGAAGGACGAGATCGCGCGTTTGCGGCAGGAAACGGTCCTGCATTAGCCTGTCAAGTCGCGGTGTTCATCGCGCCCGTCCCCGCGGAAGTGGGGACTCAAGTGGTTTATGTTCAATCTGAAAAATTGCCGGCGCTCACCGCCGCCCTGCGCGAGCTAGGCAAGCGCGCTGGTGGTGGGCGCATTGCGGCGGAGGCAGTGTGATTTCGCCAGCGCTGCATCGCCTAATTTTGCCCCAAAGGGTTTGCCGGATGACCAAGCCCGTGATCTTTACGATTTCTGCTGCCTGGGACGCAAACGCGTCCGTTTGGAGCGGCCATTGCGGCGACATTCCGGCTGCTGCAGACGCCCCGACGCTCGACGGCCTTTTGGAGAGAATGTCGGCCATGGCGCTCGACCTGCTGCCGGACAATCATCCCGACATGGATCCCGCATCGCTCTTCCTGCAGATCGCCGCGTTGCGCGAAGCAGAGCCGGCTGCGGCCTGATGGCGCCGCAGTTCGACCGTGCGTTGCGTGACAAACTGCGCGCGGCCGGCTGATTCGATATGGCTGGACTGAACGGCATGCTTTTGAAACGGCGAGATTTCGGCGGGCTGATCGCTCTCTTCCGGCCATCTGAACGTATAGCGAGTTATTTGGCTATGCCCTCTTCGCCGCCTCGCGCAGCTTGAATTTCTGCAGCTTGCCGGTGCTCGTCTTCGGGATATCGGCAAACACGACGTAGCGCGGGCATTTGTAGGCGGCGAGGTTCTGCCGGCACCAGGCGATCAGTTCTTCGGCTGTGGCGCTCGCGCCCGGCTTTAATTCGACGAACGCGCACGGCGTCTCGCCCCATTTTTCGTCGGACTTGGCGACCACGGCGACCGCTTGCACGGCCGGGTGCTTGTAGAGCGCGTCCTCGACCTCGATCGATGAAATATTTTCGCCGCCGGAAATGATGATGTCCTTGGAGCGATCCTTGAGCTGGATATAGCCGTCCGGATGCATGACGCCGAGATCGCCTGAATGAAACCAGCCGCCGAAAAATTCCCGCTCGGTCGCCGCCTTGTTTTTCAGATAGCCCTTCATCACCACGTTGCCGCGAAACATGACTTCGCCGAGCGTCTGGCCGTCGCGCGGCACCGGTTGCATGGTTTGCGGATCGAGCACGTCGAGCGCTTCGAGCACCGGATAACGGACGCCCTGGCGCGCCTTCTTGGCCGCCTGCTCGGAGGACGGCAGGCCGTCCCACTCGCGGTGCCAGTCGTTGACGCTCGCCGGCCCATAGGTTTCGGTCAGGCCGTAGACGTGGGTGACGTTGAAGCCCGCCGCCTTCATCGCCGCCAAGACCGCTTCCGGCGGCGGCGCCGCGGCGGTGACGAATTCGACAATGTGCGGCAGCGGCTTCTTGTCGTGTGCTGCGGCGTTGAGCAGGGTCGACATCACGATGGGCGCGCCGCACAGATGGGTGACCCTGTGCGCGGCGATGGCGTCGTAGATCGGCGCCGCGCGGACGGTGCGCAGGCACACATGCGTGCCGGCGACGACCGACAGCGTCCAGGGAAAGCACCAGCCGTTGCAGTGGAACATCGGCAGTGTCCACAGATAGATCGGGTGCTTGTCCATGCCGCAGGTGATGACGTTGGCAAGCGCGAGCAGATAAGCTCCGCGGTGATGATAGACCACGCCTTTGGGATCGCCGGTTGTGCCCGACGTATAGTTGAGCGTGATCGCGTCCCATTCGTCCGCCGGCATCATCCAGGCAAAATCCGGATCGCCCTCGCGCAAAAAATCTTCATATTCGATCTGGCCGATCCTCTCGCCGGCGCCTTCGCATTCCGCGTCGTCGTAATCAATCACCAGCGGCTTTGCCTTGGAGGCGGCGAGCGCATCCTTGGCTACTTTGGAAAACTCGCGGTCGACGATCAATACCTTGGCCTCGCCATGATCGAGCTGAAACGCGATCACGGCGGCATCGAGCCGCGTATTGATGGTGTTGAGCACGGCACCGGCCATGGCGGCGCCGTAATGGGCCTCGAGCATCGCCGGCGTATTGGCGAGAACCACCGCCACGGTGTCGCCGCGCTTGATGCCGCGTCGAGCGAGCGCCGATGCAAGTCTCTTCGCGCGCGCAAAGAATTCGCGGTAGGTCCAACGCCGCTTGCCATGGATGATCGCTGCTTGATCCGGATATACGGCGGCGGCGCGCGCCAGGAACGAAAGCGGAGTGAGCGGCTGAAAGTTCGCCGGATTGCGATCGAGGCCGGTATCGTAGGGTGTCGCCATGGTGTTTCCTCGCCACCGTTTGTGCCCAGCGTAGCGAACGTGAGCGGTTCCGATCAATGCGGTCATTCGCATGCTGCTTGCAATGATCGGGCAACGGGGCAGAAGATGATCTATGCCGCTGCGCGCTCCCTCTCCCCGCTTGCGGGAAGAGGGTCGGGGTGAGGGGGTGCCGCCGACGTGCTCAGAACAACGGCCGCGCCCCTCACCCGCCGCGCTTGCGCGCGGCGACCTCTCGCGCGGCGGGGAGAGGTGAGATTGGGAGGAGATGCCATGGACGCCCGTTCGAGCCGTTATCAGGAGACTTACGCGCGCTGGCAGCGCGACCCGACCGGCTTTTGGGCCGCAGCGGCGAATGACATCGACTGGTTCGAGCAGCCCAAAACGGTGTTCGATCCCAAGGCGGGAATTTACGGCCGCTGGTTCGTCGGCGGCATCTGCAACACCTGCTTCAACGCGGTAGACCGTCACGTCGATGCCGGCCGCGGCGAACAGGCGGCGATCGTCTACGATTCCCCGCTCGCCGGGCAGAAACGCACGTTCACCTATCATCGGTTGCTCACGGAGACGCAGGTGCTGGCCGGCATACTGCGCGACCTGGGCGTGCAGAAAGGCGACCGCGTCATTCTCTACATGCCGATGGTGCCGGAAGCCGTCATTGGCATGCTCGCCTGCGCGCGTATCGGCGCGGTTCACTCCGTGGTGTTCGGCGGATTTGCAGCGCGCGAATTGGCCACCCGCATTGACGACGCCAAACCGAAGATCATTCTGTCGGCGAGTTGCGGCCTCGAGCCGGGCCGCGTCGTGCATTATAAGCCGCTCCTCGACGAAGCCATTGCGGCGTCGGCGCACAAGCCCGACGCTTGTTTGATCCTGCAGCGGCCGCAGGCGCAAGCGCCGCTGGTCGAGGGACGCGATCGCGACTGGGGACAGATGCGTGATCACGCGCTTGTCTACGCCCGTTCGGCTTACGATTGCGTGCCGGTCGAGGCCACCGACCCGCTGTACATTCTCTACACCTCGGGCACCACAGGCCGGCCCAAGGGCGTCGTGCGCGACAACGGCGGCCACATGGTCGCGCTCAAATGGTCGATGACAAATCTCTACGGGGTCGAGCCCGGCGAGGTGTATTGGGCGGCCTCCGACGTCGGCTGGGTGGTCGGTCACTCCTATATCGTCTACGCGCCGCTCCTTCACGGCTGTACCACGATCGTCTACGAGGGCAAACCGGTCGGCACGCCCGACGCCGGCGCGTTCTGGCGGGTCATCGCCGAGCATGGCTGCGCCGCGATGTTTACTGCGCCGACCGCATTCCGGGCCATCAAAAAGGAAGATCCGCACGGCAAACTGTTGGCGTCATACGACCTGTCGAAGTTCCGCACGCTGTTCCTTGCCGGCGAGCGCGCCGACCCTGACACCGTGCAGTGGGCGGAAAAGCTTCTCAAGCGGCCAGTGCTCGATCACTGGTGGCAGACCGAGACTGGCTGGTGCATCGCCGGCAATCCGGTCGGGCTCGGCACGCTGCCAGTCAAGTACGGTTCGACCACGGTGCCGATGCCGGGCTACGATGTGCGCGTCGTCGACGAGGCGGGCAAGGAGGTCGCGCCCGGCAAGATGGGATCGATCGTGGTCAAGCTGCCGCTGCCGCCAGGCAGTCTGCCCACGCTGTGGCAAGCCGACGCGCGCATGCGCGAGAGCTATCTCGACGAATTCCCCGGCAACTACAAAACCGCCGACGCCGGTTTTCGCGACGAGGACGGCTACATTTCCATCATGGGCCGCACCGACGACATCATCAACGTCGCCGGCCACCGTCTTTCCACCGGCGGCATGGAGGAAGTGCTCGCATCGCATCCAGACGTCGCCGAATGCGCGGTGATCGGTATCAACGATGCCTTGAAGGGCGAAGTGCCGTGCGGCTTCATGGTGCTCAAATCGGGCGTCAACCGCCCGCCGACGGAAATCGAGAAAGAATGCGTGGCGCTTATTCGCGAAAAAATCGGACCTGTCGCCTCGTTTCGCCTCGCCATCACCGTGGCGCGGCTGCCGAAGACGCGCTCGGGAAAAATCTTGCGCGGGACCATGAAGAAAATCGCTGACGGCGAACCTTGGCAGATGCCGGCGACGATCGACGATCCGGCGATTCTGGAAGAGATCGACAGCGCGTTGAAGGGTAAGGGGGTGGGAGGATAGCGATGTACGACGCATCCAGCTAACAACGTTGGAAGGCTGTCGCACCGTCATGCAAAGAGCGCGCGACCGAAATCTGCCGGATGTTTACAATGCGGTGTTTAAGCGATTTTGTGAATTGGTCGGAACGGCGAATGACGATCCCTCTGATCCGCTCGTCCGCAATCGCGCCGGGTGAATTGAAACGCCACGCGCCCATCAAACATGGCGCGTACTCACCTCGTGTGCTGCTCATAATACCGTCGCAGGATCGCGTTGATGCGCGATTGGTAGCCCTTGCCCTGCGCGCGGAACCAGGCAAGCACGTCGGAATCGATGCGCAGTGTCATATGGCCTTTGCGCTGCGGCTTCGGCAGTTCGGTGGTGAGCCAATCGATCTCCTCCATGGCATCGTCAGGATCGCGACCGGAGGGAAGCGGCTTCTTCGCTGCCGCTTTCCAATTGGTCTTGATCTCGCCGCGCCTTTCCATCGCGTGCAGCTCAGCCACCGCAGCCACCGCATGCTTCACGATATTTCCTGATTTCCTGCTCATGCGCTCGCCTCATCGAGATCACGCGGATGTTCTCTCCACGCCAAGTTCAAACGACGGTAAAGAACGCGCCTTCGATCTCCGCCGTCGTTTTCCACCGCTCCTCGATTGCGCGGGCTCGGCTGATGGATCGCCAGACGCCCGTCGAAGAATCGATAGGCCGATGCAAAATCAAGCGCCCGATCTTCCAGAATGCGCGACCGCTTATCCTCGTCCCATTCGAATTCCATCGGGCGTCCCTTATTGTATGTGCATACACTTTGCACATACAAGTAATTGGTGATTACCCCTTTCCCTCGCCCTGAGACGCGCGGGCGGCTCAGGATGAGGTGATAGGGTCTGCGGAATGGCACTGTCGCCACTTTCGTGCGTTGTGATGTATCATGCGCCTTGCGAGGCGGTGGCTTGTCATAGGTCTAATCGTCTGGAGCGCGGCAACGAGCGCGCAGACGCCTAGGAGTCACCCCGCAGACAATGGCAAAGCGAATGCAACCGCCTCTGCACCGGCGCCGGCCAAAGGTCCGGCCGGCAGCACGGCTGAAAGCAAGCAGACTCCGACGAAACCGGGTGAAGAAAAGGCGTCCGCCAAGCCACCCACCGCCGACGACATCTGCCACGCGATCGAACAGGACGCTGCGGAGAATCAGCTTCCGGTGCAATTCTTCGCTCGCGTGATCTGGCAGGAAAGCCGCTTCAACGCGCAGGCGGTAAGCAGCAAGGGCGCCGAGGGCATCGCCCAATTCATGCCGGCGACGGCGGATGATCGCGGGCTCGCCAATCCGTTCGATCCGATTGCGGCCCTGCAACAGGCGGCGAGCTATCTGGGCGATCTGAACAAGCAGTTCGGCAATCTCGGGCTTGCTGCCGCGGGCTATAACGCCGGTCCCGGCCGCGTGAACTCCTGGCTTGACGGCAAAGGCGGCCTGCCAAGCGAGACGCGCAATTACGTCGCCACCGTCACCGGATGGACGGCCGACCAATGGGCCTCGCCATCGCCGCCGACATTGCTGGAGACCATGATTCCGCAGGGCGTGCCTTGCAGCCGGCTGGCGAATCTCATTCTGGCACCGCCCAGCGAGGCGAAGCGGATTGCGGCCTATGTGCCGCACTGGGGCGCGCAGTTGACCGCGAGCCTGTCGGAGGGCGGCGCCTGGGCGATCTATCGGACGCTGCAAAAGCGCTATGCGGCGCTGATCGGCGACCGCGAGCCGATCGTACTGCATGGCCGCATTCCGGGAATGGGCAGCGCGGCGCGCTATATGATCCGCATCGCTGATGACGACCGATCGTACCTGGAAAAATTCTGCCACACGCTGATCGCTGCCGGCGGGGCCTGCGTGGTGTTGCGCAATCAGCGGCTGCAAGCCGCGAAGATGAATTGACCGGTCATTCCGGGGTCGAGCGAAACGAGGAGCCTGGAATTCATAACGCCGGATTCGTGTTTATGGATTCCGGACTTGCCGTTCCGCTGCAATCCGCAATGACGCTCATAAATCCACCGCGGTGCCGCGCGTCAGCTCTTTCTGCTCGCCGTAGAGCCACTCCATTCCCGCCATCGCGTCGTCTGCGGTGCGCGAACCCAGCATCATGTTGCGCAGTTCCTTGGCCACGCCGGCGGCATGGTAGAACTCGCCGTAGACCCGCGCCATGATCTGTACGCGGCCGGTGCGCAGATAGCGTGCCTGCTGATAGGCGCGAAAGGCCGCCGCATAGTCGCCGTCCGCGGCGACCGCCTGATCGGCAAGACACACGCCGTCCTCGATCGACATGCCGGCGCCCTGCGCCAGATATTGCAGCATCGGATGCGCGGCATCGCCAAGGAGCGTGATGCGGCCTTTGCTCCACTGCCTGATCGGCGGGCGGTCGCACAACACCCACATGCGCCAGCTTTCGATCTTGTTAAGCAGCGTGCGCACCGGCGCGCAGGTCTTGGCGAAGCGCTCGTGCAGTTCGGTCGGGTCGCCGTAGCTGTCCCAGCCCTCCTCGTAACGGTTGGAATGGAACACGGCGACGAGATTGAACAATTCCCCGGTGCGCAAGGGATAGTGCACGAGATGCACTTTTTCGCCGGCCCACAGCACCATGTCGCGCCAGCGGAATTTTTCCGGCATCTCCGAGGTCGGCAGCACGGCGCGGTAGGTGATGTGGCCGGCGACGTTCGGCTTGCAGTCGCCGACCACGATCTGCCGGATCGTTGACCACAGCCCATCGGCGCCGATCAGGGCGGCGCCGCGATAGTCCTTGCCGCTCTCGCTGTGCGCGACGATGCCGTTCTTGATCTCATCGAACTTGACGACTTTCTGCGAGGCGTCGAGGCGGATGAGACTGGACTGCCGGCACGCTTCCAGCAGCACCTTGTGCAGGTCGGCGCGATGGATGAGCGCGTAGGGGTGCGTGAATTTCCTGCGGAACGTCTCGCCGAGCGGAATGCGCGTGACCTCCTCGCCGGTGATCGAATCCATCATGATCAGGTTGTTGGGAAAGACCGCAAGTGCGCTGATCGGCGCGGTCAGGCCGAGTACATCGAACATCCAGAACACGTTGGGACCGAGCTGAATGCCGGCCCCGATCTCCTTGAACTCGTCAGCCTGCTCGACGACTTGCGACGGGATGCCCTTGCGCGAAAGCGCCAGCGCCGCCGCGAGCCCGCCGATGCCGCCGCCGACGATGACGACTTGTTCGTCTTTCCAGTTGGTCATTCCACTCACTCCTCGGCGCGCATCCTAGCTTTACCTCTGCCCTCGCGGGAGAGGTCGCCCGCGTGCCCGGCGCGGGCGCGGATGGCCCGCGGGGGAGAGGAAGCTCGCCGCCTTTCGCCGCGTCGTTCCCGCTTCCCTCGCGAATGAGGGTGTGCGCTATTGGCGTTGAGAATACCAATCTTATCGAGGCGGGCATGACCTCCGGCATGATCGACGTCCATTTTCACCTGATCCCGCGATTCTATCGTGACGCGGTGTACGAGGCGGGCAGGGGGCCGGCGATCGGCCGCTATCCCGACTGGTCGCCGCAGCTCGCACTCGAACTCATGGACAGGCACGGCATCGCGCTGGCGATCGCCTCGATCGCGCAACCGGGCGTCGCCTTCTTGCCGGACGGCAAGGCTGCCGATTTCGCCCGCCGCTGTAACGATGACGCCGCCGAGTTGATCGCGCGGCATCCGCAGCGTTTCGGCTGTTTTGGGCTCATTCCGATGCACGACATGGACGCGGCCATTGCCGAAGCGCGCTATTGCCTGGATACGCTGCGCTTCGACGGCATCTCGCTCTTTGCCAGCTACGGCGAGAAATTTCTCGGCGATGCCGCGTTCGATCCGTTGATGGATTATTTGAACGCGCGCAAAGCGGTTGTTCACATTCATCCCGGCTTGCATCCCTCGAGCCGAACGCTCGATCTGCCCTGGCCCGGCTTCATGATCGAGTACCCGTTCGATACGACGCGCGCGGCGGTGAATCTTTTGTTCTCGGGCGCGCTGGAGCGTTTTGCCAACATCTGTTTTATCCTCTCGCACGCCGGCGGCACGCTGCCGTATCTCGCGTGGCGGCTGTCGGTGGCGCCGATGATCGACAAGCGGCTCGTGCCGCGCTCGCGCGCGGAGATTTTCGCTGGCCTGAAATCGTTTTGGTACGACAATGCGCTCGCCTCCGGAGTGGAATCGATGGGCGCGCTGTCGCGCATTGCCGTCAAGGACCGCATCCTGTTCGGCAGCGACTGGCCGTTCTGCAACGAGAGCGTGGTGGCCGAAGAGGTGAAAGACTTCACCGTCCCCGGCTTTCTTGCTGACGATACGCGCACGATGATCGCGCGGGACAATGCGCTGAAGCTGTTTCCACGGTATGCGTAGCGCGGAGCTGTCATTCCGGGGCCGAGCGAAAGCCAGGAGCCCGGAATGACGAAGGCAGGTCAGGCGCGGAGCAGCGCCCCCAGCACCCGCTCCGGCGTGATCGGCATCGTCGTGATCGGCGCAGCGCCGAGCGGGCGCAGCGCGTCGTTGACCGCGTTCATCACGGCCGCTGGCGCGCCGGCGGTCCCGGCCTCGCCGCAACCTTTGGCGCCAAGTTCGGAATCCGCCGTCGGCGTCACCACATGGTCGATTTCGATGTCGGGCATTTCGGGAGCCATCGGCACCAGATAATCCATCAGGTTGCCGTTGAGGAACTGGCCGGCTTCATCGTAGAGGCAGTGCTCGAACAGCGCGGCGCCGATGCCCTGCACGATGCCGCCGCGGATCTGTTCGTCCACGAGTTGCGGGTTGATGACGGTGCCGCAGTCTTCCACGCACCAATGCCGCAGCAGTTTGATAGCGCCGGTCCTGATATCGACTTCCAGATACGACGCCTGCACGCCATTGGTGAAGGCGAAAGGCCATTGGCGCGGCACGTAATGGCGCGTCGCCACGAACTCGGCCTGAAAGCCGGGCGGCAAGGTATCGGGGCGGAAATAGACGACACGCGCCACTTCGTCGAGCCCCATGCGCTCGCGGCCGGTATCGGCATCGACGATAATGCCGGCGCGGATATCGAGCGCCTTCGGGTCGGCTTGGAGAATGGACGCGGCCGCGGCGAGCACGTTTTGGCGCAACGCCTTGCCGGCCTGCCAGGCGGCCTCGCCGCCGATGCCTGCGGCGCGCGACGCCCAGGTGCCGCCGCCGTATGGGGTGTTGTCGGTATCGCCGGTAACGACGCGCACGCGTTCGATCGGCACGCCGAACGAGGTGGCGACGCACTGCGCCAGCACCGATTCGGCGCCCTGGCCCTGCTCGGTCACGCCGGAATGGACAAACACCGCGCCAGCCGAATCGAGCCGCACCGTGGCGCCGTCCTGCGAGGAGATCCGCGCGCCGCCGATGCCGTAGAAGGCAGCGGACGGATTGGTCACCTCGATAAAGGACGCGAGCCCGATGCCGCGATGGATGCCGCACGCGCGCAGTTCCGCCTGCTCGGCGCGCAGCTTCCCGTAGTCCATCATCGCCAGAATCTTATCGAGCGAGGCGTGATGCGACAGTTTCTCGAATTTCAGGCCGGCGGCGCTGGTTGCGGGATAATTGTCGTCGGCAAACAGATTGCGCCGTCGCAGCTCGGCGGGATCCATGTCGATCTTTGTCGCCGCAAGCTCAACCAGGCCCTCCGTGACTGCCGTGGCGATCGGGTGGCCGACGGCGCGGTACTGGCACATGACGTTCTTGTTCTGAAACACCACGCGGGCGCGGGCGCGGTAGTTCGGGCAGGTATAGGACCCGCCGACCAGGCTGACGACCTGGTTGGCCTCGATGCCGCTGGTGCGCGGGTAGACCGAATAAGGGCCAATCCCGGTCAGGTCGTCGATCTCGAATGCGGTGATCGTACCGTCGCGGTTCACGCCGATCTTCGCCTTGATGCGATGATCGCGCGCGTGAATGTCGGTGACGAAACTCTCGAAACGGTCGGCAATGAACTTGACCGGGCGCTTGAGCAGCTTTGACAGCGCCACAGTCGCCATCTCGTCGGCATAGATGTGCACCTTGAGGCCGAACGAGCCGCCCACATCCCTGGTCAGCACCCGCACTTGGTGCTCTTCCAGGCCGAGATGTTTGGCGAACAGGTTTTGCGTCATGTGCGGCGCCTGCGTGCCCTGATAGACTGTCAGCCGCTGCTCGCCCGGGTTCCAATCGGCGACGATGGCGCGCGACTCGTTGGTCACACCGGTGTGGCGGCCGAACACGAAGGTCGTCTCGACGACGGCATCCGCCGCCGCGAAAGCGTGGTCGGGATCGCCAACGCTGAGCGTGCGCTCGAAAGTCAGATTGTCGCCGAGCGCGGGGTGGATGACCGGTGTCACCGGATCGAGCGCGGTTTCGGCATCGGTCACCGCGGGCAGCACTTCGTAATCGACGTTAACCAGCGCGCAGCCGTCTTCGGCTTGCGCGCGCGTGCGCGCGACCACCGCGCACACCGCCTCGCCTTGCCAGCAGGCGCGGTCGACCGCGATGGCGTGCTGCGGCGCCGATTTGATCCCCTTGAGATGCGTGAGCACGCCGACCCATGGCGTGATCACCTTGGTCAGCTCGGCCCCGGTAACCACGGCGATGACGCCGGGCGCGTTCTTCGCCTGCGCGGTGTCGATAGTCTTGATGCGCGCGTGCGCGTGTGGCGAGCGCACGAAGGCAACGTGCGCCATGCGCGGCAGCACGACGTCGCTGACATATTGGCCGCGCCCTTGCGTGAGCCGCGCGAGATTGGGCCGCGGCACCGAACGGCCGATATAGGAATTCGGCCGGTCGAGCGCGGAAAGCGGGGAGGGTTGGTCGGGAGAGAGCTTCATGGCCGTCATTACGGGGCCGAGCGAAGCGAGGAGCCCGGAATCCATATTCGCCGGCCTGTGGCTATGGATTCCGGGTTCGCGGCTTCAGCCGCGCCCCGGAATGACCTCACAAAAAACGCGTCGGCCACATCAGCGTGCGCCACATATGCGCCGACGGCGAATCGTCGAAGCCAAGGCCTTCTTCCGGCTGCCGGAAATTGCGGCCGATGATGTCGACGAAGTTGTCAAGATTGACCTTGGCGTTGGGGTCGAACGAATAGATGTCGTTGACGCAGATCAAGCGCGCGCTCATGTACCATTTGTGATTCTTGGCGCGTTCATATTCGCGCACGATGTAGGGCTCCGGCTTATAGTCGGCGCCGAAATTGTTGATGTATTGCTGGGGGTATTCGTAGCCGACCGACGGATCGGGAAAGAAGCGCAGCGCCTGGTGCATGCGCACGGCCCAGCTCACTTCCTCGTCGACATAGGGCTCGATCATCTGCGCGCCCCAATAGCCGTGATCGCACCGGATGAAGCTCGCCACGCCAATGTCGTGCAGCAGGCAGGCGAGCACGATCTTTTCGCTATGGCCGTTCTTGAGCGCCAGCGTCGCACTCTGCAGCAAGTGATTGAGCGAGGCGAAGCGGTTGTTGAAAAAATCGATCAGCGTCGGCTTTTCCGGCATCTTTGGCAGCCGCGGGTCGGCGCCCATCAGGAAGTATTTGTCCGGATTTTTGGCCTTGAACGCCGCGGCGTCGAAAATCTCGACCTTGCCGTCGGCCATGCCAAACAGGACCGACTTGGAGGCGATCCGCTCTGCCAGGTCGTGCATCATCTTCTCTTCGATTTCGTCGGCGCGTTCGGACAGCGTCGGCGCATGAACGTGTTCGTTCATTGTCAGGCGTCCCTTCCCGCCCGCGTTGATTCGCGAGCCTTGGCAGTCAATTCGATGGCATCGACGATAGCATGGTAGCCGGTACAGCGGCAGTAGTTGCCAGAGATGTGATCGCGGATTCTCTCGCGGCTCGGCACGCCGCCGCGGCTCAAAAGTTCCTGCGCGGTGATCAGCATGCCGGGCGTGCAGAAGCCGCATTGCAGAGCATTGCGCCGGATGAACGCATCCTGCAGATCGATGAGCACGCCGGAATCGGAGAGCCCTTCGATCGTGTCCACCTTCGCGCCGTCGCATTGCACGGCGAGCACGAGGCAGCCGCGCGCTGCGGCGCCGTCGATGAGCACCGTGCAGGCCCCGCACACGCCGTGCTCGCAGCCGATGTGGCTGCCGGTCAGGCCGAAATCATCACGCAGGAAATCGATCAGTGTCTTGCGCGCCTCGACGCGTGCGGAAATATCTTCGCCGTTGATCCGCAGATTGATGTCGCAGAAGCGCTCGCCCATGATGTGAACATAGCATCGGGGGATGCACGACGCCACGACTGGAAAACGCCACTGCGAGCGTCCCGCTTCGCTTTGCTCGCGGTCCTTGCAATGACGGCAATTAAGCCCTCCCGCCGTCAACGATCCCGCGCACGATGTCGATCGACCGCCGCAGCAGGGTCATTGACGCTTCGAGAGTACGAAACGCCGCATGAGCGGTCAGCGTGACGTTATCCATGCGTGCCAGCGGATCGTCGGGCGCAAGCGGCTCGCGATGGAAAACGTCAAGCCCGGCATGACGGATGCGGCGCGAGCGGAGCGCGTCGACAAAAGCGGCCTCGTCGACCAACCCGGCCCGCGCGGTGTTGACGAAAATGACCCCCGGCTTCATGCGGGCGAACTGTGCCGGTCCGATCATGCCGCGGGTCTCGTCGTTGAGCGAGATATTGAGCGAGATGACATCCGAGCGGGCCAGCAGCTCACCGAGCGGAACCAGGGGATCGCCGGGATGTGGCGTCCGGTTCCACGCGATCACCTTCATGCCGAGCCCGCGCGCAAGACGCATGACCTCGCGGCCGATGCCGCCGAGTCCGATGATGCCGAGCGTCTGGCCGCAAAGCTGCACGCCTTCGCGCGGCACCCAGAGACCCGAGCGCACCTCGCGATCCATGCGCGGGATATCGCGGCAGGCGGCGAACAACAGCGCAATGGTGTGCTCCGCCACCGCGGTATCGCCATAGTTCCTGATCGTGTGCACCTTGACGCCGCGCGCCTGGAGTTCGCCGACATTCATGTAGCTCGCCGGTCCGCTGCCAAGAAAGACGATGTGCTTGAGCGCGCCGCATCGCATGACCAGGTTGGTCGGCAAGAACGAGTGGTCATCGATGCAGATGTCATAGCCCGCCAGCAATTGCGGCAGTTCGGCCTGCTCGAATGGCCGGCGATTGACGTCGATCGGCGGATCGTCGGCGCGCACGACGCGCTCCCACACCGGCGCGAGCTGATCATTGCAGTCGAGGAAGAGCGTGTTCATCCCCTCCCCCCGGTTGCCGCAGGTGAGGGACGATGCCGTTGACGGTTCATGCGCTGACTTCTAACACAACGCCGAGAATGACCGGGAGACACGACATGCGCCTTGCAAGCTACAATATGCGCGGACGGCCGAGCTTCGGCGCCGTAGTTGGCGGCGGCATCGTCGATTTGCGGGCGCGATTGAGCCGCTTTTCGACGCTGCTCGAAGTGTTTCGCGCGCAGGCGCTGTCCGAAGCCAAAGCGGCCTCCGACGGCGTGCGGCCGGACCTGCAGCTTGCCGAGGTCGAGCTGTTGCCGCCGCTCCTTGCGCCGGAAAAAATCCTCTGCATCGGCATCAATTACGCCAACCGGGGCCAGGATTATAACGTCACCAACACCCCCAAATATCCGAGCATGTTCTATCGGGCGCCGAATTCGATGGTCGGGTCGGGGCAGAAGCTCATTCGGCCGAAAATCTCGGAACAGCTCGACTACGAAGGGGAGATCGCGATCGTGATCGGCCGCGAATGCCGGCACGTTGACAAGGACCACGCGCTGGACGTGATCGTCGGGGTGACGCTGGCCAATGAGGGCACCGTCCGCGACTGGACGCGACACGGCCAGTTCAACGTCACCCAAGGCAAGAATTTCGACGCCACCGGGGCCATCGGGCCGTGGATTCAGACCGAATTCGATCTGACCAAGCCGCTGCACCTCGTCACCCGCAAGAACGGCGAGGTGATCCAAGACGACACGACCGCCAGCATGATCTTCTCTTTCGCCGACATCGTCTCCTATACGACGAGTTTCATGACGCTCAAGGCGGGCGACGTGATCTGCACCGGCACGCCGATCAAGAAAGTGAAGGCCGATCCGCCGGTCTGGCTTAAGCCGGGCGATACGATCGAGGTGGAATGCCCGGACATCGGCGTGTTGCGCAATGCCGTAGCGGATGAGAAATAGCCACCGTCGCAAGCCGTATCCGGCGCGGGAAGGGGGGAGCGAGTCATGCCCGGCGAATTCAGAGACCAGGTTGTCATCGTCACCGGCGGCAGCCGCGGCATCGGGCTCGGTATCGCCAAGGCTTTTGCGCGCGAGGGCGCCCGGACTGTCCTGGTGTCTTCTTCGGCGGTCAATCTCTCGACGGCAACCGAGGCGGTGCGCGCGGTGGGCGGCGCAGCTCCGCTGCCGATCGAAGCCGACCTGCGCGAGCTTGCTGCTTGCCAAAGCGTCTTTACCAAGGTGAGTGAATATGTTGGCCGTTGCGATGTGCTGGTCAACTGCGCGGGCGCGACCAGAGCGGGATCGTTTCTCGACCTCCCGGACACTGCCTGGATCGATGGCTTCGCGCTGAAATTCTTCGGCTGTGTGCGGCTCACTCGGCTTTTCTGGCCAATGCTTGTGGCCGCGCAAGGTCATGTCATCAACATCGACGGCGGGGCGGCGCGCTCGCCGACCGCCGAATTTCTGATCGGCGGGGCCGTCAATGCCGCAATGGGGAATTTCTCCAAAGGCCTTTCGCAGCTCGGCAAACGCGACGGCGTCAATGTCAACGTCATCCATCCCGGTACGACCGAGACCGAACGCAATCTGCAATTGTTGGCGCAGCGCGCGGCCGCCAGCGGCAAGACGGTCGCCGCATTGCAGGCAGAGACGCTGGCGAAAAGCGGCATCCGTCGTGTCGGCAAGCCGGAGGATATCGCGGAGCTGGCGCTGTTTCTGTGCTCGGAACGCGCCCGCCACATCCAGGGCACCGCAATCGCGGTCGATGGTGGCGCCACCGTCGGTTATTATTAGGCTGGCCCCCTTGCCATGGCATCCGAAGTCTTCCGCGCCGCTTGTGTCATCGGCTGGCCGGTCGAGCATTCCCGCTCGCCGCTGATCCACAATTACTGGCTGAGGCATTACGGTATCGCCGGAGAGTACCGGCGTGAAGCGGTGCCGCCGGAGCGATTTGCGGAATTCGCAAAGGGATTGGCCGCGCGTGGCTACGTCGGCGCCAATGTCACGGTGCCGCACAAGGAGGCGGCACTCGCGCTATCACAAGCGGACGATCGCGCCGAAAAAGTCGGTGCGGCGAACACGCTGTGGCTCGAGGGTGGGACGCTGCGCTCGACCAACACCGACGTCGAGGGATTTTTGGACAATCTCGATGCCTGCGCACCGCGGTGGGATCAAGACTTGCGTCATGCAGTCGTGCTCGGCGCCGGCGGTGCGGCGCGCGCGGTGATCTACGCCCTCCTGCTGCGTGGCGCCGAGCGCATCGCCGTCGTCAATCGGACCCTGGGCCGGGCCGAGGCGTTGTGCCGCCGTTTCGGCGCGCATGCGTATGCGGCCCACTGGGACGAGCGCAACGCGCTCCTTCCCGGCGCCGCCCTTGTGGTGAACGCGACCACACTCGGCATGAAGCACGAGCCCGATCTCGTGCTCGATGTTGGGCGCTTGCCCAGCGTAGCCGTCGTTGCCGATTTGGTTTATGTACCGCTGGTGACGCCGCTGCTGCAGGCTGCGAAAGGGCGCGGCCTGCGCACCGCCGACGGGCTCGGGATGTTGCTGCACCAGGCGGTGCGCGGTTTTGCGCTATGGTTTGGCCGTAAGCCCGAGGTGACGGCGGAATTGCGCAAGATCGTCGAAGCCGATCTCGTCGGCTCCTTGAGCTGAGCACTCCGTGGAATACGAAGCGATCCATGGGGTTAGATCGTGCGTAGCGAGGGTTTGCAGCGATTGGAGGATAACCATGAGACGAATGGTGCTGAGAGGGAGCGTCTTGGCCCTGCTGTTGGCGGCTACGACGGCTGCGGCGCAGCACGGTCCGCAGATCGTCCGCGGCACAATCGACAAGATTGACGGCGCGACCGTTTCGCTCAAACAGGCCGCCGGGCCAAACTTGGCGGTGAAGCTTCAGGACAAAGCCAAGGTGTTCGGTGTAAAGCGGGCGGCGCTCAGCGACGTGAAAGCAGGCGAGTGGATCGGCGTCGGCGCCATGCCGCAGCCGGACGGTAGCCAGAAGGCGATCGAAGTGACGATCTTCTCCGCAGCGCAGCGGGGGGTTGGCGAAGGTTTCAAGCCATGGAACCGCCCCGGTTCGACGATGACCAACGGCACGTCGGGCACTCCGGTCGAGAGCGTAAACGGCCGGGTCGTGACAGTGACCTACAAGGGCGGCGAGCAAAAAATCGCCATCGGGCCCGACGCCAAAATTCGCATGTATGTCGTTGGATCGAGAGCCGATCTCAAGCCGGGCCTGCATGTCGCCGTGTACAATCCGCAGAAGCTGCCCGACGGAACGCTTCAGGCTGCCCGCATCAATTTCGGCATTGGTGGCATGGTGCCGTAGTGACGCCGGTGACGTTTTGTAGAGCGACGGCAGGATGAGCGAATAATAGCGAATAATAATGACGAAAGACCGGATTCGCCTCTGCACATTGGGCATAAGCTTGATGGTCATGGAGGGCTTGCGGTGGCCGCGGCGCCGGCGCAGACGCCGAAGCCCGAGCGCCTGAGCGGCACCATCGAGACGGTCGACGGCCACATGCTTACGGCGAAGCCGAACAAGGGCGCTGCGCTCAAGATCACTCTCGCCCCGAAGGTCGTCGTGGTCTAAGCGATGAACGGGTCGCTATCGGATATCAAGCCGGGGAGTTCATTGGCAGCGGAGGCATGCCGCAACCCGACGGGACGCAGAAGGCGGTCGAGGTCCACATGTCTCCGGAATCGATGCGCGGGACTGGCGAAGGCTTCCGGCCGTGGACACGGCCAGACGGCCAGGCTCGACCATGACCAACGGCACGATCAGCGAGGTCGTGACCGATGTGAGCGGATAAACCATCACCGTCAAATACCGGGGCGGCGAGCAGAAGATCGTGGTTTCGCCTAGAGTGCCAATCGTGAAACAGGAGATTGCCGATCTGGGCGCCGTCAAGCAGGCATTGCCGTTCTCGATATTCCAGGCCGTGAAGCGCCGGACGCTACAAGGCGAGCCGTATCACTCGGCCCGTGACGGGTAGATTCCGTCCAAACCATCAGCCGCCGGTCGGACGATGACTCAGATCGCCGCGATATTTTGGTGGCTGATGTCGCGAACGTTTTTGACTCCGGTGAGCGCCATAGTGACATCGAGTTCGCTGCGGATGATGTCGATTGCACGGGCCACCCCGGCTTCGCCGCCGGCGCCGAGGCCGTAAATATAGGCTCGGCCGCAGAGGCAGGCCCGTGCACCGAGTGCAAGCGCACGGAACACGTCCTGGCCGGAGCGAATACCACCGTCGAACAGGATCTCGATCTCCGAGCCGAGCGCGTCGGCGATCTTGGGCAGCGCCGAGATCGATGAAGGCGCGCCATCAAGTTGGCGACCGCCATGGTTGGAGACGACGAGTGCCACCGCACCGCTCTTCGCTGCAATGCGGGCGTCGTCGACGTCGAGAACGCCTTTGATAATGAGCTTGCCGTTCCACAAACCGGCAATCCATTCCACATCTTTCCAGCTCAGTGCCGGATCGAACTGGCTGGAGATCCATTGCGTAAGGGAATTGACGTTGTCCATGCCCTTGATCTGACCGACGATATTGCCGAACGTCTTGCGCTTGCCGCGGAGCACGCTGATCGCCCAGGCCGGTTTGGTGGCGATATCGAGAAAATTTTTCAGCCGCAGTTCCGGCGGGACGGTCATGCCGTTCTTGATGTCGCGGTGGCGCTGACCAAGCACCTGCAAATCGACCGTGAGAACGAGAGCGCTGCATTGCGCAGCGCTCGCCCGTTCGATCAGCGCGCGCATGAAGCCGCGATCCTTCATGACGTAAAGCTGGAACCAGAACGGCTTGTCCACGGCACCCGCAACGTCCTCGATCGAGCAGATCGACATGGTGGACAGGGTGAATGGAATGCCCGCGGCATGGGCTGCACGGCAGGCCAGAATCTCGCCGTCGCCGTACTGCATGCCGCACAGTCCAATGGGGGCGAGCGCGATTGGTAGCGATGCGGGCTCGCCGAGAATCGAAGCCTTGAGGCTGCGATCGGCAACATCGACCATCACGCGCTGGCGCAATTTGATGCGCTGCAGATCGGCGCGATTGGCCCGCAGCGTCTCCTCCGCATAAGAGCCGCCGTCGGCATATTCGAAAAATGGCCGCGGCACCTTTCGGCGTGCGGACCGCCGCAGGTCCTCAATACAGGTCACGGTGTTCATGGAGCGGTCCCCGGCTCGCAAGTCAGATGACCTTAATAGCACAAACCGGGAAGACCGTTGCCGCCTCGGACTCCGTCTGGTCGAAGGAACGAGGCGTTTCGCCGATCGTTAATGTACGACGGTGGGCGGCGGCAGCGCGGTGCCGCAGCTTGAGTTCTGGGTTCTTTCGGGGTGAATTCGATGGTCGATGGAACACATGGCAGTGCCGCGCGGCCGCCGCGCCGCGATGACAGCCCTTTCGACCCTGGATTGGAACACCTGGATCGAAAACAGAGCGAAGCCGAGCGCAAGAAGTTGCTCGATGACGCGCTCGATTGCGGCTTGCGGGACACCTTTCCCGGCTCGGACCCAGTCGCGGTCACCCAGCCGCCCCCGAGTGCGTGCGACAAGGATCGTCCGTGACGGCCGCCCGAGGCGCGGACGCGTGCCCGATGCATGCCTTTGGCCCCGGCATTGACGTGGGTACCATTTCCCTGATTTATACCTGATGAACCGTGAGCGACCGCAGTAAAGTTACTGCAAATTTGTTTAGTAACCGGGCGACGGAAGAGGCTAATATCCCAGCTCGGTGAGGTAGGCGGCGGGGCACCTCAATAATGGTACGCAAGCATTTCGGCACCGATGGCATTCGCGGCCGCGCGAACGGCGTCATCACGCCGGAACTCGCGCTCAAGGTCGGCCAAGCCGCTGGGCTCTCGTTCCGGCGCGGCGAGCATCGCCATCGCGTGGTCATCGGCAAGGATACGCGGCTTTCCGGCTACATGATCGAGACGGCTTTGGTCGCCGGCTTCACCTCGGTGGGCATGGATGTCCTGCTGCTCGGTCCGATGCCGACGCCTGCGGTCGCCATGCTCACGCGTTCGATGCGCGCCGATCTCGGCGTCATGATCTCGGCTTCGCACAATCCATTCGACGACAATGGCATCAAGTTGTTCGGCCCGGACGGTTACAAGCTGTCTGACGAGGCCGAGCATGCGATCGAGCGACTCATGGATGCCGATCTCACCAAGCGACTCGCGGGCAGCCGCGATCTCGGGCGCGCGAGGCGCATTGACGGCGTTCACGATCGCTACATCGAGTTCGCCAAGCGCACGCTGCCCCGAAATATTTCGCTCGAAGGCTTGCGAGTCGTCGTCGACTGCGCCAACGGCGCGGCCTATCGGGTCGCGCCTGGAGCGCTTTGGGAGCTCGGCGCCGATGTGGTCTCCATGGGCGTGGAGCCGGACGGCTTCAACATCAATCACGATTGCGGCTCGACCGCGCCGGAAGCGTTCTGCCGCAAGGTGCGCGAGATGCGCGCCGATATCGGCATCGCGCTCGATGGCGACGCCGATCGGGTTCTGATCGCCGACGAGCACGGCCACCTCATCGATGGCGACCAGCTCCTGGCCGTTATCGCGGAAAGCTGGCGGGAGGACGGGCGCCTGTCGAAACCGGGCATTGTTGCCACGGTGATGTCAAATCTGGGACTGGAACGGCACTTGAGAGCGCTCGGACTGGAGTTGGTTCGCACCCCGGTGGGCGACCGTTATGTGCTCGAGCACATGCGCGAGCATGGCTACAACGTCGGCGGCGAGCAATCCGGCCACATCATACTCTCCGACTTCACGACGACCGGCGACGGTTTCGTCGCTGCGCTGCAGGTGCTTGCGGTGGTGCAAAGGCTGGGCAAATCAGTGTCGCAGGTCTGCCATCGTTTCGATGCGCTCCCGCAGGTGCTCAAGAACGTGCGCTACAAGAGCGGCAAGCCGCTGGAACATGCAAAAGTGCGCTCGGCGATACAGAGCGCCCAGAAGCGATTAAACGGCCACGGTCGTCTGCTGGTGCGACCGTCGGGAACCGAGCCGGTGATCCGCGTTATGGGCGAGGGCGATGACAAGACGATGATCGAGGAGATCGTCGACGGCATCGTCGATGCGCTCACGGCGCACGCGGTGTAGCACTGCGCCTGATAAGGCGTGTGCGTCCCCAACTCGCCCCGACCCCTTGTCGCTTCGATCAGCGCGATTTCAGGAACTGCGCGAACGCCTTGAGCGTGGTCTCGGACACATAGTGCTCGATACCTTCGGCATCGGCCTCGGCCGCTTCGGTGGGGACACCGAGCGCGCGCAGAAGGTCAACGACCAGCCGGTGGCGCACACGCACGCGCTCGGCGAGCCCTTGGCCCTTTTCCGTGAGGAACACGCCCCGATAGGGACGGGCGGTGGCGAGCCCGGCCCGCTTAAGGCGGGAAATGGTCTTGATCGCAGTGGCGTGTGATACGCCGAGCCGCCGGGCGATATCGGTCGGTCGCGCCTCGCCTTCGCCGACCAGCAGATCGGCGATGAGCTCAACGTAATCTTCCAGCAGCGCGGTCGACTGCGCCGTCCGCGTCTTGCCGAAGCGCCGTGCCTGTGTGCCTTCGGTCGGCAGCTTTGCCATGGCGGATGTTCTCCGGGCACAATCCGGCGCCTGACTGCGCCCTCGGCCAGCGCAGACCATATCCATTCACCCGTGTCAAAATGTAACTTAGGCTACACCTTGAAGCCTTTGACAAGAATGCCGGTGATCGCTATTTAAGTAACCAATGCTACATTTTGGTGTTTGTGCTTCATAGCCATGTTTCGCCCGTCGCCGGACAGTATTGTCGAGCCCGCAGCGGTCGTTCGGTCGGTTTCGCTGACCGGGCGTACCGTGGCGACGGCGCAGGCAGTCCTGGCCGGCCGCGGCAATGGCGCTTTCGGCTATCTGGCGTTCGCCGGCCCGGCGGTCATCGCCTCGGTCGCGTACATGGATCCTGGCAACTTCGCCACCAACATCCAGGCCGGCGCGAAATACGGCTACGGGCTGCTGTGGGTGGTCCTGCTCGCCAACCTGATCGGCATGTTGTTCCAGGCGCTTTCGGCCAAGCTCGGCATCGTCACCGGCCGAAACCTTGCGGAAGTGTCTCGCGAGCACTTCCCGCGGCCGGTTGTGCTGGCGATGTGGGTGGTGAGCGAAGTCGCCGCCATGGCCACTGATCTCGCCGAATTCCTCGGCGGTGCCATCGGCCTTGCCTTGCTGTTCCGGATGCCGCTGCCGTTCGGCATGGTCGTTGTCGGCATCGTCACTTACGGCTTGTTGATGCTCGACAGCTTCGGCTTCCGGCCGATCGAACTGATCATTGGCGGCCTGGTGAGCGCCATTGCGCTCTGCTATCTGGTGGAAATGTTCATCACTCCGGTGAACTGGCTCTCTGCGGCCGTTCACGCGGTCACGCCGCAGATTGCCGATGCACAGGCGCTGCTATTGGCGGTCGGCATCATCGGCGCGACTGTCATGCCGCACGCCGTCTATCTGCACTCGGGGCTTACGCAAGGTCGCATGCCGGCGTGTAATCACGCCGAGCGGCGTAAGTTGCTGCGCTTTTCCAACCGTGAAGTGGTCATTGCGCTGGCCGTCGCCGGGCTCGTCAATATGGCCATGGTGATGATGGCCTCGGCTGCCTTTCACGCCGGCCACCCCGACGTCGCTGAGATTGGAACTGCGTATCACACGTTGACGCCGCTGCTTGGTGTCGGGGCCGCCAGCGTGTTTCTGCTTTCGCTCATCGCCTCGGGCGTTTCGAGTTCGACGGTCGGTACCATGGCCGGCCAGATGATCATGCAGGGATTCGTCGGCTTCCGCATCCCGGTCTGGGTCCGCCGCGCCGTCACCATGGTGCCGGCGTTCGTGGTCGTGGCGCTCGGGGTCAACGCGACCAGCGCGCTGGTCATGAGTCAGGTCGTGCTTTCGATAGCTCTGCCGGTGCCGATGATTTCGTTGCTGATCTTCACCTCGCGCGCCGACATAATGGGCGACTTCCGCAATACGAGGCTCACCCTCCTCGCCGCCGCGTTTGGTACGGCCGTCATCTTGCTGCTCAACGGCTTTCTGATTGTCGTGACCTGCGGAGAACTCTGCGGAGCGTGAGTTGCGGGTCGGTGCCGGCCGGATAGGAGAACACGCGGGTCGACGCGATAAAAACAGAACCGGGACGCCCGTCGCGGCCCGGTCCAAGCCATTTCGAGATCGCGGCTAAAGGCAAGATGCCGATCACGGGAGCCCCGCGGCCGACTCGCCTCCCGATCGACGTGCGCGGGACGCGTCTGCGTCCCCTTCGATCAGACCGTCTTCAGATTCTCGGCGGCCGATTTTCCGGTCTTGCGGTCGGTCACGATCTCAAAGGACACGCGCTGACCTTCGCGGAGTTCGCGCAAGCCCGCGCGTTCGACGGCGCTGATGTGGACGAACACGTCCTTCCCGCCTCCCTCGGGCTGGATAAATCCGTAGCCCTTCTGCGTGTTGAACCACTTCACGGTACCGTTATTCACGGGACTCTCCTCTCATAGACATGTCAAATGAACCGCGCGTACGCGCAGTTCGGTTAGCTCGAGATTTTGGTGAAGGATCGTCAGTCAGGCGCGCTTTTGTCGTCGCTGCGTGGCCAAACCATTCGGCCGAAAGCTCGATCGCCCCTATTTAGCGACAATGTGCGACACGCGCAAGGTCATACCGAGACCGAGTGTGACAGCGGCGCGACGACCCCTAGCACCAGCCTTAATGAAGTATAATCATCAGCTTGCATGGGGCTGCTTTTCCGACCCAATCGGGCTGCCCGGACAACGGCGGGTTTTCAGGTCCCTGGTTGTGCAGATTTGTGTGCCATCAGGGGGGAAGCTGCTGCAGGGTCAGCCACAAGATCGCTCCCTGACCGTGACCATGGTGCCGCTTTGCGCCGATTGCACAAGGGCTTCGAATACGGCCATGCCATGGAGCAGGTCATCGATCGGCACAGGGTAGGGGCTTCTATCCCGGATTGCCCGCGCGAAGGCGTTCAATTCCGCCCGCAGCGAATCGAAGGCCGCCAACTCGAGTATCTCGTCGGGCGGTGCCGCCACCGGCCCGCTTGGCGCGGCGGTCGAGGCCGGAACGAATCGCAGACGCGACAGATCGGGTCTTGAAATCTCGCCGAGCCCGTTGGTGCCGTAGAGGGTAAATTCAAAATTGGTGGCGGTAGCGACCGAAGAGAAGATCAGGCCGGATGCCCCGCTCTCGAATTGCAGCATGACCGTCGTGGTATCGTCGGAACGGCCTGGATAATGTCGCGCAGTGGTGCAACGAACCTCGCGCACCCGGCCGGCAAACTCGATCATATGATCAAGCGAATGCATGCCAGTGGCGGTGAAGGCTCCGCCCGGGGCTTCCCCCGGCGCTGCACGCCAATTGTCGAGCGGCACGAACTGAACGGTAGAGGTCGTGTGCTGCGCCACCATCGCGACGATCGTGCCAAGCCGGCCTTCGTGCAGGCGTTTGCGAAGCTCGCCAACACTCGGATGAAAGCGGCGATTGAATCCGACGGCGAGGACGAGACTGGCATTGCGCGCGGCCTCGGCCACGCGTCGCGCGCCGGCAAGATCGAGCGTCAGCGGCTTTTCCACGAAGACATGCTTGCCCGCCGCGAACGCGGCCAACGCCTGCACCTCATGCCGACTGTGCGGCGTCGCCAGGACTACGGCATCGATCTCTGGGTGGCGAAGAATCTCGTCATAGCTATCGACGAGCGTGATCCCGCTCGCGCGGCAGAAATCCTCTGCGGTCGCGCGCGTACGTGTCGCCGCCATCGTGAAACGGATGTCGTTGCCTTTGCCGGCGGTGGCAGCCGTGAGCGAGCGTCCCCAACGGCCAAGCCCGATAATGCCGGCGCGGATCATAAATCAATCTTTCACACGGATGCGCAGGCGGCAAGAGCACCTATCCCACCAGCGCACCGCGCACCAGAGCGGCGTAGAGCCGTTCGATCATGCTTTTCGGCTGCGCCAGTCCGAGGCGATCGAGGCAGTCCCGCGCATGAGGCGAGCCGATGCCTCGCATGAGCAGCGCCGCAAGCTGCCCGGGAGAAGCCGATTTCAATTTCTCCAGCGCCGGGATCAGCCGCCGTTCGACTGCGGTGAAATCAGTGCCGAAAGGAAATGGCGTTAGCAGGCCGGCATCGGCGGCGGGGCGCAGCAAGGCTTCGATCGCCGCAGGGGTGTTGCCGCGCACGCTGCGTGGCAGAGCAAAGGATCGCTCGATCTTGCCGGCATCCTTGGCCTGACGCAGCAGCTCGTCCTGGAAGCGCGAGTCGGTAATCGCCAACATCGCCGCGATCACGTCGCGGTCGGATTTGCCGCGGATATCGGCGATGCCGTACTCGGTGACGATGATATCGCGCAAGTGTCGCGGGATGGTCGTATGAGCATAGCGCCAGCGAATATTGGACTGGGTCTTGCCTCTGACGTTGCGCGTCGCATGCAGAATGATTACTGAGCGCGCGCCTTCCAGCGCAAAACCCTGGGCTATGAAATTGTATTGTCCGCCCACGCCGCTGACGACGCGACCATCGTCGAGGCCGTCGGAGATCACGTCGCCCAAGAGCGTCGCCATCATCGCGTCGTTGAGGAACCGCGCGTTTGTTCGAGCCCGGCGCTTGGCGTCCTCGTCGTGGTAGAGCTCGTTGACGTAGGATACCGCGGTCATGCCGAATTTCTTCAACTCCTGCCGCGGCAGCTCGCGCAGGCTCCGATTGAACGCGTGTGAGCCGAGAAAGAATCCGGCATGCAGGACCGCGCCGTCGACTTCGCGCTTGAGGATGCCGGCGCGATAAAGATCGAGCATGCCCTCCACGAACATTTCCGTGCAGCCGTAGAGGCCGATGTCGAAAGGCTCGGTGCGAACGGCCGGGTCGCGCGCATGGTCGTAACCCATGTCGGCGAGCAACTTGCAGAATGCGCCGCCGTCGTGGTGACGAACGATCAACGCCTGCACTACGGCGTCGCCCAGCGAACCGATGCCGATCTGCAGCGTGCCGCCATCGGGAACGAGGCTCGCGGCGTGCAACCCGGCCGCATAGTCGGTGAGCGAGACCGGCGGTCGGGGCGGCGCAAACAGGGAAAAATCTGTCTTCGGGCCATGCAGCATGAGATCGAACTCGCGCGCGGGGATCGCTGCATCGCCGGGCATGAACGGTAGCTCCGAATTGGTCTGGCCGGCGAACAGAAAATCGACCCGACCGCCGCGGCGCAGTCGCAACAGATCGAGCGTGAGATCGGGGTTGCAGCTCAAACTGTAGGGATCCGGCTCGTCGGCGCGATGCGCCACCAGTTGCGCGACCACATTGACGCCGCGATCGAGCACGGCGCCGAGCGCGTGCGTGTAATTGGCGCAGATGTAATGCCGTTGTGCATAAGGCGAGCCGAGCCAGCGCCCAGCGACGAGAAAGAATTCGTTGATCTCGATATTAGGCGGTACCTTGTCGGCATGGACCGCCGCCGCGTAGTCGAGCGCCGGATAGCCGCCGAAGGCTCGCTCGGCGATTGGAGCGAAGAAACGGCGTTCCAGCTCGTTGCTGACGCGCGGCGCCTCCAGCGTCAGAGCGGTAAAGATGGTGAGCCGGATGGAGGGATCAGCGACCGCCTTGGCATAAAGCGCGTTGGCGATGTGATTGGCCTTGCCGAGGCCGAGCGGCATGGCGAGCACGACGGTCTTGCCGACCTTATCGACGATGGCGTCGGCAAGCTCCGCGGGATCGTCGAAGCTTTCAGGCGCCGAATCCGAATGGATCATTGCGGGGCATCCCAGCCCGGATCGGGCTGGAAGCGTGGCCCGTATTGCTCGGCGAAGCGCTTGAGGGTATCGCGCACGTCGGCGAAGCCGCGCGTGCGCGCGTAGTGCATCGGACCGCCGCGGAACGGCGCGAAGCCGGTGGCAAAGATCATCGCGCCGTCGAGAACCTGCTCGTCGGCCACGATGCCTTCGCGCAAACACGTCATGCAGGCATCGAGCAGGGGAAGGATCAGACGGTCGATCGCATCCGGCGGCGGCGCGGTTTCTTCGCGTGATTTGACCGCGTGGCCGTCCTTCCAGTCATAGAGGCCTTTGCCGGTCTTTTTGCCAAGTTCGCCCTTGGCCACCTTGTCCTTGAGCCATTGCGGGGCCTCCGGCATGGCGCGATCGAGGCTGCCGCGCAGCATTTCGGCGACGTGCAGGCAGATGTCGAGCCCGACCTCGTCGGCAAGCTCTATCGGTCCCATCGGCATGCCGAAGTCGACTGCCGCCTTGTCGATCGTTTCCTTCTTCATGCCGGCGTCCAGCATGACCAGAGCTTCGAGCAGATAAGGCGTCAGCGCGCGATTGACCAGAAAACCCGGGGCACTTTTCACCGGCGCCGGCAGGCGATCGACGCGGCCGAGGAAGGCGCGCGCCTCGGCAAGGACTTCAGGCGCAGCTTGGTCGTGGCTGACGATCTCCACGAGCTGCATGCGCGAGACCGGATTGAAGAAATGGACGCCGACGAGCCGTTCCGGGCGTGGCAGGTTCTCGCGCAGTTGCTCGAGCGGGATGCTCGACGTGTTGCTGGCGAGGATCGCGCCCGGCTTCATCTTCGGCTCGATGCCGGCGAATATCCTGCGCTTGAGATCGAGATTTTCCGGTACCGCCTCGATGATCAGGTCGGCGCTGGCGACGCCATTGCCCTTGAGATCGGGAATGAGCCGATCGAGCGCGTCGCGCACGCGGCGATGATCGTGGCGGCCGATTTTGCCGTACAGCTCCGCCGCCCGCTTGATTGCGCCGCCGATCGCCTTCTGGCTGGTATCGCCCAGCGTCACGACAAATCCGTGCCAGGCGCACCAGGCGGCGATGTCGCCGCCCATGGTGCCGGCACCGATCACGTGAACGCGGCGGCCGTCCCACTGGCTGTCGGCGAGCTTCTTGAGGTTCTCGCGCAGGAAGAACACGCGCACGAGGTTCTGCGCGGTGTCGCCGACAAGGAGCTTGGCGAAGGACGCGATTTCGGCCTTTTGCATAGCGTCGGCATCGCCGCCATTCTCGACCCAGAGGTCGATCAGGGCGTAGGGTGCCGGGTAGTGCGCGCGCGGCGCGCGCTTGGCCGCCTCGCTCGTCATCCGCGACGCCAGGAAGCGCCGCGCCGGTGCGCTATTCAGCAAGGCGCCGGCAACACCCCGTTTGGCCTTTTTCAATTCGCCCCTGACGGCGGCGCGGACCGCGGCGCGGACGTGGCGCTCCTCGGTCACGGCATCCACCAGACCAAGCGCCCGCGCCCGCCTTGCGCGTTCGCTGTGGCCGGTCAGCATCATGGCCATGGCCTGGGTCGGCTTGATCAGGCGCGGCAGCCGCACCGTGCCGCCGAGCCCGGGATGCAATCCGAGCAGCACCTCGGGAAAGCCGAAGCTCGCATCATCGATGGCGATGCGATAGTCGCAGGCGAGCGCCACTTCGAGACCGCCGCCAAGGCAGTAGCCATGAATCACCGCGACGGTGACCGCCCGCAGCCGGTCGAGCCGGTCGAGCACGGCATGGCCGCGCGCGAGCTGCGCTTCAATCTGCGCCACATCGGCGACGCCGCGAAACTGGGCAATGTCGGCACCGGCGATGAAGCCGCCAGGTTTTGCCGAGCGGATGACGACGCCCCGTGGGGGATTTTGTTCGAGTTGTTCCAGGATAGCGTTGAGCTCGCTCAGGACCTCTTCCGACAGCGTGTTGGCGCTTGAGTCTTTTTTGTCGAACAGGAGCCAGACGGTGCCGTCCTCATCCGCGCGCACGCGCCAATGGGCGTAGGGGCCTTGTTCCTGCGGCGCCTCGTCGATGACGAATGGACCAAGTTCGAGGTTGCGCCTGCCAAGAATGGCAAGGACCGGTTTGGGATGTTGTACGCTTTTCATTGGCGGTCCCATCAGATCGCTTCGATCAGCATGGCGCCGCCTTGGCCGCCGCCGATGCATTCGGTGGCGATGCCGCGCTTATAACCGAGCCGCTTCATGGCATTGACGAGATGCAGCACGATGCGGTTGCCGCTGGCGCCGACCGGATGGCCGACGCCGATGGCGCCGCCGTCGACATTGAGCCGGTCGCGCGAGATTTTGCCGGCGGCACTCTCAAGACCGAGCGCATCGCGGCAGAATTCGTCATCTTCCCAGGCGGCGAGGCAGCCGAGCACTTGCGCGGCGAAGGCTTCGTTCAATTCCCACAGCTCGATATCGCCGAGTGCGAGCTGATGACGCTTCAAGATCGCGGTCGAGCAATAGACCGGCCCGAGTCCCATGACCGAGGGATCGAGCGCCGACCATTCACTGTCGACGATCACGGCCTTCGGCGTGAGCTTGTGCGCTTTCACTGCCTC
>JASHOR010000182.1 GCA_030041005.1 Xanthobacteraceae bacterium
AGGCCGCGGCCGCGCGCGATAACCGTTCCTCAAGCGTGACCACAATTAAGCCGCCTGCCGGCCGAATTCGCACCAAATTTTAATGATTGTTCGCCGACAATCGCCGTCAAACAGGCGTTTGAAAATGGAACGCGCGTCTGAGGGAGTGGCGTCGCAGGAAGGGCCTGACAGCCAACCAGGCCAACGGGAGCGTTTCATGTGGCGTAATCTGGCAAGGACGGTGCGCGGGCTGCGGCGAAGCCTCGCCGAGGGCAGCGGCAGTTATCGGCCCGACCTGCACTATATGCGCGGGCCCGGCCCGAAATGGCGCGCCAAGTATGGAAATCTTGCCCCGAAGGCGATGCCGGATGCCGGACTGACGCGAGGCCCGATGCTGCACAAGGCGGCCGAGCACCACGCATAAGCCCCTGCTCATTGCCGATCATTCCTGACGCCGCGCCGCCTCGGCCGCGCGCAGAGCGACCGCCGCAGGCGGACCATTGCCCCGCAAACCGCAGGAGTGCTCCGGATGTTCCGGCTCTCAGTCGCCGACCTCGATTCGCCCTCCTATTTCGTGGCCACGGCCGCGGTTGAACTGGGCTTCTTTCAACAGGAAGGCATTGAGGCCGAAGTCGTGCGCGCCTACGGCGCACTCGACGGGCCGGAGCGGCTGCGCAAGGGAGAAATCCATTTTCTCGGCGGTCCGGCCTATATCGCCACCCGCGCCTTCCCCGGCTGGCGGGGCGCAAAATTGCTGTGCGCGCTGGCGCAATATTCCTACTGGTTTCTGGCGGTCCGCGCCGACCTTGACGCCAGGCGCGGCGATCTCGACGCGCTGAAGGGCCTGCGCATCTCATCCTCGACGGCATTTCCCGAAGTCGGGCTGCGTCACCTGCTCAAGCAGGCGGGCATCGATCTGCAACGGGATCGGGTCTCGATCGTGCCGCTTCCCAATACCAAGGACGAACATCTCAAATACCGCGTCGGCGTCGAGGCGCTCAACCAGAACATCGCCGACGCCTATTGGGGCAACGGCATGCGGCTCGCGATCGGCGAGAAGCTCGGCGTCGCCAAGATGCACCTCGATCTGCGCCGCGGCGATGGCCCGCCCGGCGCGCGTTTCTATAACTTCCCGGCGCTGACCACGACCGAGCGCCTGATCGACGAAGAGCCGCAGGTTGCCGCCGGCGCGGTGCGGGCCATCGTGAAAGCACAAAGAGCGCTGCAGGCCGATCCATCGCTCGCCACACCGATCGGCGAACGTCTGTTCGCACCGGAAGCGGCGTCGCTGATCGCCGACCTCATCGCGCGGGATGCGCCGTTCTACGACGCAACGATCACCGCCGAAGCCGTCGACGGCATCAACAAGTTCGCCATGGCCAATGGGCTGCTGGCCGAGCCGATTCCCTACGACCGGCTGGTGGCCACGCAATTCCGGAATCTTTGGAGCAAGTAGGGCGTCTTCACAGCGATATCCGCTTTCACGGTGAAGCGGCTGTGGACGTAAAGAACCTTAAGTTCGGCTCCCGCCCCTCTTCGGACCTCAGCCATCGAGCTTTGCTGCACCGCAAAATCAACCTTGAAGATCGACAGCATTATCGATCCTGAGTGCAAATAGATTTCATTCCAATTTTATCAAAAACTGCACGACATTCATTCGTTCTTTTGAATCAAGCTTGATCCCGTGATTTAGCGGCAATACAAAATATCTCTGCGACGAATGATCCTAAGATGGGCAAGATCATTCATGGTTCGTCGCTTTTGCGATTTCATTGCACATCACCGCGCGATCGTGCACGAGGCGGACGGCGAGGGACCGCGGTGCTCACCGTCAAAAGCGATCGAGGGGAGTTCACCCTCGATAATTTGACCGACGATATTCTGCTGTGGTGGGAAACACCGTACCGCTACTACAAGCGTCAGTCGCAGGACGATCCGAATACTTGGGTCTGGATCGAAGACGATCACATGGACTTTCCGACATCTGCCATTCGCGCTCCATAATCAGCGCCAAGAATATCGGGGACGAATGCATGCAGGTTTTAGCGGCCGTAGATAATAGCTGGATGCCCTATTGGGTCATAGCTACGGGTGCGGGTTTTTATGGCGTGTTGGCTGCGCGGCGGATCGTATTGGATCTGCGCCGGGGCATCTCGTCTAGCTACGTACACACATATTATTGCGACGAGGAGCCGATCGGCTATACGCTCTGTCTTTTAAGCTATCTGGGCATACTAGTCCTTTGCTCCGCGGTCGTCTTGCACGCCTTTGGGCTCGTAGGCGACCCAATTACCGCAATAAATGCCGCATTGCCGCCCTTCCTCAGGTGCACCCAATCACCTTGCTTGTGAGGCTGCCCCGCCCGGGAAGCCCTGCGGCTCAGTCGCTGGACTTCGCTTGTGAGCAGGATCGAGCGCGAGCGTGCGTCAAGCCGAGCCGGCCCCGACAAATGACGTATTGACCCGGGTCGAATGACCTACGTCCTGCTGCCGTGCACAAGAGACCTGAATGGCACAAAGCCGGCATGAACCACGTCCGACCCGATGTCGGCGTTCGAGCGCAAAGCAGACTTGATGATTTTATGATTACACGCTTGGCGTCTCACACCGAGGCGTGCGCCATCCCTGCGGTCGCTCGCAGCGCGTCGCCGGCGGCCTCATAGAAATTGGCGCCTTCCGGCAGCACGATCGAGGCGGAGCGGACCGCGTGCGTTGCCGGATCAAGCCCGTCCGGCTCCTGGCCTTGCGCCGCCGCGAGCGCGGCCTTGCGCAAGCGCACCCGCGCCATGATCACGCCGTTGTCGGTCGAGACCAGATTCTCCCTGCTGCGGTCCTGGATCTGGCCGCAGCTTTCCTGAATCGCGGCGTCCTGCATGGCAATGCCTTTGACGCCGCAATAGGACTTGTGGTGCTGCTGCGCCACGCGATCGATCATGTAGTCGTTGTCCTTGTTGACCACGGGGCGGAACGAGCCGGGAATGAGATTGACGTGAATGCCGCCGCCGTTGCGCATCACGTCAAGCTCGTGCGCCGACAAGGGCCGCGACGGATGGTGCGTGAAGCACCACGACATGCAGTTCTCATCGTCGATCGGCACGAAGGCGTGACCGTTGAGTGCGTTGTCGCCATAGGGCGGGATCATGGTGTGGAACGGCATCACCCATTGGGTGATGCGCCAATAGAGGTTGCCGGGGGTCGCCGGCCGCCGCACGCCGATCACCATGCCGCCCTTGCTCTCGATCACCTCGAAGCGCACGGTCGTCTCGCGGGTGAATTCGGCGCCCTGGCCCGCATGCAGCGGATCGCTTCGCAGGTCGTGGCGGTGGAGGAACGAGACGTGCACCGAGTCGATCCCGCCTTCGAGCGCTTGCAGCCAGTTGCATTCCTGGCTGCGCTTGGACACGAAGCGATGCGAACCGGGCACGGTCGCCCATTCGAAATTCGGCTCGGGCGGCTTGTTCTCCGCGGGTCCCATATAGACCCAGATCACGTCGCCCATTTCGAGGCACGGGTAGGACGCGAGCTTGATCTTCCTGCAGAAGCCGCTTTCGACCGGCTCGGATGGAACCTCGACGCACTGGCCGGTCACGTCGTATTTCCAGCCATGATACGAGCAGCGCAGCCCACCCTCCTCGTTCCTCCCGAACCATAGCGACACGCCGCGGTGGGCGCAGAATTCGTCCATGACGCCGACGCGGCCACCGGTGTCGCGAAAGGCGATCAGCCGCTCGCCGAGGAGCTTGACTCGCACCGGCGGGCAATCAGGTTCGGGGATTTCCGCCGACAGCAGCGCCGGAATCCAGTAGCGCCGCATCAACGCGCCCATCGGCGTGCCGGGACCGGTCAAGGTGAGAAAGTCGTTCTGTTCGCGCGTGGTCATCGGCGTCAATTCCGGGGCTCGCCGCTAAAATTGTCCTTCCGGCGAGGTCTGTCAATTTGCGGCTCCGCATTGCGGCGATCAGCGCGACGCAGCATTGCGTCATGTGCTACCCTGCAGCGGGCCTCGTGGAGCGCCTCCTCATGACCAAAAAACTCGTTCGCAACCATTCGCACTGGGGCGCCTTCGTGGCCGAAGTCGAGGGCGCCCGCCTGGTCGGCGTGCGGCCGTTCGAGCGCGATCCCGATCCATCGCCGATCATCGAGGCGGTGCCCGACGCCGTCTATTCCAAGACCCGCATCGCGCAGCCGCTCGTGCGCCAGGGCTGGCTTGAAAGCGGTCCGGGCTCCGGCAAGGGACGCGGCCGCGAACCGTTCGTCCCGGTGACGTGGGAGCGCGCCCTCGATCTCGTTGCCGCCGAACTGTCCCGCGTCAAGCGCGACTACGGCAACGCCGCCATCATGGCGGGCTCGCAAGGCTGGGGCTCGGCCGGCATCTTCCACGAGGCGCGCGGGCAATTGCGACGCTTCATGGCGACCTTCGGCGGCTTCATCGACCAGGCCTCGAACTACAGCTTCGGCACCGCCCTGGTGTTCCTGCCGCATGTGCTCGGCAGCGCCCAGTCCGTGACCGGCCCGCTCACTTCGTGGTCGTCGATTGCCCGTCACGGCAAACTGATGGTGCTGTTCGGCGGCGCCAACACCAAGAACATGCAGGTGGCCAAGGGCGGCTGCGGCGCGCATTCGACGACGTCTTGCCTCGCCGATCTGGCCCGAGCCGGCGTCCGGGTCGTCAACGTCAGCCCGATCCGCGAGGATGGACCGGACAGCGTTGCGCCGCAGTGGATCTCGATCCGGCCCGGCACCGACACGGCGATGCTGCTCGCGCTCACCCACACGATCGTCGCAAACGGACTGCACGATGCGGAATTTCTCGCCCGCTATTGCACCGGCTTCGAGCGGGTGCGCGCGTACCTCATGGGCGAGACGGACGGCCGGCCCAAGGACGCCGCCTGGGCGGCCTCGATCACCAGCGTTGACGCCGAAACCATCCGCGCGCTGGCGCGCGACATGGCGCGAACGCGCACCATGATCGGCGCCTCGTGGTCTTTGCAGCGCGCCGATCACGGCGAGCAGCCGTATTGGGCAGTCATCCTGCTGGCGGCCTGTCTCGGCCAGATCGGCCTTCCCGGCGGCGGCTTCGGCTTCGGCTATGGCTCGGCGATGGGCATTGCCGAACCGCCGGCGGCATTTCGCGCCCCGGGCATGGAAGTGCTCGGCAATCCGCTCAATCGCGCCATTCCGGCGGCGCGGATCGCGCAGTGCCTGCTGCATCCGGGCGAGCCTTACGATTTCAACGGCCGCCGGAGCGCCTATCCGGACATCAAGCTGGTCTACTGGGCCGGCGGAAATCCGTTTCACCACCACCAGGACACCAATCAACTGCGCGCCGCCTTTCGCCGCCCGCAGACGGTCGTCGTGCACGACCCATGGTGGACGGCGACCGCGCGCCATGCCGACATCGTGCTGCCGGCGACGACCACGCTCGAACGCAACGACATCGGCTGCGCCCCGCGCGACCGCTTCGTCATCGCCATGCAAAAGGCGATCGAGCCGGTGGGAGAGGCGCGCAACGACTACGACATTTTTGCCGCGTTGGCGCGGCGGCTGGGCTGCGAGGGCGAATTCACCCAAGGCCGCGACGAGAGCGGATGGCTGCGCCATCTTTACGATTCGTGGCGCGCGAGCGTGCGCACCAACCGCGCGGCGATTCCGGATTTCGAGTCGTTCTGGAGCGAGGGCTTCCTGGAAATCCCGCGGAGCGCCGACGAATACGTGATGTTCGAAAAATTCCGGGCCGATCCGGCCGCCAACAAGCTGACCACGCCGTCCGGTCGCATCGAGCTTTATTCCGAGAAGATAGCCGGCTTCGGCTACGACGATTGTCCGCCGCACCCGAGTTGGATCGAACCGTCGGAATGGATCGGTGGGGCGGTGGCGCAAACATATCCGCTGCATCTGGTCTCCAGCCAGCCGCGCCACAAGCTGCACAGCCAGATGGACGCCAGCCCGATCAGCGCGCGCGGCAAGATCGCCGGCCGCGAGGCGGTGACGATGAATCCCGCCGACGCGCGCGCCCGCGGCATCGGCGCGGGCGACGTGGTGCGCATCCACAACGCGCGCGGCGCCTGCCTCGCCGGCGTGGTGCTGACCGATACGATGTCGCCGGGCGTGGCGAAGCTGTCGTGTGGGGCCTGGTACGACCCCGTCGACGGGGAGGATGGCGCGCTCTGCGCCCACGGCAACGCCAACACGCTCACCCACGACCGCGGCACCTCGAAACTCTCCCAAGGTCCCTCGACCGGCACCACCATGGTCGAGATCGAGCGCTGGAGCGGCCCGCTGCCGCCGCTGCGCGCCTTCGACCCGCCGGAGGTTGCAGCTTCCGCCTGATCTCTCAATGCGATGTGACGCGGGACCGGGGGACTGGTAGTCTCCCGGCGAATTCGAGATTCGTCCTCACATGGCGGGGCGCGCAAATGCTGGGTTGGTTCCAGGCGCTCATGCCCAGGGAAGAGCGTTTCTTCAATCTTTTCGAGAAGCACGCGACCATCATCCTCGCCGGCGCCGAAGCCCTGCGCGGGCTGTTGCAGGGCGGCGACGCTGTGGAGGCCTGCTGCAAGCAGGTGTTCCAGCGCGAGGCCGAAGCCGATGAGGTCACCAGGGAAGTCCTGGTCGCCGTGCGCCGCACCTTCATCACTCCGTTCGACCGGACCGACATTCAAGACCTGATTACCTCGATGGACGATGCCATCGACCAGATGAACAAGACCGCAAAGACCATCATCCTGTTCGAGGTCAAGAGCTTCGAACCGCACATGCAGCAGATGAGCGACATCATCGTGCAATCCGCCAAGCTGGTCGTGGAGGCCGCCCCGCTTCTTCGATCGATCGGCGACAATGCCGGTCGCCTGAACGCCATCACCGCCTCGATCATCACCGTCGAGGAGGAGGCGGACGATGTCTACAATCGCGGCCTCAAGGCGCTGTTTCTCGCCAATCGCCCGCAGGCGGAACAGGGTAATGCGATGAATTTTCTGATCGGCTCCGAACTTTATGATCACCTGGAGAAGGTGGTCGATCGGTTCGAAGACGTAGCCAAGGAAATCAGCTCGCTCGTCATCGATCAGCTCTGAACTCCGACAGGTCATGACCGGCGCACTGAACCTGCCTTTATTGATCGGCTTGATCGCAGTCGCGCTGGCGTTCGATTTTCTGAACGGTCTGCACGATACGGCGAATTCGATCGCGACCCTGGTTTCCACGCGCATGCTGCGGCCGCGCTATGCGGTCATCTGGGCCGCATTCTTCAATTTCATCGCTTTTCTCATCTTCGGGGTTCACGTCGCACGAACCATGGGCATAGGCATCGTGTCCGCCGGCGTAATGGACGCCCGCGTGATCTGCAGCGCGCTCCTGGGAGCCATTTTCTGGGATCTCATCACCTGGTGGGGCGGAATCCCGTCGAGCAGCTCGCACGCCCTGATCGGCGGCCTGGTCGGCGCCGGAGTGATAAAGGCCGGCATCGGCGCCATCGTCTGGTGGGGATTGGGCGTGACCGCTGCCTTTATCGTGCTTTCGCCGCTGTTGGGATTTTTCCTGGCGCTGCTGCTCGTGCTCGGGATCTCCTGGGCCTTTGCGCCGTCAAATCCGCGCGCCGTCGAGCCGGTCTTCCACTGGCTGCAATTCGTCGCCGCTTCGCTCATCTCGCTTGGGCACGGCGGCAACGACGCGCAAAAGACCATGGGCATCATCGCCGTCTTGTTGTTCTCGCAGGGTCGTCTTGGCGCGGATTTCTATGTTCCGTTCTGGGTGGTGATCACGTGCCAGGCCGCCATGGCTCTCGGCACGTTCATCGGCGGCTGGCGCATCGTTCACACCGTCGGCTCGAAGATCACGCGGCTCACGCCGGTGCAGGGCTGTTGCGCCTCCGCGGCCGGGGCGATCATGCTGTTCGCGGCGACGTTCATGGGAATCCCGGTGTCCACGACCCACACCGTGACCGGCTCGGTGATCGGGGTCGGCGCCGCACGCAAGGTCTCCGCGGTGCGATGGAATATCGCCAGCAACATCGTGGTGGCCTGGGTCGTCACCCTGCCGGCTTCGGCCTTGATGGCGGTGCTGTGCTACTTCTTGCTGGGAGCGTTCGGCTGATCCAGGTCACGGTCGAGTGACGCGGCGCTAGGCCACCATCCGCGCCGGCTTGCCGTCGAGGAAGCCGCGGATGTCCGCCACCACGTCGGCGAAATAGGCGCGATAGTTCTGCTCGGACACGTAGCCGAGATGCGGGGTGAGCACGACGTTGTCCATCCGGCGCAGCGGATGATCGGGCGGCAACGGCTCGATATTGAACACGTCGAGACCGGCGCCGGCGATTGTCTTCTCGCGCAAGGCGGTCAGCATCGCCGCCTCATCGACGATCGGGCCACGCGAGGTGTTGATCAGGAACGCCGTGGGCTTCATCAGGCCGAATTCGCGCGCGCCGACGAGACCGCGCGACCGTTCCGAGAGGACGATATGAATCGAGATGAAATCGGAGTGGCGGAACAGATCGTCCTTGCTCACATGCTCGGCGCCGGCTGCCGCGGCTCGCTCCGGCGTGAGGTTCTGGCTCCAGGCGATCACCTTCATGCCGAAGGCTTTGGCGATGGCCGCGGTGCGGGTGCCGAGCTTGCCCAGTCCGAGAATGCCGAGCGTCAAACCTTCGAGATCGGGGCCGATGGTGCTCTGCCACGTCGCTCCCGCATGCAGGCGAGCGTTCTCGTATCCGATATGGCGCGTCAGTTCGAGCATCAGTCCGATGGCAATCCCGGACGTCGGACTGCCGAACGAGCGGGTGCCGCAGACGGCAACGCCGCGGGCCTTCGCCGCCTCGGTATCGATCGAAGCATTGCGCATGCCGGTGGTGACCAGCAGTTTCAGCTTTGGCAGCGCTTCGATGACCGCCCGCGGAAAGCCGGTCCGCTCGCGCATGGCGACGACGATCTCGAAGTCCTTGAGCGCCGCAATGACGGCCGCCGGCCCGTCGAGATGAAGATTGAAGATTTTCAGTTCGACCTCGCCTTTGAGGTTCGACCAGTCGGCGATTTTGGCGACGATATTCTGATAGTCGTCGAGGATTGCGCAGCGCAGCGCCATGACGCCTCCACCCAGGTTGCGAGCCCGTCGGCGGTTCTAGAACTTTTTTCTGTTGAAGTGGAATCAATTAAGCGGCGAAAAATGCCTTCGATCGCAACGGCAGGCCAAATTACCGAGAAAACCGCAATGTCAAGGGCGCGAAGCGCCCTTCGGGATACCCTTGACGTCGCGGTTTTCTCGGAAGCACAGCGAGCGTTGCGATCGAAGGCGCGCAGAATCGCGTCATTGGTTCTAGGCGCCGGCTACTTGCTGCTCAACATGGCTTTGATCTTGAGGCGAACTGGTTGCGGCAAGGCAAACGTCTCCTTTGCGATCGCATCCATTTCCTGCCCGCTGCCGGCATCGACCATCAGATGCCGCTTTTGGCAGGTGGCGATGAAGCTCGGATCCTGCAGCATCGCCGCAAAGGCCTGGCGCAGCGCCGCAAGCCGCTCCGCCGGCACTGCGGGCCCGACAATAATCGAGCGGCCGATTTCCGCGGTGCCGGCGATGGCGCGCAGCACCGCCCTGCCCTCGTCCGATGTCGCCAATTCCGGCAACGTCGGAACGTTCGGCAAGAGCGCGTTGCGCTTCAAGGCCGCCTGATAGAGCAGCGTCGCCTGTCCCTTGTCGATCCAGCCCGGATGGCTGGCGAGCATCCCCGGAAGCCCGTAGGCGCCGACAATGTCGACCTCCCCGCGCTCCATGGCCAGCAGAATGTCGTTTGTTCCCTTGTATCCGAGTACGATCTTGAACTTGGTACCGCCATAGGCGTTCAGCGCGCGCGGATAGATGTCGGTGGTCGAGCCGCGGCCGGACGCACCGACGGTATATTGCTTGGCGCGCACGTCGGCGATCGATTTGATGCCAACCGAGGCGAGCGCGGCACCGACATCGATGTTGGTGGTGACGCGGCCGATGTAGTGAAATGTCGAGGCGTCGACGCTGCTCGCGGCACCGACCGCGCTGTCGAGGGCGAACGTTTGCGCCAGGCTGCCGAAGACCGTGCCGTCCTTCGGCGCGACCTCGGCCATATACTTTGCGGCACTGAAACTGCCGGCCCCCGGCATGTTTTCAGGCACGATGGTCGGATGGCCCGGCAGGTACTTCGGCAGGAACTCGGCGACGAGACGCCCATAAAGGTCATAACCGCCGCCCGGGCCGTAGCCGATCAGCATGCGCAGGGACTTGCCGCTGTAGAAATCGGCGACGGGATCGGCGTTGGCCGCCGCGATCACGGACAGCACGAGCGCCAGCGCGGCGGCCGTGGTTTTAATCATCGTTCTTCTCCCTGCCGAAATCAGCACGCGGCCAGCGCGCGCTTGCGCCACAGCGCCCACGGCCGCGCCGAGGCGCGCAGCATGGCGTCGTTGCTGGTGAGGGCCTCGGCGCGTGTCATGAAGTTGATCGGGCCGCCGATGGTGATGGCGGCCAGTTGCTGGCGCGCATTGATCTCGGTGTAATAGGCGCGGAATACCGCGTTGGGCAGCGTAGGGCCAACCACCGAATCGCCGTGACCGCGCATCAGCACGACAGCGGCCTCCTTGCCGAGTTTGCGCGCCAGGTCCTTGCCCAGGTTGGGCGTGAGGATCATCAGATCGGTGCCGTCGCCGGCGTGTTTGCGAATCTCGAAGAGCGGCACGCCGAGCCCGAGAAAGCCGGCGTTGTGCAGCAACGGACGGAGCTTGGCCCGCGTGACGGTAAACGGCACCACCGTCGGCGAGTGACTATGAACCACGGCGTTGACGTCCGGGCGGGCCTTGTAGATCTCGCCATGGATGAAGCGTTCGCGGTACAGGAGCTTGCCCTCGTCCTGCGGACGAACAATCTGGCTGTCAAGATCGAGCACGAGGATATCGGCGGCGGTCGCCGATTCCGGCGCAATCGAACGCGAGATCAGGTAGCGGTGCGGATCGCGCGGGTCGCGCGCGCTGATATGGCCAAACGCGTCGAGCACTCCGAGGCGCGCCAGCGTGCGATTGGCGGCGACGAGGTCCTCGACCAGATCCGGGTCGAGCCGGCTGTCCGCCGCGCGGCGGCGGGGCGCGGCGGCGCGCGGCGACGTTTTGACATTCATCGACAGAATACCTCAAACGGCGGGACGCGGACGGTAACAACTTTCTGCGCGGCTCGGAAGTATGCGATAACGCGCTGCCCGACCGGAGGACTGTCGCCGCCATGAACAATGCCGACCTCATCGTCGCCACGCTGAAGTCGGCCGGCATCCGCCGCGGCTTTGGCATTCCGAGCGGCAACGTGCTGCCGCTGATGGAGGCGATGCGCCGCGGCGGCGTCGAATTCGTGCTTACCGCGCACGAGGGTTCGGCGGGCTTTGCCGCCGACGTCACCGGCAGGCTCACCGGCGCGCCGGGCCTGTGCATCGCGACGCTCGGACCGGGCGCCACCAATCTCGCCACCGGCATCGGCGACGCCTGGCTTGACCGCTCGCCGCTCATCGCCATCACCTGCAATCTCAACAGCGATCAGTTCGGCCGCCGCCTGCAGATGTGGATCGATCATCACGCGCTGTTCAAGCCGATTACCAAGGCGACGCTGCCGCTGCGCAAGGGCGCAATCGGCGAGACCGTTGCGCATGCGATCCGGCTGGCGCTCAGCGAGCCGCAGGGCCCGGTCCATCTCGACCTGCCGGAAGATGTCGCGCTTGCAGCAACGAATGAGCCGGTGCCCGCGCTCGCGACGCCAACCGGGCTCGCCCCGGCGGCCGATGGCGCACTTGATCGCGCCGCCGAACTCATTGCCGGCGCGCGGCGGCCGATCGCGGTCATCGGCGCCTCAGCCATGCGGCTCGCCGATCCGGCGCCGCTGCGACGGGTGATCGAGCGTTTCAATCTGCCATTCGCCACAACGACCATGGCCAAAGGCCTGATTGACGAGGAGCATCCGCTCTCGCTCGGCTGCATCGAGCGGGCCTGCCGGCAGATGCAGCGGCGCATGCTCCGCTCGGCCGATCTCATCGTCGGCCTCGGCTACGACACCGTCGAGGTCGAATACGAGGCCTGGATCGACGACGTGCCGCTCCTCCAGATCGACATCGAGGCGGTCGATGTCGCCCCTTCGGTCAAGCTCGTGCATCAGGCAACCGGCGATCTTCGCTCGTCGCTCGCACGTTTGGCCATCGGCAATGGCGGACAAAATGAAAGTGTCTGGACGGCCGGCGAGCTTGCCGACCATCGTCGCGCCTTCGCTGCGGCACTGCGGCCCGCCAACGCCGCGTTCACCGCGCACGCGGCCATCGACGCGGTGCGGCGCGCGCTGCCGAGGGAGGGCATGCTCGCGTTCGACGTTGGCGCCCACACTCATCAGATCGCCAGCCAGTGGCCGGCCTTTTCGCCGCGCACCTTTCTCATCACCAACGGCTGGTCGTCGATGGGATTTGGACTGCCGGCCGCCATCGCGGCGAAACTGTCGCGCCCCGATCTGCCGGTCGTGTGCCTGATCGGAGACGGCTGCTTCCAGATGACGTGCGGCGAGGTGGCGACCGCCAAGCGGCTCGGCATCACGCTGCCGATCGTCGTACTCGACGATAAATGGCTCGCGCTCATCAAGGTCAAGCAGATACGCCGACAACTTCCGCTGTACGGCACCGCGCTGCAGGAGGAGGATTATCGCGAGCCGCCGGCGCACTATTTCGGCGTGCCGGCGCGCGGCGTGCGCAGCGCCGCTGCGCTCGAGCAGGCGGTGACGACCGCGCTGGGCGCCGGCGGGCCGACCGTGATCGAAGCCACGATCGACTCCGAGCATTACGTGGACACGGTTTACGATTGAGCGACCGCGGCTTCGCATTGTCCGCCATGCGCGGCCGCGCCTTTCGCGGTCAAGCGCGCCACGGGCACGCGCTTTGCGCGTTAACCACTCATTAGGGTTAACGCCCTATTGCTAGACCGGCCCGTAGCACGCAGCAGCGGCGGCTGCGTCAGCCACGGCAGTATCGGCACAATATTGCAGCGATCGAGATGGTTGTTTTGATTCGATCCCGCCCCGCGCGCTTGTGCGCCTCGGCCGCACTCCTCGCCACCATCGCCGCCTTCGCCGCCGGATGCCAAACGACGCAAAGCACGGCGACGACCGGATCGCTGGCTCTGGCACCCCCCGAAGACCTGCCACAGACCGATCAGCGCCGGGATCTCGCAATGTATGGCCAGCAATATCGCGCCGACCCGTCGAATGTCGACGTCGCATTGCGCTACGCGCAGGTGCTGCGCTCCATCGGACAACTCGCCCAGGCGCTTGCCGTCCTGGAGCGGGCCTCGATGAGCAATCCGCACAATAAGACCGTGCTCGGCGAATACGGACGGGCGCTTGCGGAAAACGGCGATTATCAACAGGCATTCGAGGTGCTCAGCCGCGCGCACACGCCCGACCAGCCCGATTGGCGTATCTTGTCGGCGCAGGGCGCCGTGCTCGATCAGATGGGGCAACACGCTCGCGCGCAGCGGTTCTATCGCACGGCATTGAAGATCGTTCCCAACCAGCCTTCGGTTCTTTCCAACCTCGGACTTTCCTACGCGCTCTCGCACGATCTGCCCGATGCGGAAGCGACTTTGCGGAAAGCAGTTGCCCAGCATCCGGCCGATCCGCGCGTGCGGCAGAATCTGGCGTTGGTCGTCGGATTGGAGGGTCATTTCGCCGAGGCCGAAACCATCGCCCGCGCCGACCTGCCGCCGGACCAGGCCGCGGCAAACGTCGCCTATTTGCGGCAGATGCTGGCGCGACCCGGCGATCTGCGAAAGGCCAAACCGACACTGCGCGCGGACGCCGGGTCGAGCTGAGGCCGGCGGCCTCGCCGCGCACACGCCTGCGCTGCGCCAGCCCGATCAACGCCATCGGCTTTCAATGAGATCAACCCGTCGTTAACGACGTTGTGTGTGCGATTCGCACAACGGAAAATCAATGCCTCTCACGTATCAGCAAGACGCAGAGCGCCGCCATGGCCGGCTCGCCGAAAGAACCCTTTCGGTGGACAAACGACTTTCCGGCCTGACGACAACGAATTTGCTTGCAGTGGAACGCCCCAGGGCATGTGGCGACATCTTACCAGGCTCTTTGAGTGCGGCACGCGCGGGCTCGCGCGCTTTTTCCGCACCAGCGACGGCACTACGGCGATTGAATTCGCCATCCTCGCTCCGCCGTTCCTGGCAACGCTGATCGCCATACTCGAAGTAACCATCTTCCTGTTCGCCCAGCAGGTCTTGCAAAACGCCGCCACCGAAGCGGGCCGTCTGTTCATGACCGGCCAGGCTCAGAACAGCGATACGACTCAAACTCAATTTCAGAGCGACGTCTGCCCCATGATCAGCGCCCTGTTCACCTGCAGCGCGTTGATGGTCAACGTCCAGACCTACTCGAACTTCAGCGGCGCCAACGCATCGGAGCCGACCTTGACGTTCAACAGCCAGGGCCAGGTCACCAATAGCTGGTCGTACACTCCCGGCTCGCCGGGCGACGTCATGGTCGTGCAGCTCATCTATCAGTGGCCGATCGTGAGCGGGCCTTTGGGCTACGTGCTTTCCAGTCTCGGCAACGGCTACACCGAGATGATGGGCGTCAGCGCCTTTCGCGTGGAACCGTATTGATCGTGCGCAAGATCCGGATAATGTATCGGCGTCTTGCTGCATCGACCCGCGGCGTCGCCGCGATCGAATTTGCGCTGATTCTGCCGGTCCTGTTGCTGTTGTTCCTGGCATCCGTCGACGCCGGCAGGGCGATCGCCATCTACATGAAAGTGCGCTCGGCGACCTACACGCTGGACGCCATCACCAACCAATATACGTCGATCCAGTCCACGGACATGACCTCGATCGTCGGGGCGACCTCCGTGGTCCTCACGCCCTATTCGAGCACGCCGGCCGTCGTCACCATTTCACAGATATCGGTCAACAGCAGCAGCAACGCCACCGTAAGCTGGAGTTATTCGCTCAACGGCACGGCGCTCACACAGGGCGCGACGGTGACCGTTCCATCGGCGCTCGGCACCTGCAACTCCTATCCGTGCTATCTGATCTACGGCCAAGTGAGTTACAGCTATTCGCCGCTTTTCGGTTACTTCGCGAAGAACGCCATTACGTTGTCCGATAGCCTCTATGTGACGCCGCGAAGCAGCGAATGCATCTTGTATGCTCCGGAAAGCGTCGCCACCTGCGCGAGCACGTCCTCGAGTTCAAGTTCGAGCGGGTCAAGTTCGAGCAGTTCAGGATCGAGCAGTTCCGGATCGAGCAGTTCCGGATCGAGCAGTTCCGGTTCGAGCAGCTCCGGATCGAGCAGCTCCGGATCGAGCAGCTCTGGCTCGAGCTCCGGCGGCAGCACCAACTGGTTCTGCCTGATCTTCGGCTGGGGCTGTTGATCGTTCGCGGCACGCCAGCAATCATCGCATGCGCAACAACCGGGCCGGCAGCGCCAGAGAAACTCCGACCGACAATCGCGGTAAGCGTTCTCGGCTACTGGCGACATCCACTATTGCGGACTGATGCCGGCGGCGCGCACCACCTTGGTCCAGCGCGCGACCTCCTCGGGCACCAGCTTGGCCAGGTAGTCGGGGGTGCGCCGTTGCGGTTCGGCGATCTCGAGGCCAAGGTCCTCCAGCCGCTTATGTACGGCCGGATCGTCGAGCGCATCGCTCATCGCCTTGTTGAACTTGCGCACGATCGGCGGCGGCACGCCGCGCGGCATGAAATAGGCGTCCCATACGCTCGCAGCGACGCCGGGCAGGCCTTGCTCGCCGGTGGTAGGCAGGTCGGGCATGATCTTCGCTCGCCTGGGCGACATCAGGGCGATGGCTTTCACCTCGCCCTGCTTGGCCAGCACCGCACCGGTCTGGATGGTGGAGCACATGTAATCGATCCGGCCGGCAATCAGATCCTGCTGCGCCGGCCCCTCGCCGCGATAGGGCACATGGGTGACGTGGACGCCGAGCGCCATGTTGAGCAGCACGCAGGGCAGGTGCGTGCCCGAGCCGACGCCGGCAGAGCCGAACTGCATGCTGCTCTGGTGCGCCTTCACGTAGGCGATGAACTCGGCCAGATTGTTTACCGGCATGGTCTTACGCACGATGAGAATGCGCGGGGAGTCGGTAGCGAGCCCGACCGGCGTGAAATCGGTAAGTGAATTGTACAGCGGCGCCTTGTTCAGCGCCTGGCTGTAGGCCTGGGTGCCGGTATTGCCGATGAGCACCATATAGCCGTCGGGCGCGCTCTTGGCGACGCGCTCCGCGCCGATCATGCCCGAGGCGCCGCCTATATTGTCGACCACGATCGATTGGCCGAGCAGCTCGCTCATCTTCTGCGCCTGGATGCGCGCGCTCACATCGACGCCGCCGCCGGCGGCGAACGGCACCACAAGCGTGATCGGCCGCGTCGGCCAGTTCTGCGCGGCGGCTGGCGTGAACAAACACCCGGCGGCGATTGCCGCACCGGCAATAACGGCAACGACTTTCATTTGCTCCCCCCCTTGCGAACGTCAGTCTGACCAAATCCGCATTATTTTGCGGACGGCTCTACCGTCAAGCCCGAGACTGTCCGACAATGCGGATTAAATCTCCGGCTGTCGACGCCTGCAGATGGGGCGCACGGCCTCATGCGGCAGAAAGCGCCGGCGTTTTCCGCAGGCCGGTATCCGCCTTGGGAAATCGGGCGCTAATTCGTGAGATGAGCGGTACTGACGGCCTGTTCGAACATGGCGATCAGCGCGGCGTTGATGTCGGCCGGCGTGCTGGCGGTGTAGTAGAAATTGGTCGACGCGCAGGCCTGCAGCGCCGCCGGAATATTCGGAATGTTGGCGTTGGCATAGCCGTCTTCGTCGTTGGCGAAGCCGGCATTGGGATCCTGGATGGTCTCATAGGGAATATAGAGAACCGCGATCGTGATCCCGCGGTTCTTCAGCGTGGTACAGAGCGACGTGTCGATCGTCGTCGACGAATTGTAATAGGGGGAGCACGACGATCCCGTGCCTGACCAACTGCCGTTCCACTGCGTCTGGCAATCCTGCGACCCGTCGGTGATGAGAAAGACGTAAGGCAAGGTGTTGGACGAACTGGCTCCGGTCCCGACGGAAGTGATCAGGCTGTTCATGGAGGGGAAAGCGTTCTCGAAATGCGTGCCGCCCGAGCCCAGGTTGGAATTGTTGCCGGTGTCGAGCAGGCTCGCCAGATTGGCCGCCGCGTAGTTGATGGTGCCGGAAGTGGTCGGCGAACCGGTGATGTCGGAGGTCAGCGGAAAATACGAGTAAAGATATTGAATGAACGGATAAAGCCCGACGCGGAATTGATCGGTGACGACTTCGCTGGAGGCAGCCGTCGTCAACAGCTCGTTGACCGCATAGCCGACCGCATCCGCCCGCAACTCGATGCATGATGTCGTGCCGGCGGTCGGACAATTGCTGACCTGCGTATTGCTCCAATTCACGTTCGCGGCCGTCAGGGTCCCGGTGGCCGGCGTCGTGCCCAGGCGCGAAATGATAAATCCCTGGCAATATCCGCCGGGCTTCGGATTGGTCGTGGAGCCGACCGCGGGCGTGGAGCCCTGCTCGCTCTGCGAACAGGCGCCCTGGGCGGTAAAGTGGCAGGCGAAGGTGCAGCCGCTTGGATATTCGCCGTAGTTATCCGGATTGACCTCCATCAGTCTCGTCTGCTCGGCGGTGGTCGCAGGGAAGCTCATGGAGCCGGAGACGTCCAGCATCAGGTAGAAGTCGATGTAGGTCGGCAGCGTGTAACTCGCCGTCGACGAGCCCGAGACGGTAATGTCCTTGAAGCCGATGATCCCCATGAAATAGGTGGGAACCTGCGCCGAATAGGACATCGATGCCGTCAGCGTCATCCCGGACCTGGTCACGGAAGCCGTCGAGGTCAGACCCGTATAGCCGACGTCGGCCGGAGCCGAATTCAAGTTGGCGTTGAAATAGCCTTGCGTAGCGGTCGAGCCGCCTGAAACCGCGCCATTGGCGGACATGCCCTGGGCGGTGCTGATGAGCGAAGAGTTGAAGGACACTGACGCCAGCGTTGCGGCGTCGGCGGCGGCCTGCAGCTTGGTCTTGACCAGCGATGCCATCGAGTAATCGATGACGCAGCCCACGGCGCTGACCAGCGGAATGGCGCAAAGCGCGGTAATGACCGCGACGTTGCCGCGCCTGCTCAACTTGAAAGCGGCGATCGTAAGCCGCAGCCGCGCCATTCCGGCGCCCAGTCGAAGGAAGCTGTCTTTCAGTCCGTATTTCACGGCGAACACTCTCTTAATCGCCGGTGAATTCGGCGGCCACGCCGGCGCGCGGCCGTCTGCTTCAAGGTTCAGTCGGATCGGTCGCCGCTACCGTGCTGCCGATTCGCTAACAGGCCGTTTGCCATCGACCTCGCCGACGATCTGGCTTACCGGCGATTTGTTGCAATTTGGCTAAGTCCGGCGCCGTAGCGGCCGCTGCCGATTTACCGATTGGTTACGAGATTGAGCGGCGCGTGCGGACGACCGGACCATGGCCGCCGCCGGCATTGCCTCGTTTCGGGGTCACCGCAGCGCCATGACGCGGATCGCCGCGGGGCCGAGAATGACGATGAACAGCACCGGCAGGAAGAACACGATCATCGGCACGGTGAGTTTCGGCGGCAGCCCGGCGGCCTTCTTCTCCGCTTCCGCCATTCGCATGTCGCGATTTTCCTGCGCCATGACGCGCATCGTGTTGCCGAGCGGGGTGCCGTAGCGCTCCGACTGCTGCAGCGCGAGGCAGACGGCGCGCACCCCCTCGATTCCGGTGCGCTGCGCCAGATTTTCATAAGCCTGGCGGCGATCGGGCAGGTAGGACAATTCGGCAGTGGTCAGCGTCAGTTCCTCGGCGAGCGCGACCGATTGCGATCCAACCTCCTCGCTGACCTTGCGAAACGCGGCCTCGATCGACATGCCGGATTCGACGCAGATGAGCAGCAGATCAAGCGTGTCGGGGAAGGCGCGCTTGATCGACATCTGCCGGCGCTGAATCTTGTTTTTCAAGTAAAGGTTCGGGCTGTACATGCCGAAATAGGCGGCGCCGATCGACATCGCCAGCTTGAGCATGGGCGGATAGTGGAGCTTGAGCACCACAAAAATATAAAACAGCGATGCCACCAGCATCACGATCGGCATGGCCATGCGGAAGAACAGGTAGGTGACGTACGGCGCCTGTCCGCGATACCCGGCCTGGATGAGCATGGTGCGCGCCTGCTCCTGGCCCAGCCATTTGCTGAGATTGAAGTCGTCGACCACCTTCTTCATGTAGGCTTTCGGCGATTGGCGCAGCGAGGCCTTGCTGCCTTGAACCATTCGCTCGCGCTCGCGCTGGCGTATCTTCTCGCGCTCCAACGCCACCGCCTTCATGCGCTTATTGAGCGTGTCGGTCACCAAGAGCGGCATGGCCAGCGTCAGCACGGTGGCCACCGCGGCAATCGCCGCAAACGTCATGGTGAGCAGGCGGGGATCGATCAACTGGTCAACGATGGAGCTCATCGCTCGGGTACCTCAGAAGTCGAAATTGATCATCTTGCGCATGACGAGAATGCCGAGCAGCATCCAGATGGCGCTGCAGGCCAGCATCACGCGCCCGTGCGAGTCGGTCCACAGCAGGGCGATGTAGGTCGGGCTGGTAAAATAGACGAGCCCCAAGACGATGATCGGGAGCGAGCCGATGATCGCCGCCGAGGCTTTGGCTTCCTGCGACATGGCCTTGATCTTCGCCTTCATCTTCTTGCGCTCGCGCAACACGCGGGACAGATTGGTCAGCGCCTCGGAGAGGTTGCCGCCGGCGCGCTGCTGAATGGATACGACGATGCCGAAGAAATTGGCCTCCGGCAGCGGGATGCGCTCATAGAGCTTGAGGCAGGCTTCGCCGAGCGGAATGCCGATGGTCTGCGTCTCGACGATGGTGCGGAATTCGCTGCGAACAGGCTCAGGCGATTCGGCGGCGATCAATTTGAGGCTGTCGAGCAGCGGCAGGCCAGCCTTGATGCCGCGGACGATCACCTCGACGGCGTCGGGCAGCACGTCGAGGAAGCGCGCTTCCCGACGGCGCTTGAGAAATCTCAACGACCACAGCGGCAACCCGCCTCCGGCGGCAAACCCGAATGCCGCAGACGGCACCAGCCCGCCGCCGAGCATCACAAACGAAAGCACGAATGTGACAACGCCGAGTACAACCGAAGTCATGATGAAGCGACGCTTCGACCAGCTCAGCCCGGCCTGCGAAAGGCGCACGCTCAGCGCCACCCGCCTGGCTTTCCTTTGCCGCTCCTCCAGCACCTTGAGCGTGCCTTCGACCTGCTCGCGCCGCGTCTTTTGCGAGGAGCGCGTCGGCCGGGCGATCGGCCCCGCCCGCGAAACGCTGGCCATGCGCCGCTCTGCCTTGCGCTCGCCGGAGAGGAACGGATAGACGAATACATAGGCGACGCCGCCGATCGCGACCGCCACCATGAAGAAAATGCTGTACGCGTCCATCGCCATCGCCTCTATCGCCGGGCGGCCGGCTCGGTGGCGACTTCCGCCGCGTCCAGCGCCGCCGCGAGACGGACTTCTTCGCCGTAATAGCGCGCGCGTTCCCAGAATTTCGGGTGGCCGATTCCGGTCGACTTGTGACGTCCGATGAGATTCCCGTTGGCGTCTTCGCCGATGATTTCGTAGACCAAAAGATCCTGAGTGATGATGACGTCGCCTTCCATTCCCACCACTTCGGTAATGTGGGTGATGCGCCGGGAGCCGTCGCGCAGCCGCGCGCCGTGAACGACGACGTCGACCGAACCGCAAATCATTTCGCGGATGGTGCGCGACGGCAGCGAATATCCGCCCATGGTGATCATCGATTCGACACGCGAGAGCGCCTCGCGCGGGCTGTTGGCGTGGAGCGTGCCCATGGAGCCGTCGTGGCCGGTGTTCATCGCCTGCAACAGGTCGAATGCTTCCGGTCCGCGCACCTCGCCGACGATGATCCGCTCCGGACGCATGCGCAGACAGTTGCGCACCAGATCGCGCATGGCGATCTGCCCCTCGCCTTCCAGGTTGGGCGGCCGCGTTTCCAACCGGACGACGTGCGGCTGCTGCAGTTGCAGCTCGGCGGCGTCTTCGCAGGTGATGATGCGCTCGGTGTCGTCGATATAGCGCGTGAGGCAGTTGAGCAGCGTCGTTTTGCCGGAACCGGTGCCTCCGGAAACCAGCGTATTGATGCGGCAGCGGCCGATGACCCGGAGAATTTCGGCGCCTTCCGGCGAAATCGAACCGAACCTGACAAGCTGCTCCAACGTCAGCTTGTCTTTTTTGAATTTGCGTATCGTGAGCGCCGGCCCGTCGAGAGCCAGCGGCGGCACAATGGCATTGACGCGCGAGCCGTCCGGCAGGCGGGCGTCGCAGATCGGCGAGGACTCGTCTACACGCCGGCCGACCTGGCTGACAATGCGCTGGCAGATGTTGAGCAGTTGCTGATTGTCGCGAAAGCGAATTCCGGTCTTCTGGATCTTGCCGGACACTTCGATGTAAACCGTGCCCGAGCCGTTCACCATGATGTCGGCGATTTCGTCGCGGGCGAGCAGCGGCTCCAGCGGGCCGTAACCGAGAACGTCGTTGCAGATGTCGTCGAGCAAATCCTCCTGCTCGGAGATCGACATCACGATGTTCTTGATGGCGATGATCTCGTTGACGATATCGCGAATTTCCTCGCGCGCCGAATCGGCGTCGAGCTTGGCCAGTTGCGCAAGATCGATGGCCTCGATCAGCGCGCCGAAGATCGTGCTCTTGACCTCGTAATAGGATTCCGAACGGCGGGCGTCGATGGCGCTGGGAATCTGCTGCGGCGGGGATTTCGCCCCCGTGTTGGGCTTTCCGGTCGGCGCGCCGATGATGGGCGCGCCAAGCCCGGCAGAGGGAAACGGCGTGCGGCCGCCCTCCGCGGAGGCGGGCGGAGGCGGCGCAGGCATGGCGCTCGGCGGCGGAGCCTGCGGCTGCCGCGATTCAAGGCTTGCAGAAATTCCACCAGTGGGACGCTTACCAAACACGACGCAACTCCAACTATCGGTTCG
>JASHOR010000183.1 GCA_030041005.1 Xanthobacteraceae bacterium
CGGCATGCGGTCGCACCAGGCGTTGAAGATCGCCATCGAGGCGTGCAGGAGCCCGACATTCGAATGCACGGCGGTGACCATCGCCTTGCCGGTGACCTTGGCGTAACCCTGGGCGATGGCGACGGCGGCTTCCTCGTGCAGGCAGAGCAGCATCTGCGGTTTCGCGTTGCCGAGATAGTTGACGATCGAGTCATGCAGCCCGCGATAGCTCGCCCCGGGGGTGAGCGCGATGTAGGGGACGTCGAGCGAGCGCAGCGCGTCGGCGATCACGTCGGAACCGAAGCCCGGCGCGTTGGCGCCGGCAGGCGTCGGCCGTTCGAGATTGGCGACCGCCGGATCGGCTGCGGCCTGTGCGCGGGCGGTGGCGGCTGGGGGAGGGGTCATGGCGGGCATTTCCTCTTACGCGGGTGAAGGCGAGATCGGGGCCGGCATCCAACCCGATCACGAACCCCGGCGCAAGCGAGCCGGAAGTCCCGTTCAGGCATGGCCGTCCGCCGCATGCATGCCGAAGCCGGCGTCATCAGCCTTGCGTCAGCGCTGCGTCACTCCTTGGCCCGCTCGACGTAGCTGCCGTCGGCGGTCTGCACCACGATCTTGGTGCCGGTCGTGACGAAGGGCGGCACCATGGTGCGCACACCGTTGGAGAGGAGCGCCGGCTTGTATGAAGAGGCGGCGGTCTGTCCTTTCACCGTCGGTTCGGTCTCCACCACTTCGAGCACCGCCTTGGGCGGCAGCTCGATCGCCACCGGCGTGCCCTCGTGCAGGCTGATGATGACTTCCATCTCCGGCTGCAGGTAGGCGGCCTGATCGCCGACGATGTCGGCGGGCAGCGTTACCTGGTCGTAGCTGTCCATATTCATGAAATGGAAGCCGTCGCCGTCCTGGTACATGTATTGATGCTTCTTGTCCTCGACGAAGGCGCGCTCGACCTGATCGGTGGTCTTGAACCGCAGCGACACCTTCACGCCGTCCGCGATCCGGCGCACGTCCATCTGCGTCACCGGCGTGCCTTTGCCCGGGTGAATGTTCTCGGTGGCGACGATGACCCCGAGCTTGCCGTCGATATCGACGATGTTGCCCTTGCGCAGTGAGCTGGCGATGACTTTCACGGGACAGAATCCTTAACCTATTGACGCCTCGATTTGGCGCAACATAGCGATCTTCGGCCTGACTGCCAGTTATTTCGTGTTTTCTACCCGGACAAGCCATGGCGCCGAAAACCGCGGAATCCTCGCCCTTTTGGGCCCCGCACGTACACGCGGACCGGCGGCCGGCGCTGCTGGCGCGCGGCAGGATCACCGCCGCCTTGCGCGGCTGGTTTGCCTCGCACGGTTTCCTCGAGGTCGAGACCGGCATCCTGCAGGTCTCGCCGGGCAATGAGACCCACCTGCACGCTTTCGCAACCGCGCTCATGGCGCCCGACGGCGCTGCGGCGCCCGTTCACCTGCGCACTTCGCCGGAATTTGCCTCCAAGAAGCTCCTCGCCGCGGGCGAGCGCCGCATCGTCGAGTTCGCCAGAGTTTTTCGCAATCGCGAGCGCGGCGCGCTGCACGCGCCGGAATTCACCTTGATCGAGTGGTATCGCGCCGGCGAGCCCTATACGGGACTGATGGCGGATTGCGCGGCGATCCTCAAGGAGGCGGCGGCCGCCGCCGGCACCTGGCATTTTTCCTTTCGCGGCCGCTCGACCGACGCATCGGCGCCGCCGGAGCGGCTGTCCGTCGCCGAAGCATTCGGACGTTACGCCGGCATCGATCTCTTGCAGACGCTCGCCGAGCCGGAGGGCGATCGCGCGCTGCTGGCCCGAGCGGCGCTCGCGGCCGGCATCCGCATTGCCGACGACGATAGCTGGGGCGACATTTTCAGCCGCGTGCTGGTTGAGCGTATCGAACCGAGGCTCGGCATCGGCCGCCCCACGATCCTCGACGAATATCCGGCGCTGCAGGCGGCGCTGGCGCGGCCGTCGCCGAAGGATCCGCGCGTCGCCGAACGCTTCGAGCTTTACGTCTGCGGCGTCGAACTTGCCAACGGCTTTGCCGAACTCACGGACGCGCGCGAGCAGCGGGCGCGGCTCGAGCGCGAGATGGCGGAGAAAGAGCGCCGCTACGGCGAGCGCTATCCGCTCGACGAGGACTTTTTGGCCGCGCTCGCGCACATGCCCGACGCAAGCGGGATCGCGCTCGGTCTCGACCGCCTGGTGATGCTGGCGACCGGCGCTTCGCGCATCGACCAGGTGCTGTGGGCGCCGATGGCGGACGAACGATCGCGCTGATCCTGCCGCCGCGCGGTGCTCGCGGCGTGCGCTGTTTGACCTGCCCGGCCTTCTTTTTCTATTGGTATTTCGATTATCGTCATGACCAGCAGCCCTGGGCGCGCGATAAGCGACGGGAGCCGCTTCCTCGCAATCGGGCAGTTCCCCCATGAGCACGCCTTCGCTGAGCCTGCAAATGCCGCCGCCGCCGGAGCCGGTTGCGGTGGTCCTTGATCCGGCAACGACGGCCTTGCTGATCTTCGACATCGTCGATCCTATTTGCACGCGGCAACCGAATTGCACGGGGCGGATGTTGCCGGCGATCTCTGCGCTGCTGGCGCGGGCGCGCAAGGCCGGCGTGACCGTTGCGTATGGGACGCGCGCGCCGACCATGTCGAAGTGGCTGCCGGACGTTTTGCCCGTGCCCGGCGACATCAGGATCGAAAGTCAGGCGCAGGACCGGTTTTACAACACCGATCTCGACAATCTGCTCAAGGCCAAAGGGATTACAACGCTGATATTGACCGGCTGGAAGGTGAGCGGATCGGTCACCTATACTTCGGTCGGAGCAACGCTGCGCGGTTACACGGTCGTCGTTCCCGTTGATGCGAGCCTGGACGCCACGGACTACGAAATTGCCATAGGGCTGTTCCAAATTCTGCATCAGCACAGTTCGAACGCCGCCAACGAGCCGTTGAAGACTAACGCCTCGACGCTGAGCCGCACCGATCTGATCACCTTCGAACAGATGAAGCGCCCATGACCGTGGATACAAGCCACATCACACATCCGACGCGCGTGCGCGAGCGGGAAGCGGCCTCGTAGGCAGGCGCCGGGCCGCCCTCGACCGCGCCCGACGCGCGTGCAGGCGGCCGCTACTTGCTCGGCGGGGCGAACATGTCGACGTACTTGTTGGTGAACATGCCGGTGAAAGAGGTGCGCATCTCATCTTTGCGCATCATGCCGCCGACGACCATGATCTGCTGGGCATGGGCAAAGCCGGCAGGCTGGTAGCGCGGCACCAGCGGCGTGGTCGCGAGAATGAGCGGCATCGATTTCTGCAGGTCGGAAAGGTTCGCGTTCGGCATGCGCTTCTCCGCGATCTGCAGCGCCTGGGCCGGGTGCTCGTGGATGAACTTGTGCGCTTCGACATAGCCATGCGCCAGCTTTCCGCAGATCGATTCGTGGCTGTTGCAGAAGTCGCTGCGCGTGGTCGTGGTGGTGGCGATGGCGGGCGTGAGTTCCGGAAGGTCGGTGAGCCCGCTGCCGAGCACGATCGCGCCTTCGCGTTGCGCGGTTTCGTTCCAGGGGAAATTGAGCATGGCGGCGTCGATCGATCCGGATTTGAGCGCCGCGATGGCCTCGGTCGGCTGCATGTACACGAGCGTCATGTCGGTCGTGGCGCTGAGCCCGGCCTTGGCGGCGAAAAAGCGCACCAGCGCTTCGACCACGGTGTTGGGCGCATCGACGCCGATCTTCTTGCCCTTGAGCGCGGCCATCCGTTTGGCGAGCGGCGCCGAGCGATCGAAGCCGGGGAACGATGGCGCGCGCGCGTCGAGTTCGAAAGCTTCGCCGTCGGCCATCAGCGCGATGCCGAGCATGTGCCGGCCGCGGATATTGCCGCGGATCAAACTCTCGCCCGACTGCACGGCGAAATCGACGCTGCCGCCGAGCATGGCGTTGGTCGAACCGATGCCGGTGATGTCGTGGAGCGTGACGTTGAGACCAAGGCCTTTCCACAGGCCCTTGTCTTCGGCCACATAGACGGGAAGGAAGATGATGGTCTGCGCCGGCAGCGCGATCGAGGTGCTTTCCATTGACGCTGCGGCTGCGGGCGTTGCATGCCCGAGTGCAAGCGCGCCGCCGAGCATGGCGGCGATGGCGGCAAAGCGAATGGGTCTCATTGGCGTCCTCCCGATCGGGCCACGGCCTGAAAAAGCCGGCCAGGATTTTTCGGCGAATCTAACGCGCCGAAAGGCCGGCGGCGACCGGGCAATGCGCGCTGCGGCAAAATGGCAAGAGGCGCCGCAGCCGATTTTCAGAGCGTCATGTCCGCGGCAAGCGGACGCCAGGCGAGCGACCGCGCCTGCACGCGGCGCAAGCCCGCGTTCACCGCCATCACCAGGACGGTCACGATGACGGCGCCGGCGAGGACCCCGGTCGTATCGTTGAGCGAGCGCGCGTGCTCAATGTACCAGCCGAGTCCCTGGTCGGCGGCTATGAATTCGCCCACCACCGCGCCGGACAGCGCGCGCGGCAGGGCGATCTTCAAGCCGGAGAACAGGAACGGCTTGGCGGTATTCCAGACGATCTCGCGGTTGATGACCCATTCGCCGGCGCCGGCGACGCGGAAGGTGGCGATCAGGCGCGGATCGACGCTGAGCACTCCCGCGAGGCCGTTGTAGAACATCAGAAAAAACACGATCGAGGCGACAAACACCACTTTGGTGGTGATGCCGATGCCGAACCAGAGAATGAACAGCGGCGCGAGCGCCAGCTTGGGCAGGCCGAAGCCCGCCGAAATGAGCGGGTCGAGCGCCCGCATCAGCCGCGGCGACAGCCGCAGCAGGAACGGCAGGATTGCGCCGGCCGCGCCGCCGAGCAGCATTCCGGCGGCGGCCTCGCCGAAGGTGATCGCGGCGTCGCGGAAAAGTTCGCCAGACCGGGCAAGGCTGCCGATGCGTGCCAGCGTGTCCCAGGGGCTGGGAAGAAAGTCGCGCCCCATGACGCCGGTGCCGATCTGCCACAGCGCGACGATGGCGATGCCAAGCGCGATGCGTCCCGCCGGCACCAGATAGGGCTTCGAGCGCAGGCGCAGCGGAGAGGAGAGCGCGGCAGCGGTCATTGGATATCCCTGCGCACGCGCTCGAAAATGTCGCCGAAGCCTTCGAGCTTATAGACGTTGCCGAGATCGCGAGGCCGACTGATGTCGATGCGATGGTCGGCGATCACCTTGGCGGGCGATTTCGACAGCACCAGGACCCGATCGCCGAGCGCGATCGCCTCGGCGATGTCGTGAGTCACGAACACGATGGTCTTGCGGCCGAGGTTCCACAGCCGCAACAGGTCCTGCTGCAATTGGGTGCGCGTCTGCGCGTCGACCGCGCTGAACGGTTCGTCCATCAGGATGATCGGCGGGTCGTAGGCAAGGGTACGGATCAGCGAGCCGCGCTTGCGCATGCCGCCGGACAGCTCGTGCGGATAATAGCGTTCGAAGCCGGTGAGATTGGTGGCGCAGAACAGTTCAACGACGCGCTTTTTCGCCGCCTCGTCGTAGCGGCCCTGCAGCTTCAGCGGCAGCGTCACGTTGTCGATCAGCGTGCGCCACGGCAACAGATTATCGTCCTGGGTGACGTAGCCGATCTGGCAGTCCCAGCCCGGATTGAGCGTTCTGCCGTTGGCGCTCCCGATCGCTTCGCCGCGAAAGAGTATTTCGCCGTCGCTGGCGCCGTCGACCTGGGCGATGATGTTGAGCAGCGTCGATTTTCCGGCACCGGACGGCCCGACCATGGTGAGGAATTCGCGCTCGCAAACGTGAAACGACAGATCGGCGAGGATCCAGGGCGACTCGGCGCCGGCCCGCGGCGGGAAGCGCTTGGCGAGGCGCCTGACTTGGAGCATCGGCAGGGCGGAGGTCATATGCCGGCGACCCTCAACGATGGACCCTGCTGCGGCGGGCGCCAGCGCAACAGCCAGCGCTCGCAACGGCCGACCAATAGATTGATGATCACGACCAGAATTGTCAGCGTGACCAGCGAAACGAAAACGAGCGTGGTGTCGAAATCGGTGGCTCCCGACACGATGAGAAAGCCGAGGCCGCGGTTGGAAGAAATCAGTTCGCCGACCACGGCGGCGCCGATCGCATAGGGCGCGGCGATGCGGAAGCCGGCGAAGGCGTAGGGAATGGCGCCCGGCCACACGATATGACGCGCAATGTCGCGCTCGCTGGCGCCGAACACGCGCGCGGCATTGACGTACTGGCTGTTCACCGCGCTCACCCCGGCCGCGGTCGAGAAGAACACCAAAAACGAGACGATCGAGGCCACCAGAGCCACCTTCGGTGCGAGATCGATGCCGAACCAGAGGATGAACAAAGGGGCGAGCGCGAGCTTGGGCACGCCGTAGCCGCCGATGAAATACGGATCAAGAATGGCGTTGGTCAGCGGATGACGGCGGAGCGCAAACGGCAGAAGCAGGCCCGGTACGCCGCCCAACAGCGAGCCGTACAATGCCGCCTTGAGCGTATAGGCGCCCTGGTAGAACAAATCGCCGTTTTGGATTTCTTCGATCAGGCGACGCAGCACGCGCCAGGGGCTCGAAAACCAGATGGTGCCGAAATAGAGGCTGCACAATTCCCAGCCAACGATCACCAGCAACAGAACGATCAGCCGGTCGAAGAATGTGCGAAGCTTCATGGCGCAGGTTCTCCGCGCCGGCGGCTTTTTCGCGCACGTTCGATTCCGGCGCTACGGCCGTCGCGTAATCGCGGCATCGCAGCCTACCCGAAGGTCGCTGTTTCATCCGGGGCGCGGGCGCTTCTCCCTCGGCGGATCCGCCCCGGACGCCCCGCCGCGCGGCCGCGTTTGCCGCGGCTTCTGTCGGCAACGGTAGGGGCGGCGTTGCAAAGCGTCAATGAGCCGCAACGTCACGGCCAAAGGCGAAGCTTACTCGCTCAGCACCACGTTGAGGATGGTAGTGGTGCCGTCCTGCACTTTCTTCAGCGCCGACTGGAGCGCGGGCTCGAGCTTGGCCGGCTCCTCGACGCGTTCGCCGTGCAGGCCGAAGGGCGCGCCCAATTCCGAATAATCGGGTCCGTTGAGTTTCGAGCCGAGATGCATGTGGGCGTTTTCGGCGGCGCCGTCCGGGTAGTGATGCACGTGCCCCCGCTGCATCGCCATGTAGGCCTTGTTGTTGAAGACGACGATAAGGATCGGCAGGTTGTGCTGCTTCGACGCGCCGAGCGCCTGGATCACCGGATTGTACAGAAAGCCGCCGTCGCCGATCAGCAGCGCCACCGGACGTTTTCCGGAGGCGAGTTTGACGCCGAGTGCGGTGCCGATGCCCTGGCCCAACCCGCCGAAGCCGCGGAAGAAGCTTTGCGGGGTGGTGAAGGGCAGGTGCGCCCGCAGCGCCGGCCCGTGCAGGATGGTCTCGTCCACATAGGCGGTGTCGGCCGGCATGACTTCGGCGAGCGCGTCGATCAGCGCCAGCGGGTGGATCGCCTTGCCGTTGGCGCCCGCGGCTTTCGCCCGCTCGGCCTTGAGCGCGGCGACGACCGTATCGTGCTCGCTCGTCCATTTGTCGCGACGCGTCTTGACCGCAGCGCCGTCGATCTTGGCGGCGCGCGCCGCGGTGGCGAGCATCTGCAGCGACGCCGCAATCTCGCCTTCCAAATAAAGGTCGGCGTGAAGCTGCTGATAGATCATATGGCCCTTGAACTGATTGTCGCTGACGGCGACGATCTTGCCCTTGGTGGGCCGCTTGTGCGGCGGATACCAGGGCACGCGACCGCCGACGAGGAGAACGAGATCGGCGTCTTTGAGATGCTTGTAATTGGCGACGCCGAGATAGAGCGGATGGTTGGTCGGGAAATTCGCAAAATTGGTGCCGCGGCTCCAGGTCACCGGCAGGCCCAACAGATCGGCAAGCTCCACCAGCGCCGCGAACGCCGCCGGATCGCGACCTGATTGCTCGGCGACCACGATCGGATTTTTCGCGGCCAGGAGCAGGTTCGCAACCTTCTCGACTTCGCTGGGGTGGGCCTGCTGCCGCGACGGCTGGGGAACGCCGCGCTCGTCTGCCGGCGGCGTCCACTCATGCAGCATGTGTTCGAGCGCGACGTTGAGATAGATCGGCCCCTTCGGCGTGCGCTGCGCCATCTCGCCGGCGCGGATCACCTGCTCGTAGAGCGTAAACGGGCTGGTCACCGGACGCGCCAGCTTGGTGATGTTCTCGACGTAACGCTCGATGCCGCCGACGCTCAAGCCGCCGTACCATTGCTGCTCGATGTCGAGGTCGGGATTTTCGCCGAGCGTCTGCGATTCCCCGGACATGACGATCATCGGTACTTCGGACTGCAGCGCGCCGTGCACGCCCATGCTGCCCTGCAACAGCCCGACGCCGGCGTGAACCAGGACCGCCTGCGGTCGTCCGGTGATCAGCGTGTAGCCGGTCGCCATGTTGACGGCGAGAGTCTCGTGCCAGGAATCGATGTAGCCGGGTCCCGCGCGATTGCCGAGCTTTTGCCGCACCAGGGCTTCCCAGACCGGCGACCATTCCGATCCCGGCGAGGACATGATGTAGTCGATCTTGAGCTGGCGAAATGCTTCCAGGATCGCTTCCCCGCCGTCCATGTAGTTTTTCATCGGCATTGTCCTCTTGCCCGGCAGCAAACGCCTGAGCGGGCGTCAAACCACGACTTCCGTAACAACGCCCGGGTTGCTTGCCAAGAGCTTGCCAAGAGCTTGCCAGTGCAGGGTCAAGCGCCTTGCCAGGTGCTTGCCAAGTGTCGAGCCGCACATTAGGGCCACGACCATATTGATCGAGGCCGTCATGAAAGCCATCAAGGGAAACGTCTCTGGCGAAAAAGTCGCCGGCGAAAGAATCTTGCGAACGCCCGCAGAGCTGGCTGAAGCGGGATTTGTCGCCCCCGCTCGGCTGGCTGCGCTGCAGCAGGTCGCCGCGCGCTACGCCGTGGCGGTCACGCCCGCCCTGGCCGCGCTGATCGAGGCGGGCGATGCGGACGATCCGATGGCCCGCCAATTCGTGCCCGATGCGCGGGAACTGGACGCGCGCCCCGAAGAAAACGTCGATCCGATCGGCGACGACCGTTTCAGTCCGGTCGAGGGGGTGGTGCATCGCTACCCCGACCGCGTGCTGCTCAAACTCATCAATGCGTGTGCGGTCTATTGCCGGTTCTGCTTCCGCCGGGAGAGGGTCGGGCCGGGGAAAGGCGCCTTATCCGCGCACGCGCTGCGCGCGGCACTCGACTATATCGGCTCAACGCCGCAAATCTGGGAAGTCATCCTCACCGGCGGCGACCCGCTCCTGCTCTCGGCGCGTCGGCTTGCCGCCGTCCTCAACGCGCTGTGCGACATCCCTCACGTCAAGGTGTTGCGCGTGCATACGCGCCTGCCGGTCGCGGCTCCCGACCGCGTGACGGCGATGCTGGTGCGTGCCTTGGGCGCGCCGATAAGAAAAGGAAAGGCGAGTTTCGTCGTCCTGCACGCCAATCATCCGCGCGAACTCGCCCCGGCGGTACGCGCCGCCTGCGCCCGCGTCATCAACGCCGGCATCCCGATGCTGTCGCAGACGGTGCTGTTGCGCGGGGTGAATGATGACGTTGAAACGCTTTCTGCGCTGATGCGGGCCTTGGTCGAGTGCCGGATCAAACCCTACTATCTGCACCACGCGGATCTGGCGCCCGGAACCGCGCACTTTCGCACCACGATCGCCGAAGGCCAGGCGTTGATGCGCACGCTGCACGGCCGCGTCTCCGGCCTGTGCCAGCCGAGCTATGTGCTCGACATTCCCGGCGGCTACGGAAAATCGCCGATCGGGCCCAGCTATCTGTCCGCCGACGCGTCCGCGGTGGAGGATTTCAACGGCCGCATGCACGCCTATCCGCCGCGGCACGCGCCGGCTTGCGGTCAGCGATAGGAAGACAGCAGGCCGATGCGGACGTTATCAGGCCGCGTTGGCGAAGAAGACGTCGCTCTGGAACTCGTAGCCGCACGCCTCGCACGCCCAGATGTGGCGGACGCGGCGTTCGTCGAGATGCTCGGACCACTCGGGCGCCACCAGGCTTTTGTTGCATTGCGGACACTTGTTCATGTCGTGGGTGGCGAGCCTTGCGTCTGCTGCGTAATCGAAATGCCGGTTCATGGCAGTCGCTTCCTGACGTTCACTCGAAACCTTACCCTGCACGGCAACAACGCTAGATCGCCTCTATGGCGCAGCAGTGACAGAGCTGCGTCGGCGCGGCGGCGATGCCGGGAAATTCTGTTGCACTATCTATGGCGCAGCGCTGTTCCGCGGTGCCGTTCGTTGCCCGGTAGGCGCGCCTGCGATAGAATTGTCAGGGTGCAGCAGGAGAGGTTCTGGTGAACGCGAGAACTGCGGTGTGCAACGTGCTGGCGCCGAGGGTGCTCGTCGCGTGTGCGGCATTCGCGGCTTGCGTCGGCGCTCCCGCCGGTCACGCGAAGAACGATCAGGAAAA
>JASHOR010000184.1 GCA_030041005.1 Xanthobacteraceae bacterium
TGCCGTCTCCGAGCGTCAGGTAGAGGAAGGTATGAGCCGGATCGACGATGATGGTGCCGGCGGGCTCGTTGCCGGCATAGGGGACCACCTGGCGCAGCAGCGCCGGCGAGGGCAGCTCGCGCGTGTCCGCCTTGAACTGGTAAACCGCCGCGGACGGGTCCATCTGATCGATCGCCTGCGCCGTGGCCGGGACGATCGAAGCGGCCATGAGACCGAAAAAGACGACCGTGCCGAATAGACGACCTTTGTCGCTCGCTGCCATGACACACCCTGTCGTGCCTGAAAGCGCAGGGGCCGTTTGTTCGGCGTCCCCCGCGACTGTTTCTTGTTGCTTGGCATACACGATAGGAGGAATGCGGCAGGCACTTCCATTGTACGGTGGTAAACGCTCGAATATCCGGATGAGCACACCATTATGTACTTTGGTATAGGATTTGGCCGAGAGCGGCTGCGATATGCCTCCTGCTCCGGGGGCAAATTTCCAGCACCCGGTGTCATGATCCCGGCGCGCAATGGGCCAACGCCCCCGGCAGGCTGTCCTGGTTAACGAGCGGCGCCGACTGTTCGCATCTTGGCGGCAGCCGCCTTGCCGCCGTGCTCGCGCAGCACCTGTTCCGCGCGCTCGACAACTGCCTGCGCCGGCAGGTCCCGCATGCAGGCGTGACCGTGCCGGCAGTTGCGCAGCCGGCGCAGGTAACAGGGCGAACAGGGCAGGTCGGTCTTGAGCACCGCGCCGTCGCGCCGGTAGGGACCGATCCACACCGGATCGGTCGCCCCGAAGATGCTGACCACCGGACGGTCGAGCGCCACGGCGAGATGCATCGGCCCGGAATCGTTTGTGAGGCAGATTGCGGCGCGGCGGATCAGAGCGGCGAGTTCGCAGAGCGTCGTCTCGCCGCCGAGATTGACCACGCCGGGCGCGAGGGCGGCAACCTCGGCACAGATCGCGCGCTCGCGGCCCGAGCCGATCAACGTCACGGCGAAATTCTTTCGCAAAAAATGCCGCGCCACTTCGGCAAAGCCCTCGCGCCGCCATTGTTTGGTTTCCCAGACCGTTCCCGGCGCGATGACGACGATTTTGTCTTTGGCGATGTCGTAATAATCGAGCAGCGCCTCGATGCGGCCGACTGCCTCTTGCGGAATGGGAAAGGAAAAGTCGGCCGGACCGTTCTCAAAACCGAGCAGCGAGCCGACGTTCAGGTAGCGGTCGACGGCATGCATTTCGAGCGTCGCTATCGGGATTGCATGGGTATAGGCGAGCCAACTGCCCTCGCGCGCGCCTTGCCAGGCATGTTTGCGCGTCTGCCGCGGGAACTTGCGCGTCGAGGCCTGCCAGACTGCGGCGCGCGGCCGGTCGAAGCCGATGCGCACCGTTGCGCCGGTCGCGCGCGCCAGCACCGCAGTGCGAAACTGGCCGTGCATGTCCACGACGAGATCATAGCGGGCGGCGCGCAGCTTCGCCGCCAGACGAAGATAGCTTGCGATCGGCGCCGGGCCGAGGAGGCCGGTCGGCGCCTCGCGCGTGAATTCGATGACGTTGTCGATCGCCGGATGGTGGCGAAGGAGTTCGCCGATTGCCGGCGTCACCAGCCAGTCGATGCGGGCGCTCGGATAGCGCCGCCGCAACTTGTTGAGCACCGGCAGCGTGTGGACCACGTCGCCGACGGCCGACAGCTTGATCAACAGAATCCGGGAAAAATCGCGGCGGCGAAGTTCGTCGACTGAGGCAATCATCGCGTCAGGCACGACCCGGCAGGATCATTTGCAGCACGCGCTTGAACGACGCCGAGGTGTGGTGGCGCAGCATGGCGATCTGCTTGTTGCCGGCCGAGGTGAGCCAATTGAACTGGATGACGCGGCGCTCGCCGGAAAACGGCTCATGACCGTGCCAGGAATTGTTGCTGCGCTTGAACGCGAGCAGCGTTCCCGCAACCGGCGGAACTTCGAGGATGATGTCGTTGAGATCGTGCGCGGAACGCAAAAGCCGCAGCCGGCCGCCGGAGTTCTCCCAGCTCGGATTCATGTAGATCAGGACGGTGATGATCTTGGTCTTGGAATCGGTGTGGATCTTGCCGTCGCCCGGATCGCAGCGTCCGCGCACCGTGGTGATCGTCGGCCGGCCGCCAAGATCGACGGAAAATTTCTCCTCGAACGCTTCGCGGAACGCGCCGCTCTCCAGTTCGTCGAGCAGCGTCTGGAAGGCGGGTCCGAAGACAAGCTGATCGGTCGGAAAGCTGCCGGGCGCGGAAATCTTCGGATAATCGGCGTTGATCGCGGCCAGCCCGGCCTCGCTGACGAAACCCGGCACGACCAGATGCGCGAACGGCTCGCGCGCCAAGGGCGTTGCCCGCAACGATTCAAGCCGAAAATATGCCGTCATTTCGCCTCGCCAAGCCGTACCCCGGATGGATGGATTGACATTAGCATCGCGTCGCGGAGGGGTAAATCAAGGCCGCGGATGTGATGACCTTTCCCCACAGCGCGCTCGTCGGCACAAACTTCGCCGCCTCGCCGCGGCTGCCGGGCGCCGGATTCATCCCCAGCGCCTTGGTCTTGGCGATGAACCGGTTGCCGCGGCATGTCCCGATGGATCGAACCGAAAAACGTCCGATGCTGCGCGCCGTCGATCGCGATGTTCTCATGATTGGTTTCATGGACTCGCTCGTCTGGTGGCTTGGGGGTGGCGAATGTCAAATCCGCTCCACTAACGGGCCATGTTATGCGAGGCTTCGCACCTTCGCCAGCGAGGCGGCCCGTCGCGGCGGTGCTGACAAGTCGCGGTCGCGCGTGTAGAGAGGAAGGGATTGTTGCGGAGGATGTTCGTTGTTCGCGCGCGATGAAAAAAACTACCCCAAGGGTGCGGTCGATAAGGCCGCGGTCGGTGAGGCTTCGGTCGATTATGTCGCGCGGGCGCAGGCGCTCGTGCCCACCATCGAAGCCGCGGCGGATCGCATCGAGGCGGAACGGCGCATCGTGCCCGAGGTCATAGCGGCGCTGCAGAAGGCCGGCATTTTCCACATGCTGCTGCCGCCCTCGCTCGGCGGCGGCGGCGCCGACATCGTCGCCTTCAACGAAGTGATCCAGACCATTGCCGCAGCCGACGCCAGCACGGCATGGTGTGTCGGTCAGCAGGTCGCCAGCACGCAGGCGGCGGGCTATCTCCAGCCGAAGATCGCGCGCGAAGTGTTCGGGCCGCCGCACGGCACGGTCGCCTGGGGGCCGCCTGCAGGCGCCAAGGCTGTCGTCACCGACGGCGGGTATGTCGTCAATGGCCGCTGGCGTTTTGCCAGCGGCAGCGGCCATTGTCCGTGGATCGGCGGCCACTCGGCGGTGATCGAGCGCGACGGCAAACCCCGGCTCGACGACAAGGGCCGCCCCGTGCTGCGCACCATGCTGTTCCGCAAGGAGCAGGCCACCTGGACCGACATCTGGCACACCATCGGACTGCGCGGCACCGGCAGCAATCAATACGAGGTGAAAGATCTGTTCGTGGCGGACGCCTACACGACCTGGCGCGATCAGCCGTCCGACCGCACCGACGACAGCGCGCTCTTCAATATTCCGCTGCTCACGCTTTACGGCATCGGCTTCTCCGGCGTCGGCCTCGGCCTCGCGCGCGCCAGTCTCGACGCTTTCATGACGCTCGCCACCAACAAGACCGGCCGCGCCGGCCGCGGCCTCATGCGCGACAACCCGGTCATCCAGTCCGAGCTCGCCAAGGTCGCCGGCGGCTTCAACGCCGCGCGCGCGTTCCTGCGCGACATGCTGGAGGAGATGTGGGATGCGGTGAACAGGGACGGCGCTACGCTTGAGCAACGCGCGCGGTTGCGCCTTGCCATTACCGGGGCGCTCGATCAGTCGGTCCGCGTCGTCGACTTCGCCTATACGGCGGCGGCGACCAGCGCGATCTTCAACGGCAGCCCGTTCGAGCGCCGCTTCCGCGACATGCACACGGTGACAGCCCAAGGCCAGGCGCATATGTCGAACTTCGAATCCGCAGGGCAGGCCCTGTTCGGGATCGAGCCGATGCAGCGGCTGTAGTCATTGCGAGGAGCGACAGCGACGAAGCAATCCAGAATACCTCACTGCCTTTGCAGGCTGCCCTGGGTTGCGTCGCTTCGCTCGCAATGACGAGCTTGAGCCAAAAGAAATGCAAACAAAAAACTCCGGCACGGCAAAAAAGGTTCTGCGCAAGGAAGACGCCTCGCTGCTGTCCGGCCGCGGGCGCTATGCCGACGACCTGCCGGCGCCGGTCGGGACATTGCATGCGCATGCGGTCCGTTCGCCGCATGCCCACGCCGAGATCGTGCGCGTCGATGCGCAGAAGGCGCTGGCGCATGACGGCGTCTGGGCGGTGATCACCGGCGACGACGTGCGCAAGCTCTCCGATCCGTTCCTCACCGCGGTGAAGGTCGCGGCGCCGCAATGGGCGCTGGCCGTCGAGCGCGTACGGTACGTCGGCGAGCCGGTGGCGCTCGTGGTGGCGGAGAGCCGCTACGTGGCCGAAGACGCCGCCGAACTGATCGATATCGAATACGCGCCGCTTGCGGCGGCGCTCGATCCGCAGGCGGCGTGCGATAGCGCGGCGCCGCTGGTGCATCCCGAGGCCAAGACCAACGAAGTCTCGGTGCGCGCGTTCCGCTACGGCGACACCGAGGCGGCCTTCGCCAAGGCCGACCGCGTCATCGCCATGACCACGGAATTCCCGCGACTGTCGTTCACCCCGATCGAGTGTTACGTCGTGGTCGCCCAGCACAATCCTGCCGAGGGCAGCTACGACGTGCTGGCGAATTTCCAGGGCCCGTTCTCCATTCATCCGGTGATGGCGCGCTCGCTGCGCGTTGCCGGACCGAAACTGCGGCTGCGCATTCCGCCGGACTCCGGCGGCAGCTTCGGCATCAAGCTCTCGGTGTTTCCTTATGTCGTGCTGATCGCGCTCGCGGCGCGCATGACCGGGCGGCCGGTGAAATGGGTCGAGGACCGCATCGAGCATCTGGTGGCCGCAAGCTCCGGTCCGAATCGCGTCACCAGGGCGGAAGCGGCGGTGACCAAAGACGGCCGCATTCTCGGACTGCGCCTCGATCAGCTCGAGGATTATGGCGCGTTTCTGCGCGCGCCGATGCCGGGCCCGCTCTACCGCATGCAGGGCTCCGTCACCGGCGCCTACGACATCGCCAATGTCGACGTGAAGAACCGCGTGGTGCTGACCAACAAAATGCCGTCGAGCCTCATTCGCGGCTTCGGCGGTCCGCAGCTTTATCTGGCGCTGGAGCGGCTCGTGCAGCACATCGCCGTCGAACTGCATCTCGATCCGCTCGACGTCATCAAGCGCAATCTCATTCCGGGGCAAAAATTCCCTTATCGCACGGCGGCCGGCGCGCTCTACGATTCCGGCGATTATTGGCGCGCGATCGAGATTGCGCTCGGCGAAGGCCGGCTCGACGAACTCAAACGCCGGCGCGAACAGGCGCGCGCGAACGGCCGCATCTACGGCATCGGCTTTGCCGCTATCGTCGAGCCGGCGATGTCGAACATGGGCTATCTCTCCACGGTGATGAGCGCGCAGGCGCGTGACCGCGCCGGCCCGAAGAACGGCGCAGTGTCGATGGCGCGGGTGAACATCGATCCGCTCGGCGCGGTGACCGTCACCGCCGATGTCACCGTGCAGGGGCAGAGCCACGAGACGGTGCTGGCGCAGATCGTAGCCAAGGAGCTTGGTCTTGCGCCCGACGACATCGAAGTGATCCTGGAACTGGACACCGCCAAGGATCAGTGGTCGATCGCCGCCGGTACTTATTCGAGCCGTTTCGCCTCCGGCACCGCCGTGGCGGCGCACATGGCCGCGGCGCAGATGCGCGACAAGCTCAAGAGCATCGGCGCCAAGCAGCTCAACGTGCTGCCCGAAGACGTGGAACTTGCCGGCGGCAAGATCCGCAGCCGTTCCAATCCGGACAATGCGCTGCCGTTCGGCCGCATCGCCGCGACCTCGCACTGGTCACCGGTCATGCTGCCGGAAACCATGGCGCCGGCGCTGTCCGAAACCGGCGTGTGGACGCCGCCGGAGCTCGCTCCGCCCACGCACGACGACCGCATCAATACCTCGTTCACCTATGGCTTCGTGTTCGACATGTGCGGCGTCGAAATCGATCCGGCGACCTATCAGGTGCGTGTCGACCGCTACGTTTCGATGCACGACGCCGGCCGCATCCTCAACGCCACGATCGCCGACGGCCAGATCCGCGGCGCCTTCGCGCAAGGGGTGGCCGCCGCGCTCTACGAGGAATTTTCCTACAACGAGGAGGGCGCGTTCCTGTCCGGCACGTTCGCCGACTATCTGGTGCCGACGGTCAGCGAAATCCCGGAGGTCGAAATCCTGCATTATGAATCGCCGTCGCCGCTCACGCCGCTCGGCGCCAAGGGACTCGCCGAAGGCAATTGCATGAGCACGCCGGCGTGCATCGCCAACGCCATCGCCGACGCGCTCGGGGTCGAGAACGTCACCCTGCCGGCAACCCCGCGCCGCATCCACGCCATGTTGGAAAGTGGACGGAAATGAATCCCGATCGTCATTGCGAGAAGCGAACCGACGAAGCAATCCTGACGGCCTCGACGCACTGCATCCCGCCCTGGATTGCTCCGCTGTCGCTCGTCATGACGGAGCGATTGAGTCTGCACGGATGAAGCCTCGCCCTTTCGATTACGCGCGCCCGGATACCGTCGATGAGGCGTTGGCGCTGCTCGCCGAATATGGCGACGACGCCCGCATTCTCGCCGGCGGTCAATCGCTCATCCCCATGCTCAATCTGCGGCTGATCGACGCCAAGGTGCTGATCGATATTTCGCGGCTCGCTGCGCTTGATGCGATCAGCGACCACGGCGACATGATCGAGGTCGGCGCCGCGGTGACGCAGAACAAATTGATGGCCTGGCCGGGCTTGGACGACAAGCTGCCGCTGGTCGCGGCGGCGCTGCCGTATGTCGGCCATTTTCAGACCCGCAATCGCGGCACGGTCTGCGGTTCGATCGCCCATGCCGATCCGAGTTCGGAGCTGCCGCTGGCGCTCGCGGTGCTCGGCGGGGAAGTGGTCCTGCGCTCGAAACAGCGTGGCGAACGCATCCTGGCCGCACAAGCCTTTCAGAAGGACATGCTGACCACGGCGCGCGAACCCGATGAACTCGTCGCCGCGGTGCGTTTTCCCGTGCTCGCCGGGCAGGGCGTGGCGTTCCGCGAGGTGGCGCGGCGGCACGGCGACTTCGCCATCATCGCCATCGCTGCGGTCTTCCGAAACCAAGAGCTTCACCTCGGCGCCGGCGGCCTGTCCGGACGGCCGCAGGTGTTGCGCGTACCGGCGGAGGATTACCCGCACCTTCTGGCGAACGATGTCGTCCGCTTCGTCGAAGGCCTCGAAGGTTACGACGATTTGCACGCTTCGGCGGCCATGCGGCGCGACCTGTTCCGCAATCTTGCTTCGGGAGTGGTGGGGGAGGCGATGCGATGCGCCGCGTGAACAGGAGCGAGCGCGTGCGCGTTGCGCTTACGCTCAATGGCCGCAGACTCGCCGCCGAGGCCGAGCCGCGCATGCTGTTGTCCGACTTCCTGCGCCAATCCCTCGGCGCCACCGGGACTCATGTCGGCTGCGAGCACGGCATCTGCGGCGCCTGTACGGTGCTGATCGACGGCGTCGCGCAACGCGCGTGCCTGACGCTCGCGGTGCAGGCCGAAGGCCGGGACGTGCGCACCGTGGAATCGCTGGCGGCGGCCGACGGCGCGCTCAATCCGCTGCAGGCGGCGTTCCGCAACAATCACGCCCTGCAATGCGGCTTCTGTACGCCCGGCATTCTGATGTCGTTCACGGATTTGCTGGCGCGCAACCCGCATCCGAGTGAGGGCGAAATCCGCGAGGTGCTCTCCGGCCATCTTTGCCGGTGCACCGGCTACGCCAACATCGTTGCGGCCATCAAGGAAGCGGCGAACGGGACCGCTGGCGCGGCGCCCAATCCGTCGCCATGAGGGCGCGGAGCGGCCTTCGAAGGGCGACGGCCCGGAAGTCGGGGCCGCATCCTTGGAGGCTCGCTGCGCCCGCGCCTCGGGATGACGGAGGACGGCCGGGAGATGACGCTGGCCCCGCCGCTTGCTATTCCTGATGACTGATGACTGATCCCTGAGTCCCGCCATGAAAGACATCATCGACAAGCTCGAAGCGCGCCGCCAGGCCGCGCGCGCCGGCGGCGGCAAGGCGCGCATCGATGCGCAGCACAAGCGCGGCAAGCTCACCGCGCGCGAACGCCTCGAACTGCTCATGGACCGCGACTCGTTCGAGGAACTCGACATGTTCGTCGAGCATCGTTCGAGCGACTTCGGCATGGAGAAGCAGAAAATCGCGGGCGACGGCGTCGTCACCGGCTTCGGCACGGTCAACGGCCGCACCGTGTTTGCCTTCGCCAAGGATTTCACCGTGTTCGGCGGCTCGCTGTCGGAGACCCACGCGCAGAAGATCATCAAGATCCAGGATATGGCGATGCGCGCGCGCGCCCCGATCGTCGGGCTGTTCGACGCCGGCGGCGCCCGCATCCAGGAAGGCGTCGCTTCGCTCGGCGGCTACGGCGAGGTGTTCAAAAGGAACGTGCTCGCCTCCGGCGTGATCCCGCAGATTTCGGTGATCATGGGTCCATGCGCCGGCGGCGACGTCTACTCGCCGGCAATGACCGATTTCATCTTCATGGTGCGCGACACGAGCTACATGTTCGTCACCGGACCGGAAGTGGTGAAGACGGTGACCAACGAGATCGTCACTGCGGAAGAGCTCGGCGGCGCCTCGGTGCACGCGGCCAAGTCGTCGATCGCCGACGGCGCCTACGACAACGACGTCGAGTGCCTGTTGCAGATGCGCCGGCTGATCGACTTCCTGCCGGCGAGTTTTTCCTCCGGCGTGCCGCAATGGCCCTCGCTCGACACCGCCGCGCGCGAGGAGGCCTCGCTCGATACGCTGGTGCCCGACAATCCCAACAAGCCCTACGACATCAAGGAATTGATCCTCAAAGTGGTCGACGAGGGCGATTTTTTCGAACTCTCCGAAGCGTTCGCCCGCAACATCGTCACCGGCTTCGGCCGCATCGAAGGCAGGACCACGGGCTTCGTCGCCAACCAGCCGATGGTGCTCGCCGGCGTGCTCGACTCCGACGCCAGCCGCAAGGCCGCGCGCTTCGTGCGCTTCTGCGACGCGTTCGGCATTCCCATCGTCACCTTCGTCGACGTGCCCGGTTTCCTGCCCGGCACCGCGCAGGAATACGGCGGTCTGATCAAGCATGGCGCCAAATTATTGTTCGCCTATTCGCAGGCGACGGTGCCGCTCGTTACCGTGATCACCCGCAAGGCGTTCGGCGGCGCCTATGACGTGATGGCAAGCAAGCACATCGGCGGCGACCTCAATTACGCCTGGCCGACGGCGCAGATCGCGGTGATGGGCGCCAAGGGCGCGGTCGAGATCATCTTCCGCGCCGACATCGGCGACCCGGAAAAAATCGCCGCGCGCACCAAGGAATACGAGGAGCGATTTCTCTCGCCGTTCATCGCCGCCGAGCGCGGCTACATCGACGACGTGATCATGCCGCACGCCACGCGCCCGCGCATCGCCCGCGCTCTCGCCATGCTGCGCGGCAAGACCGTGGAGATGCCGGGGCGCAAGCACGATAATCTTCCGGTGTAAACGTTCATCCGCCCCCGCAAGGGGGAGGGGGACCGCCTGAAGCGAGCGTAGGGTGAGCAAAGGCGCGGAGCGCCGTGCCCACGCGTCCGCCGGTGAAACAAGACCGTGTGGACTTCGCTACGCTCAGCCCACCCTGCGAATTAGGAACGCTATTTCGTCATGGCCGGGCTTGTCCCGGCCATCCACGTCTTTGACTTCGGCGCGATTTTAAGACGTGGATGCCCGCAACAAGTGCGGGCATGACGGTGTTACCTTTCCTGGTCACCACCGGGCTTGTCCCGGTGGTCCATGCTGACGCTTCGGCTGCATGGATTGCCGGATCAAGTCCGGCAATGACGCGGCACACAAATCCTCGCGCTTGATGAACCAATTAAGCGCTGCTGCTGCTTTCCCCTGCGGGAGAGGGTGCATAGGCGGCCTTCGGCCGCCATATGGTGAAGCTGACGCCGACGCGGAGCGTCGGCTGTGGCGGAGGCGAAGCCGAGCGAGGGCGGGTGAGGGGCCGTCATTGCGAGGAGCCAATGGACCCGCGCGTAGTCGCGCGATCCGATGACAGGCTCCACGAAGCGATCCGGCTGCAGCACAGAGAATTTATGGATCGCTTCGTCGCCCCTTCGGGATTCCTCGCAATGACTCTTAGATTCGCGCGAATTCGCTCCATCGAGCGCCGCGCCGTCGGCAGCGCTGGCGGGAAAGGCCTCGCGGAATCAGCATGATGCTCTCATCCGGCGACAATGCTTGACAAGCGTGGCGCGATCAGTAGAAGCGCCGCCGCTCGCTCATCGAAGGGCCCATTCCGGAAGCGATCCTGAAGGTGGAGCGAGCGCGGTTCCCGCGGCCGGGGCTCGTAACCCCGGACTCGGGCGGTCCGGGCATCGTCCCCGCCGGCATGAAGACCGGCGCGCCAGGTGCCTGGCTTA
>JASHOR010000185.1 GCA_030041005.1 Xanthobacteraceae bacterium
GCTACAAGAACCGGATGCAGATTCCGATGCTCGACAAGATCGTCATCAATATGGGCATCGGGGAGGGGGTCGCCGACCGCAAGAAGGTCGAGTCGGCCGCCGCTGATCTGGCGCTTATCGCCGGACAGAAGGCGGTGATCACCAAGGCGCGCAAGTCGATCGCCACCTACAAGGTGCGCGCCGGCCAGCCCATCGGCTGCAAGGTCACGTTGCGCAAGTCGCGCATGTACGAGTTCCTCGACCGGCTTATCAACATCGCGCTGCCCAGGGTGCGTGATTTCCGCGGCCTGTCATCGAAGAGTTTCGACGGCCGCGGCAATTACTCGCTCGGCATCAGGGAGCACATCGTCTTCCCGGAGATCGACTACGACAAGGCGGCCGATATCTGGGGCATGGATATCACTGTCTGCACCACCGCGCGCAGCGACGACGAGGCGCGCGCGCTGCTGACAGCGTTCAATTTTCCGTTCCGGCAGTGAGTCTTTCAGTCAGGACAGGCTCAGACGCGGAACACAAGGAGAAATAAATGGCGAAGAAGAGTGCCATCGAGAAGAACAACCGGCGTCGCCGGATGACGAAGAAATATTCGGGCCGGCGAGCGCGGCTCAAGGTGATCGCGCACGACAAGACGAAGCCGGTGGAGGAGCGATTTGCCGCTACGCTCAAGCTTGCCAAGCTGCCGCGCAATTCGTCGGCCACCCGTATCCGCAATCGATGCGAGATGACCGGGCGCCCACGCGGCTACTACCGCAAGCACAAGCTGTCGCGCATCGCCTTGCGCGAACTGGGGTCCAAGGGACTGATCCCGGGCCTGGTGAAGTCGAGCTGGTAAGGAGGCGCGCACGATGCCCATGAACGACCCCATCGGCGACCTGCTCGCGCGCATCCGTAATGCGCAGCTTCGCAACAAAAGCAAGGTCACCTCTCCAGGATCGAAATTGCGCGAGCGTGTGCTCGAAGTCCTCAAGAGCGAAGGCTACATTCGCGGCTACGCGGTGGTCGAGCGCGACGGCCATTCGGAAATCGAGATCGAACTGAAGTATTTCGACGGCGAGCCGGTGATCCGCGAGATCGAGCGGATTTCAAAGCCCGGTCGGCGGGTCTATACCTCGGTCAGGAACCTGCCGCGCATCAACAACGGGCTCGGTGTGGCCATCGTCTCCACGCCCAAGGGCGTCATGGCCGACCATGACGCCCGCGACGCCAATGTCGGTGGCGAGATCCTGTGTACGGTGTTCTGATGTCGCGGATTGGAAAAAAGCCGATTGCCGTTCCGTCCGGAATCACGGCCGATGTCGACGGCCAGACCGTCAAGGTGAAAGGCCCGAAAGGGACGCTTTCCGCTGTGCTGCACGATGACGTTGCAGTCGAGCTCGAGGGTGGCCGCATCAAGGTCGCACCGCGCGCCGACAGCAAGCGCGCGCGCGCCCAGTGGGGCACCTCGCGCACGCTGATCGCCAATCTGATCGCCGGGGTCAGCAAGGGATTCCAGGAGCGACTCGAAATCAACGGCGTCGGCTATCGGGCTGCCGTCCAGGGTAAAAATCTTCAGCTCGCGCTGGGCTACAGCCACGACGTCATCTATCCGATCCCCGAAGGCATTACGATCGCAACGCCGCGTCCGGTCGAAATCGTGATCAGCGGCAGCGATCGTCAGCAGGTAGGGCAGGTCGCGGCCGAAATTCGCGACTATCGGCCCCCCGAGCCCTACAAGGGCAAGGGCATAAAATATGCCTCCGAACGTATCTTCCGCAAGGAAGGCAAGAAGAAGTAACGGAGCCGCCCATGAGCAAGCTTAACGACAGAATGCAGCGGCGGCAGGCGCGCGTGCGCGGCGCACTCATTCGCGCCGGCCACGGCCGCAAGCGACTTTCAGTCTTCCGCTCCTCAAAACACATCTACGCGCAGGTGATCGATGACGATGCGGGCATTACGCTCGTGGCGGCGTCTTCGATCGAGAAGCCGACGCGCGAGGGATTGAAGACCGGAGCCAATCTCGAAGCTGCGAAGACGGTCGGCAAGATTATCGCCCAGCGTGCCCAGGAAAAGGGCATCAAGGACGTGATATTCGATCGCGGCGGCTATCTCTATCACGGCCGCGTCAAGGCTCTGGCCGAGGCCGCGCGCGAGGGCGGGCTGAATTTCTGACGACGGAGGACGGGCGACGGAGGACGGGTCATCATACGCGGCTGGCACAGATCATTTCCGTCGTCTGTCACCGTCCGCCGTCCTCTCAATCTCGAAGTAAGGACTTGAACAAAATGGTAGAGCACTATGGCTCGTGAACCCCGTGAACGGCGCCGCGACGAAGAGCGCGAAAGCGAATTCGTCGACAAGCTCGTCCATATCAATCGCGTCGCCAAAGTGGTCAAAGGCGGGCGGCGCTTTGGCTTCGCGGCACTGGTCGTCGTCGGCGATCAGAAGGGCCGGGTCGGCTTCGGCCACGGCAAGGCTCGCGAGGTGCCGGAAGCGATCCGCAAGGCGACCGATGCCGCCAAGCGATCGCTCACTCGCGTACCGCTGCGCGAAGGCCGCACGCTGCACCACGATGTGGCGGGCCGCCACGGCGCCGGGCGGGTCTATCTGCGCGCCGCCCCGCCCGGCACGGGAATCATCGCCGGCGGACCGCTGCGCGCGGTGTTTGAGACGCTCGGCATGCAGGACGTGGTTGCCAAATCGCTTGGCACATCGAACCCCTACAATGTGGTGCGCGCCACGTTCGATGCACTCAAGCGCCAGGATTCTCCGCGCGCGGTCGCGGCGCGCCGCAATGTCAAGGTGTCACAGTTGCAGGCCCGTCGCCGCGACGTCGACGCGGAATCGACCTCGGCAGACTGACGCAGCGTTTCGGAGCAGACGATGAGTAGCGGGAAATCATCGAACAAGGCCGTCAAGGTCCGTCAGATCGGCAGTCCGCAGCGGCGGGACCGCCGCCAGCGCGAGACCCTGATCGGGCTCAAACTCAACAAGATCGGGCGCGTGGCCGAGTTGCCCGACACGCCACAGATCCGCGGGATGATCGCAAAGGTCTCTCATCTCGTGCAAATGATGGAGGACTAGCGTTGCGCGTCATCGTTCGCGAATAGAACGGCCGGGCGTGCGCGATGTCTGAGTTCGAATACCTGCCGCACGCCGCTCGCAAGCGGGACACGACGAACAGATTGATCTGGAGCAGCAAATGAAACTTCATGAATTGGCCGGCCGGCCCGGCGCCCGCAAGCCGCGAAAGCGCATCGGCCGCGGCATTGGTTCGGGCACGGGCAAGACCGGTGGCCGCGGCGGCAAGGGCCAGACCGCGCGCTCCGGCGTACGGATCAAGGGCTTCGAAGGCGGCCAGATGCCGCTGCACCGGCGGCTGCCCAAGCGCGGGTTCAAAAACGCCATGTTTGCGCGCAAGCTTAACGAGGTGAACCTTGGGCGTATCCAAGCGGCCATCGATGTGGGGCGGCTCGATGCCGCGGGCAAAATAGACGCGGCGGCCCTGGCAAAGGCAGGAATTCTGCGTCGACTCAGGGACGGGGTTCGGCTCCTCGGTGGCGGCGAGATCAAGGCCAAAGTGACGCTTTCGGTTTTCGGGGCCTCCAAATCGGCCATTGCCGCGGTGGAGAAGGCCGGAGGCAGCGTCGAAATCCTCGCCCCCAAGTCGGAGGCGGGCGAACAGGCGGCCTAGTCCCCATATAGGCTTGGGTCTACGAAACCGGCCTAGGCATACGGAGCGGCGGGATGGCTTCTGCGGCGGAACAACTGGTTGCCAATCTCAATTTCGGCGCCTTGGCAAAAGCCGAGGAGCTGAAGAAGCGCATCTGGTTCACGCTCGGCGCGCTCCTGGTCTATCGCCTCGGCACATACGTTCCACTGCCTGGAATCGATCCCGCGGCTTGGGACAAGATTTTCAATCAGCAAGCCGGCGGGATTCTGGGCATGTTCAACATGTTCGCCGGCGGCGGCATTCATCGCATGGCGATCTTCGCCCTGACGATCATGCCCTATATCTCCGCGTCGATCATCATCCAGCTGATGACCACCGTCTCGCCAACCCTTGAACAACTCAACAAGGAAGGCGAGCAAGGCCGTAAGACGATGAACCAGTACACCCGGTATCTGACCGTGGTGCTTTCGGCGTTTCAGGCCTATGGCATTGCCGTCGGTCTCGAAGGAGCGGGCGGTGGCTCGGTGGTGGCAAATCCCGGCATTTTCTTTGTGATTTCAACGGTGATCACGCTGACCGGCGGCACCATGTTCCTGATGTGGGTTGGCGAACAGATCACCCAACGCGGCATCGGCAATGGAACTTCGCTGATCATCATGGCGGGAATCATCGCACAATTGCCGACGGCAGTCGCCAGTACTCTGGAACTCGGTCGCCAGGGCGCGCTTTCGACCGGGCTCATTTTCGCGGTCCTGGTGATGGGCGTTATCGTCATCACCTTCATTGTTTTCATGGAGCGTGCGCAACGCCGGCTATTGATCCAATATCCGAAACGGCAGGTCGGCAATCGGATGTTCGAGGGGCAGTCGTCGCATCTGCCGCTCAAGCTCAATACGTCGGGCGTCATTCCGCCGATCTTCGCCTCATCGCTGCTGCTGCTGCCAACGACGGTCGCCGATTTCGCCGGGCCAGGGCAGGCGACCGGGTGGCTGACGACGATCACCACGCTGCTCGGCCAGGGGAGGCCGCTGTTCCTGCTCCTCTATGTCGGGCTGATTATCTTCTTCACGTTCTTCTACACGGCGGTCATCTTCAATCCGACTGAAACGGCCGACAATCTGAAGAAGCATGGCGGATTCATTCCCGGCATCCGGCCGGGCGAGCGCACCGCGGAATATATCGATTATGTCCTGTCGCGGATCACCGTTGTGGGGGCCGCCTACCTCGCCCTCGTCTGTCTCTTGCCACAGCTCTTGATTTCCTACGCAGCGGTGCCGTTCTATTTCGGAGGTACCTCGCTTTTGATCGTGGTGAGCGTGACCATGGACACGGTGGCGCAAATCCAGGGATACCTGCTCGCCCACCAATACGAGGGTTTGATCAAGCGATCGAAGCTCAGGGGGCGTCGTAGATGAGATTGATCTTGCTGGGCCCGCCGGGGGCCGGCAAAGGTACACAGGCCCAACGTCTCGTCGCTAAATACGGTATCGTCCAGCTCTCCACCGGGGAGATGCTGCGCGCGGAAGTCAGTGCTGGTACGGCGGTCGGCCGCCAGGTGGCCGAACGCATGGCGCGCGGCTCGCTCTGCCCCGACGATGTCGTGGTCGCCATAGTCGGGCGCCGAATCCAGGAGCCCGATGCCCGTAACGGCTTCATTCTCGACGGTTTTCCGCGCACGGTACGGCAGGCGACCGCGCTCGACCGCATCCTCGCCAAGCGCGGCATTTCGCTTGACGGCGTCATCGAATTACGCGTCGAGGAGGCCGCGCTGTTGCGGCGGATCGAGAGCCGGATCGCCGAGATGAGGATGCGTGGCGAGCCGCTACGCGAAGACGACAACCCCGAGATCCTGCACCGTCGTCTAATCGCCTATCGCCGACAGACCGAGCCGTTGATTGCCTATTACCGGCGCCAGGGGGTGCTCCGGTCGGTTGACGGGATGGCGCCAATCCAGCAAGTCGCGGCCGCCATTGACGGGCTTCTGGCCTCGGTTCAGGTCCCAAAAAAACCGGTTGTGACGTTGAAGCGGACCCAAAAACCCGGGGCAGCACGAAAACCTCCGGCGGGTGTGCGAAAGCCTCGGAAAAAGCTCGACATGACCGGTTTCGCGGGGGTCAAAGCGGGTTGCCTCAGGTCCAACGGCTCCCGCCAAGGCCCGAGGGGAGGATGAGCCGCCGCCGAACGTACGGACGGCGTGCACGTATCCACCGGCGGAGGTTGACGAAAGCAAGAGGAATCCATTAATAAGCGCAGAATACCCAGTAGGAGATTGAGCAGCGATGCCGAGCCGTAAGGGGCAGGCAGCGTTGGCTTTTTACGTTTGTGGCCTTCTCAGGTGACCACTGCAACCATTGAGAGCGGCTTGGCGCCCTGCCAGGTGAATGATCGGGCAGGGTGGCTAGCGGCCGCAGGGAGTAACTGACGTGGCTCGTATCGCGGGTGTCAACATACCAACGAACAAGCGCGTGTTGATTGCGCTGCAATATATCCATGGTATCGGCTCCTCCAAGGCCAAGGAAATCATGGAGAAGGTGTCCCTTCCGGAGTCCCGCCGCGTCTCGCAACTGACCGACCAGGAGGTGCTCCAGCTCCGTGAAGTGATCGATCGCGATTACATCGTCGAAGGTGATCTGCGGCGCGAAGTCGCCATGAACATCAAACGGCTGATGGATCTGGGGTGCTATCGAGGGTTGCGGCATCGCCGCGGCCTTCCGGTGCGTGGCCAGCGCACCCATACCAACGCGCGCACCCGCAAGGGACCCGCTAAGCCGATTGCGGGCAAGAAGAAATAGTACGTCTCCCCAACCCGCCTTCCGCAGATTGGGAGCGGGACGGGAACTAACGGCGGCGGAACCGCCGGTTCCGTTCCACGAAAGGGTTCAGAATGGGCAAAGAAGCCACGCGCGTGCGACGACGCGAACGCAAGAACATCGCCGCCGGAGTCGCGCATGTGAATGCAACGTTCAACAACACCATGATCACGATCACCGACGTGCAAGGCAACGCCATCGCGTGGTCGTCGGCGGGAACGATGGGATTCAAGGGTTCGCGAAAGTCCACGCCCTACGCTGCACAGGTGGCGGCCGAAGACGCCGCCAAGAAGGCGCAGGAGCATGGCATGCGCACGCTCGAGGTCGAAGTGGCGGGGCCTGGTTCGGGGCGAGAATCGGCGCTGCGGTCGCTGCAGGCTGCCGGATTCACCATCACCTCCATTCGCGACGTGACTCCGATCCCGCACAATGGATGCCGCCCGCGCAAGCGGCGGCGTGTATAGGATATCCGGCCGATGGAACAGATGGAACATTTGCCACCGCAAGACCTTGGCCTCACGGAGCGGAGTGGGGCCCGCGACAGGTTGGCGCCGCGAAACGCGATGGGTGACAACGTGACGATCCAGAAGAATTGGCAGGAACTGATTAGGCCAAACAAGCTCCAGATATCGGCCGGTGGCGACGCACGGCGCGTGGCCACTGTCGTGGCGGAGCCGCTCGAACGCGGCTTCGGAGTGACCCTCGGCAACGCGCTGCGGCGAATTCTGCTGTCCTCGCTGCAGGGCGCAGCCGTACAGTCCGTTCATATCGACGGCGTGCTGCACGAATTTTCCTCGATCGCGGGCGTGCGCGAGGATGTGACCGACATCGTGCTCAACATCAAAGACATCGCGATCAAGATGCAGGGCGACGGGCCCAAGCGCATGGTAGTGAAGAAACAGGGACCAGGGACGGTCACCGCCGCCGATATTCAGACCGTCGGCGACGTCGTGGTGCTCAATCCCGAGCTTGCGCTCTGCACGTTGGATGAAGGAGCCGAAATCCGCATGGAGTTCACGGTTGCGACCGGCAAGGGGTACGTCCCCGCCGAGCGCAATCGTCCGGAGGACGCCCCGATCGGTCTCATTCCGGTCGACAGTCTCTATTCTCCGGTCCGCAAGGTCTCCTACAAGGTGGAGAATACGCGCGAGGGACAGATTCTCGACTACGACAAACTCACGCTGTCGATCGAGACCAACGGAGCCATCAGCCCGGAGGATGCGCTGGCCTATGCCGCACGCATCCTGCAGGACCAGCTCAATGTGTTCGTCAATTTCGAGGAGCCCAAGCGCGAGACCACGCACGAAGCGATCCCCGATCTCGCCTTTAATCCCGCCTTCCTGAAGAAGGTCGACGAACTCGAACTCTCGGTCCGTTCCGCGAACTGCCTGAAGAACGACAACATCGTCTATATCGGCGATCTCGTGCAGAAGACCGAGGCCGAAATGCTGCGCACGCCGAATTTCGGTCGGAAATCGCTCAACGAGATCAAGGAAGTGCTCGTGCAAATGGGCTTGCATTTGGGCATGGAGGTTCCCGGCTGGCCGCCGGAGAACATCGACGAACTCGCCAAGCGGTTTGAGGATCACTATTGAGCAGAGGACAGCCGACAGCCGACAGCCGACAGATGATTGGAATATCCGGTTCCGTCGTCCGTCGTCTGTTGTCCGTCATCTGACGAAGTCACATGCGTCACGCCAAAACTCATCGCAAATTCAACCGGCGCTCCGATCATCGCCGCGCGATGCTTGCCAATCTGGCAGCCGCGCTGGTCAAGCATGAGCAGATCGTCACCACACTGCCGAAGGCCAAGGATTTGCGTCCTGTCGTGGAAAAACTGGTGACTCTCGGCAAGCGGGGCGACCTGCACGCCCGCCGCCAGGCGATCGCGCAGATGCGCGACGTGTCTATGGTCAAAAAGCTCTTCGAGGTGATCGCTCCGCGTTACAAAGGGCGCGAGGGTGGCTATCTCCGCGTACTCAAGGCCGGGTTTCGTTATGGCGATTCGGCCCCCGTCGCGGTAATCGAGTTCGTGGACCGCGACGTCGAAGCCAGGGGCAAGGATTCCGGGCCGGTTCTGGCGCGGGCCGGAGAAACTGCTCCGGCGGCGGCGTAACCTCCGCATGCCGTGTCCCGCGAGTGGGGCCCGGCTGGGCACCGTTGCGATAGCTTCCGCAACGCGAATGTATGCGCGTGCACCGCGTCGCCGCGGGCGCGTACGCAGGCTGCAGCGGATCCAGGCAGCCGCAACGCCCTTCTAAAGTCGCGGTCGGCTGGCTATATGGGCGCTTCGATTCGAGGAATTCTATGATGGCGCGCCTCAATGTTTCGGCCATTCTGGCCGCTGCCGTCCTGTTGCTGACGGCGCCGCTGCCTCCGGTTTCCGCTCAGGAACGCCAAGCTCCGGTCTCGCTCGGCCAACTGCAACTCTCGTTCGCTCCGATCGTTCAGCGGGTGGCGCCCGCCGTGGTAAACGTCTATGCCCAGCACATCGTCGAAAACCAGAATCCGTTTTTAGCCGACCCGTTTTTCCGTCAGTTTTTCGGCGGCGTTCCGAGCCGTCAGGTGGAACGCTCCCTTGGTTCCGGCGTCATCGTCGATCCGTCGGGGCTCGTCGTCACCAACTTTCACGTGATCAGAGGCGCAAGCCAGGTCAAGGTGGCGCTTGCCGACAAGCGCGAGTTTCCCGCCGAGATCGTGCTCAAGGATCCGCGCAGCGATCTTGCGGTATTGCGGATAAAGGACGCGCACGATCGCTTTCCAACCTTGCAATTCGGCGATTCCGACAAGCTGGAGGTTGGCGATGTGGTCCTGGCGATTGGCGATCCCTTCGGCGTAGGACAGACCGTGACGCACGGCATCGTTTCGGCGCTGGCGCGTACGCAGGTGGGCAGCTCCGATTATCAATTCTTCATCCAGACCGATGCGGCGATCAATCCGGGCAATTCCGGCGGTGCGTTGGTTGATATGAGAGGACGCCTGGTCGGCATCAACAGCGCGATCGCATCGTCCTCGGGCGGGTCGGAGGGTATCGGCTTTGCCATCCCGGCAAATCTGGTGCGTATCGTCGTTGCCTCGGCTGAGGCCGGCAGTCATACGGTCAGGCGCCCATGGTTCGGCGCCAAGCTGCAGGAGGTCACGCCCGATATCGCCGACAGTTTGGGCCTGAAGGTGCCCACGGGTGCGCTGGTCGCGAGCGTTGACGCCGACAGTCCCGCAGCACATGCCGGAATCAAGGTCGGCGATCTGCTCGTCAGCGTCGATGGAACGCCTGTGGAGGATCCGAACGCGTTCGGTTACCGCTTCGCCACGAAGCCGCTCGGCGGGACAGCCCAGATTGGGCTCGTTCGCCAGGGACACCAGATGACCCTGCCGGTAACATTGCAGCCGCTGCCGGAAATGCCGCGAGACGAAGTTGAAATCCGCTCCAACTCGCCGTTCCGCGGTGCGACCGTGGCCAATCTTTCTCCCGCTCTGGCGGACGAATTGCAGCTCGATTCGCAGGCGCGCGGTGTCGTGGTCACAGCCGTGGCCGATGGGTCAACCGCGCAATCGATCGGCTTTCGGCCGGGCGACATCGTCGTTTCGGTCAATAACGAGCGAATCACGAACTCGGCCGAGCTTGAACGGGCCGCCAATACCGGGGGACGGTCCTGGCGCATCACCATAAACCGGCACGGCGAGCAGATTTCGGTGATGTTCAGCGGCTGAATGAGACAGTGTCTTCGGCGCAACGCGCCGGGAACGGCCGCCCTGCCGGCCGGTTCGGGGATGAGCGTGCGCTGGACGGCATCGAAGAAGGGTCCGAATTGGCTTGCAGCGGCCCGGCACATCCACCATTTTTGACGAAATGGTAAAGCGGGCCGCCCAAACGAGTCTTTTCGCCGCTGCGGGTCTTGATCGCGATGCGCCGCGGCCGCTCGCCGACAAGTTGCGACCGCAGCAGCTTTCCGATGTGGTCGGCCAGGGTCACTTGCTCGGCCGCGATGGCGCGCTCACGCGCATGCTCGATACCCGCTCGCTTGGCTCGCTCATTTTCTGGGGCCCACCGGGGACCGGAAAAACTACCGTTGCGCGGCTTTTGGCGCATGCGACCGAATTTTATTTCGAGCAGATTTCCGCGATCTTTTCCGGCGTCGCCGATCTGAAAAAGGTGTTCGACGCGGCGCGTGCGCGCCGTGAGACGAGCCAGGGGACGCTCCTTTTCGTCGACGAGATTCACCGCTTCAATCGCGCGCAACAGGATTCTTTTTTGCCGGTGATGGAAGACGGTACCATCATTCTGGTCGGCGCGACGACGGAAAATCCCTCGTTTGAATTGATTGCGCCGCTGTTGTCGCGCTCCCGGGTGCTCGTATTCAAACCCCTCGACGAGACGGCCATCGAAAAGCTGCTTGCTCGCGCCGAAGCGATTGAAGGACGAAGGCTGCCGCTCGACGCCGAAGCGCGTGCGTCGCTCATTCGCATGGCTGACGGCGATGGCCGTGCCGCGCTCACGCTCGCGGAAGAAGTCTGGCGCGCGGTGCGCGCCGGCGAGACTTTCGGCGCCGCCGCGCTGCAAGAGATCGTGCAGCGGCGGGCGCCGATCTACGACAAGTCGCAGGACGGCCACTACAATCTCATCAGCGCGCTGCATAAATCCGTACGCGGTTCCGATCCCGACGCTGCGCTCTATTATCTGGCGCGCATGCTCGATGCCGGCGAGGATCCGCTCTATCTCGCGCGCCGCATCGTGCGCATGGCGGTCGAGGATATCGGGCTCGCCGATCCGCAGGCGCTTGTCGTCGCCAATGCCGCCAAGGACGCCTACGATTTTCTTGGGAGCCCCGAGGGTGAACTGGCGCTGGCCGAAGCAGTCATCTATGTCGCCACCGCGCCGAAATCGAACGCGACCTATACGGCTTTTGGGGCGGCCAAGCGGACGGCCAAGGAAGCTGGCTCGCTCTTGCCGCCCAAGCACATCCTCAACGCGCCGACCAAGCTGATGAAGAGCGAGGGATATGGCGCGGGGTACGAATACGATCACGACAGCGAGGAGGCGTTCTCAGGCCAGGACTATTTCCCCGAAAAGCTCGGGCGGCAGAAATTTTACGATCCGCCCGAGCGCGGCTTTGAGCGCGAGATCAGAAAGCGCCTGGAATATTGGGCGAAGCTGCGCAGCGAGCGGAGCGATCCGTGAGAGGCTCGCGGGGGCCGCGCCAGCCCGGCGGCGGCAGGGGAATAGCCGGGCCACGGCATGCTTTCCCTCCCCCCGCGCGCGAAGCGCGTGGCGGGGGGGGTCGGCGAGCGAAGGGGCACCCCATCGCACAGGGCGCGATGGGGACCCCGCAGCGAGCCGGGGTGGGGGGTTTCAAGCAAACGAAATTTGCCCCTACCCCTGACCCCTCCCCATCGCTCCGCTTTGCTGCGCGGGGGGAGGGGAGCGCGCAGGCGTCCGCTCCCGCCATTGTCAGCAACAATCCGCGGGGCGAGGGGAAGGTACAGAACGTCACCGTTACCCCCGATGAAACGGACATGCGGGTCGACCGCTTCCTGGAAGCGCGGTTTCCGGGCTTGAGCTTCTCCCACATCCAGCGCGTCATCCGCAAAGGCGAGGTGCGCGTGGACGGCAAGCGCACGCGGCCCACGAACCGGCTCCAGGCCGGGCAGAGCATTCGTATTCCGCCGCTGCGGGTCGATCAGCCGAAGCCGCGCGCCGCGGGAAACGAGGCGGATGACAAGACTCGCGCGTTTCTCAAATCGATCACGCTCTACGAAGACGCCGACGTCCTGGTCTTCAACAAGCCGATGGGGCTGGCAGTACAGGGCGGCTCCGGCACGCCGCGTCATCTCGACGGCATGCTGGAAGTCATGCGCGACGCGCATGGTCAACGGCCGCGCCTCGTGCACCGGCTCGACAAGGACACGGCCGGCTGTCTCGTCGTTGCCAAGACACGGTTTGCGGCGGCGGCCCTGGCGAGGACCTTCCGCTCGCGGTCGGCGAGAAAAATCTATTGGGCGCTGGTCGCCGGTGTGCCGAAGCCACGGCAGGGACGAATCTCGACGTTTCTCGCCAAGCAGGAGCGCGAGGACGAATCGATCATGCGCATCGCGCACCACGGCGAGGAAGGCGCGAGTCACGCGGTGACCTATTACGCCGTAGTGGAAACCGCGGGATCGTCGCTCGCCTGGATTTCGCTCAAACCCGTGACCGGGCGCACCCATCAACTGCGTGCACACATGGCCCACATCAACCACCCGATCGTCGGCGATCCGAAATATTTCTCGCGAGAGAATTGGGAACTGCCGGGCGGCCTGCAGAACAGGCTGCATCTTCTGGCCCATCGCATCGTGGTGCCCCATCCGCGCGGCGGGATCATAGACACCACTGCCCCGCTGCCGCCGCACATGCAGCAGTCGTGGAATCTGCTTGGGCTCGATGCCAAGCGCTATGACCCGATCGAGGAGGCGCCGCAGGATTGATCCGGTTGGTGTAACCCAGGAACGGCGGCCGGGCTTTATGGTTGACCCTGTGCTGCAACTAGATCGGCCGACTCATGAACGTGTGCATGCGGCGCCTTTTCTATTTTGCACCGGCCTTGCTGCTCGCTCTGTCCACGCCCGGCGGTGCCCCGGCTCAGGGCTATCCGGGCTTTCCCTACACCATCCTCGCGCCGACGCACCGTGCACTCAGTCGGCATCGAGCCGGACAACCGATGCGCAGAGTGCATGAACACGCTGCGAGAACCCAGTCGCCGCGCGGGGAACGGCTTGCGAGCCGGAAGTTTTCCTTCACGCGGAGTTCGCCAGGCACGGTTCTGCCGACGCCGTTGCCGCGTACCCCGCTCATTCCGCCGGAAGGCGGCAGCGTAGTAAGCGCGCGACCGGCGCCCCAGTTGAAGCCACCTACGGTCGTACCCGGCCTTGCAAATCCCATTCCTAATCTGCCGCACGGCCCTGAGACCTTTCAGGATCGCGCCTCGCGCTGCGCCTTTCAGCAGGGCCTCTACAACGTTCCGGGCAATATGAGCACGCAGTACATGGGCGCGTGTTTGCAGTAATTGCACTTTACGGCGTCGCGATTCCTACCTTTCCTCGGTGGGGAGGAAAGGTCGACTTCCGAGGCAGCGAGGAAGTCGGGTGTTGGCGGCGATTTTGTCGTGCGCTTCCCCGATGAGCGGGTGAACGTGAAAGGCAAGGTGGTGGAATGGTCGCCTCCGCGCCGACTTGCCACCACGTGGACGGTCGAATGGCTGTCGGAACTGCGCGAACTGCCGCCCTGCCTCGTCAGCTACGACATCGAGCCGTCAGGCGAGAGCGTCAAGCTGACGATGACGGGATCCTACTCATGGGACGTTCCCGAGGCGCTGCTCTCGGGCGGGCGATCGGGCTGGCCGGCTATTCTTTCAAGCCTCAAGAGCGTGCTTGAGACCGGCAAACCACTGGTCATCAAGCTGGAGCCGCCCAAACAAATGACGGAGGTGATGAAGGAACTCGTTGCCACGAAGCCCTGGCTGAAGGGCTGAATCGCGTTGATGCCTACCGCAGCGCGGCGTTGATCTTCTCCAGCGCCGCCGAACCGGGGCACAGCTCCTTCTCGGACAGCGTGTTGAGCGGCCCCTCAACGGTGTTGAGGTGGCAGTGCAGATCTTCCGATTCGTTCTCAACGTAAAGGAGCCCGGTCACGATCTGCCCTTTGGCGGCATGATGATGCAGAAAGCTCATAGCCGCCTCGAGGTCGTGCACGTCGTATTCCGCATTCAGTTTGCGCAGCGCCAGGACGGTGCCGTCGTGCTGCTCCACCATTTCTACGGTGCCCGGCGCGTAGTCGACGTGAATTGGCGCGCGGGCAGTGATGAAATCGAGGAAGTTGACCGCCTCGTTGTGCTCGCGCACGTAGTCGAAGCTTTTGGTCGAGCCGGCGTGATTGTTGAAGGCGACGCAGGGCGAGATCACGTCGATGAAGGCCGCACCCCGATGCTCGATCGCGGCTTTGATCAGCGGCGTCAACTGCTTCTTGTCGCCGGAGAACGAGCGCGCCACGAAGCTCGCGCCGCTCTGCAGCGCGATGCCGACCATGTCGATGGCATTGTCGGTGTTGGTGATGCCGCGCTTGGACTTCGAGCCGCGGTCGGCGGTGGCGGAGAACTGGCCCTTGGTCAGGCCGTACACGCCGTTGTTCTCGACGATGTAGACCATGTTGACGCCGCGGCGCATGCAGTGGGCGAACTGGCCGAAGCCGATCGAAGCGGAATCGCCGTCGCCGGAGACGCCAAGATAGATGAGGTCGCGGTTGGCGAGGTTGGCGCCGGTGAGCACAGACGGCATGCGCCCGTGCACCGAATTGAAGCCGTGCGAGTTGCCGAGGAAATAGGTCGGCGTCTTCGACGAACAGCCGATGCCGGAAACCTTCGCCACCCGGTGCGGTTCGATGGCGAGTTCGAAGCAGGCTTCGACGATCGAGGCGGTAATCGAGTCGTGACCGCAGCCGGCGCATAGCGTCGATACCGCGCCCTCATAGTCGCGGTGGGTAAAGCCGAGCTTGTTCTTGGGCAGTTCAGGATGGTGGAATTTCGGTTTGACGACGTAGGTCATGGGAGACTCAGTCTTTTTTGTTGTGTCCGTTCACGACACCGCCTTCCGCAGCGGCGTGATTTTCAACGCGTCAAGGTGGTCGCCGATGGCGCGGGCGATGAAGCGGGCGGTGATCGGGGTGCCGTCGTAATGCAGGATCGGAACGAGCCGCACCGGATCGATGCTGCATTCGTTGACGATGAGCGAGCGCAGTTGCGCGTCGCGATTCTGTTCTACGACAAATACGAAGTCGTGGTCGGCGATAAAGCTCGCGACGCTGGAATGGAATGGGAAGGCGCGCAGGCGCAACCGGTCGAGCGAGTGACCTTTGGCCTCCAGCAGCAAGATCGCCTCATCCATGGCCGGGGAGGTCGAGCCGAAATAGATGACGCCGTATTTTGTCGGCTTGCCGGCGTTGGCCTGCAATGGGCGCGGCACCAAATCCTTCGCCGTCTCGAACTTGCGCAGGAGACGCTGCATGTTGTCGGCATAGGCGGGACCATCCTCGGTATAACGCGCATAGCGGTCGCGCGAGGTACCGCGGGTGAAAAAGGAGCCCTTGGTCGGGTGCGTGCCCGGATAGGTGCGATAGGTGATGCCGTCGCCGTCGACGTCCAGATAGCGGCCGAAATCCGTGCCGGATTCCAGCATTTCGGCGGTCATGATCTTCCCGCGATCGTATTGCTTGGCGTCGTCCCACTTCAGCGGCCGGCACAGCCGATGATTCATGCCGATGTCGAGGTCGAGCATGAGAAAGATCGTGGTTTGCAGCCGATCGGCGAGGTCGAACGCTTGCGCCGCCATATCAAAGGCCTCAGCCGGATCTTCGGGAAACAGCAATACGTGCTTGGTGTCGCCGTGCGAGGCATAGGCGGCGCTGATGATGTCGCACTGCTGGGTCCGCGTCGGCATGCCGGTCGATGGCCCGGCGCGCTGCACATCCATGATTACCGCAGGAATTTCGGCGAAATAGGACAGACCAATGAACTCCTGCATCAAGGAGATGCCCGGACCGGACGTTGCAGTGAACGCGCGGGCGCCGTTCCAGGCGGCGCCGATGACGATTCCGATCGAGGCGAGTTCATCCTCGCCCTGGACGATGGCGTATTTGGCCTTCTTGCTCTCCGGATCATGCCGCAGCCGCTTGCAATGGGCGGTGAAGGCATCGGCCAGCGACGACGACGGCGTGATCGGATACCAGGCGCAAACCGTGGCACCGCCGTAGACTGCGCCGAGCGCCGCCGCCGAATTGCCCTCGATGAAGATGCGGTCGCCGACCTGGTCGGACTTCCTTACGCGCAGGCCGATCGGGCATTTGATGGCGTTGAGCGTGTAGTCGCGGCCGAGATGCAGCGCATGCACGTTTGAAGATAAGAGCCTTTCCTTGCCCTTATATTGTTCGCCGATCAGTTGCTCGATGACCTTCGGGTCGAGGTCAAGGAGCGCCGACAGCGCGCCGAGATAGATGATGTTCTTGAATAGCTGCCGCTGGCGCGGATCGGTATAGGTCGAATTGGTGATGGCGGTCAGCGGGATGCCGATGACGTTGATGTCACTGCGGAATCTCGACTTGGGTAGCGGCTTGGTCGAATCGTAGAGCAGATAGCCGCCGGGCTCGATGGAGGCCACATCCTTATCCCAGGTCTGCGGGTTCATCGCCACCATCAAGTCGGTGCCGCCGCGCGCGCCAAGGTGCCCGGCTTCGGAGATCCGCACCTCGTACCAGGTTGGAAGGCCCTGAATGTTCGACGGAAAGATATTCCGGGGTGCCACAGGCACTCCCATCCGCAGCACCGCGCGGGCGAACAGTTCGTTGGCGCTGGCCGATCCGGAGCCGTTGACGTTGGCGAACCGGACCACGAAGTCGTTTATGCTTTCAAGTGGCATGCCTGTTCCGCGAGAGTCATGTCGATCAGGTATTTCTGCATGTCCCAGGCGCCGGTCGGGCAACGTTCGGCGCACAGCCCGCAATGCAGGCACACATCCTCGTCCTTGACCATGACTCGGCCAGTCTTGAGGTTGTTGGCGACATAAAGGTCCTGGGTGAGGTTCTTGGCCGGCGCCTGGAGGCGCCCGCGCAGCTCAGTCTCCTCGCCGTTCTCCGTGAAGGTGATGCAGTCCATCGGGCAGATGTCGACGCAGGCGTCGCATTCGATGCAGAGCTGGCCGGTGAACACGGTCTGCACGTCGCAATTGAGGCAGCGCTCGGCCTCCTTCAGGGCCAACTCCACGTCATAGCCAAGCTCCACCTCGGCTCTGATATTCCGTAACGCCGCGGACTTCTCCCGATGCGGCACCCGATAGCGTTTGTCGAGCGTGATTTCGTTGTCGTAGCTCCATTCGTGGATGCCCATCTTCTGGCTGGCAATGGTGACCTGCGGCGCCGGTCGCACGCCGATGTCTTCACCCCGGCAGAGGCGATCGATCGAAATCGCGGCTTCGTGTCCGTGGGCAACCGCCCAGATGATGTTCTTCGGACCGAACGCCGCGTCGCCGCCGAAGAAAACTTTGGGATTGCTCGACGCCATCGTCTTCGGATCGACCTTGGGCATGTCCCATTTATCGAACTCGATGCCGCAGTCGCGCTCGATCCAGGGAAACGCGTTTTCCTGGCCGACCGCGACCAGCACGTCGTCGCAGGGGAAATGCTGGTCCGGCTCGCCGGTCGGGACGAGCTTGCGGCGGCCCTTGGGGTCGTACTCGGCCTTGACCTTTTCGAACAGCACGCCGGTGAGCTTGCCGTTCTCATGGGTGAATTCCTTGGGCACGAGGAAATTGAAGATCGGAATATCCTCATGGATGGCGTCTTCCTTCTCCCAAGGCGACGCCTTCATCTCCTCGAAGCCGGAGCGGACCACAACCTTGACGTCCTCGCCGCCGAGGCGGCGCGAGGAACGGCAGCAATCCATGGCCGTGTTGCCGCCGCCGAGCACGATCACGCGCTTGCCGATCTTGTCGATGTGGCCGAACGAAACGCTCGACAGCCAGTCGATGCCGATATGGATGTTCTTGACCGCTTCCTTGCGGCCGGGAATGTCGAGGTCGCGTCCGCGCGGCGCACCGCAGCCGACAAAGATCGCATCGAAGCCTTCAGAAAGCAGCGCCTTCATGCTGTCAATGCGCTTGCCGCCGACAAACTCGATACCGAGGTCGAGGATGTATTGGCACTCCTCGTCGAGCACACTTTCGGGCAGGCGGAATTTCGGAATTTGCGTCCGCATCATGCCGCCGGCCTGGGGATCCTGGTCGAACACGACGCATTCATAGCCCATGGGCGCGAGATCCCGCGCCACGGCGAGTGATGCCGGGCCACCGCCTACGAGTGCGATGCGCTTGCCGTTTTTCTTCTCGGCCGGTTTGGGCAAGCGATCGCGGATGTCGTCCTTGAAGTCGGCAGCCACACGCTTCAGCCGACATATCGCAACAGGGTCCTTCTCGACCCGGCCGCGCCGGCACGCCGGTTCGCAAGGGCGATCACAGGTGCGTCCCAAAATGCCGGGAAAAACATTTGACTCCCAGTTGATCATGTAGGCGTCGGTATAACGCCCCGCCGCGATCAACCGAATGTATTCTGGAACCGGGGTGTGCGCCGGGCAGGCCCACTGACAATCAACCACTTTATGGAAGTAGTCCGGGACCGAAATGTCGGTATGTTTCATTGACTCCTCGTGCGCGCAGCATCCGCACTACAGCGGTACGCGTAGCGCTGCGCGGATCGGCTGCCCCCGCGACACGTGTCCGGTGTCGAATCCGGGCCGGATAGTAGTCGAGGGAGCCACGGATTTCCACCGCTTGTGCCTGTAATAACAAGGTTTTGTCAGCGACGATCCTTCGCAAGGTCGGTGCTGCCCGGCAAGACCTTGAGGGAACCCTGGCGGCCCTCGCGGCGACTCCGGCGGGTTAAGGTAAAGGGTTGAATATATTGACAATTTCATGTCTCTGTGGGGCTCGCGCCGAGACCGCTGCCGCCGTTCGCAGACAAAGTTTATATTTTTGTAATGGTGGCTTCCCATGCCCGATCCATTTGAGAACGTACCGTCGGAAAATCCCCTCCACGCGGCGCGGCGCGGTGCACGGCCGGCCCTTGCCCGGCGCTTCTACGCCAATGCGACGGCTGCCGCTGACGCGGGCGGCTACGCCGTCCGCCTCGACGACAGACCGCTACGCACGCCCGGCCGGCGCCTCCTGGCCGCACCGGTGCTGCCGCTTGCGGAGGCCGTCGCCACCGAATGGCAGGCGCAGCACGAGGTCATCGATCCGGTCACGATGCCGCTGACCCGCTTGGCCAATGCGATCATCGACGGCGTTGCCGACCGTACCGGACCGGTCAAGGCGGAGGTCGCCAAATACCTCGGGTCCGATCTGCTGTGCTACCGCGCGGCGAACCCATCCGGGTTGAGCGAACGCCAGCGGCAGCACTGGGATCCAATCCTGGCCTGGGTCGCGCAGGAGCTCGGCGCGCGCTTTGAATGCACGGAGCGGATTGCTTACGTCGCCCAGCCGCAGCAGGCTCTCGGAGCCGCTGGCGCTGCTATTCCCGCTGACCCATGGCGGCTTGGTGCGGTCCATTCGGCAACGACGCTGACCGGTTCGGCGCTCATCGCGCTGGCGATGGCGCGCCAGCATCTCTCAGCCGAGGCCGCCTGGCTCGCCGCCAATGTCGACGAGGACTGGAATATGGAGCAATGGGGTCGCGACGAACTCGCGCTCAAGCGCCGGACCCTTCGCTTCGCCGATTTGCAGGCGGCGGCGATGGTGTTGCGCGCGCTTTCCACCTGATCAAGTCACCCGCCAGTCACGCTCATATGCCGCGCCAACGCCGGGCGTTTGTGGCGACGGTCAATAACGAAGTCATGGCCCTTGGGTTTTCGGCCGATCGCTTCATCGATGGCAGCGAACAACGGATCGTCGCTTTCCGAGGCGCGCAGCGGCTTGCGCAGGTCGGCCGCATCCTCCTGGCCGAGGCACATGTACAGGGTGCCAGTGCAGGTGACGCGCACGCGATTGCAGGATTCGCAGAAATTGTGCGTGAGCGGGGTAATGAAGCCGAGCCGTCCGCCGGTTTCCGCAACGCGCACATAGCGCGCGGGGCCGCCGCTGCGATAATCGATGTCGGTAAGCGTATAGCGCTCGGCGAGCCGGGCGCGCACCATCGACAGCGGCAGGTATTGATCGAGCCGGCCCTCTTCGCCGATCTCGCCGAGGGGCATCACCTCGATCAGGGTCAAATCCATGCCGCGGCCGTGCGCCCAGTCGATCAGCCGCGAGAATTCGTCGTCGTTGACGCCCTTGAGCGCCACCGCGTTGATCTTGATCTTCAGTCCGGCCGCCTGTGCGGCGTCGATGCCGGCCAGCACCTGTTGCAAGGAGCCCCAACGGGTGATAGCGCGGAATTTTTCGGGATCGAGCGTGTCCAACGATACATTCAACCGTTGCACCCCGCATGCCTTGATCTCGGGCGCATATTTGGCGAGCTGGGAGCCGTTCGTGGTGAGCGTCAGCTCATCGAGCGTGCCCGACTGCAGATGCCGCGAGAGCGATGAGATGAGCGTCATGATTCCGCGGCGAACCAATGGCTCGCCGCCGGTCAGACGCAGCTTTCGCACCCCGCGAGCGACGAAGGCCGAAGACAGTCGATCCAGTTCCTCGAGCGTGAGAACGTGGGCTTTCGGCAGAAACGACATGTTTTCCGCCATGCAATATACGCAGCGGAAGTCACAGCGATCGGTCACCGAGACACGGAGATACGAGATGGCGCGGCCGAACGGATCGACCAGCCGAGCGCGCCCGCGGGCGCCGTCCAATTCCGGCGCCACGATACGGCGATCTCGTTCGCTGAGGGATCGAAGGTTATCCATTCCCGCCCAATACCGTACGAGGCCTCGCAGGTCTTCACGCAACTTATTGATCTAGTGTGGCTTTGGTTCAGAAGTCCGCATCGAGGTCGCGGCAGAAACGATGCGGACTTCTGAACCGCCACACTAGCATCACATAGGTCGCAATCTTGATGAATAAAGCCCTGAAGAGTCCAGGAGATTCCATCCACCATCCCATAGCGCAGTGCGATCGGGCGCGCGCGGTGGAGGAAGTACCGGCGCCGTTGCCGAGGGTTCACTGCGTAGCGGGTGGCGGCGGGAAGGGTGAACCAGCAGGTTGCTCGATCGATGGTGGCGGCGGGAAGGGGGATGAGCTTGGTTGGCCTGCCGAAGGGCTGCTACCGCGGAGCGTCGTCCGGTGCGCCGGCATCGTTTTGGCCGCAGTCTTGGCAACCGGTCGGCGCGGTCTGCGTCTGTGGAATGGCCTGGGCGGCGGAGGAACGATCTGCAACTCGACGTGGACCGGGTTGGGAACCAGGCTGGGTGGCGGACTTTCCCAGAACGAATGTTCTGGTGGGTCGCCGGTGGTGATTTGAACGGTCTGCGGGATGTAACCGACCTTGCTGATTGTTACCGGCTGGCTTTCCGACGGTACGTCGATGGCGCACGGGGTCAGACAGGTCTGACCCTGCGCCGTGCGCACGTCGGCACCTGGAGGATCGGATTCAAAGCGCAAAGATTGTAGCTGTGCCTCGGGCGGCTTGGATGACATCCAGCCGGGCGCCCAATCGGGCATTGAAGGCATCGCAGAGCACCCTGCAAGCACAACCCCCATGACAACCGCCGCTAAGGCGATGCCAAGCCGAACGCGTGACATATCCCCTCCGTGCCCAGATACCCGACCGTAAGCCGCCTGATCGCGCGGGTAAAGCCCGGAAATGCCGAATTCGACCGCCCGCCGAGGGGAAACGCTCGAGAAATCAGGCCGCGAGCGTACGCCGGGTCGGCGGGGCCACCAGGCTGGATCGCCATTGAGCAGGAGTCTCGGCTAAGCGCTCGCAGGGCGCTCCGAGCTTGGCGTAGGTCGCGGCCCCACCTGGGCCTGCATAGCCAGGACCACGCCGATTGCAGCCGGCAACTCGGAGAACGAACTGATGGTCCGATCGGGCTCTAATGTGGTCATGGGCGCTTCGCCGTAGCCGAAGTCGACCCCAATGACCGGCACACCCGCGGCACGGGCAGTTTGGATGTCGGTTTTGGAGTCGCCGACCATGATCGCCCCCGACGCCTGGCCGCCGGCGCGGCGGATGGTGAGCTGTAACATTGCCGGATCCGGCTTCTGGGTCGCGAACGTGTCCTGGCCGCAAATGGCCGCGAAATACTCTGCAAGTTGCAGCGCATGCAAAAGTCTTACCGATAGCCGTTCGAGCTTGTTGGTGCAGACCGCAAGTCGGTGGCCGGCATTGGCAAGCCGGTCGAGCGTCGCCTTGACGTGTGCAAATGGCCTCGAACGGTCGGCGATGTGTGCGGCATAATACGTGATGAATGCCACGTAGAGGGCATCCATTTGCGGTCCTGAGCGACTTTGCCCCTCCGCCGCCAGTGCCCGCTGGATCATGATCCTCGCCCCGCTGCCGATCATGCTGCGGGCTGCCTCGAACGGCACGGAAGGCAGTCCTTCCTGCGCCAAAACGTGGTTGAGCGTATGGATGAGGTCGGGTGCCGTGTCGACCAGCGTGCCGTCTAGATCGAAGACAATGGTCAGCATCCGGTCCGCCTCGCCGTCGGGGTCGATGGTGCAAGCGCACCAGCGCTGGTGTCCCTTTTTCCTAGTCCGATCATCGCCGGCACGCTAGATACCGGCCCGATTACCAGCAGCCTGGAAGGTCTGCCCGATGCCCCCGGACATTGAGGCGCAAAAGCGCGCAGCCGCGACCCGTGCATTGACATATGTGCGGCCCGGCATGCGCCTCGGGCTCGGCACCGGTTCGACCGCGGCTTACTTCGTCGAACAGTTGGCCGAGCGGGTCCGCGACGGGCTGAACGTGCTGGCCGTTCCGACTTCGGAGGCGACCCGGGCACAAGCAGAGCGTGCCGGCATTGCGCTGAGTTCGCTCGACGAGACACCGCAGTTGGACCTGACCGTCGACGGTGCGGACGAGATCGCTCCGGATTTGACCTTGATTAAAGGCGGCGGCGGGGCGCTTCTGCGTGAGAAGATTGTGGCTTCGGCCTCGGCGAGGATGATCGTAATCGCCGATGAGTCGAAATGGGTCAAAGCGCTCGGGCGATTTCCGCTCCCAGTCGAAATCGTGCCTTTTGGCGCCATGGTCACCCAGCGCGCGATCGAGGCTGTTGCGGTGCGGGCCGGATGCCCCGGCCCGGCGCCGCTGCGCAAGACCCAAAACGGCCATGTTTTTGTCACGGACGGTGGGCACTGGCTCATTGACGCCTCATTGCAGCGCATTGCCGACCCTGTAGCTCTTGCGGCACAGCTATCTGCAATACCAGGCGTGATAGAACACGGTCTGTTCATCGGCCTCGCATGCACTGCTATCCTCGCCGGACCGGCTGGCGTGCGCGTCGTCGAGCGGGCTTGATCGTCCTGCCCAATGTCCTGCCTTAAGGGAGTGCGCCCATGATTGCCCTGCTCGCCCCGCGCCGCCGCATGTCTCGGCGCCTTGTGTCCAGTCGCCATATGCTGGCGGCGCTTGCCGTTTTGGCCGTGATCGGCATCGGCAATCCCGTGCGGGCTCAAACTCCCGCCCCGCCGCCTTCGCCGGCCGCAATTCTGCTGGCCAAGCAGATCATTCAACTGAAAGGGATCAACAAGCTGTTCGACCCGCTCGTGCGCGGCGTGGTGGAGAAAGTCAAAGATCAGTTCATGCAGACGAACTTCATGTGGGCGAAGGACCTCAACGAGATCGCGGCACAACTCGTGAAGGAATACGAGCCGCGGGAGAGCGAACTCGTGGACGCGAGCGCGCGCATCTATGCGAGTCACTTTACCGAGCAGGAGTTGCGGCAAATCCTGGCGTTCTATCAGTCGCCGGTCGGTCGAAAAGTCATTGTCGATGAACCGAAGGCTTTCGATGAAAGCATGGCCAATGCCGGAAGCTGGGGCGACAAGCTCTCGCAGGAGATTATCGAAAGGATGCGCGCAGAAATGAAGAAACGGGGGCACGACATTTAGCATGTCGGACTACGACGTCGATCTGTTCGTCATCGGTGGCGGCTCGGGGGGAGTGCGCGCTGCACGTATTGCCGCGCAGCACGGCGCCCGCGTCATGCTGGCCGAAGAGTACAGGCTGGGCGGCACCTGCGTGATTCGCGGCTGCGTGCCGAAGAAGCTTCTGGTTTATGCGTCGCGGTTTCGCGGCGAATTCGAGGATGCCGCGGGTTATGGCTGGACGCTCGCCCAACCCTCATTCGATTGGCCGACGCTGATTGCCAACAAGGATACCGAGATCGCGCGGTTGGAGAGAGCTTACACCGCGACGCTGGAAAAAGCCGGTGTCGCTGTCGTCAAGAACCGCGCCGTCCTTGCCGACGGCCACACGATCAAATTGGGCGACGGCACCTCTGTGCGCGCGGCCTACGTACTGATCGCCACTGGCGGTGCCCCGAGCCTCGGGGACCAAATTCCCGGAATCGAACACGCCATTTCCTCAAACGAGGCTTTCCATTTGCGTGAACTGCCGCGGCGCGTGCTGATCCAAGGCGGCGGCTACATTGCAGTCGAGTTCGCCGGTATTTTTTCCGGCCTGGGCTCTCACGTCACGCTCGTCTATCGCGGCGAGAACATCTTGCGCGGGTTCGACGACGATGTGCGGCATCATTTGCGCGTGGAGATGGAAAAACACGGCATCAACGTCATCACCGGCTGCAAGGTCGCGGCAATCGAGTGCGGCACCGGACATTTCTCGGCGCGGCTCACCGGCGGCAACCAGATTACCGCCGACTGCGTGATGTTCGCTGTCGGCCGGATGCCGAACGTGGCAAAGCTCGGCCTGCAAGAGGCGGGCGTACAAATCGGCAAAAATGGCGGTATTGCGGTGGATGAGTATTCGCGTACCAGTTCCGCCAACGTCTATGCCGTTGGCGATGTCACCAACAGGGTCAATCTCACCCCGGTCGCCATTCGCGAGGGGCACGCTTTCGCCGATACGGTGTTCGGCGGCAAACCGACCGTCGTCGATCACACCAATGTGCCGACCGCGGTCTTTTCCGATCCCGAGGTCGGTGCCGTAGGCCTCACCGAAGCGCAGGCGCGGGCGCGGCTCGTTCAGACCGACGTCTACAAGGCCATGTTCAAGCCGCTGAAGGCGACATTGTCGGGCAGGGACACGGCCGTGCTCCTCAAGCTCGTCGTCGACGGCCATTCCGGGCGGGTGGTCGGTTGCCACGTGGTCGGCGAAGGCGCCGCCGAGATGGTCCAGCTTGCGGCGGTCGCGATAAAGATGAGAGCCACCAAGGCGGACTTCGACGCTACGATGGCGCTGCACCCGACCAGCGCCGAAGAACTCGTCACGATGCGCAACAAAAGCGGCAGCTATGTCCGCGCCGCGGCCGAATAGGCGCAATCGGCGGACCTGTCGCGGCCGGCGGCACTTGTGTATATATGCGCCGTCATTTCGGCCGAGCCGCGTCAGCGGCGAGAGCCGGAATCCATAACCGCCGTTCGTGAATATGGATTCCGGGCTCGCGTGCTGCCGCTCGCGCCCCGGAATGACTTGGAGATCGCGATGTCGAAGCTAAGCAACGCGGCCAAATGGAGCCCGGATTCCTGGCGCTCAAAGCCGAGAACGCAGATGCCGGATTACCCCGACTCCAAGGCGCTGGCCGAGGTCGAGGCACAGCTTGCGAGCTTTCCGCCTCTGGTTTTTGCCGGTGAGGCGCGCAACCTCAAGCGTACTCTGGCCCAGGTCGCGGCGGGCGAAGCTTTCCTGCTGCAGGGCGGCGACTGCGCCGAGAGCTTCGCCGAGCATGGCGCCAACAACATCCGCGATTTTTTCCGGCTGTTCTTGCAGATGGCGGTGGTGCTCACTTATGCGGCGGCTTCCCCGGTAGTGAAGGTCGGCCGCGTTGCCGGCCAGTTTGCCAAGCCGCGGACCTTGCCGGTCGAAAAACGCGGCGAAGTCGAGTTGCCGGCCTATCGCGGCGACATCATCAACGGCACCGAGTTCGCCGCCGAGGCGCGTACACCCGATCCGCGCCGGCAGCTTGAAGCCTATCGGCAATCGGCGGCGACGCTCAATCTCTTGCGCGCGTTCGCCACCGGCGGCTATGCCAACCTGCAGAATGCGCATCAATGGATGCTCTCGTTCGTCAAGGACAGCCCGCAGTCGAAGCGTTATCAGGAACTCGCCGGACATCTCACCGACGCGCTCAATTTCATGCGCGCCTGCGGCATTGATCCCGAATCCCATCCCGAAATGCGCACGACCGACTTCTTTACCAGTCATGAAGCGCTGCTGCTCGGCTACGAACAGGCGTTCACCCGCATCGATTCCACCACCGGCGACTGGTATTGCACGAGCGGCCACATGGTTTGGATCGGCGACCGCACGCGTCAGCCCGACCACGCCCATGTCGAATATTGCCGCGGTATCAAAAATCCGCTCGGCCTGAAGACCGGCCCGACGCAGAAGGTCGATGAGTTGCTAAGGCTCATCGATATCCTCAATCCGGAGAATGAGCCCGGCAGATTGACCCTGATCTGTCGGGTCGGCGCCGACAAGGCTGCCGATCTGCTGCCGGCATTCGTACGTGCCGTCAAGCGCGAAGGCCGCAACGTCGTGTGGTCATGCGATCCGATGCATGGCAACACCATCACCTCGAAGACCGGCTACAAGACGCGGCCGTTCGACCAGATTCTCAAAGAGGTGCGGACGTTCTTTCAAGTTCATTCCGCCGAAGGCACGGTCGCCGGCGGCGTTCATCTGGAAATGACCGGGCAGAACGTCACCGAATGCACCGGCGGCGCACGCGCCATCACCGAGGGCGACCTCACGGACCGCTACCACACGGTTTGCGACCCGCGGCTCAACGCCGAGCAGTCGCTCGATCTGGCGTTCCTTTTGGCCGATCTTCTCAAATCGGAACGGCAGAACAAGGAAAGGCCGCTGCCGGCGGTGGCAGGGCTGTAGCGTACGAGAAGAGGAAAGACGGCAGCAGACGAAGAAGCTCTCACACTGTCTTTGGCGTTCGTCCTCCGCCATCTGTGCTAGACCATCGCCATGAACGATCGTCACCCCGAGCGTCTCGCTATTGCCATCGCGCAGCTCAATCCGATCGTCGGCGATATCTCCGGCAATCTGCAACGTGCGCGAACGGCACGCTTGGCCGCGGCCCGCGACGGTGCCGACATTGTTGCCTTTTCCGAATTGTTCATCGCCGGCTATCCGCCGGAAGATCTGGTGCTCAAGCCGGCCTTCCAGGCGGCCTGCCGCGCCGCGGTCGAGACGCTGGCACGCGAGACCGGCGATGGCGGGCCCGCTGTGCTCATGGGCACGCCTTGGCTGGAGAACGAGAAGCTCTACAACGCCTACGCGCTGCTTGCGGCCGGCCGGATCGCGGCCGTGCAGTTCAAGGTCAACCTGCCGAACTATGGCGTATTCGATGAAAAGCGAGTGTTCGCGACCGGTCCGCTGCCGGGTCCGGTAAGCTTCCGCGACGTGCGTCTCGGTCTGCCGATCTGCGAGGATAGCTGGACCGAGTGGGGCGACTACGAGAACGTGGTCGAATGTTTGGTTGAAACGGGCGCCGAAATCCTGCTGGTGCCGAATGGATCGCCCTATTCGCGGGAAAAATCCGACATGCGCCTCAACGTCGCTGTCGCACGCGTGACCGAGGCCGGGCTGCCGCTCATCTATGTCAACCAGTTCGGCGGCCAGGACGAGCTGGTGTTTGATGGTGCGTCGTTCGCACTCAACGCTGATCGATCGATTGCATTTCAGCTCCCGGCTTTCGCTGAGACGGTGGCTACAACGCACTGGTCGCGAACCGCCGCCGGCTGGCGCTGCACTTCGGGTCCGATAGCAGCGAATGTTTCGGCAGACAGCGCAGATTACACTGCATGCATGATCGGATTGCGCGACTATGTCGAGAAAAACGGCTTCAAGGGGGTTGTACTCGGCCTCTCCGGCGGCATCGATTCGGCGTTGTGCGCGGCGTTGGCGACCGACGCGCTGGGGGCAGCGAGAGTACGGTGCGTGATGCTGCCGTTCCGCTACACCGCCCAGCAATCGCTCGCCGACGCTGCAGCGATCGCGCGCACGCTGCAGGTGCGCTACGATGTCGTGCCCATCGAAAGCGCCGTGAACGGCTTGGAGCAGGCGCTGATCCCGTTGTTTGCAGGCTACCCGCGCGACGTCAGCGAAGAGAACCTGCAGGCCCGCGCCCGCGGCACGCTGCTCATGGCGATCTCCAACAAATTCGGCCTCATGGTGGTGACGACCGGCAACAAATCGGAAATGTCGGCGGGCTACGCGACGCTCTACGGCGACATGAACGGCGGCTTCAATCCGATCAAGGACCTTTACAAGACCGAAGTCTATCGCTTGGCGCGGCTGCGCAACCGCTGGAAGCCGGAAGGGGCGCTCGGCCCATCCGGTCCGGTGATCGTCGACAATGTGCTTACACGGGCGCCCAGCGCCGAACTGCGGGAGAATCAAACCGACCAGGACACCCTGCCACCCTATGACGTGCTCGACGCCATTCTGGAGCGGCTGGTCGAGGGCGAAGAGCCTACCGCGAGCATCATCGCTGCGGGGTTCAACCGCGACACCGTGATGAAAGTCGAACGCATGCTCTATCTTGCCGAATACAAGCGCCGGCAAGCGGCGCCGGGCGTGAAGGTGACATTGAAGAATTTCGGTCGCGACCGTCGCTATCCGATCGTCAACCGGTTTCGCGATCCCGGCACGCCGCCGCCCGCGCCCGACCGCACGTTGGTCTCGGGCTCTGCCACGGCAAAAGCGGGCGCTGTCGACTTTTAAGGTGAGCTGCTACTGCTGCTGCTGCGACAGGAAGGGAGGGCCGACTACGCGCACCTTGCGATTTTTCGGATCGGTTACCACGGTGTCCGAGGTCGGTGCGGCAGGTGCGGTGGTCGCAGGGGTGGACTTATTTTGCGCGGTTTGCGGCACCTGCGTCAGCGCCTTCTCGTTCTTGTTTGTCACGATGATATCGCCGCTTTCCAGCGTGCTCGAATTGTCGGCGCCGCTAAGGGTCTGTGCCCAGCTTTCGCCGGGACGACGGCACGAACAGTCGGGCACGACCTCCTTGCGGTAGCGAAACGCATTGGGCGACGTGCTGTAGGGCGCGCCGTCAATCGAGACGGCCTGCTCGATGTCCTCGCCCGGATTGTGATAGGTGTAAAGCGAGACCTGGGCGCCAGGGCAGAGCCTTTGGCAGGCTTGTGCGTCGTCCGCGAACCGGCTGGGTACGGTCGAGTAGGAAATGGGAAAATAATAGCCGTCGCACGAACGCACGCACACGGTGCGGTAGGTGCCGGCCGGCGCGCCGTTGCCGCCCGGATTAACTATTGTGCCGCCGCCCAGGAGCGCCGCAAAAAATCCTTGCGGGCCCGCCGCGCGGGCAGCCTGGGTGTACTGCGCGCCGCAATTATTCTGCGCCAACTGGCCGATCAAGGCTGTACGTTGGCCCTGCCGGTCGTTGTCGCCGCTCTTGAGTTGTTCGAGGTCGCTCATCATCCGGTCGAGGTCGCCGCGCATTTGGTCGATCCGCGCATTGAGCGGTCCGCATTGCTGAGAAAATCCGGAGAACAGCGAAAAGAATCCCTGGCCACAGCCGGCCTTGCGCGCTTGCGCCAGCGTGCGGTCGAGATCGGCTTGTTGCCTCGCGATGGCATCCTCGGCGCGCTTGATCTGGTCGGCCAGCGGCGACTGCGCGGCACCGGCATCGAGCGCGGCAAGCTGCGTCTCCAGGCGAACGCAGACGGGCGTTGCGGGGACCGGTCGGCTCGGCGTGCTTTGGGCCGCCGGATAGCTTTGCGCCGGGTACCCCCTGGAGGGATAATTTGGAGCCGGACTGCTTTGAGCGGGATAGCTCTGGGCGGGATAGCTCTGAGCAGGATAGCTTTGGGTCGGATAATTGGATGTCGGGTAAGATTGCTGCGGGTTATTTGGATAGCTCGGATACCCGGATGGGCCCTGATTGGGATAGGCCGGATAGCCTTGCCCGGACGCGGACACCGTGAGGGCGAGCCCGGCCAACGCCATGAAGAGAGCGCCTTGGCCGAAGCTGCGCGGAATTTTGCTCATCTCAGTCCCGACACCCGAAAATCGTTCGGATTCTCGCGATCAAGCCGCTCAATGGTGACGAAAGCATGACCACTGTGGAGCGCCAATCCGTCCTCCGTCGTCGGCTCTCGGTCCGCTGCTATTCCGCGTCCGGCTGCCGTTCCGGGCGCGCGCGATCGAAAGCCGGCAAGGCGAGGCATGCCGCCTCGACGCCCGTGATTTTTGGGAACGCGTCGAGCGGAACCTTGAGCCGCCGCGCATTGTAGACTTGCGGCACGAGGCAAATGTCGGCGAGTGAAACGTCCTTGCCGCAGGTGTAAGGAGCGGGCTCGATCAGCGCCTCCAGAGCGGTGAAGCCCTCAACAACCCAATGGTGGTACCAGTCATCGATGGCGCGCTGCTCCTGGCCCATTTGGTTTTTCAGATAGCGCAGCGGCCCGACGTTGTTGAGGGGATGTATGTCGCACGCAATGATCTGCGCCAACGCGCGGACTTTGGCGCGCGCGATCGGATCTCTTGGTAGGAGTGGGGGATGGGGGTGGGTCTCCTCGAGATATTCGATGATCGCCAGCGATTGGATCAACACCTCGCCGTTCTCCGTAACGAGAGCCGGCACCCGCATCTGCGGATTGATCGCGCGGAATTCCGGCCGCCTGTTGTGGCCGCCGTCTTTCACCAGATGGACGGACACGGTGTCGTAGGATAACCCTTTGACGGCGAGCGCGATGCGCGCTCGGTAGGCTGCCGACGAGCGGAAATAGGAATAGAGCTTCACCTGTCTCCTCCGTAGCGGACGAAAGATCGACCGATCACGCGCAGCCCCTGCATCAGACTGTTGGCGCGCCCCGGCGACGGACAAGCATGGCCGAACCCGCCGTCCCACGCAACGGCCGCCAGGTTCCCTTCATCTTGGGCGATATCCCATTGCCGGGGAAAAGTGGAATTCCGCTTTGCGGTATTCGTACCGGTGCTAGGCTGGAGACAACGCCGGACGCGGAATTATCGGTGTCAAAAGGGGAGGACCACATGTCACTGCAAACGAACAGATCGTCGCATCCGTTACTATCCTGCACTGATGGCTTTGCGTCGGAAATGACCGACCCGCTCCTTCTTATCGGACGTCTGCTCATCGCCGCATTATTTCTCCTGACCGCCGGGTTCGGATCGCCGACCGTCGGCTATCTGACGTTCCTCCACTACGTTGCTCCCAGCGTCATGAGCCCGCTTGCCATTGCGGCGGAGCTTGTCGTCGTTATTTCGCTCGTGCTGGGACTGGGGACCCGGTACGGTGCATTGCTCGGCCTGCTATTCGTGATCATTGCGTCGGTCACGGCGCACCGTTACTGGGGCTATCCGGCTGCGCAGCAAGGCGTGCAATACATTTTTCTTACGAAAAATCTCGCCGTTGCCGGCGGCTTGATCCTGCTGTTCGTGACGGGCGGCGGGCGTATCAGCGTCGATCGCATGCTGTCGGGCAAACGATAAACGACTTCGCGGCCGAGCGAGCGGCAGTCGGCGCATAGCCGAAAGACCGCCGCCTGTTGTTTGCTGTTGCGGCGTCCGGCGCTCAATTCAGCGCGAGCACTCGATGGCGACGAAGTGCTCGCAGCCGCCGCCCTTGCACGGGCCGCTGTCGTTCGTTGGGATCGCGCCGGTGATGTCGTTGCGGTCGACCTTGCGGAAAGACTCCGCCTGCGCGAACTCGTGCGAGCGGCAGTAGGAATTGGCCACGGCCTTGCCGCACGCGGCGCCGGTCGAGAGACAATCGTCGACCCCATAACCGTCGGCGTGGTTGGCAACGATGAAAAGGCGTTTTTCAGCGTGGGCGGACGTGCCCAGCATCGCTGCGGCGACAGCCAGCGCCGCGATCGCGGAACGCATGAAACCCCCTCGGCGGCAATTGCCCGCGAAATTAACCTGCAATGGCGTTAAGGATGCGACGGCGAAGTGAAGGTTTCGTTAACCGCACCATTAACTTAGGCGATTCGCATATGGCCATGGTCCGGCGCCGGTGGGGCAAGCGCGTGAGGCCGAAATCGCCTGTTTTCACGGGGCGCCGCGATGTTTGACCGAACCGCCCGGCGTGGCTTTCGCAACCGCCGCCTTGACGCGACTGCAGTCCTCGACCACATTGCGCGTCATGCACGGCCTTAACCACACCTGCGGCATTTGCCGGGAGATTATTCGCTAGCGTTCCCGCTGGCTGCGGCCGTCTTTTCTCCGATCGAGACCAGAGAGACGCCCGGCCAGCGAGGCCGAATGGCGCACGTTTGCGGTCCGATCCGATGGAATTGAAGCTCTACGATACGCTCACGCGCGAGAAGCGGGCTTTCAAGCCGCTCGATCCCGGCAACGTACGCATGTATGTGTGCGGGCCGACGGTCTATGACTTCGCCCATATCGGCAACGCGCGGCCGGTGATCGTGTTCGACGTGCTGTTTCGGCTCCTTCGCCATCTCTACGGCGCCGACCACGTCACCTACGTGCGCAACATCACCGACGTCGACGACAAGATCAACGCGCGCGCCGCCGAGGAATACCCGAACTCGCCGCTCAACGAGGCGATCCGCAAGGTCACGGAAAAAACCGACAAGCGGTTTCACGAAGATGTGGCCGCGCTCGGCTGCTTGCCGCCGACGCACGAGCCGCGCGCGACCGAACACATCGCCGAGATGAAGACGCTGATCGAGCGGCTCATCGCCAACGGCAACGCCTATGTGGCCGAGGACAACGTTTTGTTCAGCGTTCGCTCGATGCCGGATTACGGCAAGCTGGCGAAGCGCTCGCTCGACGAGATGATCGCCGGCGCGCGGGTGGAGGTTGCGCCATATAAGCGCGACCCGATGGATTTCATCCTGTGGAAGCCGTCGAAGTCCGGCGAGCCGGCCTGGCCCTCGCCCGCCGGGATCAAGACGCCGGGACGGCCTGGTTGGCACATCGAGTGCTCGGCGATGTCATGGAAATATCTCGGCGAGATGTTCGACATCCACGGCGGCGGCATCGATCTCGTGTTCCCGCATCACGAGGACGAAATCGCGCAAAGCCGCTGCGCCTTCCATACGCCGGTGATGGCGAATTACTGGATGCACAACGGCTTCCTTCAGGTCGAAGGCGCTAAGATGTCGAAGTCCGAAGGAAACTTCGTGACGATTCATGAGCTGCTGAAGGATTGGCCTGGCGAGGTGATACGACTTGCAATGTTACGCACACACTATCGGCAGCCGATCGATTGGACCATAAGAGGTTTGGAAGAGAGTGCGAAAGCGCTCGATGCTTGGTACGCGTTTATCGGCGAGGTGACTCCGGCGGAGCAGCCGGACCAAACATTTTTGGAGTCACTTTGTGACGATCTGAATTCCCCGCAAGCAATCGCGCGGTTGCATCAGATGGCTCATCCTCCGGTAGCCGGGTTGGCGATGGCGGGTGCGACAATGTCCGGGGATCGCACTGGCGTCGAGGCTCAGCGTTATTTGAAGTCATCGGCGATGACGGTTGGGTTGCTTTGGAAAACAGCGTCGCAGCATCAAGCAGCTTCTATCGCGGCAGCGTCGATTGATACAGTGGCCGTTGAATCGTTGATTGCCGCACGCAACGCGGCGCGTAAAGAAAAGAATTTTTCGGCCGCAGATCGTATTCGAGGCGATTTGGAGAAAATGGGCGTCGTGCTGAAAGACACCAAAGACGGCACCACCTGGGAGATCGCCCGATGAGCGTGTCGAGCGCTCCGAAAAACCCCTCTCCCCTTGTGGGAGAGGGTGGTCCTGAGCGGAGCGAAGGACCGGGTGAGGGGTGGGGCGGTGCCGCGCGCCGCGGTGGCGCAGCCCTCGCTGACCCCTCACCCGCCTCGCTCGCGCTGCACGTTCGCTCGGCACCCTCTCCCGCAAGGGGAGAGGGGGTGCGCGAGCGTGTCGCCCGGAAATCACCCGTCGCGTCTGGCGGACGGGGACGCGCCAAGGCGCTGCGGTCGCGCATGACCGACGCCGAACGTAAGCTTTGGTATGCGTTGCGCGACGGGAGATTTGCCGACTTCAAGTTTCGCCGGCAGGTTCCTCTAGGCCCCTTCATCGCGGATTTCGTCTGCTTTGAAGCACGGCTCGTGATCGAACTTGATGGCGGTCAGCACGCCGGCTCCATGGACGACAAACGACGGGACCGTTGGCTCGTCGCAAACGGCTTTCAGATTTTGCGCTTCTGGAACAATGAGGTCTTATCAAATCTCGAAGGCGTCATGACGCTCCTTGCGAAAGCATTGAAGGTACAATGCTCATGACCCCTCGCACCCAACCCAAGCTTGCGATGCGGCCGATGCTGCGTGCGGATTTGCCCGATCTGGCGGAGATTTTTCGCGCCGCCATCGAGGATTTGACCGCCGATGATTACAGCGAGGCGCAGCGGGAAGCGTGGGCGTCGGCCGCCGACGATGAGGAGGGGTTTGGTCAAAGACTCGCCGGGGAACTGACGCTGGTTGCCACTTACGGCGGCGCCGCGGTCGGCTTTGCCGCGCTCGCCGACAATACAAAGATCGACATGCTTTATGTGCATCCGGCGATCGCCGGGCAGGGCGCTGGCGCCATGCTCTGCGACGCGCTGGAAAAGCTAGCCGGCGGCCGCGGCACCAAGGAGCTTACGGTCGAGGCGAGCGACACCGCGCGCGGCTTCTTTGAAAAGCGCGGCTTTGTCGCGCGCACCCGCAACACGATTACGCTCGCGGGCGAATGGCTCGCCAACACCACCATGGCCAAGACGCTGGTGCCGCAGACGGGAAGCCTGCAATGAAACGCGAGAGCGCCGCGTGCTGCTCCTCCACGCGAGGAGGTAACGGGGGGAGCGCGCGATGAAAGAGCGCCTTTATCTGTTTGACACAACGCTGCGCGATGGCGCGCAGACTAACGGCGTCGACTTTACGCTCGCTGACAAGCTTGCCATCACCGCGCTGCTCGACGATCTCGGCGTGGACTACGTCGAGGCCGGTTATCCGGGTGCCAATCCGATCGATACGAGCTTCTTCTCGCAACGCCGCAAGTTGTTGCGCGGCAAGCTCACGGCGTTCGGCATGACGCGGCGGCCCGGCCGCTCCGCGTCCAATGATCCGGGCCTCGTCTCGCTGCTCGATGCCGAGGCCGACGCCATCTGTTTCGTGGCAAAATCGTGGGATTATCACGTACGCGTCGCGCTTGAGACCACCGAGGAAGAGAATCTCGCCTCGATCCGCGACAGCGTGCGTGCCGCCAAGGCCAATGGCCGGGAAGTGCTGCTCGATTGCGAGCATTTCTTCGACGGCTACAAGGCCAACCCCGCCTGTGCGCTGGCCTGCGCCTTGGCGGCCTACCACGAAGGTGCGCGCTGGATCGTGCTCTGCGACACCAATGGCGGCACGCTGCCGCATGAAATCGGGCGCATTGTCGCCGAGGTATGCGCGAGGATTCCCGGCGATCACGTCGGCATCCACGCTCACAACGACACCGAGCAGGCGGTGGCCAACACCTTCGCCGCGGTGCGCGCCGGCGCGCGGCAGATTCAGGGGACGCTGAACGGGCTCGGCGAGCGCTGCGGCAACGCCAACCTCACCTCCATCATCCCGACGCTCAAGCTCAAGCCCGAGTTCGCGGAAAAATTTGAAATCGGAGTATCGGCGGAAAAGCTGCGCGCTCTCACTCACGTCTCGCGCACGCTCGACGAAATACTCAACCGCGCGCCCGATCGTCATGCTCCCTATGTCGGCGAGAGCGCCTTCGCCACCAAGGCTGGCATCCACGCCTCGGCCATCGTCAAGGAGCCGGCGACCTACGAGCATGTGGCGCCGGAGCTGGTCGGCAACCGGCGCAAGCTTCTCGTCTCCGATCAATCCGGCCGCTCCAACGTGCTCGCCGAATTGGAGCGCATCGGGCTTTCGGTGGACAAAGATGATCGCCGCGTCGTGCGCCTGCTCGACGAAGTGAAGGAGCGAGAGGCGATCGGCTATGCCTATGAGGCGGCGGACGCCTCGTTCGAGCTGTTGGCGCGACGCATGCTCGGCACCGTGCCGAAATTCTTCGATGTGAGCTATTTCGACGTGAAGGTGGAACAGCGTGGCCAAAACGGCAATGCCGAGGTGCTGACGACTGCCGTGGTGAAGGTCAGGATCGGCAGCGAGATGCTGATCAACGCTGCCGAGGGCAACGGTCCGGTCAATGCGCTCGACGTGGCGCTGCGCAAGGACCTCGGCAAGTACCAGAAATACATCGACGGTCTGCGGCTGACCGATTACCGCGTGCGCATTCTCAACGGCGGTACCGAGGCAATCACCCGCGTGCTGATCGAGAGCGCCGACGAAGGCGGCGAGCACTGGACCACGATCGGCGTTTCCTCCAACATCATCGACGCATCGTTCCAGGCGCTGATGGATTCGATTGTCTATAAGCTCGTCAAATCCGGCGCGCCGGCGTGAGCTTTGAAATATTCCCCTCCCGCTCGTGCGCATAGCGCTGGAAGGGGTTAGGGTGAGGGGTACATTCAGATTCCCCCCACCCGGCTTATATCGCTGACGCGATATTTCGCCGACCCTCCCCGCCGCTTCGCAGGGGGGAGGGATGTAAGAGGGGGCCGCGATGATCGATCACATCTCCATTCCGGTTCGTGAACTCAAAACATCGGCGCGGTTCTACGATGCGCTGCTCAAGCCTCTCGGCATGACGCGCGTGCGCGAAGCGCCGAAGGCGGTCGGCTACGGCAAGACCTATCCGGAGTTCTGGCTCAACGAACGCCCACAGCTCAAGCCGCAGCCCGAAGACAGCGGCTTGCACATCTGCCTGCGTGCGGCGGATGTGGCGGCGGTAGACGCTTTTCATGCCGCGGCCCTTTCCGCCGGCGCCAAGTCCGATGGCGGGCCCGGCAAGCGCCCGCAATATTCGCGAGCCTATTATGCCGCCTTCATTCGCGATTGGGACGGCAACCGGATCGAGGCCGTGACGTTTTTGCGCGACTGACGGCTACAGCCGCTCGGCCGGCACCGCCATCGTCCCCTCGGTGTCGGTTACGCGGTGCGCGGCCCGACGCATCGCCGGCAGAATGTCCTCGACGCGCTGGGCGACCAGGACATTGACGTCGAGCGCCTGTGGGACGAATTTTACCGCGCGCATATGGTCAATCAATGTGAGCAGCGGATCCCAATAGGCGTTGATGTTGGCAATGAGGATCGGTTTGTTGTGCCGGCCAAGCTGCACCCACGTGAGCTGTTCGACCACCTCTTCCAGCGTTCCGATTCCGCCCGGCAGCGCGACAAAGCCGTCGGCGCGTTCGAACATGATGCGTTTGCGGACATGCATGTCGGGCGTGACGATCAGCTCTTGCGGCAGCCGACGCGGCCGTTCTCGTTTGGTCAAGAATTCCGGAATGATGCCGGTGACCTCGCCGCCATGATCGAGCACGGCATGAGCAAGTGCGCCCATCAGGCCGACGGAACCGCCGCCATAGATCAGGCGCACGTCATTCTCGGCGAGGATTTTGCCGAAGTCCTGCGCTGCGGTGATAAAGGCTGGATCGGTACCCGGGCTCGAGCCGCAGTAGACGCAGACCGCGTTGATTTTACTCATGGAGTCGTTCTCATCCCACCGCAGATGTGGCGTTGATTCGCGCCCGCCGCAAGCGCTTTGCGCCGAACGGACGAATAGGACGCCCGCGCCGTTGCCGGTGCGTCACGGTGCAAAACACCCTATATGACGCTGGCGGCGCTGAAGCCGCCGTTCGGGGTGCTCCTGCTGATGACCGATATTCAACGGCCTGCACATTCCCTCAAGCGAGAAATCGGCGGTGGGGGCGGGGCGCTCTTCTCAACGCTCGTCCATTTGTGGCCCTATATCTGGCCGTCCGACCGGCGCGACCTCAAGGCGCGTGTCGTTGTCGCAACGCTGCTGATCTTCGCCGCCAAGCTGGCGACAATCGCCGTGCCGTTCACCTTCAAATGGGCGACCGATGCCCTTGCCGGTCACGGCACTGCGCCGATCGGGCCGGACGATGTCATCGCCTGGGCGCTGGCGACGCCGGTGATGATGACACTTGCCTATGGCGGAATGCGCATCGTCATGGCGAGCCTCACCCAGTCGCGCGACGCCGTTTTCGCCAATGTGGCGATGAATGCTGTGCGGCGCCTGGCGATGCGTACCTTCGAGCACATGCATCTGCTATCGCTGCGCTTCCATCTCGAACGGCGGACCGGCAGGCTGACGCGTATCCTGCAGCGCGGTCGCGACGCCATAGAGACGATCGTACGCATGCTGCTGTTGCAACTCCTTCCGACCATCGTCGAGGTCGTGCTGGTTGCCTGGGTGCTCCTGTTTCACTTCGACTGGCGCTATTTGGCCGTCATCGTCGCGACGGTCGTGCTCTATATCGGCTATACCTTTTGGGCGACCGAGTGGCGGATGGGCATTCGCCGCGACATGAACGCGAGCGACAACGATGCCAATGCCAAGGCGATCGATTCGCTGCTCAACTACGAGACGGTAAAATATTTCTCAGCCGAAGGGCGCGAGGGCGAGCGCTACGACCGGGCCATGGCGAGTTACGAGGATGCGAGCGTGCGCGCCTACGTGTCGCTTACGGTGCTCAATGCCGGCCAGGCCATCGTATTCACCATCGGGCTCTGCGCCGCCATGGTGCTGTGTGCGTACGGCATTGAGCGTGGCACCAACACGGTCGGCGATTTCGTCATGATCAACGCCATGATGATCCAGCTCTATCAGCCGCTCAATTTCATGGGCATGGTCTACCGCGAGATCAGGCAGGCGGTGATCGACATCGAAAACATGTTCGCGATGCTGTCGCGCAAGCCCGAGATCGAGGACCGGCCGGGCGCGCGGCCATTGCAGGTCCGTGCGGGCAATATCCGTTTCGAAAACGTCTCGTTCGCTTACGAGCCGGCGCGGCCAATTCTCAAAGGGCTGAGCTTCGACATCGCGGCCGGACACACGATTGCCATCGTCGGCCCTTCCGGGGCCGGCAAATCGACGATCTCGCGGCTCCTGTTCCGCTTCTATGACGTCACCGGCGGCCGCATCCTGATCGACGGGCAGGATATACGCGATGTGACGCAGGCTTCGTTGCGCGCCTCAATCGGCATGGTGCCGCAAGACACCGTGCTGTTCAACGATACGATCCGCTACAATATCCGCTACGGCCGCTGGAGCGCGAGCGACGCGGAGATTGAGGAGGCGGCGCGGCTCGCGCAGATCGACACTTTCATCCGTCTCGCGCCCAAGGGCTACGAGACAGAAGTGGGCGAGCGCGGGCTCAAACTCTCCGGCGGCGAAAAGCAGCGCGTCGCCATCGCTCGCACCATCCTCAAAGGCCCGCCCATCCTTGTGCTCGACGAAGCGACCTCGGCGCTCGACAGCCACACCGAACGGGACATTCAGGACGCGCTTGACCGCGTCGCCAGGAACCGCACGACGCTGGTCATCGCCCACCGGCTCTCGACCATCGTCGGCGCCGATCAGATTCTCGTCATCGACAAGGGCGCGATTGTCGAGCGCGGCACCCACGAGCAGTTGCTAGCCCACGGCGGCCTTTATGCCAGCATGTGGAACCGCCAGCGCGAGGCGCAAATGGCGCGCGAAATTCTCGAGGAGACCGGCGAAGACGAACCCATTGCGCCGGACCGTCATCCGTCCGGTGTCGAAGAGGAACTGGTTGCTGCCGCCGATGCTGCGGACCAGGTTGCCGCAGATGCAGCGGAGTAGGGAGCGTAGGCGCTATTCAATCATTCCCCTGTATCCAATGGGGAGGGGAAAGTTCAGTTGCCGGGTTGATTTCGCATGTCAGTGATCAAGTCCATCCGTTCGCAGTTTTCCCCCATCCATCCGCAGGGCTACCCCTTCGTCGGCGGCTTTGCGCTGGTGAGCCTGATCCTGTTCTGGCTGTGGTCGCCGCTTGGCTGGCTCGGCACGCTGGCCACGCTGTGGTGCGCGTATTTCTTTCGCGACCCGGCGCGCGTGACGCCGGTGCGCGACGGCATCGTTGTTGCGCCGGCAGACGGCCGCATCAGCCAGATCGTCAATGCCGCGCCGCCGCAGGAACTGGCGCTGGGCGCCCGGCCGCTGCCGCGCGTTTCCATATTCATGAGCGTGTTCAATTGCCACGTGAATCGCAGTCCGGTCGGCGGGCGCGTTGAGCGTATCGCCTATCGCGCCGGCAAATTCCTGAGCGCCGACCTCGACAAGGCGAGCGAATACAATGAGCGCAATGCCTTCGTCATCGCCACGGCGACGGGAACTCGCATCGCGGTGATCCAGATCGCCGGCCTTGTGGCGCGGCGAATCGTACCGTTCGTGCGCGAGGGCGAAGCGGTGGCCGCCGGCCAGCGCATCGGCATGATCCGTTTCGGGTCGCGGGTCGATGTGTATCTTCCCGAGGGCACCCGGCCGCTCGTCGCCGAAGGCCAGGTGGCCACCGCAGGGGAGACTGTTATCGCCGATTTCAGGGCGGCTGAACCGGGCCGGACATTCCGCGTGACCTGAGATGCAGGCGCCGCCCTGGACGGCCCTGAGCGGCTCTTGGCGCGTCGCGCCGTCTGTCGTCGTCTTTGGCGGGCCGCAAGCGGTCCGGCGCGACGGCTACCGATGGCGGCCGTCGTTCGACACGTCTATATTGTCCCCCATGGCCGCCGATCAGCCCCATTTTGACTCGCCGCGAAGGCCTCGTTTGAGGCGCCGACGCTTCCGTCGCATCCCGGTGCGCATTCTGCTCCCCAATGTCGTGACGCTGTTGGCGCTTTGCGCCGGACTGACCTCAATCCGAATGGCGTTCGAGGATCGTTACGGTCTTGCTTTGGCGGCAATCGTGTTCGCGGCCATTCTCGATGCCATCGACGGTCGTCTCGCCCGTCTCCTCAAGGGAACTTCGCGGTTTGGCGCAGAACTCGACAGTCTGTCGGATTTCGTCAATTTCGGTGTGGCTCCCGCGCTCATCCTCTACTTTTGGGGTCTGCACGACCTGAAATCGGCTGGCTGGATCGCGGCCATGGTCTTTGCGATCTGCGCCGGGCTTCGTCTCGCGCGCTTCAACGTCATGCTGGACGATCCGGATCAACCGGCTTGGGCCAGCAACTTCTTCGTCGGTGTGCCGGCGCCGGCCGGTGCCATCACCGTGCTGCTGCCGATCTATGCCTCCTTTCTCGGGCTTCCTCGCAGCGGTGTTCTGATCTGGTTGACCATGATCTACACGCTCGGTGTCGGCTCGCTGATGGTCTCGCGGCTGCCGGTCTTTTCCGGCAAACGCGTCGGCACTCGCGTGACCCCCGAACTGGTCGGGCCGCTCATCGTCCTCGTGGTGGCGTTCTTTGCGCTGCTCATCGCCTACCCGTGGGAACTGCTTACGGTGGGGACGCTGGCCTACCTCGCGAGCCTGCCATTCGGCTGGTTGTCCTATCGCGGATATCAGCAGAGATCGCGCAAGAGTGGGGCCGAAGCGCTTCCGCCCGGCCGTCATCCCTCCACCGTCAGCACTGGGTTCGGCCACGCTGCGGACGATGAGGAGCGGCCATCGCGACTGAATTGAGTAGCGCGCCGCGCTGCTGCCGATGGCGATTGAGCGGCATGCCTCTGCGCCGGCGCGCCGATGGCCTCATTGCAAAACGTTCAACCTTTCAGCACCTTCATCGCGGCGGCCGCGCCGGCGCGCAGCATTGCCAGATCGCTCGATACCGCAAGAAATTTCACGCCGCGTTTGGCCAGTTCCGCGGCGCGCTGCGCGGAATGGCAATAGGCGCCCGGAATCTTCTTCGCCTTTTGCGAAGCGGCAATCATGACATCGAGATGGCTGTCCACCTCCTTCGACAGCGGATCGATGTTCTTCCCTTCCGATAGCGCGATCGACAGATCGGAGGGACCAAGGAAGAAGCCGTCGATGCCGGGCGTGCTGATAATCGCCTCGAAGTTCTGTAGCGCGGTCCGGGTTTCGATCATGGCGAGCGCGACAACATAATGGTTGGCCTCGCGGAGGTAGCTTGTCATTTCGGAGACGCCGCCAAGCGTCATGGCGCGGTGAGGGCCCCAACTGCGCTCGCCCACCGGCGGAAACTTGGCCGCGGCGGCAAATGCCCGCGCATCGGCGACCGTGTTGATCATTGGCGCGATTATACCCTCGGCGCCAAAGTCGAGTGCGCGGCTCACCATCGCAAAATCGCCGAGCGGCACGCGGACGATCGGCGCGGCGCCGCCCTGCCGGACGGCGGCGATGCCGGCGAGTATGCCGCCGACGTCCCACAAGCCGTGCTGGCTTTCGATCGTCACCGCCGGAAAGCCGTCGCGCGCCAGCGTTTCGGCGACGAGCGGATAGGGCAGGCCGCACCAGGCGCTGAATACGACTTCCCCGGCGGCTAGCTTTTGAGCAAGAGTGAACGCGGTTGTGGCCATGGAATATCGCTCTTTGGCGACGGCGAAGCTTGCCGTCTATTTGCTTCCGGTCTTGATGTCTGCGATTGCCTTGGCCATCAGCTCGGTCATTTGCCGGACAATCTGATGGTCGGACTGGGCAACGCCGTTGGCGTCGAAATCCTTGCGAATCTTGCTTCTGACGTCGGCCTCGCCGCCGTCTTCGAACGCCGACATGACGACGGACAGGGCGTAACTATCCGCCTCGGCACCATTTAAACCGAGCTTTTCCGCAGCCCATAGCCCGAGCTGCTTGTTGCGACGCGCCGTCGCTCTGAAGCGAAGTTCCTCATCATGCGCGAATTGCTGCTCGAAGGCCTCTTCGCGCTTGTCGAACGTGGTCATGCCCTCGGCCTCGGGATGTCTTGGACACGGTACGCCTGCGGGCCTTGCATATCGAGCATGGTCCGTCAAGGCAACCGGGATCGCGCGGCGACATCGCCGTTGCAGCGAGCGGCGCGCGGGTCTATGTCGATTGTGCTCCGCGTCGCCATCGGTTAGCTTCAATACGCGGAGGGGCCGCTGCGTCTAGTCGAGCCGCCCGTGTCCGCCGCCGCGGATCTCGAACCGAAAATGGAGCCACGGCAACAATGGATTTCACCAAGCAACGGTACACGCCGATGAGCCGCCGTCGCCGCATCTACGAAGGCAAGGCAAAGGTCCTCTATGAGGGGCCTGAACCGGGAACTCTGATCCAGCATTTCAAGGACGACGCCACTGCCTTCAACGCCAAGAAGCATCAGGTGATCGAGGGCAAGGGCGTCCTCAACAACCGCATCTCCGAATACGTCTTCCAGCACTTGAACGACATCGGCGTGCCGACGCATTTCATCCGCCGGCTCAACATGCGCGAGCAGCTCATTCGCGAGGTCGAGATTATTCCGCTCGAAGTCTGCGTGCGCAATGTCGCTGCGGGTTCGCTGTCGACGCGGCTCGGGATCGAGGAGGGCACTCAACTGCCGCGATCGATCATCGAATTCTACTACAAGAACGATCAACTCAACGATCCGATGGTGTCGGAGGAGCACATCACCGCGTTCGGCTGGGCGACCCCGCAAGAGATCGACGACATCATGTCGCTCGCGATCCGCGTCAACGACTTCCTCTCCGGGCTGTTTCTCGGCGTCGGCATTCGTCTCGTGGATTTCAAGATGGAAACCGGCCGGCTCTGGGAGAACGATCTCATGCGGATCGTCGTCGCCGACGAGATTTCTCCCGATTCGTGCCGGCTGTGGGATATCAAATCGAACGAGAAGCTCGACAAGGATCGCTTCCGCCGTGATCTCGGTGGCCTGCTCGAAGCCTATACGGAGGTTGCCAAGCGGCTGGGCATCATGAGCGAGAACGAGCGGCCTCAGGGCACCGGTCCGGTGCTGGTCAAGGGCTGAAGGCGCAGATATCGCTGTTCGCGCCTCGGCAACTCAATGCCCAAGCAGCACACCGTCGGTCTTGTCGTTCCGTTCGCCAGGGACGAGGTCCCTTACGAGGGGCCGATCATGTATCCGGGTGTGCGCTTCATCCCGCGCGGGGTCGGCGTGCGTGCGCTCACGCCCGAGGGCTACGAGCCGGCCTGGAACGCGATCCTGCCCGCGGCTGACCATCTGGCCGCGCAGGGCGTCGAGGCGATCATGGTGATCGGCACGTCGCTGACGTTCTATCGCGGCCCCGCGGCGCACGCCCGGCTGCTCAAGGAACTGCGGCAAAGGACCGGGCTGCCGGTCAGCACCATGAGCCAAGCGATCATCGACGGGCTGCGCGAAGTGGGCGCCCGACGCATCGCAGTCGCCACTGCTTACACGGATGCCGTCAACCGGCGGCTGAAGGAACTTCTGGCCGCCGCTGACATCGAGGTGCTTTCGCTCGAATGCTTCGACCTGCTCGAGTTCGGGGGGCCGGGCAAGAAGAGCGAGGCCGATATCATCGCGCTCAGCGACAGCGCGGTCGAGCGTGCCGGCGACCCCGAAGGACTCCTGATCTCCTGCGGCGGATTGCGCACGCTCGGTGTGGCGAAGCCGCTTGAAGAACGCCACGGCATCCCGGTCGTATCGTCGGCGACCGCGGCGTTCTGGGCAGCCATGCGGCTTGTGGGCGAGAGCGGGCAAATCAGCGGCTACGGCCGGCTGTTCGAACAGGCCCGGGAGCCGGTACAGTAATCCCGACAGACCGGTTGCGATTGCGCCGATTCATCCATATTGAATGGATGCTGGTCGGATTTATCTAAGTCTGGGACATGCTGCGATGAAAGCCCGCGTCACAGTGACGCTTAAGTCGGGTGTTCTGGATCCGCAGGGCAAGGCCATCGAGGGTGCCCTGAAATCGCTCGGCATTGGCGGAATAGTGAGTGTCCGTCAGGGCAAGGTATTCGAGATCGAGCTGGAAGATGCCGCTCGCGGGGATGCCGAGGCGATGATGAAAAGCGCCGCGGAAAAGCTGCTCGCCAACACGGTGATCGAGAACTACCGAATCGAGGTCAGTGGCTGATTGATATCCTCCCTGCGAGGGGAGAGCGGCAAGAAGAGCAAGCTGGCTAACCCATGAAGTCTGCTGTTCTCGTGTTTCCCGGCATCAATCGCGAGCGTGACATGGCGCGCGCGCTCCGTCTCATGTCCGGGCGCGAGCCGGCGATGGTGTGGCATGCCGAAACCGCGTTGCCGGCCGGTACCGATCTTGTGGTCATACCTGGCGGCTTTTCGTACGGGGATTATCTGCGTTGCGGAGCCATTGCCGCGCGGGCGCCGATCATGAGTGCCGTGTGCGCTTTTGCACAACAGGGCGGGCTTGTGCTCGCCGTCTGCAATGGCTTTCAGATCGCCTGCGAAGCCGGTCTTCTTCCCGGCGTGCTGATGCGAAACGCACAGCTGCGCTTCATCTGCCGCGACGTCTATCTGCGGATCGATCGTTCCGACACGCCGTTTACCCGCGGATACAATGCGGGCCAGGTGATCCGCGTGCCGGTGGCGCACGGCGAAGGCAATTATATCGCCGATGGCGAGACTATCGCGCGGCTGGAAGGCGAGGGCAGGGTGGTATTCCGCTATTCGTCGCCGGATGGCATCGTCGAGCCGAACTGGAATCACAACGGCGCCATGAACGCCATCGCCGGCATCATCAACGAGCGCGGCAACGTGCTCGGCATGATGCCGCATCCGGAAAATCACGTCGAAGCTTTGATGGGCTGCACCGACGGCCGCGGCTTGTTCGCGGGGCTCGTCGATCACTTCAAAATCGCAGCGTGACGACCGGATTCGGTATCGATCTTGGGGCCTTTGGCCGGCGAAAAGGAACGGCGATTGTAGCCGCTCGACGGTCGGGGAAGGGCGTTTCGCTCTGCGTTCTTGAAGGCACCGCGTTCGACAACGTGTTCGCAGGTCCTGAAAGGATCAAGGAGCAGCTCTGTTCGGAAAGTGAATTGCTGATCGGCCTATTGGAGCTGGGTCAAGTCGCGGTGGACGTACCGCTCCACTTACAGAAATTACCGTGCCTGGAGGTCCCTACTTATAATTGGGAGTTGACCCTGCGGCCCGTGGACAAGGCGTTTCAAGCCATGCCGCCGCTGGCAAGTTTTCTCGGCCATTGCGTAGCACGCTTCCAATGTCATTCTCGATCATCGCAAACGCAGGCTCTGCTGGAGACGTATCCGGCTGGAAGCCGTGAACTGTGCCGAGGCAAGTTGCAAGCGGCATTCGCAACGCTGAACAGCAATTTTTCTCGCGATGAAGTAGATGCCGCATTATGCGCGCTTGTGGCGGTGGCGAAGGATGATGAGTTTCTCGGGGGTGACGAATTGGATTCGGTTATTCGCGACAGACTGAGGGCCTTCGGGGAAGGCGTGTATATCGCACCCAGGAATTTCCGTCTGTTGCGACGGCCGCCTCAGCTAATAAAGTTTGAGCGGATGCCATTTGACACTTGGCTTAGAATAGCAGAGCTGTGACTAACGTGATCTCCAACGAACCCGCGATTACCCCCGAACTCATCGCCGAGCACGGGCTCAAGCCGGACGAGTACGAGCGACTCCGCAAGCTCATCGGGCGTGAGCCGAACTTTACCGAACTCGGCATTTTCTCAGCAATGTGGAACGAGCACTGCTCGTACAAATCCTCGAAAATCCACCTGCGCGGGCTGCCCACAAAGGCGCCTTGGGTCATTCAGGGGCCGGGCGAGAACGCGGGCGTCATCGACATCGGCGACGGGCTTGCCGTCGTGTTCAAGATGGAGAGCCACAACCATCCGAGCTACATCGAGCCCTATCAGGGTGCAGCGACCGGCGTCGGCGGCATCTTGCGCGACGTCTTCACCATGGGCGCACGGCCGATCGCCTGTCTCAATGCGCTGTCCTTCGGCGATCCGCAGCATCCGAAGACGCGCCATCTCGTCTCCGGCGTCGTCGCCGGCATCGGCGGCTATGGCAACTCGTTTGGCGTCCCGACAGTCGGCGGCGAGGTGCGTTTTCACCGCCGCTACGACGGCAATTGCCTCGTCAACGCCATGGCGGTCGGCATCGCCGAGAAGGACAAGATCTTCTACGCCAAGGCCACCGGCGTCGGCATGCCCATCGTCTATCTCGGCTCGAAAACCGGCCGCGACGGCATCCACGGCGCAAGCATGGCATCGGCCGAGTTCGGCGCCGATGCCGATGAGAAACGGCCGACCGTCCAGGTCGGCGATCCGTTCTCGGAAAAGCTGCTGCTCGAAGCCTGCCTCGAAATCATGGCCAAAGGCTGCGTCATCGCCATCCAGGACATGGGCGCCGCCGGGCTCACATGCTCTGCGGTCGAGATGGGAGCCAAGGGCGATCTCGGCGTCACGCTTGATCTCGACAAGGTGCCGTGCCGCGAGGCTGGCATGAGCGCCTACGAGATGATGCTGTCGGAGAGCCAGGAGCGCATGCTCATGGTGCTCAAGCCGGAAAAGGAAGTGGAAGCCGAAGCGATTTTTCGCAAATGGGGACTGGATTTTGCGGTGATCGGTGAAACTACGCCATCAAGGCGCTTCAAGGTCCGACACGGCAATGCGTTGATGGCGGACCTGCCGATCAAAGAGCTTGGTGACGAAGCACCGGTCTATGATCGGCCCCACGTGCAGGCGCCCCTGCGTCCGGTAATCGACGCGGCATCGATCGAGCCGCCGATACCCATCGCCGGTACCCTCGAACAGTTGATCGGCTCGCCGGACCTCTGCTCACGACGCTGGGTGTGGGAGCAATACGACCACGTCATTCTCGGCAATACTGTGCAACGGCCGGGTTGCGATGCAGCCGTCGTGCGGCTCAACGAGGGTCCCAAGGCGTTGGCGCTCACATCCGACGTGACGCCGCGCTACTGCGAGGCCGACCCTTGCGAGGGCGGCAAGCAGGCCGTCGCCGAGGCGTGGCGCAATCTGACCGCGGTCGGCGCCCGCCCATTGGCGCTCACCGACAATCTCAACTTCGGCAATCCGGAGCGGCCGGAGATCATGGGACAACTGGTCGGCTGCATCCGTGGCATCGGCGAAGCCTGCCGCGCGCTCGATTTCCCGGTCGTGTCGGGCAACGTGTCGCTCTACAACGAGACCAACGGCCGAGCGATCCTGCCGACGCCGACCATTGGCGGGGTCGGCTTGATTGACGATTTCACCAGGTCAATGACGCTTGCGTTCAAGGCCGAGAACGAATCGATCCTGCTCGTCGGCAAGACGCGCGGCTGGCTTGGACAGACGCTTTATCTGCGGGAGGTCTGTGGCCGCGAGGACGGCGCGCCGCCGCCGGTCGATCTTGCTGCCGAGCGCCGCCATGGCGATTTTGTCCGCGGCCTCATCCACGACGGGCTTGCAACGGCTGTGCACGATGTTTCCGATGGCGGGCTCCTGGTCGCGCTCGCCGAGATGGCCATGGCTTCCGGGATCGGCGCCGTGCTCCAGGGCGCCGCCAACAGGATTCCGGCTCACGCCTTCTGGTTCGGGGAGGATCAGGGTCGCTTCATCGTCTCGGCCCGGAGAAGCGATATCGCCGCAATCGAGCGCGCTGCTGGGTCCGCCGGCATCCCGATCGCGCGGCTTGGGGCCACCGGAGGTGCGGTCCTTGCAATAGACGGCGAGCGACCGCTTCCGATCGAAATTCTCAAGAGAAGGTTCGAAGCTTGGCTTCCGGACTACATGTCCGCTGTCACCTGACTGTACGCTTGGCATTGACCCTTGTCGTCCGGCGCCCCATTGTAGCCGCAGCGTGGAGCACGTTGTCGGCGCGCGGTGGTCGCGGCGTGCAACGAATACAGGAACGAGGCGCGCCATGGCGATGGCGGCAAACGACATCGAGCGGTTGATTCGGGCGCGGATCCCGGATGCAGAAGTAACGATTCAGGATCTCGCGGGGGACGGCGACCATTACAAGGCCACTGTCATCGCCGAATCGTTTCGCGGCAAATCCCGCGTCCAGCAGCATCAGATTGTCTATGAAGCGCTGAAGGCGGAAATGGGCGGCAAGCTGCACGCCCTGGCGCTGCAGACCGGTGCTCCGGAACGGTGAAGAATTGGGTCTTTTGCGCGGGAGCCTTTCCGGCGCGAAAATCTGAAGCGTGGGCTTTGCTGGGTCTTTGCGCTACATATATTACTGAGGGATTCGACGCGGGGGAGGGTTTAACCCCGCGGCCACAGAAGGGATGACCGCGATGTCCATCGAGCAATTCATCGACAATGAAGTTAAAGGGAATCATGTGGTGCTCTTCATGAAGGGCACCCCGCAGTTCCCGATGTGCGGCTTCTCCGGTCAGGTCGTGCAAATTCTCGACTACCTCGGCGTCGCCTATAAGGGGCTCAACGTCCTCGAAAACGACGAGCTGCGGCAGGGAATCAAAGCCTATTCGGACTGGCCGACCATCCCCCAGCTTTACGTCAAAGGCGAATTTGTCGGTGGTTGCGACATCATTCGCGAGATGTTCCAGTCCGGCGAACTGCAGTCCTTGCTCAAGGACAAAGGCGTCGCCGTCAAGGAAGCTGCGGCGACCTAAGGCGCTGTTCAGCCCGCAGCCACACGCTCAGGGGCGCAGCGCCTCAAGTTCAGAAGCCGCCACGCGGCACACGGCGGCGATCCCACTGGGGTAAAGGCCGTGCAATTGCCGGCGTCACCGCGAGTAGTATTCGACCACCAAGTGCGGTTCCATCATCACCGGGTAGGGCACGTCGCCGAGCGACGGCACGCGGGCGAGCTTCGCTGTCATTTTAGTGTGGTCGACATCGATATAGTCGGGAACGTCACGCTCGGCGAGCGCAGTAGCTTCCAGCACCGATGCCAGTTGCTTCGATTTGTCTTTGACTTCGACCACGTCGTCGACTTTGAGCCGGTAACTGGCGATGGTCACGCGCCGGCCATTCACCTTGACATGGCCGTGGCTGATGAATTGCCGGGCGGCGAACACGGTGGGGACGAATTTGGCGCGGTAAACCACCGAATCGAGGCGCCGCTCTAGCAGCCCGATCATGTGGGCGCCGGTATCGCCTTTCAGCCGTCTGGCTTCCTCGTAAATGCCGCGGAAATGGCGTTCCGACATGTTCGCGTAATAGCCTTTGAGCTTCTGCTTGGCACGCAACTGCACGCCGTAGTCGGAAAGCTTTCCCTTGCGCCTCTGGCCATGCTGGCCCGGCCCATATTCACGCTTGTTGATTGGACTCTTGGGCCGGCCCCAGATGTTCTGTCCCATCCGCCGGTCGATCTTGTACTTCGCCTCGTGGCGCTTGGTCATTCGCGTCCTCATCGAATTAAGGAATGGCTGAGGATCGCGCCCTCCTCTGTCCCGAACCGCCTCCCAACCGAAGGCGAGGACCGACAGGCTCTGCGCCGAAGCGCCGGCCAAACAGAACCGCGGGTCGCGAAACACCGCGCGGGCCCATTCGGACCCGCGAAGTGCGCGGTTTCTAGGGGGAAACTCGCGCAGTGTCAAACCGCTGCCGTCGCGGCCTCTACGCCTTCGCGAAGTGCCGCTGCCGCATGCCGCGCAGGGCCGTGATCGCCAGCAATGCCGTGACCGCGTCGAGCACGGCCACGACAATGAAGACCGCGGTCCAGCTTCCGGTCTGCTGATGCAGGTAGGCGGCCGCCGGTCCCCCCAGGATCGAGCCGACGCCCTGCGCGATATAGAGGAAGCCGTAATTGGTGGCGGCGAATTTCGCCCCGAACGTATCTGTCAGGGTCGAGGGGAACAGCGAAAAGATTTCGCCCCACCCGAAAAACACCAGCCCGGTCAGGACCACGAACAGCGCCGGCCGGTCGATGAAGGCGAACAAGATGAGGATCGCTGCGCATTCGAGCGAGAAGGCAAGCGCCATGGTGCTCTCGCGGCCGATGCGGTCCGAAACCCAGCCGAAAAATGGCCGTGTCAGGCCGTTGGTCAAGCGCGACAGCGTCAGCGACAGCGGCAGCGCCGCCATGCCTAACACCAGCACACCGGCCACTTTGTATTCGTGGGCAAACGGTCCGACGTTGGAAACGACCATGAGTCCGCTCGTGGCCATCATGCTCATCATCACGAACAAGAGCCAGAAAACCGGACTCTGCAGCATCTCGGTCGGCGTATAGCTGCGTTTGGCTTGTGTCGTCGAGGCGCTCGACGGCGAATAGCCGGCAGGCAGCCAGCCCTCAGGCGGGATGCGCAGACCTTGCGCGGCGAGGATGCCGATGATGCCTTGGATGACGCCCCAGACGACCAGCGTGTGGGCATAGCCCGAGCTCTTGATCATGCTGTCGATGGGAAAGCTGGTGAAGATCGCGCCGAATCCGTAACCGGCGGCAGCAAGGCCGGTGGCCAGTCCGCGGCGGTCCGGAAACCAGCGCACCATCAACCCGATGATCCCGACGTAGATGATGCCGGTGCCGAAGCCGCAAATCACCCCGTAGGTGAAATAGAGCGCCCAGACATTGCCGACGTAAGCCGAGAGGACCCAGCCGCCGCCCGACATCAGTGCGCCGACCGAGATCAGAAGCCGCGGCCCGAACCGATCGACCAAATAGGCCTGCAGCGGTGAGCACCAAGTCTGCAATATGATCAGCAGCGAAAAGGTCCACTGCAATTCCGCGAGCGTAGTGCCGAGCTTCTGATTGAGCGGACCGGTGAACAGTGTCCACACATATTGGGGGCTGGAAATCGCCATCATGGCGATCAGGCCGAGGATCAGTTGGCTCCAACGATTGAGATACCAAGGTCGGGTTTGTGGTGCTGCGACGGTCGAGCTCATGTGCGCGTCCCCCGGTGGCGTTAGCCGGCTCCGACGGTCAAAGCCTATCGCCACATCGACAAAAGGAAAAGGTGACCGCGGGCCGATTTTTCCGCACGTTTCGTTCCGGCTAGGGCAGTGGGAACGTCACCGGCATCTGCGCACGCACGCCGAAATGCGCGAGCACGGCCTCCGGCGCGTGGCCGGAGGTGAAGATGGCGCGCGCGCTTCCGCGGCCTCCTTGCGCGGCCGGGCCGAGGAGGTCGACGACCCGCCGAGCGATCGCCGGCGCCGGATCGATGAATTTGACCTGCCAGGGAGCCAGGCGCGCAAGCCGCTCGATCAGCAGCGGGTAATGCGTGCACGCGAGAACGACCGCGTCGGTACGTGCGCCGTCGTCGCGGAAGCAGGGCGCGATCTCGGCGGTAATTTGTGCGTCGGCCACCGGCGCTCCCGCAAGCTCGGCCTCCACATAGGCGGCGAGATGCCGCGAACCCACGAGCGTCACCGAACAATCGCCGGCGTAATCGCGAATGAGGGCGCGGGTGTATTCGCGGCTGATCGTCGCCTGGGTTCCGAGCACCGAGACGCGGCGGGTGACGGATGCGGTGCAAGCCGGTTTGATTGCGGGGACTGTGCCGACGAACGGCAGCGAAAGGTTTTGCCGCAAGGCCGGGAGTACGAGGGTCGAGGCAGTGTTACAGGCGATGACGACGAGATCGGGGCGGTGCTTGGCGATCAGTTCGCTCATCAAAGCGAGGACGCGGGCGATCAATGTCTGCTCCGCCAGCGCGCCATAGGGGAACGCCGCGTCGTCGGCGACATAGAGGAAATCGGCGTCCGGCCGCGCGGCGGCGATCTCCCGATAGACGGTGAGTCCACCCACGCCTGAATCGAATACCAGAATTCTAGACCGAGCCGCCATGTGCCGACTGATGGCACAGCGCCTCGGCATCCCGCAATCGCTTCGTCCGTCGCGCCGGGACGGCATGGCGGCGCCGTCCCCGGGCATCGGCGGCCGCGCTCAGCCCTTGCCGGGCAGGAAGCGATTGGTGACGAAGGGCGAGAGGTCCTCCTCCTTGGGCAACAGCTTGAGCTCAACGAAGCTCTTGCTCATCGCCGCCAGCGTTTGCGGCGCGATCACACCATCGGTGGAGAAGAACCGCGACGGCATCAACTCATCATAGACCTTCGTCGCAACGCTCGGCTGCACGCCGAGAGCCTTTTGCGCGAAGGCCACGGTCTCGGCCTTGTGGTTGCGCGCGTAGGCGATGGTCTCGAACCAGCCCTTGACGAAACGACGCACCGCGTCCGGTTTTGCGGCTATGGCCTGATCGGAAGCGTAGATGATCTGGTTCTGAAAGTTTTTGGTCACATCGCCGAAATTGAGCAGAACCCTGACCTGGCCTCGCTCTTGCAGATTGAACGCCGTGGCGATGTCGATGACGGCGGCATCGGCATTATCGGAGCGCAGCGCGGCAATTCGCGCCGGCGTGTCACCGACAGCAGCGCGCTTGATATCGATCGGCTTCCAACCCCGGCTCAGCGCGACCTGCGAGACGGTCCAATCGGTGAGCGAACCGAGATTGCTGACGGCGACCGTGCGGCCACGCAAAGCCTCGATATTCGGCACCGAGTTGTCCGGCCGCACGACCAGCACGAGGATCGAGACCGGGCCAGACAGCGCGGCGACTGCCTTCAGCGGCGCGCCCTTGGCGGCAAACGCCAGAGTGGCGCCCGAGGCCAGCGCCATATCAATGCTGCCGGCGATGGTGGCCTGTACCATCCTGGCCTGCGTGATGAGTGAAATCTTTGGCGTTACGCCGTCACGCTGAAAGATGCCGAGCTTGTTGCCGTAGTCGCCCATCATCAGCGCGAAATCGTTGGCCACCTTGGCTACGTTTAGCGGCGTCTGCGCCTGTGTCGAGCTGGCCGAAAAAGCTGCCGACACGACGATCGCGATCAAAAGCGCCGCGACCGGTTGAAAAATCTTTATGGCTCTCCTCAACGCATGCAAAGCCGGCATGTTCACTCCCCTGGCAAATCCGCAGTCGCGCCGCAGCAATCCTGCTATATAGCATCGTTGTGGCCACCCCGTTGGCCGCGGCATATCGCGCAGGAGGAAATCCATGCCGCAAGTCGTCATCTGCGATACCAACCAGATGCCGTTCGAGGAGGTGCGGCGCGGGCGCGTGCACATGATCCGCCGAAAGCGGTTGCCGCTCGATACCGGGCTTCCCGGCGTCACCATGGAATATTCGCTGTCGATCGTGCCGGACGGCTATTTCACGCCGCGGCATCGGCATAATTTCGATCAAATCCGCTACACGCTTTCGGGGCTCCAGAGCACCGGCCACGGCGATCTCGCCGGCGGCGAGGTCGGCTATTTCCCCGAGGGTTCCTATTACGGTCCGCAGAAGCAGGAGGGCGAATGCGCCTGTCTGGTCCTGCAATTCCAGGGCGCCAGCGGCGAGCGGCTTCTGAGCAACGAAGAGATGAACGCGACCTACGACAAGCTCGTCAAGGCCGGCGGCAAGTTCGAGAACGGCGTCTATAAGGGCTTCAAGGCCGACGGCACTCCGAAGAACCGCGATTCCTATGAGGCGATCTGGGAGGAGCACGAGGGACACGAACTGCAGTTTCCGCCGCCGCGCTATCGCGATCCGGTGATGATGCTTGCGGACAATGCGCGCTATTGGCCGGACCGAAAGCGGCCGGGCGTCGAGATCAAGCATCTGGGCACGTTCAGCGAGGCGCGCACAGGCATCGGTTTCATGCGGCTTAAGCCCGGCGCGGCGCTGCCGTCCGGCGTTCAGGAGGATGCCGAGTTGCGTTTCTGCATCGGCGGCGCCTTCGACCATGACGGCCGACGCTGCGGGCAGGGCACCTACATGTACGTGCCCAACGGTGCCGAAGTGCAGGCGCTGCGCGCCACCGCCGGCGCCGAATTCTTCGTCATCACATTGCCGCAGCTTGCCGACATCGCTGCGCTACGAGCGCCTGCCGGGCGCCAGCGCGCGGCATCGCACGGTTAGGGCCCCCATTGCGAAGTTCGCATGATTGAGCGGCACGTTCGTTTGCGAATTTCGGGATCGAAGGACGCTAGCAACTTATTGATCCAAGTGTGGCTTTGGTTCAGAAGTCCGCGCCGCGAACCCCGCGGCAATAATGGCGTGGAGTTCTGAACCGCTACACTGGCACCCGGCCGCGCCGCCTCAAGCCCGCCCGAACACACGGCGGAAGATCGTGTCGATATGGGCGAAGTGAAAGTCGAGATCGAAGCTGGATTTCAGCTCGGCCTCGCTTAAGTGCTTGCGCACATCCTTGTCGGCGGCGAGCAGGGTGAAAAAATCGCCTGCGCCGGCCCAAGCCTTCATGGCATTGCGCTGAACCAGCCGGTAGGCGTCCTCGCGCGTGACACCCTTCTGCGTCAGCGCCAGCAGCACGCGCTGCGAGTGAACGAGACCGCCAAGCCGGTCCAGATTCTCGCGCATGTTGTCGGGATAGACGATGAGTTTGTCGATGATGCCGGCGAGCCGGGCGAGCGCGAAATCGAGCGTCACCGTGGCGTCGGGACCGATCATGCGCTCAACCGAAGAATGCGAAATGTCGCGTTCATGCCAGAGCGCCACGTCCTCCATCGCCGGCGTCACGTAGGCGCGTACCATGCGCGCAAGCCCGACCAGGTTCTCCGACAGCACCGGGTTGCGCTTGTGCGGCATCGCGGAGGAGCCCTTCTGTCCGGGCGAAAAGTATTCCTCGGCCTCGAGAATTTCGGTGCGCTGCAAGTGGCGAATTTCGGTCGCCAGCCGCTCTATCGACGCGGCGACCACGCCGAGGGTGGCAAAATACATCGCATGACGGTCGCGCGGAATGATCTGGGTTGAAATCGGTTCGACTCGAAGCCCCATTTGCTTCGCCACATGTGCCTCCACCCGCGGATCGACCTGGGCAAAGGTACCGACCGCTCCCGAAATTGCGCAGGTGGCGACTTCGTGACGCGCCGCCGCAACGCGTTCCTTCGACCGCGTGAATTCCGCGTAGGCGACCGCGAGCTTCAATCCGAATGTCGTCGGCTCGGCATGAATGCCGTGCGAGCGCCCGATGGTCGGCGTGTACTTGTGCTCGAAGGCGCGGCGTTCGATCGCGGCGTTGAGCTTTTCCAGGTCGGCGATCAGCAGATCGGCGGCTCGCACCAGTTGAACGTTGAGGCAGGTATCGAGCACGTCCGAAGAGGTCATGCCCTGATGCACGAAACGCGCCTCAGGGCCCACGAGTTCGGCGAGATGAGTGAGGAAAGCAACCACGTCGTGCTTGACCTCGCGCTCGATCTCCTCGATGCGGGCATGGTCGAACTTGGCCGCTTTGCCTTTCGTCCAGATTTTCCTTGCCGCGTCCTTCGGAATCATTCCGAGTTCGGCCATGGCATCGGCGGCGTGCGCCTCGATCTCGAACCAGATGCGAAAGCGCGTCTCGGCCGACCAGATCACCGCCATTTCTGGCCGAGTGTAGCGGGGAATCATGTCTATGCCGCCAGCCGCGCGCGATCGTGCGGCTGGCCCAGATCGACCGGCGTACCCTTGGGGATGACGCCGTTCGGATTGATGCGGGCGATCGAGTAATAGCTGATCACGTAATAACGCGGCCTCACGGTCTCGGCCACGCCCGGCACCCGATAAAGTTCGCGCATGTAATTTGACAGATTGGGAAAGTCGGCGATGCGGTTGCGGTTGCACTTGAACAGGGCAAAATACGCGACGTCGAAGCGCACAAGCGTGGGAAACAGTCGCCAGTCGGCTTCGGTAATCTGGTGGCCGACGAGATAGCGCTGGCGTCCAAGCCGCGCTTCCAAGTCGTCAAGCGTTGCAAACAGAGCGTCGTATGCCGCCTCGTAGGAGGCCTGCGAAGTCGCGAAGCCGCTGCGGTAGACGCCGTTGTTGACGTTGGCATAGACGAGCGCGTTGATGCGGTCGATCTCGCCGCGCAAGTTTTTCGGATAATAATCCGTCGGATCGGCGCCGATACCGTCAAACTCGCTGTTGAGCATGCGGATGATTTCGGACGATTCGTTGTTCACGATGCGTCGAGTCTTGGTATCCCACAGCGTCGGTACGGTGACCTTGCCGGTGTAGTGCGGTTCGCTCGCCGTGTAAGCCTCATGCAGGTAGCGGAATCCGTTGACGCGGTCGGGGATGCAATCGGGGAACGCCGGGTTATCTTCATACATCCATCCTTGCCGCTTCAATCCCGGAATCGCATAGGCGACCGTGATTGCCTTATCGAGCTTCTTGATCGCGCGGTAGATCAGGGTGCGATGCGCCCACGGGCAGCCGTGGGCGACATAGAGGTGATAGCGGCCTGGTTCGGCCTTGAAGCCTGAGGAGCCGTCTGCCGTGATGCGGTTGCGGAATTGACTCTCGGCTCGGAGAAACTCGCCGGCCTTGCCGGTTTCAGCGGCAAGCACGTCATCCGTCCATTTGCCGTCAATCATGATCCCCATCAGGCAGCCTCCCCGCGCGCCAGCGCCGCTGCGTTGCGGATCGCCGCGATGTTGGCGCCATATGAACTTGGCGAGCGGTCCTTAAACACTGCCGAGCCGGCAACGAAGGCGTTCGCACCGGCGCGCGCCACCGCCGGCGCGATGTCGGACGTAATGCCGCCGTCGATCTCGATGTCGATCGGCCGGCCGCCGGCCATGGCCCGCAAATTGCGCACCTTGTCGAGGGCGCCGGTAATGAATTTTTGTCCGCCGAAGCCGGGATTGACCGACATGACCAGGATCAGATCTACGAGGTCGATCACGTTCTCGACCGTGATCTCCGGCGTGCCTGGGTTCATGGTGACACCGGCCTTCTTGCCGAGAGCGCGGATGTGCTGCAGCGATCGGTGAATATGGGGACCTGCTTCGACGTGCACAGTAATGTGGTCGGCGCCGGCCTTGGCGAAAGCCTCGAGATAGGGATCGCAGGGCGCGATCATCAGATGCACGTCGAGCGGCTTTTTTGTGTATTGCCGAATTGCTTTCACCACGTCCGGCCCGATGGAAATGTTGGGCACGAAATGGCCATCCATCACGTCGACATGGATCCAGTCCGCGCCCGCCTGATCGACCGCGCTTACCTCTTGGCCGAGTTTGGCGAAATCGGCGGATAGAATCGACGGGGCAATGATGAGGGGGCGTTGCACGAAAGCCTCCGGTTTGCCGCTCGCCTAACATGCCGCTACCGAGGCGGCAACGCGCCATCCGCGAAAGCCGGCAATAATTGCCCGATTGCCCGGCACGGCGGCAAATCCTCGCTTCGGTGGATGGCGCAAGGCTCCGAAATTCCATTGTTTTCCGTAGTTTGCCCGACGGCCCCGGTTTTGCATCGGGCGGCGAGGTGCAGCGCGTATAAGCCGGTCGCCACTCGGAGGAGTTTCCATGTCCCTGTCCGTCAATGGCACGAACGCCAATAATCCATTCGCCTATCTGCAATCGCTCTGGCAGCAAACGTCGGGATCGAGCGGCGCTCAGGGACAATCGGACCCCTTGTCCAGCCTGCTTGCAGGGCTCGATCAGCAAGGGGCCGGCGGCACCTCTTCGGCCGCTGGAACAGGATCGTCGGGCAGCACCGCCGGCGTATTTGGCAGCACGCCGCAGTTCGACTCCCAGGTCCTCCAGGTTCTTATGGCGCTGCAGGCCGGCGGCGAAAACTCCACTGGGCTCGCTTCGCAACTGGGCAACACCATCGACGCCGGCGATCAAGCCGCCGGTCAGCAAGGCCAGGCGACAGCGCAGTCTCAAACCGGCCAGCATCATCGCCACTTTCACATGGGAAACATGGCGAATGCCCAGGCCCAAGATTTGCTGAACGCCGCTGATGGTGGCACTACCAGCCAAACCGTCACCAATGCCAACGGATCATCGACCACGACCATCACCTACGCCGACGGCTCCAGCGTGGCCATGACGACCGCCGCACCCTCAAGTAGTGATTCTTCGTCGGATAGTTCCAGCTCATCGACAGGCTCGACCGTTGCAGGCAACAACCTGATCGAGCAACTGATCCAGATGCAGGCGCAACTGGTCAATTCGGCGAGCACGCAAGGGATCGCCACGGCCTAGTCCTAGTCCGGCCGCTCGCACTCGCCACACTGGACTTCGCTGCTGTCACGGGATACCGCGAGACCACAGCGGAGAATGCCGTGGCTCGCGTCGATGTCATCGTGCTGGGGGCGGGGATCGTCGGAACCTCGATCGCACTGAATCTCTCCAAGCGCGGGCTTGCGGTTGCGCTGGTCGACCGTAGCGGAGCGGGCGAGGGCACCTCCTACGGCAATACCGGCATCATCGAAGGTAATACCATCTTCCCGCAGGTCTTTCCGTCCGATTGGCGTGCGCTCCTTCGCATCGCGCTCAAGCGGGCGCCCGAAGCCAATTATCATCTGACCTTTTTGCCCATCATTGCACCTTGGCTCGCGGCGTTTCGCGCTGCCTCGCGGCCGGCTAAGCTGCTCGAGACCGTGCACGTCATGCGGCCGTTATTTGCGCGCGCCGTCGCGGAACATGAAACGCTTATCGGCGAGGCCAAAGCCGAGCGGTATGTGCGTCGCAACGGCTGGCTCAAACTTTACCGCGGCGATCGCTCGTTCGCCGCCCAGGCGCGCGAACTTGAACTGGCGTCGAACCTCGGTATCGGCAACCGCGTACTCGACGGCGAAGCGGCACGGGCCCTGGAGCCGTCGCTTAACCCGATCTTCCGCCATGCGGTTCATTGGACCGGCGCAATGAGCGTGAGCAATCCGCTGGCGTTGACGCGCGCTTATAGCGAACGGTACGCCGCTCTCGGCGGAATTACGCTGACCGGTGATGCGCGCTCCCTGCATCGCACTGAACCACATTGGCGCGTCGACACGGCGGCTGGACCGCTCGATGCCGGCGATGTCATCGTCGCGCTCGGGCCCTGGGCACCGGATGTGCTCAGCCCGCTCGGCGTCAAACTGCCGCTTGCCGTCAAGCGCGGCTATCACCGCCATTTTGGCGCAATGGGCAACAGCGCGCTTGGCCGTCCGGTCCTCGATGCCGAGAACGGCTATTGCCTCGCGCCCATGGAGCAGGGCATCCGCCTGACGACCGGCGCTGAATTCGCTGCGCGCGACGCGGCACCTACGCCGGTGCAGTTTCGACGGCTGTTGCCGGCGGCTCGCGAATTGTTCGCACTTGGGAACCCGATCGAGGCGCAGCCGTGGCTCGGCGCGCGCCCGTGCTTCGCCGATTCCCGGCCGGTGATCGGCCGGGCTCCGGGGCATCGCGGACTATGGCTTGCCTACGGCCACGGTCATTGGGGCTTGACGCTCGGGCCGGCAACCGGCCGGCTCATCGCCGAGATGATGACAGGGGTCGCGCCTTTCTGCGATCCGAAGCCTTACGGAGCAGAGCGCTTTCTTCACTAGAGCGGTTGCGCTATCGCCCGCCCACGGTCGTCACTACACCCGATCCCGGTCGCGTGCCGGTGTCGCCCATCCTCTGCTGTTGTCGCACCATGTCGTCGTACTTGGCGAGCGTCGCAACCGGGTCCTTCGGCACCATGTGCACTACCTTGTAGCCGTTGAGCTTGAGCTGGCGCAGCAGGTCCGGAAGCGCTTGCGCGGTCGCGATCTGAAAATCCTGCAGCAGAATGATGCCGTTGCCGCGCTCTTTCAGTTTTGTCATCACCGTGTCGATTATCTGCTGCGGCCGATGGAATTTGGAATCGAACGAATCGATGTCGGTCGAAAAGATCGCGATGTTTCTTTTGCCAAGGTACGAGAGAAGGGGCGGCGGCTCGCGCAGATCGGGAAAGCGAAAGAATGGCGCAGTCGGCGCGCCAGCGGCCATGCGCACTGCGCTCGTGCCCATCTCGATCTCTGTCTCGGCCGCATCGAGATCGGTCGCATACGGGCTTCTGGCCAAGTCCTGGTATGACCAGGTGTAGCTGCCAATGGTGTTGCCGGCTGCAGCAACCTCCCGGACAATTTCGGGATACCGGATCGCGCGCTCACCGAGTTCGAAGAACGTAGCCTTCAGGCACTGATCGGCAAGCGCCTTGAGCACCGCGGCGGTCGTTCCCAGGCGCGGACCATCGTCGAACGTCAGCACCACCTCCTTATCGCGAAGAAATTCGTGCCGCTGGAAATGTCCGACGCCGAAGGCTGGTCCTCCTGTCGTGTCAACCTGCACGGTGCGCGAAAGACCCATCCCTTCGGGATTGTCGCAGTGGGAAATGCGAGCGGACGGGCTGCCGGCGCCGGTCTGGCCGGTGCCTGCAGCGGCGGCGGCCATGCGGGAGGCGTTCGGAGCAGTCGGATTCGACGACTGTGCGAGGCTGGTCGGCGCCGCCGGACTTGGAGCAGGAGCCGATCCCCCGCTCGCAGTACCGGATGCATGAGCGGAAAGCGTGGGCGAACCTGCGGCCGATGGCGGGCTCATGGGAGGTGTGGTGACGCGAGGCGCCGCCAACCTGGTCAACAACGCGCCGCCGCGTTCCGCCGCGTTGTGCGTCGCCGTGACGCCGAACGCCGCAAGTCCCAGGACCGCCAGTACCGCGACTACGACGACCAGCAGCCTCATCGGGCGTTATCCGTCCGCTACACTTGATTTCAATGAAAGCACAGTCGTCGCGCGAGTCAACGACGCAAAAGTACAACGATGCTCGTCAAGCAAGACGAGCAAGTCTTTGTGATTCCTCGCACCATTTTATAATTCCTCGCACCATGCAGTATTGCGTCGCGCTGCGGAAGAATTAGCCGGTGAACTGATCCTTCCAGCTTCTCACGGCTCCGGGAAATGGAAGTGTGGCTGCTTCGAAGACGCCGCGCGCGATCGCGCGCGCGACCACGTCGGCCGCGACTGCGCCCAGCCTCGTCATGGCAAACAGCGGGTCTGGGAGCGCGCGGCGCCCGCTGGAGACGGCATAAGCTATGTCGCCATCGAGCGGCGTGTGCACCGGGTAAATGGCGCGCGACAAGCCGGATTGAGCCATGACCGCCAATCGCTTGGCCTGCGCCTTGGTGAGGATCGCATCGGTCGCGACCACAACGAGCGTGGTGCTGGAATGCGGACTGCCCTTTGTGGGCGGGTCGAGCGGCGCCGGCGGGAAGGGGTTGGGTAGCCCGCGACCGCCGAATTCGCCATTGCGTTCGAACGGCGCCGCCCAAAACCAAGGGCCTTGGCCGACCAGCACGCTGCCGACGGCGTTGACCACGGCCAGCGCCCCCACCACGAAGCCGTCGCCGCTCTGCGCCGAGGCGGAGCCAATCCCACCCTTACAGTTGACCGTCGTGGCGCCGGTGCCGGCCCCGACGCTGCCAAGGTCGAAGTCGAAAGCGGCCGCGGCAGCCGCCGCATAGCCAAGATCGCGATAGGGCGGAAAGCGGCCCCATTGCTTGTCGCCGCCATTGTTGAGGTCGAACAGGATTGCCGCGGGAACGATTGGCACGCGCGCGCTGCCCACGGCGAAGCCGCGACCCTGCTCCCCGAGCCAAGCCTGGACGCCCGAAGCAGCGTCAAGTCCGAATGCCGAGCCGCCGGACAGCGTGATCGCGTCAATGCCCTCGACGGTCTGCGCGGGGTCAAGCAGTGCGCTCTCGCGGGTACCTGGACCGCCGCCGCGCAGGTCGATGGACGCGACCGCCGGCCGTTCAAAGATGATTGCGGTCACCCCGGACCCGAGCCGCACATTCTGAGCGTGGCCGACTTGGACGCCAGGCACATCGGTGATGAGATTGCGCATGGCGGCTATTGTAGCCGTTGATCGGCAAATTTTCCCTCTCCCCGAAAGGCCTCCCGCAAGGGGAGCGGGGGCGCGCCTTGCAATCGCCATGGGGCTTGGTGCATGTGCTGCGTCATGCTCAATGTCACAGTCATTGCGGCGCTGCTGGCGGGTATGCTGAGCTTTCTCTCGCCGTGCGTGCTCCCTCTGGTGCCACCTTACCTTGTGTACCTGACCGGAACCTCGCTGGAACGCTTTGCCGAGCAAAAAGCCGCACCGGAGGTGTGCGGTCAGACAATCGCCGCCGCCTTCCTGTTCGTTCTTGGCTTCTCCACGATTTTTGTGACGCTCGGCGCCAGCGCCAGCGCAATCGGGGCCCTGTTACGCGCTTATTCCGGCGAGTTGGCGATCCTCGCCGGCGCCGTCATCATTCTCATGGGACTGCATTTTCTCGGTTTGACGCCGATCGCGTGGCTGATGCGCGAGAAGCGGCTCGATGTGGCCAAGCCCGTGGGCTTGTGGGGAGCATACTTGATGGGACTCGCCTTCGCGCTGGGCTGGACCCCGTGCATCGGGCCGATCCTCGCGGCGATCCTTGCTGTTGCGGCCTCCGAAGCGACGGTCGCCAGAGGGGCAGGACTGCTTGCGGTTTATTCGCTCGGTCTCGGCATTCCCTTCATCATCGCAGCATTCGCCGTGCAGCCGTTCGCCGCATTTCTTTCCCGCTTTCGCGCTCATCTCGGCCTGGTCGAGAAGGCGATGGGCGGCCTTCTCGTGCTCACCGGGATCGCGTTTTTGACCGGTGCAGTCAGCGACGCCAGCTACTGGCTGTTGAGCACGTTCCCGGTGCTGGGCAAGATCGGTTAGCAAAAAGCCCGCCTTTAGACACTGGGCGGGCTTCGTGACTGGTTGGCGCCGCTAATCCGTCGGCGGCCCCGGCAATTGCACGTAGGTGATCTTGCCGCTCGGCAGCCTCTCCCATCGATAGACGACGTAGTCGAGGCGGGTGACATCGCCCTTCTTGTCGTAAGAGATGGTGCCGATCACGGTGTGGAATTTCATGCCTGAATGCATGATCGCGGCGACCTTTTTGGGATCGAGCGATTTGGCCGCGTCGGCCGCCTGCTGGATGATCTGTACCGCGGCATAGCTGTAGAGCGTGTAGGCCTCCGGATCGAAGCCCTTGGCGCGGAATTCCGCGACCACGCTCTTGGCTTGCGGTCGCTTGCGCGGGTCCGGCCCGTAAGTCATCAGCGTTCCGATCACTCCCGGTCCGCCGATCGAGGCGAATTCGTCGGTGGCGATGCCGTCGCCACCCATCAGTGGTGCGGTGACGCCCTGGTCGCGCATCTGCCGCACGATCAGGCCGCCCTCCGTATAGAGCCCGCCGAAATAAACGAGATCGGCGCTGGACTGTTTGATCTTTGAGATCAGCGCCGAATAATCCTTCTCGCCGGTATTGATGCCTTCGTAGAGCACCTCCTTCATGCCGCCGGCCCTGATCGTCTTCAGCGTCTCGTCGACGAGACCCTTGCCGTAGGTGGTCTTGTCGTTGACGAAGGCGATCTTCTTGCCTTTGAAGTGCGCCAGGATGTACTTGCCGGCGACTTGCCCCTGTTGATCGTCGCGCCCGCAGGTGCGGAATATGTTCCACATCTTGCGCTCGGTCACGGTCGGATTGGTCGAGGCGGGCGTGATCTCGAGGATGCCGTTTTCCTGATAGACCTCGGAAGCCGGAATGGTGACGCCGGAATTGTAGTGACCGATGACGAACTTGACGCCATCGGCAGCGAAATTATTGGCGACCGAGACGCCCTGCTTGGGATCGGATACGTCGTCGCCGTACTCGACAGTGATCGGCTTGCCCAAAATGGTCTTGAGATCGGCGGCGGCCTGCTCGACGCCGTTTTTCATCTGCGCGCCGGTCGCGGCGTTCGGGCCGGTGATCGGGCCGCCGACGCCGAACCTGACTTGGGCGGCGGCGGAGCCTGCGAGCGCGCAGGCAAAGCCCAGCGCGAGGCCGAGCGTGGTGATCCGTTTCATGATGTCCCCTCTCTGACTTGAGCGGCAGGTGCGAAGTTGGGCTAAAGTTACGTCATTGCGGCTTGCGGCGCCAGCGCAACGGCCCGTCGGGAACGTTGATCCAGCGGTATTGCCTGACCATCTGCGACACGCGCGCGGCGCGGAAGCCAAGCAATCCGGCGGCGAGGCAGACGGCGCTGTCGACTGCGTAATAATGCGGTGACAGAAGCGTGCCGCCGAACAGCGCAAAATGAATAAAGCGCACGGCGCCGCCGAGGATCAGCATGTAGACGACGACCTGCCACCATTGCCGCCAGGTCGCCGCAATGGCGCGGCCGGCGAGCAGCGCTGCGCCACCGCCGAGCACCACCGTCACCAGCACAAAGATGCCGAACGACTCGTCCTCGTAGAGGAAAGCGGCGATCGCGCCGAGGATGCCGAGATGCTGCGTCATTGCACTTGCTGCCGGCCGCCTTCGAGATAGGCGGATTTGATTTCGGGACGGTCGAGCAGTTCGCGGCCACTGCCGGAGAGCGTGATCAGGCCGTTGACCATGACATAGCCGCGATGCGCGAGCTTGAGCGCGTGATAAGCGTTCTGCTCGACCAGGAACACGCTCAGCCCGTCTTCGCTGTTGAGCTTTTTGATGGCGTCGAAAATCTGCCGCACGATGAGCGGTGCGAGCCCGAGCGAGGGCTCGTCGAGCAACAGGAGCCGCGGCCGGCTCATCAGCGCCCGCGCGATGGCGAGCATCTGCTGCTCGCCGCCCGACAGCGTGCCGCCGCGCTGGGCGAGCCGCTGTTCGAGCCGGGGAAAAATCTTCAGCACGCGCTGCAGGTCCTGATCGAACTGGGC
>JASHOR010000018.1 GCA_030041005.1 Xanthobacteraceae bacterium
GGATGATGAATTCGATGATGCGGCAGACGCTCATTTCCGGGACCGCGCGCGGCGCCAGCCTGCCGGGCTGGCAGGCGGCCGGCAAGACCGGCACCAGCCAGGATTATCGCGACGCCTGGTTCATCGGCTACACGTCGCGGCTTGTGACTGGGGTCTGGCTCGGCAATGACGACGATTCGCCGACCCGCAAGGCGACCGGTGGCGGACTGCCGGTCGAGATCTGGAGTCGCTTCATGCAGGCCGCGCTGCGGGGTGTTGCGCCGATGCCGTTGCCCGGGCTTGAGGGCAGCGGCGGATGGTTGGCGGGACCCGGCGGAGAGCCGCCGCCAAATCCTGAGATGCCTCACGTGGTGCAGCCAGCACAGCCAAATGGCGGCGGGCTCGATTCATGGCTGCTCAACAGGTTATTCGGCGCGCGCTGAATGGTCCCCCCACCGCAGGCGCGCGGGTTTTTCCTGCGCTCGATTCAGCCGCCGAAGACGACCCCGCCGAAGAGATTGACGCCAAGGCCGAGTTCGAGGACCGGATAGGTCAAGAGCCAGATCGCAATTGCGGAGCCGGCCGCGGTTTTCCATCCCGAGGGATAGCCGAACAGAAAATAGGCCAGCATGAAAGCCGGCAGCGCGATCGCGTAGCCGACAAGATAGATTGCCCCAACGAGGGCCACAGCCCAGGCAATGGCGGCCAGGAGCCGGCGGTCGGCCGCGGCGTTTGCTGCGCTCTCGCCCGAATGTCGTCCTGCGGGAACGATGCCGGATATCAGCCGGCTGCGCGGCGGGTGGGTCAAACGCCGCAGCGGCGCAATGAAATGGCCGGCAAGCTGCAAGCAAGCGAGCGTGAGCGCTGCAATGCCGAAGCTCAAGGGCACAAGCCCGGCCGCGGGCGGATAGCCCCAGGCCGCGATCGTGTACGCAGCGGTGAACGCCACCCAGACGAGATCAACGATGAGTTCCAGAGTCGATAGTGGGCCCGGCGCGATGTTCTTTTCGGAAACGGCGGTTGCGGCCGCGGCGGTCGTTGCGGCCAGTGCCTCGCCGTCACGCATCGTTCGACGCCGCTGCAAACGCCGTTGCAGAAACGGTGCCACGAGGACGATCAGTATGACCAATACCAGGACATCGGCGAGTGGTTGGGTAACGAAACGCCACCCGCCCAGTCGTTCGGTGAGATAGAGATTGTTCTGCACCACGCCGCCGAGGATGAAACCGATGATGGCTCCGGGGAGCGAATAGCCCAGCCGTTGCATCAAGAGGCCGACAATGCCGAAGCCGATGACGGCCGCAACTTCCAGCAGATCCGTGGTCGCCGCATAGGCGCCGAGCATCGCCAACACGTACACGAACGGCACCAGGACCGGTCCGGGCAAGAGCGTGATGCGCGCAAGCCATGGCGCCAGCGCCAGCCCGATGACGCTGGCGAGCAAGCTGGTGATCGCCAGCGTCCAGGCGATCGTGAACACGAACGGCAGGTTCGTGGTCAGCATGCTCGGTCCCGGGGCGACACCGAGAATCTGCAGCGCGCCGAGCATGACCGCGGTGCCGACGGTGCTCGGAATGCCGAGCGCCAGCGTGGGGATGAATGAGGACGCCTCTTTCGACAGCGAGGACGATTCCGGCGCGATGATGCCCTCCGGCGTGCCGGTGCCGAAACGTTCGGGGTGGCGCGAGGTCCGTACCGCCTGGCCGTAGGAGATGAAGTTGCCGGCAATTCCGCCAACGCCGGGAACGACGCCGACCAGGACGCCGACCGCCGCCGAGCGCAACACCAGCCAGGGATGGGTGAAGACGTCGCGTACACCGTCGAGGACGCGGGCGCCCGGCTGCTGCGACAGCGATAACGTAGCGCCCTCGGCCAGCGCGCGCCTTGCCGCGTAGAGGCTGAACATTTCGCTCATCGCGAACAGGCCGAGCGCGACGACAACGATGTTGAAGCCGTTATAGAGCGAGAGCAGGTTGAAGGAAAAACGCTGCACCCCGGTGATCGGGTCGTAGCCGACAAAGGCCATCATGAATCCGAAGGCGCCGGACAACAAACCCTTGGTCAGCGAGCCGGAATGCAACTGGCTGACCAGGACTACGGCCAAGATGGCCAGCAACAGGAATTCCGGCGGCTTCAAAACGGTAATGAGCTGGAGCATCAGCGGGATGACGCCGATCAGCGCGACAAAGCCGATCCAGCCGCCGAGCGTCGTTGCCGCCGCCGAAATGCCGAGTGCCCGCGCCGCCTTCCCCTGTCGGGTCATGGCGTAGCCGTCGATGGTGGTCGGCGCCGATTCCGGCGCGCCGGGGGTATTGAGCAGAATCGCGGTGATCGAGCCGGCGAAATAGATCGAGGCATGCGCCGCGACCATCAGCGCCAGCCCTTGCGTCACGTTCATGCCGTAGAGGAAGGGGAGCAGCATGGTCAGCAAGACCGCTCCGCCCAATCCGGGAATCACGCCGACGAAGGTGCCCGCCAGCATGCCAACGACCAATAGCGCAATGACGCTGGGACTGAGCAGGGCCTGCAATCCCGCGGCCATTGCGGCGGCGTAGCTCATGATCTTCCCCGCCGTGCCTCGCGTGATCGCTGGTTAGCTCTCACGCGCGTCGGATCGAGTCCGCCGCCTTCAGGATTGCTTCAGGAAGGGCGTGAACTTGTCCTTGTTCTTGATCACGTTGGTGATCGTCCGCTCAAGGTCGTCAGGCGAAGTATAGCCGCCGACGCGGCCGGCTTTCTTCGCCGCGGCGAGGAAGCCCGGATCTTGGGTCGCCTTGCGGAAGGCGTCGCGCAGGAACGCCAAACGATCCGCCGGCATGCCCGGCGGTGCGGCCCAATCCTTGCCCATGGTCACGGTGTGGACGAACAGGTCGAGCGTGTGGACGCTCGATTCCGGCAGCTTGTATTGCTGCGCCAACTGCATGACCGTCGGGATGCCGGGAAGAACCTGCGATGGCTGCGGCGTCGTGAGAAACAACGGCGCGACGCTGTGCGTCTGAATGAGCGGACGAAAAACCGAATAGCCGTAATTGGCGGCATCGCCGTCACCGCGCAGCAGTCCGGCTTTGGCGGCGCTCGACCCCTGATAGGCGAGCAGCACCTGATAGGGAATGCCGAATGTTTCCAGCGGCATCACCGCTCCGACATAGTCCTCCCCGCCATAGCCGGCGGACAGCACGACAACCTTTTTCGTTCCACCGCGCAGTTTCCAGAGATCGGCAAACGATTTGTAGTCGGAGCCGGCCCGCGCCGCCAACAGCGGCGTTTCCACGTCGGGGGACCCGATCCAACTGAATTTCGTCATGTCGAAGTTGACGCCCGGCTTGTTGACGATCTGGTCGAAAATGCTGCCGCCGCCATTCACTTCGCCGAGGGTAAGACCGTCCGGCTTGGCCGCATAGAGAACGTCCTCGCCGACGAGCCCGCCGCCGCCGGGACGGTTCACGATGTCGATGCGCGAAACGCCAAGGGTCTTCTCCAAATAGGGCTTGAGAGCCGCGGCCCAGTATTCGTAACCGCCGGCGGCGCCGTAGGGCACGATCACGGTCACGACCTTGCCGTGATAGAAGTCCTTGGCGGACTGCGTCCCCGCGGCGTCAGCCGGCTGCTGCGCGAGCTTTGGTGCAAGCAGAATGGCCGCAGCGAGGCCCGCCGTCGTCAAAAGCGCCCCAAGCGCTTTCCGCCGCCCGCGCCGAAGCGAGCAGCCGCCCAGGCGCGAGAGCCGATGAGACTTCTGCGATTTGCGCGCAATCATCCTGGCCTCCCGTCGGGTTCTGCTTTTGGCGCCGGCAAAACGTCGGTCCGGCCACTCGCCGCGCCGCTCCATCGGAGCGGATGCGCACGGAGAGTGTCATACTTTGCCACAACAACGCTGACACGCCCAAGCCCGAAGGTGCGTCACTCTGTCATTTGCGCGTGCGATGGACCGGCAACGGCGGCGAAATCTGCGATCGATACAATCAGGAAGAGCTATTGGATCGACAATCCCAACGCTTTGACCATTTTGCCCCATTTTTCCACTTCGGCGTTGAACATGGTCTCTGCCTTTTCCTGCGATCCGACGATCGGCTCGAAACCGAGACCGGTCAGCCGCTTCTGCACAGCGGGTGTCTCGATGATTTTGTTGATCGCTCCGTTGAGCGTTACGAGTATTTTCGGATCGGTCTTGGCCGGCGCGAAGAAGCCTACCCAGGACGACGCGGTATAGCCGGGGAAACCCTGCTCCGCATAGGTCGGCACGTTGGGTACTGCCGCGGAGCGCTTGTTGGCGGCAACGCCGAGCCCCTTGAGCTTGCCGCTTGCCATCTGCGCGGCGACGGGGCCCCCGAGCGTGGCGGCCAAGAGATCGATCTGATTGCCGAGAATGGCGTTGACGGCCGGTGCGCCGCCTTGAAACGGGATGTGCTGCGCCCGGACCTTTGCAAGAAACTTGAAAAAGTACGCCGCCTCGATATGCGAGCCGGTGCCGACGCCCGCCGATCCGAAATTGATCGTCCGCCCGTGCATCTGCTTGATAAATTCAGCGAGATTGTTGGCCGGATTGCTCGGGTTCGTGGCCAACGCCTCCGGACTGGAGGTGGGGATCGCGATGGCTGTAAGATCCGTACGCGAAAACGGATTGTTCTTGTGCAGCGTTTCGTTGATGGCGAGGGCTGTGGTGGTGACCAGAAGCGTGTAGCCGTTGGGATCTGCGTGCGCGACCAGGCCAGCGGCGATGTTGCCGCCGGCGCCGGAACGGTTCTCGACGACAACGGTCTGGTGCAGGCGATCGGTCAAGCCCTGGCCGACGAGACGGGCCAGCAAATCGGCGAACCCGCCCGGAGCGAATCCGACGATCAGCGTGATCTTCTGGCTGGGATACGGCGCGGCGCCGGCCGCATTGCTCGAAAGTATCGCCAGCGCCACGACTGCAACCGCTGCAATCCAGTGCCGAACAGCCAAATGCAGATACCGCATAAAGGTCTTCCTCCCGCTCCCGCCGGATGTCCCCCCAGGCGCGGCCGGGAGTATTTCATGTTGGCTGTCCGAGCGACAAGGATGCGCGTGGTCGCAATGCCAAAGCCCGCAGGTCGCCGATGCCCGACCGCGCTCAGCCAGCGGCCACCCGGTCCCGGTGATTTCAGGTCGCCTTGCCGAGGTCGTGATTTTTCAGCGGCAGCGAGCGGATGCGCTTGCCGGTGGCGGCGAAAATCGCGCTGCACAGGGCAGGCGCCAGCGGCGGCACCGGCGGCTCGCCAACGCCGCCCCAGAAATCGCCGCTCGGCACCAGCGCCGTCTCGACCTTCGGCACTCTGTCGATGCGCAGTATCTCGTAGGTATCGAAATTCGATTGCTCGGCGGCGCCGTCCTTGATGGCGATCTCGCCATAGAGCGCGGCCGTCAGCGCAAAGACGATCGCACCCTGGGTCTGCATTTCGATCGAGAGCGGATTGACAACATGCCCGCAGTCGATCGCGGAAACGACCCGATGCACACGCACGCGTCCATCGGTTACGGACACTTCCGCCACTTGCGCGCAATAGCTGCCGCAGGCTTCGTTGAGCGCAATGCCGCGGAAGACACCCGCGGGAGGCGGTTGGTCCCAACCCGCCTTGCGGGCCGCGGCATCCAATACGGCGAGATTCTTGGGGCTGTTGCGCAATAACGCCCGGCGATAGCGATATGGATCGATACCCGCGGCGTGCGCCATTTCATCCACGAAGCTTTCCTTGTAGAAGGCATTCTGCGTGTAATTGATCGCGCGCCAGACGCCGAGAGGGACCGGCGTTCCGCGTATCACGTAATCGACCACATAGTTCGGCACGTCATAGGGCATTTCCTCGGCGAGGCCGCTGACAAAGCTCCGATCGACGAAGTTAATCTTCGATCCGGGCAGAATCGCAGCAACGAACGACGGTCCTGCGAGTCGGATGGACCAGGCGATCGGCATGCCGTGGCTATCCAAGCCGGCGACAAGGCGAGCCATCCCGAACGGCCGGTAGAGATCGTGCTGGATATCTTCTTCGCGCGACCAAACAAGTTTGACCGGCTGCTCGACCTCCTTGGCGATGAGTACGGCCTGACGAATGTATTCCTGGATGGTGCCGCGCCGGCCGAATCCGCCGCCGAGCAGCATGCGATGGACGACGACTTTGTCGTCGGAGACTCCGCCTGCCAGCGCCGCGGTAGCCAACGCAGTGGCGGCATCCTGGGTTGGAACCCAGACCTCTACCCGGTCTTTGCGCACATGAGCGGTACAGGTCTGCGGCTCCATGGTCGCGTGCGCGACAAACGGCACCGTGTAATCCGCTTCGATGCGGCGAACGGCCCGGGTCATGCCGGCGGCAACGTCGCCGTCGGCGCGGCCGACCTGGCCTGAGGGTGCGTCAAGTCCGGCTGCTACGTGCGCGCGGATGCTCTCGCTGGAAACGCCGCCGTTGCCGCGATCGTCCCAGCTAACCTGCAACGTCCGCACCGCCGTGTTGGCCCGCCACCAGGAATCGGCGACGACCGCGACCGCGTCCGGCATGCGCACGACGCGATGGATGCCCTTCATCGTTCGGATCGGGTCCTCATCGACCGTTTGCAGGGCACCGCCAAATACCGGGCATTGGCGGATGGCGGCGTAAAGCATGCCCGGCAGTCGCACGTCGATCGCGTAAACGGGCTGGGCGGTGATCTTGTCGAGTACATCGATCCGCCGCCGCGGCTTGCCGGCGAGCGTCCACTCGGACGCCGGCTTGATCCTGACTTCGGTGGGAGGCTCGATCTTCGCCGCCTCGTCGGCGACTTCTCCGAATGTCACGCTGCGGCCGCTTACCTCATGACTGATGCGGCCGAGCCGCGCGCGGCATTGCGACGCCGATACTCCCCAGCGGGCCGCGGCGGCCGCAATCAACATTTCGCGCGCCGTCGCGCCGGCCCGGCGTAGATATTGCTGCGAGGACGAGATCGAGCGGCTCGCGCCGGTCGACAAGTCGCCCCAGACGCGGTCACGCCGCAAGTTCTCGTTCGGAGAAACAAATTCGGTGTGGATTTGGCCCCAGTCGCATTCCAGTTCTTCGGCCACCAGCATCGCCAGGCTGGTCATGACCCCTTGCCCCATTTCGTCTCTGGCTATGCGGATCGTGACCGCGTTGTCGGGCGCGATGACCACCCAACAATCTACTTCCGATGCGCCTGCGGCAACGGCTGATGGCGAGGCCGCAATGGCAAAGCCGAGGGCGAGGCCGCAGCCCGCACCGGCACCAAGTAGAAACGCTCGGCGATCGATTTCGCCGCCGGACGACATCTTTTCCCCCGCTATGGCCCCACCCGAGATCCGTGGCTCGCGCTTCCTTCAAAGATGCCAAATCTTGGCACTGCGCGCAGTGCCAAAATTTGCCCCGAGGCAGGTTACACGGTTCTCCAATCGGCGACCGACCGCAAAGTTCCCGGTTCATGATACGGTCGATCGTACAGGTAATTAATCACAAGTTGGGGAGCGTCATGGCCACAGGAGCTTCGCCGCAACGGGCCCGACAAACCGCTCGGAAAAAACCCACGCTCGAACAGCGCATAAGGGCCACCGAGGATCGGCTGGAAATCTACAATCTCATAGCCGGCCATCCACTGAGCGCGGACACCGGTGCGGACTACTACGCCGAGGCGGTCTATGTTGAAGACGGGGTGTTCGATCGGGGCACGAACCTGCCCGGGGCTGTCGGCAATCGCGCGATAGCGGCGATGCTGACGAGTGAAAGCCATCAGGCCGCCATCGCCGACGGTATCGCCCACTTCACCAGCTTGCCCCACATTACCGTCGACGGCAATGAAGCCGTCGTGATCTCCTATTTGCAAATCCTCGTTCCCCACAAGGCTGGAGAGGCGGTCGAGGTGCCGAATCACGGCGCATCGCGCGGCTATCATATCCACCGGGTTGTGACGAGCCGTTGGGACCTTGTCCGCACCGCGTCAGGCTGGAAGATCAAGCGGCGCACGATCCGCCTGGTCGACGGGTCCGAACCCTCGCGCGAGATTTTGCGCACGGCACTGACGCCTTATCGCCGCCGGCGTTGAGGGGTGGGCCGCTGCAATCGGTCCATGGCGCGATACGGTGGCGGCCAAAATCGTTGCTGCGACAGCGACGATCCGGGTCTTCGGCTCGAAGTGCCCGACTTTATCCCGCCTGCCGGGATGTCTGGCCCTCCTTGCGTACGCCCGCTGGCAGCCCTATTCACGTACGCATACGGGCGGAAAATGCGTGGCGATCGCCTGGAGGTGGTGGCTGCCGCGCAACGCATGATGCGGAGAGCGGGTACGCGGCTTCCGCCATGGTCATGCGTAGGAAATATTGAAGGAGAGCCAAATGGCCAAGAACGCCGTCGTTTCCGAAGACCTGGCAAGCAAGTTCAAGACCGAAAAGGAAACGCCCTACACGCGCTGGGTCAAATCCGAAGGCCTCGATATCATTCCGTCGATCTACGTACGAAATCTCCGCACCGTTGAACTCAAGCCCTGGGCGCGCCGCGGCGGCAACGCCGTATTCCTCAATCACGACGCCTCGCGCACCTCGAACGACTGCCACGTGATGGAAATTCCGCCGGGCAAGAGCCTCAATCCCCATCGGCAATTGTACGAGGAAATGATTCTCGTCCTTTCCGGCCGCGGCTCGACCACGGTCTGGAACGATGCCGGCGCCCGGATCACGTTCGAGTGGAAGGAAGGCGCCTTATTCGCCGTTCCGCTCAATTGCCATCACCAGCATTTCAACGGGTCGGGCCGGGATCCCGTGCGCTATGTCGCGGTCACCAATGCGCCGCCGGTGATCAATCTGTACGAGGACCTCGATTTCGTCTTCAACACCAAGCACGATTTCAAGGACCGTTTTTCCGGCGAGCCGGATTATTTCTCATCCAAGGGCGAGCAAAAGGGCTTTCTTCTCACCACCAATTTCGTGCCGGACGCGGTGAACATTCCGCTCATTACTGCAGCCGAGCGCGGGGCCGGCGGCGGCCATATCCGCTTCAACTTGGCCAAGGGCTCGATGAACAGCCATATTTCGCAATTCCCCATCGGGACGTACAAGAAGGCGCACGCCCACGGTCCCGGCGCCCACGTCATTGTGCTTTCGGGCGAGGGATTTTCGCTGATGTGGCCGGAAGGCGAGGAGCCGCAGCGTTACGACTGGGAGGTCGGCACGCTGATCGTGCCGCCCAATATGTGGTTTCACCAGCATTTCAACAGCGGCGCAACGCCGGCGCGCTATCTGGCCTTCAAACATGAAGGCGTGGCCGTTCGCAACGCCCAAGGTGTTCCCAAGGCCTGGATCAGCCGCCGCGTCGGTGGCGACCAGCTCGACTACATCGACGAGAAGCCGGAGATTCGCCGCATGTTCGCAACCGAGTTGGCCAAGCGCGGGGTGGCGCCGCGCATGGATGCCGCCTACACCAAGGAGATGGCGGAGCTGGGGATCAAGACGGCGTAGATATCTTTCGGATTGCCGCTTCGATCGTCATTGCCGGGCTTGCCTCGGCAATCTATGCTGACTGCCAGCAACAAAAGCATTTCGCGTCGAACCTTTCTGCAGGCCGGCAGACGCCGCAATTGTGCATGGACCGCGGGATCGAGCCCGACGGTGACGACGCCGCAACGATGAAACCAGCTCCCTTCGACTATCACGCGCCGCGGCAGCTCAAGGAGGCGGCCGAACTGCTGGCGAAGCTGCCCAATGCCAAGATTCTGGCCGGGGGACAGTCGCTGGTACCGATGATGAATTTCCGCTACGTGATCGTCGACCATCTCGTCGATATCGGCGGCCTCGAGGAATTGCGGGGTATTTCGGTCACCGACGGCGTGCTCCACATCGGCGCCTTGACCCGGCAGCGCGACCTCGAAGTGTCGCCCGAGATCGCCAAGCATTGCCCGATGATGGCCGAGGCGCTGCGCCACGTCGGCCATCGCCAGACGCGGAACCGCGGCACCATCGGAGGCAGCCTGGCGCATGCCGACCCGGCCGCGGAACTGTCGGCCGTGTGTACGGCCTACGATGCGACCATCCACCTGGTCAGCGTCCGCGGCGCGCGCACGATGGCGTTTCGCGAGTTTGCCACCGGCTTCATGGCGACTGCGCTTGCGCCCGACGAAATGATCGTCGCCGTCGATCTGCCGCTATGGCGTCCGGGCCACGGTCACGGTTTTCGCGAATTCGCCCGCCGTCATGGCGACTTTGCCATTGTCGGCGCCGCCGCGCTGCTCGATGTCGGCGTTGACAACGTGGTTCGGCGCGCGGCGCTGGCGCTGTTTGGCGTGGCGGCTTTGCCGCTGCGCGTCGAGGCGGCGGAAGCACAACTGACCGGACAGCCGCTCGACGCCGTTGCCATCCGCGCCGCAGCCGCCGCATCATGGCTCATCGAGCCGATTTCGGATATTCACGCCGGCGGCGAGTACCGGCGGCATCTCGCCCAGGTCCTCAGTCTGCGCTCGCTCAACGACGC
>JASHOR010000019.1 GCA_030041005.1 Xanthobacteraceae bacterium
CACCCCGTTGTCGCTCGTGAAATCCTCTCGATGGTGCTCGGCAATGTCGATCTCACACCCTATCCGTTCGACGGCCCGCTGCCGGAAAATCTGCCGCGATCGAACGCGAGCCAAAGCATTTTCGAGCAGGTCACCGAAATGGCCCGCCGCGAAAAGCTGACGATCAGGCAGGTCGCGACGCGGGTGGCCGGTGCGCGCGCCAAGGCGGTGATCTATGGCTCCCCGCAAACCATCGCCGACGTCATGGAGGACTGGTTTCGCAACGACGGCTGCGACGGCTTCAACATCATGCCGCCGTTTCTGCCCGGCGGGCTCGACGATTTCGTCGATCTGGTGATTCCCGAGTTGCAGCGGCGCGGGCTGTTCCGCACCGCCTACGAGGGCCGGACGCTGCGCGAGCATCTCGGCCTCAAGCGGCCGGCGAGCCGGCATGCTCAATCGGCCGCGCGCAGCGCCGAACCGCTGCCGCCGCGCGTCGCTTCTGGAGGATGAGTGTGATCAACGTCAAAAGATTGGGCCACGCCACGCTGACCACGCCGGACATCGAACGGCAGGTCGCTTATTACACCGAAGTGGTCGGACTTGCGCTCATCGAGCGCAGCAAGGATCGCGCCTATCTCGGCACCAAACAGGGCCTCGAAGCGATCGCGCTCGAGCCGGGCAGGGGCAACGCGCTCTCCCGCATTGCCTTTCAGGTCGCTCCCGGCAGCGACCTGGGCGACATCGCCCGCACGCTGGGCAAGGACGGCGTCATCTGCGAGCCGCGCAAGGGCATATCGCCCGGCATCCGCGAAGCGCTGGTCTTCACCGATCCCAAGGGCACGCTGGTGGAGATTTTCTCCGAGTATGCATTCGCCAAGGACGATGGCCGCAGCGCGGGCGTCATGCCGCTCAAGCTTGGTCACGTCGCCTACCGTGTCGACGACGTGCAAAAGACCGTGAAATTCTATTGCGACGTGCTCGGCTTTCGCGTGTCCGACTGGCGCACCGATACATTCGCGTTCCTGCGCTGCAATACCGACCATCACACGGTGAATTTCGTCCACGACGCGGAACCGCAGCTCCACCACATCGCCTTCGAAGTCAAGGATTGGGCGGAAATCCAGCGCGCCGCCGAAATACTCGCCCGCCACGACATTCATCTGGTCTGGGGACCCGGCCGCCACATCATCGGGCACAATATCGCGATCTATCACCGCAATGCCGACAAGGTGCGTGTCGAGTTCTTCTGCGAAATGGATCAGATGAAGGACGAAAGCCTGGGCTATTTCGATCCGCGGCCGTGGCACCAGGATCGGCCGCAACGCCCAAAAGTCTGGGGACCGCAGACGCTGCGCAACTATTGGGGCTATGGTTCGGAGCCGGTCATTCGCGGCTATCAGACCATCGAGTGAGAAATAGCGCGCATGAGCGGAGCAGCACGCGGGACAATGCGCGGACGCCGATCCGGGATGTCGCTGCGGCTGTCTTGGCGACACGCGGGCCGGGTGGGGAGGAAAGAATGAAAGTCTGCATGTTCCACCTGATGCCGTATCGCGATCTGCCGGCCGACTTCGAGCAGCGCTACAGCTCGGCCTATATCGATCCGCTCTGGTTCGACGTCGCCGACGCGGAAAAGGTCGGCCAATATTACAACTGGACGCTGGACGAGCTTCTTCATGCGGCCAAGGCCGGCCTGCACGGGCTGTGCACCAACCAGCACCATCAGAACGTCTACGGCTTCATGGCCAATCCCAGCCTGATGGCCTCGGTGCTGGCCAAGGGCACCAACGGACAGAACGTCGCCATCATCCAGATCGGCTCCACGCTGCCGTCGACCTCGCCGCCGACGCGCATCGCCGAGGAATATGCGATCCTCGACTGCATCAGCGGCGGCCGGCTGGTCGCCGGCTTTCCCACCGGCCTGCCGAGCGATGCCACGATTTCCAATGCGGTGGTGCCGATCGAGCAGCGCGAGCGCTTTCGCGAAGCGCTGGCGCTGGTGACGAAAGCGTGGTCGGCGAAGGAGATCTTCGCCTGGAACGGCAAGCATTATCAGCTTGGCATGGTCAATCTCTGGCCGCGGCCGATCCAGCAGCCGCATCCCCCGATCTGGATTCCAGGCTCGGGGATTTCGTCGACGGCCGAGTACGTGGTCGAGCACGATCATTGCTTCTGTCATCTCAGTTATTACGGCGCCAAGAACGCCGCTGCGGTCACCGACCGCTATTGGGAACTGGCCGCGCGCAAGGGCCGCGACGACAATCCCTACCGGCTGAGCTTCCTGCAGCTCATCGGCGTCGCCGGCAGCGACGCCGAGGCGGAAGATATCTACGGCCCGCATGCCGAATATTTCTTTCACAAGCTGCTGTACACGCCGCCGCACTATCAGCAGATTCCCGGGTGCCTGGAATATCCGGCGCTGCGGCAGGCGCTGGCCCACAATCCGCGCGCCGAGGTCAAGCTCGGCGAGCTGAAAGCCAAGGACCTCTATGAACGCGGCTTCGTCATGGTCGGCAGCCCGCGAACCGTGCGCGAGCAGTTGATGGAATACATGAAGCGGCTTCGCGTCGGTCATCTGCTGTCGCTTCTGCATTTCGGCTCGATGCCGACCGAGCTATGCAAAAGCAACATCGACCTGTTTGCGCGCGAGGTGCTGCCGCATCTCGCGCCGTTGTGGGACGACAAGTACGAAGATCGCTGGTGGCCGGAGAAGCTGCGCGCCAAGCGTCCGGCCGCCGCCATGGCGGTCGCCTAACACCGCCGGGGGGATGGCCATGGCAGCGGGAGAAACGCGCCGACTGCGGCTATGGCAGGGCCGCATCGAAACCGAAGTCGAGATCGCAGGCGAAGGGTTGCCGCTGGTCTATCTGCACGGGCCGTGGGGCCTGCCGCCCGATCGGCCATTTATCGCCCGGCTCGCCGCCGCGCGGCGGGTTTATTCAGTACGGCATCCGGGCACCGCGCCTGGCGACCCCGAGGCTATTCACGCGCTCTCAGGCTGGCTCGATCTGATCGTCTATTACGGCGAACTGCTCGACCGGCTCGAACTCGGAGCGCCGGCGACGATCGTCGGGCACTCGTTCGGCGCTCTGGTCGCCGCGGAAATCGCCGCCGCAGCGCCGAAGTCCGTGCAGAGACTGGTGTTGATCGATCCGATCGGGCTGTGGCGCGACGAGCGGCCGGTGAAAAACTGGATGCTGCTGAGCGAGGCGGAACGGCGCTCGTCGCTGTTTGCCGATCCCGCAAGCGAGGCGGCGAAAAACTTCTTTGCCGTGCCGGACGGGGCGGGCGAGCGGGTCGATGTGCTCTCGCAGTTTGTCTGGGCGCAGGCCTGTACCGGCAAATTCATATGGCCGCTCCCGGACCGCGGGCTGAAGCGGCGTATCCACCGCATCGCCGCGCCGACCTTGATCGTCTGGGGCGAGGACGACGGCATCGTTACGGTCGATTATGCCGCGGAGTTCTCAAGCCGTATCGCCGGGGCGGAAGTCGAGATCGTCGGCAAGGCCGGGCACTTGCCGCATCTTGAACACGGCGAAACGGTGGCCAAGGCGGTGCTGGCATTCATCGGCCGCTGAACTCACCACGCGCGCCCTGGCGAACTCTCTTCATCCAACGCGGCCAACCGCAATCGCAGCGCGTTGGCGATGACGCTGACCGACGACAGCGCCATCGCCGCCGCGCCGATGACCGGCGACAGGAGAATGCCGAAAGCGGGATAGAGCGCGCCGGCCGCGATCGGTATGGCGGCGCCGTTGTAAAGAAACGCGAACAGGAGATTTTGCCGGATGTTGCGCATGGTGGCGCGCGCCAGCCGCCGGGCCCGCACGATGCCGCCAAGATCGCCGTTGATGAGCGTGATGCCGGCACTTTCGATCGCTACGTCGGTGCCGGTCCCCATGGCGATGCCGACATCCGCAACGGCCAGCGCCGGCGCGTCATTGACGCCATCGCCCGCCATGGCGACCACGCGCCCTTCGCCGCGCAATCGCTCGACGACGGCGCTTTTGTGTTCGGGCAGCACTTCGGCTTCGATTTCGGTGATGCCGAGGCGACGTCCGACTGCTGCTGCGGTGACGCGGCTGTCGCCCGTCAGCATGACAACGCGCAGGCCATCGGCCGCAAGCGTCTTCAGCGCCGCGGGCGTGGTCGCCTTGATCGGATCGGCGATGGCGACAACCCCGGCCGACTTGCGATCGACCGCGACAAAGACGACGGTGGCGCCGTCCCGGCGCAAGCGGTCCGCCTCGGCCTCCAACGCCGCCACCGACACGCCGAGAGCGGCGAGGAACGTCGCGGTGCCGAGCGCAACGACGCGGCCGTCAACGGTGCCGGTAACGCCTCTTCCCGATTGCGAGTCGAACGCGCCGACGTGCGCCATCGCAATGGCGCGGTCCGCGGCGGCGGCAACGATGGCGGCGCCGAGCGGGTGCTCGCTCGCGCGCTCGACTGCGGCTGCAAGGCGCAAGAGTTCGGCTTCGCCGAAGCCGGCCGCCGCAACGATGGCGACAACCTTGGGCTTTCCCTCGGTCAGTGTGCCGGTCTTGTCGACCACCAGCGTATCGACCTTTTCCATCCGCTGCAGCGCCTCGGCGTTCCTGACCAGGACGCCGGCGCGCGCGCCCCGGCCGACGGCCACCATGATCGACACTGGCGTTGCCAATCCAAGCGCGCAGGGGCAGGCGATGATGAGCACGCCGACCGCGGCCAGCAGCGCAAAGGCCAAGCGCGGCTGCGGACCAAGGAGCGACCAGACGACGAATGTGATCAGCGCGGTCGCGATCACGGCGGGAACGAACCACGAGGAAACCTGATCGGCGAGGCGCTGGATCGGCGCACGCGAGCGCTGCGCAGCGGCGACCATCTGCACGATCCGTGCGAGCAGCGTTTCGCGCCCGACCTTCTCGGCGCGCATGACGAAACTGCCGCTTTGATTGAGCGTGCCGGCAATGACCTTATCGCCGGCCGCCTTGCCCACCGGCATCGGCTCGCCGGTGATCATCGATTCGTCGAGCGCGGAACGGCCGTCGACGACGACCCCGTCCACCGGCACCTTTTCGCCTGGGCGCACGCGCAACCGGTCGCCGACGCCGATCCGTTCGAGCGCAAGCTCGCTCTCGCTGCCGTCGTCGGCGATGCGTCTTGCGCTCCGGGGCGCGAGGTCGAGGAGAGCGCGGATTGCGCCGGAGGTGCGCGCGCGCGCGCGCAGTTCCAGCATCTGCCCGAGCAGCACGAGCACGGTGATTAGGGCCGCGGCCTCGAAGTAGACCATGACGGCGCCGTCCGCTCCGCGAAACGAGGAGGGGAACAGTCCGGGGTCGATCGTTGCGACAACGCTGTAGGCCCATGCCACGCCGGTGCCGAGCGCGATCAGCGAGAACATGTTGAGCCGGCGCAGCGCGAACGAGCGCCAACCGCGAACCAGGAAAGGCCGACCCGCCCACAGCACGACCGCAGTGGCGAAGACCAATTGCAGCCAGTTCGACAGTGTCGGCGCGATCCAGCGGTTTCCAGCGACGTGCCCGCTCATGTCCAGCACCGCCACCGGCAGCGTCAGCGCCAGCCCGGCCCAGAAGCGGCGCGTCATGTCGGCCAGTTCGGGATTGGGCGGAGATTCCGCAGCCGCAACGACGGGCTCAAGCGCCATGCCGCAGAGCGGACAGTCGCCCGGACCGCGATGGCGCACTTCCGGATGCATCGGACAGGTGTAAATCGCGTCCGCCGCGCCCGGCTTTTCCGCGGCCGCCTTAACGGGTCGTTTGGCGGCGCCTCCGACATAGCGCCCCGGGTCGGCGACAAACTTCGCACGGCAGCCGGTGCCGCAGAAATGGTAGGTCCGCGCCCCGTGGTCGGCGCGGTGCGGGCTCGTGCGCGGATCGACCCGCATGCCGCACACCGGATCGACGGGGACGAGCGCCAGGTTTGCGGCGCGGGCGTGGTATTCCACTGAGGTCGGCTCCTTGAAACGGATACCCGGTAAGGGTATATAGAGCCCATGCAAGCGCAAGCCAAGTCATCGGTGTTGAAACGCCTCAAGCGCATCGAAGGCCAGGTGCGCGGGCTTTCGCGCATGGTCGAGGACGACCGCTATTGCATCGACATCGTCACCCAGTTGTCGGCGGCGCGCGCGGCGTTGCGACGCGCCGAGGAAGAGATTCTCGCCGATCACGTCGCCCATTGCGTCGAGCACGCGATCGCCTCCGGCAACAAGGCCGAGCAGCGCCGCAAGGTCGGCGAACTCATGGACGTGCTCAGCCGCGCCGAGCGCTGACGCGCGCCGGGGCGCGATCGCGCCCGCAACCGTCGCTGCGCATAAGGGGCTAACTCACACGATTTCGTGACTGGCGGACGCCCCAGTCGTCCGACTCCAACATTGGCATCCCTTTTCGGTGTGCCCTCGCGCGAATGTTGAATCAAAGCGCCACTCGTGTCCCGATTCCGAAATTCGCATCATTATGCGGCACCCTCGTTTGCGAACTTCGGAATCGAAGGACACTGGCAACTTATTGATCTCGTGTGGCTTTGGTTCAGAAATCCGCATGACGAGGTCGCGGCAGGAATGATGCGGACTTCGAAACCGCCACTCCAGCAAATATAAGCGCTGGTGGAGCTTTTGGATTTGATATTCGCTTCACGAGCGAGCGGCCTGGGGGCAGCGAATGTGAAATCCACTCAACTAGCGTGGCGGTAATTGTGATTGGCGCGGCTGGTACGCGGTGAAGTAGACCTCGGGCCGGCCCACGCCTTGCGCCACGGATGGAGGAAAGACATGTGGAGGAAACACATGGGGTGGAAACACATGTGGAGGAAACACATGGATCGCAGAATGTCGGGAAGCGCCGGTTGCGTCCGCCGCCTTTCGTCTGCTGCGCTGATTGTGATGCTCGGCGTCAGCCTTTGCGGGCTGACTGCGGGATTTGCAAACGCCGCCGAACCGGCCGTGGCGATCCCGCCGCCCAGCCTCGACCCGGCGCCGCCTTCCGGCAGCGGGTTGCAGACCATCGTCCTGGCAGGAGGCTGTTTCTGGGGCATGCAGGCGGTCTATGAGCACACCAAGGGCGTCACCGAGGCGCTTTCCGGCTATGCCGGCGGCGCGAAAGACACGGCGCACTACGAAATGGTGAGCACCGGTACCACCGGACACGCCGAGTCTGAGCAGGTGACCTACGACCCGCGACAGGTTTCGCTCGGCAAGATCCTTCAGATCTATTTCTCGGTGGCGCACAACCCGACCGAGCTTAATTATCAGGGGCCGGACGAGGGCACCCAATATCGCTCTGAAATCTTCTACGCCAATGCCGAGCAGAAGCGCGTTGCCGAGGCCTATATCGCCCAATTGGACAAGGCCCGCGTCTTTGCCGAACCGATCGTGACCAAGGTCGGGGCGCTGCCGGGATTCTATCCCGCCGAAAGCTATCACCAGGACTTTGCCGTCCTGCATCCCGACTATCCCTACATCGTTTTCAACGATCTGCCGAAGGTCGACAATCTCAAGCGCCTGTTCCCCGATTATTATCGGGCAACGCCGGTGACGGTGATGGCATCGAACAGGCCGACGCAATAGCGGCTCGCGTGCGCGGCGGCATCCGCTGCCGCTCGTGCCGATCTCGCGTTGCACCATTGGCGGATGGACGCAAGCGCAAGTTCCGATCGAATTGAATGGACGATAGCCCGGATCGTCCGATCGACGGCGTTTTCCGACCCGTGATCAGTTCCAATTGCTGTACGAAATACACGCTTAGCGCGAGACGCTTCGTCCACTCGACATTGGCTATAGCCATCGATCCGACCTTGACGTATCGTGATCGCGTGGGGAGCGGGGGGTGTTCATGGAACCCGGCCCACCAATGTTTGGGGAAACGCAAAGAGGGACGTCATGAGCATGGCCACCACGGCAAGCGGCCCGTTATCCGAGGCCGAGCACAGCGCGCAACTGCGCAAAGCGGTCATCGCATCGACCGTCGGCACCGCCATCGAATGGTATGATTTCTTCATCTACGGCACCGCCGCCGGCTTGGTCTTCGGCAAGCTGTATTTTCCGCACGCAGATCCGCTGTCGGCGACCTTGCTCGCCTTCGGTACCTATTTCGTCGGCTTCATCGGGCGCCCGATCGGCGCGGCGATTTTCGGCCATTATGGCGATCGCATCGGCCGCAAAGCCACGCTGATCGCGACGTTGTTGTGCATGGGTCTTGGAACGTTCTTCATTGCGTTCGTGCCGACTTATGCCTCGATCGGCATTTGGGGCGCGGTGCTGCTGACGATCCTGCGGGCGATTCAAGGCATCGGCGTCGGCGGCGAATGGGGCGGCTCGGTGCTGATGTCGATGGAGTGGGCGCGCAAGAACGAGCATCGCGGCCTGGTGGCGTCCTGGCCGCAATTCGGCGTGCCGTGCGGGCTGTTGCTCTCGACTGCGGCGATCGCGGTCTTCAGCGCGGTGGCGGGAGATCAGTTCGCGGTCTGGGGTTGGCGCATCCCGTTCCTGCTGTCGATCGTCCTGGTCGGCGTCGGCTTGTGGATCCGCCTCGGCATCCTTGAGACGCCGGTCTTCCAGAAGCTCTTGGACCAGAACAAGATCGAGAACGCGCCGATCGTCGAAGTGATCAAGAAGCAGCCGCGCGAGATCATCCTTTCCGCGCTTCTGCGCATGGCCGAACAGGCACCGTTCTACATCTTCACGGCATTCGTCTTCGCCTATACGGTCGGCACGCTGAAAATGTCGCGGGATTTCATACTTGCCGCGGTGATGGTCGCCGCCGTGGTGTCGTTCTTCACGATCCCGATTGCCGGCCATATCTCGGACCGCATCGGCCGCAAGAATATGTATCTGATCGGCGCCGCTGCGATGGGCGTGTTCGGGTTCATTTATTTCGCCATGGTGGACACGGCAGTTCCGGTGTTGGTGTTCATCGCCATCGTGCTGTCGATCATCCCGCACGATCTGCAATACGGACCGCAGGCGGCGCTGATCGCCGAATCGTTCACGCCGCGGCTGCGCTACAGCGGCTCCTCGCTCGGCTATCAGCTCGCATCGCTGATCGCCGGCGGACCGTCGCCGCTCATCGCCACCGCCTTGTTCGCCGCCTATCGCTCCGGCTACGCGATCGCGATCTATATCGCTCTGTGCGCGGTGGTCAGTCTGATTTCGGCGGCGATGATGCCGGACTACACTGGCAAGGATATCTCCGCCGAGTATGACGCCTGACGCGCGTCGCGGCCCGATCATGTCCGTCGCCGGGGCGAAACCGTCCCGGCGACACTTTTGTCTGAATTGAATTCCGGAAAACGGCCGCGGCGGGAGGGGCGCGGCCCGCCGAGCCTGTTATGCCCGCATGTGGGGAAGGGTTGGAAAGAGCGTCCTCACGCCGCCCGGTCGAGCGTGCCGTCGTAGGCTTGCTCGATGACCTTTGGCGCGCGTTTTGTCGCCTGGCAGCCAAAGATAATGAAGGCGATCGCGGCAACGAAAAGGACCCAGAGCACCGCATCGGCAACCATGCCATTCTCCATGCTCCATGGTCGCCCCCCGATCCGCCCAGCAAAGCCGGTGTGGTGCGCAAAAGCTCCGTGATTTGGTGTCGCATCACGGCGGCGCAATGACGCAGCGACCAGCCTGCGGGCAATTGTTTTGCGGGGGGCGCTCGTGTGGCGGTTCAGAAGTCCGCATCATTTCTGCCGCGACCTCGTCATGCGGGGAGTGCGAGACCGCCCGCGCTCGCAAGACCCATCAGAAAAGCCCCGCCCGGTCAGCGGGGCTTTTTGTTGTGTCGCCGTGCGGCGCAGGCGCCGCCTTTGGAAATCTCCGTTGATGTGGCACGGCGACCCGTTCGTCGGGCAGATGTTACTGCAAAGTGGGGGGTGAACCGGCGAACAGGTCGCGCCAATACTGTCGGGGACTACGTCGTAATACTCCCGAGGACCATGGCTGATACGATAGTCCGTGTTGCAGCCGATGCCGCGGAACCGGTGCCGAGAACAATTGCAACGCAAAAGGCAATTTTGCTCGGCATTCTTCGGGTCGAGGACAGCTCGCGATTATCGCACTGCCCCAATGCCCAGGCCGGAGCCGCTTTGCACGCGCGGTCCGGGTCCGCCCCTCACGTCATTGGGGCGGGCGAGGGGCCCGTACCCATAGTAATTGTAAAGGCCGCGGTAGGGAGGGTCTGCGTACCGATATCCGTAATACCCTTGCGCCAGAGTGGCACTTGACGTGCCTATGGCCGCTGTAAACGCCACGCCCAGCAGCAGGGCCGAGCCGACAATGAGTTCCTTCGCCGTCATGGTTCAATCTCCGTGTTTCCGATTCCTGCGAGAGAGCCGCGCGGCTCGTTTCGTTCGCTCATGAACTCATGGTCGTCACGAAACAGGCCGGCAGTCCCGATGAACCTCCGGCCGTCGCCTCCGCTTGATTTATGCTGATAAACGCCTTGCCTCGCGATGCGTTTCCGTCAACACGGCTTCGTGACCGTCAGTAGAATGTCGCATCAGCTCGCGCACGTCGGCCGCGATTCTTGAGGAGAAGATTTTGCAGCCCTCGACGACCGTTCGGCCCGAGGTTGTCATCGTCCATGACTCAGGTACGTTCCGTCGCCCATGTCTCCGGTATGGAACGTAACCTATGGAACGTAACCTATGTGTCCAGAGCGGACGCTTTATTAGGTGGCGACCCCGGCAGGATTAGAATCTGAGATTCGTCTGCTTGGCTTGGGCGCAGGCCGCTTGTTCACAGACGTTTGGACCTACTTGCTTTTGCTCTTGCCCATGACCTTGTCCGCAGCCGTGATCAACCCGACGTCCGGGTTGCCTTGGCAAAATTCCAGGAGCTTTGCGGTGTCGCCCTTCATTTTTGTGAAATTGAGGACAGGCGGGTCGTTATCGCCGAGGTAATAGGCTTCAAGGTAGGTTACGACGAGAGCCTTGTTGTCCGTATTGTAGGCGGTGAACTGGTGGCATGCGATCGTCGACATGTCGAGCACCTCGTCCGCGAAGGCCGGTGCGGCCGCGAGCAAGGTAAGCGCAACGGCGAAAGTGCCGGGAACACGCATCAGTACCCCCCTTTTTCCCAGATCGAAGTGGTAGGGTACTGCATGACAGAAGGGACGCAAGCGCCAAATGCGGCGCGGGGCCGGCGCTCGCTGGCGTACTCAGCCGCCGGCCGCGCGGCCGCGTTTTTTTAAGTGTCTGACACGTTCGACGCAGACTCTATTGGTGTCGTCCGATCGTATCTGGCGGCCGGGTCAAGTACCACACGATAGCATAACCCAGCGCTATAGCGAGCGCGATACATACACCGACCGCGACTTGGATTACGGGTTCACCCATGCGTTGGCCCCTTTTGTTCGGAAGAAACCTTTGAGATGGTATTTAACTCGTGGCCCCGTTTCAACTGCCATCGGCGCGGGACGCGCGAGCGCCGGCCCCGTGTCGCTCGGCTGATGTAACGTAGTTGCGCGGGCATGAGGGCGCTCGCATCTCGACCCAACCTCGGCCCTGCGGGTCCGCCGGCGGAAGCTTTTTTCGGTAGTGTCTCAGTTTGATCGAGACGATTTCCTTCGGGCCGGGCGCACAGCTTTTAGAACCTCCGCTTCAAGCTGCTCTGGCCGCTCTTCCATGTCAGCGATGGTTTGGCCCAAGATGGCTT
>JASHOR010000186.1 GCA_030041005.1 Xanthobacteraceae bacterium
GCCGGCGCGCAGGCCTCCACCGAACACGCCATGCGCGATCAGGACGGGCGCGGAAGATCGAGCGGGCGTCATCGCCGCACCTTTTCGATGATGCGAGCCCACACGCGCCACGGCAGCACAACAAGCGGATCGGCATGGTCGCGGCGCAGGAACAGCGCGTCATACTCGCCGAGCCATCGTCCGATCGTCGCGAAGCCGGCGCCGCCCTTGCGGCCCTTCACTTCGCACACGATCGGCGCATCGTCGCGACCAAGCAAATAAAGATCGATGTCATGATCGCGACCGCGAAAGCGGCTCGCGCCGGAAAGCGGGTAGCGTTCAGCATGTACGCCGAGCGTCTTGCATCGATCGACAACCTCGCGCTCGATGCGATTGCCTTTGCGACGGTGACGGGCGCCGCTCATGTGCTGCCACCGTCGCGGAACAGATCGTCAATCGGATCGTTCAGCTCCGCTGAGCCGCAGCGTGCCAGCACGTCGGCCGCCGCAAGCTGCCGCGCGTGTTGCTGTGATCGCCTGTGCTGGAAACGAGCTGGTCGCGGGCCGACCGCCTGGCGCACAAGCAAAGACGTGCCGCAACCGCTGCAACGCAATCGAGCGGTGGTCGGCATATCGCGCGGGACGGCGCCGACGTGACCGCAAGCCGGGCAGCGGGCGGGCCGTCGCTCAATGCGACCCTTCGCGCGGCGATCGCGCAGCCCGCTCGATCCGATCGCGCGGTGAGGAAGTTCGGCGCGGTGACGCTGATCCGGCAGCGGTCCCGTCATGACGACGCTCTATCTTGCTCGGATGGCGCCATCGCGAGCCCGCGATGCGTCATCAAACGAACGCCGTGGGCTCTCTGCTGATTTTGTTTGTTTCCTCCGCGTGGCGCTTTCTAAATCGTCGATGTGCGCCTTAAGGGTGCTTTTGCGTGCGCACCATTTGACACCGATCTTGAACGCCGGGATGTGTCCCTTCTCACACGCGTAGAAGGTGCTGCGCACCGACCATCCCAGATATGCCGCGATCGCCTCGGCGCCCGACAAAAGATCGAGTTGCTCGGCCATTCCCGTCAGCTCCCTAGTATCTGGGCGAGCGTCGCGACGGTGCGGCCTCCGAATTGTTTGGTCTGCCGAAAGTCGGTTTCGGTGCGGAGCTCCGGGCGGCCCTCTGTCCGGCCGGCGAAGGTGAGATATTGCGAACTCGCATCGTGCCCATCGGTCGGCGGTATCGATCGATGATGCACGAACACCGCGTCGGCATCCAAAATGAACTCGAACAGAATCGGATCGCCGTGCTTCCGATCGGCGCTCGCGCGCTCATGTCTGATCGCGCCGGCGAGCACGTCGGCGATCTTGCCGGCGCGCAGGAAGGCCGGCGAGTCGTCCGAAAAGCGCGGGCGCCACGGCTTCATGACCAGAACGTGCTTGAGGTTTTGTGCGCATTCCTTCGCGAGCCGGCTGCTCGCATACGCCAGCACGAACCGCACAAGCGCATCTTCGGAGATGTTGTCGGCCGCCCGGCCGGGCGCGTAAGCCGGGATCGCGTTTGCTGCGCGCAGCGCCCGATGATAGGTCATCAACTCGCTGATCGGCACTCCCCAAGCAGTCGCCAGCGTGCCGATGGCGTCGGAAATTCGCACTGTACGCCTTCCCGGTTTGTTCAGGTTGATTTACCGAATCAATTACCGTAAATATTTCGGCGTTGCAAGAGCCCACCAGAGGGGGAGCAAACCAATGGCCAGCATCCGGAAACGGCAATGGGTGTCCCGAGGTGTGGAGCGATCGGCCTGGGTTGTCGATTACTTCGATCAGGGCGGCAAGCGTCGCCTCAAAACCTTCGCGACGAAAAAGGAAGCCGACGCCTGGTCGGTGACCGCGCTCAACGAGGTCAAGCTCGGCGTCCACACTGCGGCCAGCGCCAGCATCACGGTCGAGCGCGCCGGCGAGCTGTGGATCGAGCAATGCGAAGCGGACGGCCTTGAAGAAAGCACGATCCGGCAGCGACGCCAGCATACGCGGCTGCACATCAATCCGTTACTCGGCCGCGAGAAGCTGTCCGACCTGACGGCGCCGCGCATCTATGCCTTCGATGGCGAGCTGCGCACGGCCGGCCGTTCGCTCGCGCTCCGCAAGAAGGTCATCACGAATCTAAAAACGATCCTGTCGTTTTGTCAGCGGCACGGCCACGTCGCGCAGAACGTCGCGTTGTCTGTTCGCATCGGAAGCAAGGCGGACGATCGGCGCGAAGAACAAGGCCCGTTGCGCGCCGGCGTCGATTTCCCAAGCCGCGCCGAGCTGAAAACTCTGATGGAAGCGTCGGCCGGCCGATGGCGCCCGCTTCTGATAACGGCGATGTTCACCGGCATGCGCGCGAGCGAGCTGCGCGGCCTGCCCTGGTCGAATGTCGATCTTAAGGCCGGCGTGATCCACGTTCGGCAGCGCGCGGACGCGTGGGGCAAGATCGGCAAGCCGAAGTCGAAAGCCGGCGCGCGCGATATTCCGCTGGCGCCGATCGTCGTGAACACGCTCGCGGCCTGGAAAGAGCTGTGTCCGGTCGGCGACCTCGATCTTGTGTTCCCGAACGGCAGCGGCAACGTCGAGAGCCTGCCGAACATCTGGCATCGTTTTTGGTCGCCGCTTCAGATCAGGTGCGGCGTGTCGATCGACGGCGACAAGCCGCAAGAGAGCGGCGAGCCGACGCGCAAAGCGAAATACGGTTTCCACATGCTGAGGCATGCCGCGGCGAGCCTGTTCATTCAGCATCTCGGATGGACGCCGAAGCGCGTGCAGACCGTCATGGGGCATTCGACGATCAACATGACGTTCGACCTGTACGGCCATCTATTCGAGGACTTGGCGGCCGATCGCGAGGCTATGAAGAAGATCGAGGCGGCGATCGTCGCCGCTTAGAAATTGACACACAAGCGTGACGCGATCTCAGCAAAACACTCCCCTCACTGTCGCGCTGGTGATCGGCGTCTGTGCCCTATGCGGGTTCCTCGCCGCGCTGATGGGTTCTCGTTCGGGCGAGATCGCGGGCGCGCTTGGAGCTGTAGTCGGCGGTACAATTGGCGCGCTCGGCGCCGCATTAGCGGTCTACTTGACTTTGCGGGGCCAAAGAGAAGACGAGGCCGAGAAAATTTCGACGGCAATAATCGTCGAAGTCGCGCAACTCGCAAAGTTTCCAATCGAGCAGCTCGCTACATGTCGGAGCATCTATTCCGGCAATTTCTCGCCTCCCCGCGAGCAGCTTCTGACCCTAATGCAGACGCCAGAACCAACGCTTTATCAGGCAGCCGCCGAGCGTATTAGTCGGGTTCACCGGCCGATTCCTGTCATTGCATTCTACATGGGGCTGGCCGAGACGCAGGCGACAGTAAAAGTCGTTATGGCCCGCCCTGGCGAAAATCCGTTGCTAACTCCGATCGATGTCGAGGGGATTGGCGTTCTTTTGGTCAGTCAGTGCATGCTGGCTCGGCAGATACTCAGCACAGGTCTCGGCACAGCTGTTCTTCGAGCAGGAACAGACGCTAGCCTAATGATGCACATGCTCACCGGAATCATAAAAATGCTGGACGAGGAAATCGAACAGTCTCGAAAAGTGTTCCCCTCGACCACGGCCTACGAGGAAAAAACCAAAATCTCTTAACCGCGACAATGCCGCGACATGCGGCTAAAAACACTAACAAGATCAACGGGTGTGTCCGGTTTTGTAAACCGTTGGTCGGGAGTTCAATCCTCTCACCCGGCACCAATAAAATCAGGCGTTTCTCGGTGGACATCCAATGCGGCGACCCCTCTCTAACCTCGTGAGTCTTGGTCTCGCTCAGGAAGCATCTGCGCAGCTCGTCATTCCGGCCATGTGCCGGTGCTGATCGAGCGCCATTTGCCGAAACACTTGCCGCGAAAAGGAAACCTGGCAGCCCTTTGCAGATTGAGGTCGCCGAGGCTGCGCCTGGTGGCGACGTCGAAGGCGTATCCCTATCGCTGCGAATAATGCTGAGCCTGCCTCAGCAATGCCCAAGATCGCGGCTAGAAGCGCGCGATCCCATGGAGGCATCAACGAGAAGGCGAAGAAGGGAATGGGTAGTATGCAAGCTGACCGATACACGAAAGCCGTTCTGACGGTAATCGCAATCGCTCTCGTGCTGCAGGTGGTCCAGCATTTTAGTTCACCAAGTTTCGCTCAGGTTTTTTCCGGCGCCCCCGATACCGGTCTGGATACACCCAGTTCCGTGACCAGGGTTATCATTTGTGACCCGGACCGACCCAATATCTGTGCCCACATAAGCTCCGACCTTGGCGGGATACTATCAGTGGAATCCCACTGACGGCTCCGAATCGGGAGAGAACCAAAATCGGCGTGTAAACTGGACGAGTTTACGCACCCATCGATCGACTCACGGCGGCATCGAAGTTGGCCGCAAGTTTCGGAGTGTCGTTTGTAGAAGGAATTCTAAGGTGGCGAAGGCTCGTCTCAAGACTCCTCCGCGAGAACTCTCAACGATATTGGACCTTATCCGGTACGCGGTCACTCGCTTCGCCGGGGCGAAGCTCGCTTTTGGGCAAGGCACGCATGATCCTGTCGAAGAAGCGATTTTCTTGGTGTACGAAGCGCTGGGTCTTCCAATCGATCGGGTCGATCCATTTTTGTCAGCGCGGCTTACATCCCCCGAACGTCAGCGAATATTCACGTTGATCGAAAACCGGGTTCGGCTCCGTATGCCGGCGGCCTATCTCCTCAACCGTGCTTACCTTCAAGGGATACCGTTCTATATAGACAAGCGGGTTATTGTTCCTCGCTCGTATCTCGCCGAGCTGCTCTACAGCGACCTGTTCAGCGGTGAGGCGCCGCCCGTTGATCCCGCTACAGTGACCAGAGTGCTGGATCTATGCACCGGGTCCGGGTGTCTGGCGATCCTTGCCTGCAACATATTTCCAAACGCCAGTGTCGATGCGATCGATATATCGAAAGCGGCCCTACAGGTCGCTGAAATCAACGTTTCGGAACATGATTTGCGGGACCGCATCACCCTGCTGAAGGGAGACCTTTTTGAACCGATCGGCGATGCGATCTACGATCTCATTCTGGTCAATCCACCATACGTGACCGCCAAGGTCATGGCTGAGCTGCCGGCGGAGTTCTCTCATGAGCCCCGTTTGGCCGTCGAAGGCGGCGCCGACGGCATGGATATTGTGAGGCGAATACTTGCCGAAGCGGGCGGACACTTGAGCCACGACGGCGGGCTGCTGTGCGAGATTGGACGAGGGCGCGAAACTCTGGAAAGGGACTATCCAGAAAAGGATTTTCTTTGGCTCGATACCGCCGAGAGTTCCGGCGAAGTCTTCTGGATAACAGCAGCGGCTTTGCAGTCAAGAAGCGGGGTCGCGGCGGCCTGATACGCCGGCGCAACTGCATCATTTCTGCCGCGACCTCGTCATGCGGATTTCTGAACCAAAGCCACACGAGATCAATAAGTTGCTGGTGTCCTTCGATTCCGAAGTTCGCAAACGAGGATGCCGCATAATGATAAGAACTTCGGAATCGGGACACTCGTGTGGCGGTTCAGAAGTCCGCATCATTCCTGCCGCGACCTCCTCATGCGGATTTCTGAACCAAAGCCACACGAGATCAATAAGTTGCTAGTGTCCTTCGATTCCGAAGTTCGCAAACGAGGGCGCCGCATAATGATGCGAACTTCGGAATCGGGACACTAGTACTGCCAGTGAAGCCGCGTGGCAAACACGTTTACCGGCCCGCGGTCGGTGTTGTAGGCGGGGTTGTTGATGAACTGATAATCAAAGCTGATCTTTGTGGAGGGCGACAAGGAATAGCTGTAATAGGTCTCGAGGATCTCCTCGGGGCCGGGATTAGGCAGCATCCCGTCGCCGATGACGATGCCCAAGCCACCGGCGTTGAGCCATGCTTCGTGGATCTTGGAAATGCCGTTGACCACACCGGCAATCCCGACAGTGTCGTCCGGCCGGCCCCATTGCTTTCCCTCTATTGAGACGCCTGCCTCCGCTGTGCGGTCGATATCGGTGTTATCCCACGGCTCGACGTTGCCATCGGCCCAGCCGGCGCGCGCGAACACGCCGACATCACCCGTGACTTGCTGCTGCAGGTTGACGCTCATCCCGGGCCGGCTCTGATAGGTGCGCACCGCCGCCGTGGCGTCGTTGATGTCCAGTCCGGTCGCTTGCGACAGCGCGAGAGCGTCCGCGAAACTCGCCATCCGTCCGCGGATCAGAAAGCCGGTGATCTTGAGCGCGCCGGGCTGGCCCCATAACTTGTAGCGCCGCTCCAGTTCCCCGACCATTTCGAACTGATCAAAGCTCGAGTCGAGACCGTAGGCGGCGGCGCTGTCGGCCGATTCGGCGGGCGTCACCGACATGTCGTTTACGCCGACGCGGAGCGTCCAGTCTCCTTGATACCATTCGGCGACGGCGGCATAGGTGGCGGACCAGGCATCGCTGCCAAAGTCGAACGTGCCGGCATTGACGACCGACCAATTGAGGAAGTCGCTTTTCGAATTATTGGCGTATTTATTGGTGTCAAAGATGTCCATGAGGTAGAATTTACCGACCGTCAGCACCAGCCGGTTTGCCGTCTGCGAGCCGGCGAACTGATTGAGGTCGGCATCGACCTTCTGGCTGTCGCCGCCGAGATCAATCGTCTGCCGGACGAAATAGCGCTGCACGCGCGCGTAGGGGTAGGCGAAGCCAAGCTTGTAGGACTCGGCGCTCGGAAATCCCGCGACGCCATGCGTGTCGTCGAGGCCGAAGCCCTGATCGATTTCCGGGTTGATCCACGCTTCGGCGCCTTGCCACAAGCGCACGCCGGCAAACAGCGTGGCGTCGATAGTCTCGTCGCCCTGGCCGCTGCCGATGAGACTTTGCCGGCCGGTATAGGGCGCGCGGATCGGCGGGTAGCCCTGCCAGGTAAACGTAGCCTGACCGTGAAAGTTGACCTCGTCTTTGTCCGTGAAGTCCGGCGCAGCCGCCGCTATCGCCGCGGGCGTCAGATCGTTGCCGAACTGATAGTCCAAGCCGGCACGCAGCTCTTGCTGCGTAAAGTCGGATGTAAAGCGCTGCCCATTGTTGGCAAACAGCACGCTGCTGTTGCCGTAGTCGGCATAAAGATATTCGAGCCGCGCAGTCCAGTGCGGCGCCATCGGCACCTCGATACCGGCGCCGGCCGCCCAGCCCAGGCGCCACAAAAACGGCATGTCGGTCGCGCCGGTTGTGGCATTGGTCAGCGACAGTTGGTCGTAGCTCCAGGCGAAGCCGGCAGTGGCGTAAAGAAGCCAGTTGCCGGGCGCGTAACCGATGCGGCCGCGCACCGTCCCGGAATCCAGCACCGTTTCGCTGTAGGTCTCCAGACCGAACGGCGAATTAAAGGTCGTGATGCCGCCAACGGAGATGCCGGAGAGATTTTGAAAGCTTGGCGTCGACAGGTCTATTTCGCCGCCGATGACCCAACGGTTCGCCAGCATGTAGTCGTAGCCGGCCTGCACGCCAGCGTAGAAGCTTCCCGACTCGTTGAAGGTATCGATCGGCTGCGCCAGACTGAGTGAGCCTGACGCACCGGGCGTCGACCAATTCGAGTTGCCCCAGGCGTAACCCACATTCCCGCCGAGATAGAACCCGGTCCAGTCGTAGGCGCTGGCAGCGTTCAGCGGCGGCGCCTTGGTCGGCAGAATTGCGTCAGCCGCCCTGGCAGGTACGATGGCGGCTACCGCCGAACAGATCAATGCGCTCGCAGCACGTTTTCCGACGCACGCCAGTAGGGATTTCTGCTTTGCAGCGAGAGACAAAAACACATCCATGGCGGCCTCCATCCGCGTGACAATCTGTTTTGTCACCACGGCGGAGCTCCGCCCCATGCGCGCGCCCCGCGCGATGGAAGGATGACTTCGCTCAGGCAGGTCTCCTGGCTCGCGGGTCATCGCCCATCTCCGCCTTCCCAGGCTTCGCACCGCAAAGCCCAGTGGCATTTGGAGAAGAACTCGCCGCCAACAGTTGCGGGGGCAGCTCCGGAATTGCCTCGCCAACGCGACGGCGAAACGCACCGAATTCCCTCTTGGCCAGCCAACACGACTGGCACACCTGAACTATTTGGATTGAACGAGCGAGTGTAATCGCTGTCAAGATAACGGCAGCGATTTGGTCGCCAAGTGTCGCATTTTGGTAACGCTATGGCGCCGACTAGAATTATGACACTAACTTAACGGCAAAAACTCTTTCAGTTTAGAATTGCTGCGGTATGATGCTGGTAAAAACGCCCGACGCGGCGAATCGCATGAAAACGTTATCTTTTGTGCCTTTGACACAGTGCAGCCGGCCGGCATGAGATTCCAGCGGCCGTCCTCGCCGCTCAGGTGACCGAAAGTGGGCCAACATCGATGCGCCAGAACGACTTTGGCGCTGCCTCGATCGCATAGACGATCACCGCGCGAATGATGGCGGCGTGAGTGACAAGGATCAAGGATCGAGTGGCGATCCATGATTTTCTCGGCCTCAAGCCATTGCGCAATCCTTCGCATCAGGCTGAAAAGCGTTTCACCGCCGTGCGGCGCCGCCGCCGCATCGCGCAGCCATGCCTCGACGCCTTCGGATCGCGGGCCAGGACTTGCTCCAAACGTGCCCCTTCCACGCGCCGTAATCGCAGCCATGCAGCGTCGAATTGTCAACCAATAATGATGGTCACGCTCGTGCACAGGCAGTGGGAGCCTGTCAGCTCGATCATGGTCGCGTCGACCTGGAACCCGAGTCGTGGGGCGTTCAGGTGAAGACGTTGCGCGACGTCTCTATCCAGCAGTTTCTTCGACGTGACCGCCGTTGCGACAGATCGCACATACGGTCGCTCCCTTGCCGTCTTGCTATGCGAGTTGTAATGTTATAACGTCGCAGCCAGACGATTTTGAGGAGCGGATGTCTGCTTCATGTTGGCCTGTGACTGTACTGTCCGGGTCTCTTGGTGCCGGAAAGACCACGCTGCTGCACCGTACGCTGTCCACTCCGGAAGGGCAGCGGCTCATGATTGTCAACGACGTGAGCGAAGTGAATATCGAGGCCGAACGTGGCTGAACTGATCGGCAGCCTCTTGATCGCCCTGATTGTCACCTCGATTGGCTGCGGGCATGCTCTCGCAGCCGGGTCCATCAACGCTGTCGGTGTGGAAAACGAATACGCCGATGTCATCTCACAGATTGGCGGAAGGTATGTGCAGGTCACTGCGATCGAGACGGACCCGAATACCGACCCGCACACATTTGAGGTGAGCCCGAAGGTCGCGAGCCAGATCGCCGGCGCCGGACTCATCGTCAAGAACGGAATCGGCTATGACGCTTGGGTCGATAAGATCATCGCGGCCACGCCTGCCGCCAACCGCAAGGTGATCGACGTCCAAAACCTTTTGCGTCTGCCCAACAGCACGCCGAACCCGCATCTGTGGTACGCTCCCAACACGATGCCGACGGTGGCCAAGGCAGTGGCGGCCGACTTCGCCGCTCTTGACCCGGCACATGCATCGTACTTTCAGGCCAATGCGGCGAAGTTCGATGCCTCCCTCAAACCATGGCTCGCCGCCATTGCGTCCTTCAAGGCGCGCTACAACGGCACGCCGGTCGCCGTCACCGAGCCGGTGGCCGACTACATGATCCAAGCCGTCGGCTGCAACATCAGAACCCCTTTCAGCCTGCAGGCGGCAATTATGAACGGCACCGATCCTGCGCCGCAGGACGTCACCACCCAGAACGACCTCTTCGCCGGGCGCGAGGTGAAAGCGTTTCTCTACAATCAGCAGGTGACCGACACGCTCACCAACTCGTTCCTCGACCTGGCCAAGAAAAATGACGTCCCGGTCGTGGGCGTCTATGAGACGATGCCAACCGGTTATCACTACCAGTCCTGGATGGCTGTGGAAGTCGAGGCGCTGCGGAAGGCGGTCGCCGACAAGGTCTCCACGGAAAAGCTCTCATCGGGTGAACAGTAAATGCAATGCCAGCGGGACGAAGTTCTCGCGGTCGATCGGGTGAGCGTCTCGTTCTCCGGGCGGCCCGTTCTCAGGGAGGTCACGTTTTCTCTCGGTGCCGGAGAGTTCTGTGGTCTGATCGGGACGAACGGGGCCGGGAAGACGACGCTCTTGCGCACCATCCTGGGCTTCCAGGCGCCGCTGGCAGGTCGCGTTCGCGTTGATCGGGCGAGCGATCAAGACGGGTTGCCCGCAATCGGCTACGTGCCGCAAAAGATTACGCTCGACTCCTCGATACCCGTGCGGGCGCGCGATGTCGTCGCGCTGGGTCTCGATGGCCATCGCTTCGGCCTGTCCTTTTCTACAAAGAAACGTCAAGGCCTTGTGGCCGAAATGCTCGCGGCGGTAGGTGCAGAGAAGTTTGCCGATCAGCGAGTCGGCAATCTTTCGGGCGGAGAGCAACAGCGCGTGTTGATCGCACATGCCCTGATCCGACGTCCGCGGCTCCTCCTGCTGGACGAACCGCTGGCCAATCTCGACATGCGTAGTGCCGCGGAAATCGCTTCCCTCCTGCGGCGACTCTCAGTCGAGCATCGGATCACTGTCCTGTTGTCCACCCACGACATGAATCCATTGCTGCCGCTGATGGATCGGGTCGTCTACTTGGCCAACGGCCGCGCCGCGAGCGGAGCGACGGATGATGTGATCCGCACCGACGTCCTGAGCCGGCTTTATGGCTACCACATCGATGTTGTCCGCGTGCACGACCGTATCTTGGTGGTCGCCGCCGAAGCTCCGGAAGAGATTCCCGCGGCGGTCGAGAAGTATCCTGCGCACGTCGCCCAGATCCCGTGACTGCTCATGCGATCCCTGCTGTCTCTAATCTTCGAGCCGGGCTTTTTCACCAGTGCGCCCGTGCACACTGCAATGATTGTCGGCGGTGGCGCGGCCGTGGTTTCGGGTGTGGTTGGGGTTTTCACTGTCATACGCGGTCAGTCCTTCGCTGGCCACGCACTCGCCGATGTCAGCAGTGCCGGCGGATCGGCCTCGTTCCTGCTCGGAATCAATCCGTTGCTTGGTTTCCTCGGCATGGCAGTGATCGCGGCAGGCGGCATGGAACTGGCCGGAGCACGTCTTGCCCGCGAGCGGGATCTCGTGACGGGCATAATGCTGGGCGCTGGCCTCGGTCTCGCGGCGCTGTTTCTGTATTTCGACGTGACAACGAGTAGCACGACCGGCGCCGCCATCACGGTAATGTTCGGCTCCATGTTCTCCATCCCAGCTTCCATCATTCCGCTCGCCCTTGCGGTCGGCGTAGCGGCACTCGCGGTGAGCGGGCTCCTTTATCGTCCTTTGCTCCTTGCTTCGTTGTCTCCGGAACTCGCCGCGGTCCAGGGCATCCACGTGCGCATGATAGGGCTCCTCCATCTCCTGGTATTGGCATTCGCTGTCGCCCTCGCCGCCATGACGGTCGGGGCGATTTTGTCGTCGGCGTTGCTGATCGGCCCCGCTGCGATCGCGATCCGCCTGACCAAGCGCCCGGGCCTCGCCATTGCAGCTTCCGTACTCGCCGGTCTGGTCGCGACCTGGGGCGGAATAATTCTCGCCTATGACAGTTTCTACTGGACGCCCGGCCATGGCTGGCCGGTGAGTTTCTTCATCGTCTCCCTGATCTTCGTGCTCTATCTCGCAGCGACTGCGGTCAGGGGTCACGCCGGAACCGAGGCAGCAGTTTGATCATGTTCTCAGACTTCATGGTCAACACCTGGGTCGTCGCTACACTTGTCGCCCTTGTCGCCGGGATAGTCGGCTTTTTCGTTGTTCTCCGCGGTTCGTCCTTTGCGGCGCATGCCTTGCCTCTCTGCAGCTTTCCCGGCGCCGCCGCGGCGACTCTTCTTGGAGTCAACGAATTTTTCGGGCTGGTGGTGTTCGCGGCATTAGGAGTGCTCGGCATAAGTCAATTCAGCCGCCGTGAACGTCATGACGTGGCGACTGCGCTCAGCCTTTTGACGCTGCTCGGCCTCGGGGACCTGTTTCTCAGCATGACGCAGGAATACGTTCAGAACAATTATGCGATGCTCTTCGGGCAGGTCCTCGGCGTGAGCGATGACCAAGTCATGGTCGTGGCGGCCACGAGCCTCGTCACAGTCGCGGCCGTCATCGTGATGTTCCGACCGCTTCTCCTCAGCTCGGTGTCTCCCGCTCTTGCCGAGGCCAGAGGCATTTCGAGCGGCCGGATGGAGCTATGGTTCCTGGTCGTCCTGGCGTTTGCGACATCTATGGCGCTTCCAGTGGTCGGAGCACTGCTCGTCTTTAGCCTTATGGTGGGCCCGGCGGCCGCAGCCCGGGCGCTGACCAACCGGCCGGTCGTCGCCTTGCTCCTCTCCGTTGGCATATCGCTGTTGACGGTCTGGGCGTCTATCGCCTTATCCTATACGACGAACTGGCCCGTGGGCTTCTTCGTCGGCAGCATCGGTGCGCTCTCCTACGGTCTCGGACGGGTTTGGGGCGGGCTCTCGTGGCGACCGGGCTGGGGCCAGAGACTCGCTGATGCGGGCATGTCGCAGGGGATGTAGCCACCCTCGCCCTCCGGCCAGCTTGGCCGCGGCTGCGTGGTGCGCGCGTTGTTAAGATTCCGTTTACCATAGGCTTTTATTCGACCGCACGGGGCTTCGCCACGCTTGCCCGCTCGGGCGAGCACTCGTTCGATGGAATTCGTGGCCAATTGCGCACTCGCACGACCGGACCGACATCCAGATCTTCCGGTATCGGTCAACCTCAATGACACGTTGCTGGCCCTTCGCAACGAGGCATTCGCGGCGCACGGCAACGACCGGCTTGCCGAAGCCATCGCCCTGTATGAGCGGATGCTGTCGCTCAAATGGGACATGCCACTGATCCACAACAACCTCGGCCATGCGTTGGCGGCTCTGGGTAAATTCGATGCTGCCATTGTCGCCTATCGGCACGCGATAGAGATCAAGCCGGATTATCCGGAGGCCCTGTGCAACTGGGGAGCGGCGCTTTACTGCCTTGGTCGTCTCGATGAGGCGGAAGCAAAGTGCCGACAAGCCGCTGCGATCAGCGCTGATCTTGCCGGCGCTCACCACAACATCGCGCTGATATTGAAGGAAAAGGGGCGGCTCCACGAAGCGCAGCAGGCTGAAAGACGGGCAATCCGCCTCGCCCCGCGTAACACGTCCTATTACGCGCATCTTGCCAGCATCAGGTCGTTCAAAACCGGAGACCGCTATATCAGGGCGTTAGAGCGCATGGCGGCAGCCAGTTCACCGATGAGTTCGGCAGACCGGGTCTACCTGCACTTTGCATTAGCCAAAGCTTATAACGACATCGGCCAGTCAGACCGCGCATTCGCGCAACTATTGGCCGGGAACAGGCTTAAACGCGAGCTGACCGCCTACGACGAAACGGCAACACTCGCTCGCATGGCTCGCACGCGCGAGCTGTTCACTCATGACTTCATAACAACCCGCCGAGGCGCGGGCGTGCCCTCGCCTCTCCCGATATTTGTTGTCGGCATGCCGCGTTCGGGTTCGAGCCTCATCGAGCAGATATTGGCGAGCCATCCCGAGATTTTCGGCGCTGGAGAACTGACGTTGTTCGACGAAGTCGCCGGCGCCATCTGCAATGCGTTGCCAGGCTCGCCGCCGTTTCCCGACATGGCATTGAGCATGTCTGCTGAGCACTTCCGTGCCCTGGCTGCGACTTACCTGAACAAGCTCGTGCAGCACGCGCCACCGGCGGCGCGCATCGTCGACAAAATGCCGGGCAATTTTCTTTTTGCCGGCCTCATCCATTTGGCGTTGCCCAATGCCACAATCATCCACGCCGTCCGTGATCCGATTGATACTTGCGTTTCATGCTTCTCTATACTTTTCAAAAAACAGGACCAAACCTATGATCTCGCGGAGCTCGGGCGCTATTACCGGCATTACCAGACGCTGATGGCCCATTGGCAGCGCGTGCTGCCGCCGGAGCGTTTCCTCGAAGTGCGTTACGAGGACTTGGTCGGCAATCTGGAGGCCGGCGCGCGCCGCATAATCGCCCATTGTGGCCTGACATGGGATGAGCGCTGCCTCAACTTCCACCACACCGAACGTACGGTTCGCACTGCAAGCGCAACCCAGGTGCGCCAACCCATCTACAAAACCTCAATCGGGCGCTGGCGCAGGTACGCGGCGCTTCTTGGGCCGCTGCTTGCCGAACTCGCACCCCTTGCGAGCGCATAAGCGGCGTCTCTGACAGAGGAATGTTGATGGTCTTCAGGGTCAACAGACCCAGACTGCTGCCCCGGCAAAAACATGTAATGTCATGCCGAAATGCCTATGCAGAATTTGTGGCAGTTGGTCTCGACGGTTTATGACGAGCGCCTCAGCCTGAATCTTAAAACGGGCACTCGGCACCACAGCAAAATCAAAGAAATAGTGGTACTGCGTCGTCAATCGTGTGGAAAAGTGGGAGGCCGCATCTCGATGGCCTCCCGTTCCCGACTGCAATCGTTATTCATTTTCGTGCCGGGAAGGCTTTGGTGTTGCCTGCCAGCGGCGGCCGCCGCAGGCAGGCTCGTCGTGTCGCTATTCGTTCTCGTCAGAGTCTTTTGGCGAAGCGTAGCTGCCTGCGCTCCCGACCCCTCAGTGGTGCCGCTTCCAGTGGTGATGCCGATACCAATGGTGGTGGTGCCACCGCCAATGACGGTGCCATACCCGATGGTGCCATACCCTGTGGTGCCAGACCCGATGGTGCCAGACCCGATGGTGCCAGACCCGATGGTGCCAAACGCGATGGCGCCACACGTGATGCCTCACAAGGTGGTGCCGCACCACAACGTGATGTCTGACCCTGTAGTGCATGTAGTGCTTGCGGTGCTTAACGACCTTGGCGGTCTTGACCGTTTTCTTCGTCTTGGCTGTCTTCGTCGTCGCGGCCATTTTCATCGTGTTGGCATTTGACGTCGACGTGGTCGTCATCGGTTTGTTTGCGGTGGTGGCGTTGGAGTTGCCACCACTTGAAGTTTGCGCAATGGCCGGAGCGGCAAGCAACGCTGTCGCGAACAGGGCCCCAGCGAGTTTCCTCAACATTGTGTTCTCCTTGCTGGCCTTCCCGGCGCTATGACACAAGCGCGCCGTAGCCGAAACGGCTCGTATCTTGCCCGGAGTGAACGGAAGCTGAAGTCCGCACGCGGCTTTTGTTCATCTACCTGAACGGCCGGTCATCGGATTGCTGGGCCTGCATTGCGGGGTGGGGTGGCGAGGCCGCAATTGTCCGCCTCTGCGCGCAGGAGGCTCAGCGCGCCGCCTCACCCTCCGTTTCCGCCAGGATCCAGGCGTGGTAATCGGGATCGACGGCTTCGGTCGGTAGCACGAGGATTGCCGGCGTGGTGTAGGAGTGCATTTTCTTGACCGCGGCCCGCACGGCGTCGGCCAGCCCGGCACGGGTCTTGATGATCATTACCGCTTCCTCGCCGCGGTCGATTTTCCCCTGCCACCGGTAGAGCGAAATCATTCCGGGCAGAATATTGACGCAGGCGCACAAGCGGCGCTCCACCAGCTCCCGCCCGGCACGCTCCGCCTCGACAACGGAGGGATAGGTCGTATAGACGAAGACCGCGCGTTCCATATTGTTTTCCTGCGCCGCCGCGGCGCTGGTGCCAAACCGCCACCCCGATGCCCAAGCGCCCCGCCGCCGCACGCTACGAGCGCATCGCCTTTGTCGCCAGTTCGGTGCCACAGGCCCAGCAGGCGCGCCGGCGGCTGGTGCGCCGGTACGGCGATGCCCGGCCGGAGATTGCCGATGTCATCGTTGCGCTCGGCGGCGACGGGCTCATGCTTACTACCCTGCAACGGTTCATGAATTCCGGCAAGCCGATCTACGGCATGCATCGCGGCACCGTCGGCTTTCTGATGAACGAGTTTTCCGAAAAGGGGCTGGTCGAGCGGCTGACCGCCGCGCACGTTACCGTGATTCATCCGCTGTTGATGCGCGCCCGTGATGCCGCCGGGCGCGTGCATCGCTATCATGCCATTAATGAGGTGTCGCTGTTCCGCCAGAGCTACCAGGCGGCGCGGCTGCGCGTGCTTGTCGACGGCAAGGAGAGACTGCCTCAACTGGTCGCCGATGGCATTCTGTTGGCGACGCCCGCCGGATCAACCGCTTACAATCTGTCGGTGCAGGGACCGATCATCCCGATCGACGCGCCGCTCTTGGCACTCACCCCGATCAGCCCGTTTCGACCGCGGCGCTGGCGCGGGGCGCTACTGCCCGACCGTGCGCAGGTGGCGATCGAGGCGCTTGAAACGGACAAGCGGCCGGTCGCGGCCGTCGCCGATCACAACGAGGTTCGCTCGGTGCGAGCGGTCGAGATCAGCATGGATCATTCGATCGCCATGCAACTGCTGTTCGATCCCGGCCATAGCCTCGACGAGCGGATCCTGAGCGAGCAGTTCGGATACTGAGGTCGCGGAGAACCGGGGCGCGGATCAATCGGGGCGGCCGGATTCTGCCGTCGAACTTCTGCCCACCCGGAATGCTTAAGCAGGCATTAACGACGACTGTTTAGCATGGACCCATGGTCCGCGTGGATTTCAACCGCTTGCGTTTTCTCGTCATCGACGACAACGCACACATGCGGCGAATCTTGCGGACCCTGCTGCACGGCTTCGGCGCTCGCGAAGTGTACGAAGCGGAAGACGGCGCCACCGGTCTCGAAGCTTTCACCCATTACATGCCTGACATCGTGCTGACGGACTGGGTAATGCCGATCTTCGACGGGCTGGAATTGACGCAGATGATCCGCCAGCCCGGAGCCAACGCCAATCCGTATGTGCCGATCATCATGCTTTCCGGCCATTCCGAAAAGAAGCGGATCGTCAGCGCTCGCGACGCCGGCGCTACCGAATTCCTCGCCAAGCCGATTTCCGCCAAGGCGCTGTACGAACGCATCCTTAATGTCGTCGCCAACCCGCGCCCGTTCATCAAGACACGGACCTATTTCGGTCCTGACCGGCGCCGCAACGTCAATTCGAATTATGTCGGACCCGAACGACGCAAAAACGGTAAGGCAGAAGTGATCCGCCAACACTCATTGCTGGAAAAAGCAAAAGTCTTGTGCTGAGTACGCGAGAACATCGACCCATGAGCAAGCAAAAAAACGCAAGCCCGTCAGTGGCAACGTTTACGGATCACGAGGTGATCATGCCGCCGCACAATCTGCGCAAGGCCGTCGTTGCCGCCGCCAGTGGCGATGACGATCCGGTGGCGCGGGCGGAAGCCGCACTGGCGCAGCTATCGAACGAATTCGGCGACTGGATGCATGCGGAATGCGAACGCCTCGAAGCCGCGCGGCGGAATTTCGCCCGCGTCGGATTCACCGAAAAGACGCACGACGAATTGTTCCGCGCCGCCCATGACATCAAGGGCGAGGCTGCCACGTTCGGATTCCCGGCGCTTGCCGGCGTCGCTGACAGCCTCTGCCGGCTGCTTGAACATACGCCCGAGCTGACGCGCATTCCGCCGACGCTCGTCGACCAGCACGTTGACGCGCTGCGCGCCATCGCCCGCGAAACCGGTCGCGCCGACCTCGGCGACATTGCGCGTGCTCTCACAATGCGGCTCCGCGAGGTCACCGACGAATTTCTCCGCTACGAAAACAGAGCCCGGCCGGAGGTGCTGGAAAGCATCTTTGCGCCGCCGCTCGCTCCGGGTCTGGCGAGCTCGTGACATTTTCCAGATTCATCCGCGCATGCGGACAATCAGCTTACGCTGCAACGGGCTGACGATCGGCGTCTGGAGCTTCTGCCGCCAATTCGTCGCAGAATAGCCGAGCCTCGTCGCGGGCCGCCTCCGTGGCAAAGCGATGCAGCAGCGTGATGAGAGGCCCGGTCTCGTCAAGTTCTCCGCTCTCGCAGCGCGTGAGCACGCGCTCGATCATACGGCGCTTCAGTCGTGCAGCGCCGCCGAGTTCGCCGATGAAGACGCCCTCGCGCAGCGCTTCGATTGCCTCCTTGAATGCAGGATACGTGGAAGGCGGCAGTCCGGCTCGCTCGAAAAGCGCGCGCAGGGCCGCGAAGCTGCCGTCCTCTACAAGTCCCGCCACGCGCGTTATCCGCATTTCGGCCAGCTCGGCCAATGCTTCTTCGAACAGCATGACATTGCCGGACAGTAGCGCACGCAAAATGAGCCCCGCGGTGAGCTGTCCGCTTTCGCGCAAATGGCGAACCAATGGCCCAACGTCGTCAGCGGGCGTTTCCGACGCAAGTGCGACCGTCACCTTTTCGCAGGCCTCTCGGGTGATCCGCCGCGCGTGATCGACTTCCAGCCATTTTCGGCCGGCGACAAATCCGACAAGCGCTTCCGACAGCTTGGTGATCAGCGCCTGCCGCGCCGCGGCTGGAACGTCTTGGCGCGCAAGCAAGGATTCGCGAATGGCGGGAAGATGGCCAAAGCGCTCGACGACCCGGTCGATCGAAAGCGGTGCGATGTCGGAGGCGTGATTTTCCAACAGCACAAGACATGCGTCCGCCACGCCGACTTCGGCTATGGCGGCCGCAACGGAGCGCGGCAGGCCCGCTCGGCTGGCGATCGCGCTTTGCACTGTGGGACAGCCGGTCGCTACCGCATCGATCAGGTCGGCGTCGACGAAGAGCGGCGAAAGTGCAAGCACCGGTGCTGCGATTTGCGGCTGGTCGCCGGCAAGGGCGTAAACGACCGCCGCCGGCGCGCCTGGACTCGCCGCCAGCGCGTCGGCTAGCGCCCGGCGCACCAGCGGGCACGGGTCATCCAGCAGCATCAGCATGGCGCCTTCGGCTGCCATACAATCGTCGGGGGACAGTTCGGAATATAGATACGCTCGCGCCAGCGCCCCGCTCGCCTCGACCCGTTCGCCGGCGGGCGCACTACGGACCCATTGGAGAAACTGGCTGACGATCATCGCAGGCGCAACACCATCTTGCGCTCAGTTTCGACCTACTCTGTTAATAAAAAGTTCACCTTAAACCTTAGGACCTGTGGTGATGGGCGCGCACAAGCGGCCAAGCGGTTCCTGCGCGGCGAACTCCGCCGGATGACTAAGCCTGCGAACGCTCCACCGGATCCTTGAACAAGTCGAGAAGGTCATTGGAGATCGCTTGCGGCGGCGGCGCCGCGGCTCCGGGCGCGGTCGTCCCGTCATCGGGCACGCTCCAGAGCGGGCCGGTCACCGACGCGGTCCGCTTGCCGTTGCGGCTGTCGGCAACGTCGGCAAACAGGCCGTGAAAGAGTTGACTGTCGCTCTGCCCAGGCGCCGGCAGCGCCGCGGCAAATGCATTGGCGATCCCGGCGGGGTCCGGCACCATGGGGGTCGCCGAAGAGGTGGGAACGGCTACCGGGGCGGGTTCGTTCGCGGCCAATGCTTGATCCGCCGGCAAATCCGGGTGCGATCGTGCCACGTCATAGCGTGCAGTCAGAGCGTCGCGTACCTGCGCCAGGGTGCGCGCCGCGCCGGTCTTTCGGTCATAAAAGATCGAGGGATTGGCGTGCGCGGCATGGCCGAAATAGGCGGTGGCCTTGGCGTTTGGGTCGCTCGCGCTCAGCGCGATCAGTTTGGCGGCACCTCCCGCGCCGAGAAAATGCGCGATGTAGAGTTCGCCCTCGCTCGGCTGCCGCCCGAGCTTCTGTGCCAGGTATGCCGCATTGGCCTTGGTGAACGCGCCGGCCATCACCGCATTGGCGGTCGGGTTGTTCCGCAATTTGAGAATCTGACCGCGCATGACGGGGTCCTTGACCTCGTAATGCCCGGAGGCGGACTTGGTAATGGCTTGTGCGTAGCGGCCGAACCCGAGCGCAGTGCCCGCCTGTTTCATCATGCCGAGCCAAGTCTGCTCCACGAATTGGAACAGACCGCGCGCCGAGGAAGTCAGGGCTCCAGCGTGCGGATTGAGCCCGGACTCGACCTGGGCAGTAGCCAGCAGATAGGAAAAGCTCGCGCCGGTGGCCTGCGACGCCCGTTGAATGGCGCCGGCTACCGTCGAGGCGCCGGCAAAATTGCCCGCATCGACCAGCATGCATGACTCCCCTGCCCCGGTCCTGCCGGCTCCCACCGGCGGATTTGGGCGTACGCCATCATTAACAATTGTGGTAAACGAGACCTTAACAGCAGCGGAGACGCAAATGACGCAGCAAACGGCCATGCGGCACAAGCGCGGCGGGCTTTTCTTCGAGGATTTCGTGCCCGGCGAATCGATCGAGCACCGCTACACCCGCACCGTGACGCAAATGGACAACATGCTGTTCTCCAACATGACCCTCAATCCGCAGCCGCTGCACATCGACCGGCAGTTCTGCGAGCAGGAGACCGAGTGGGGGCAGCCGTTGATGAACTCGCTGTTTACGCTCGGGCTGATGATCGGCATGTCGGTCAGCGACCTGACCGTAGGCACGACGATTGCCAATCTCGGCATGTCGGAGGTGAAATTTCCCCACCCGGTGTTCGAGGGCGATACGCTGCACGCTGCGACCGAGATCATCGGCAAGCGCGAATCGAAGTCGCGGCCCGGCGCCGG
>JASHOR010000187.1 GCA_030041005.1 Xanthobacteraceae bacterium
GGGCCGGGCTGCTGACCAATCCGCTGCGCGACCGCTTTGGCATCCCGATCCGGCTCAACTTCTATTCCGAAAGGGAGCTGGAACAGATCGTCAATCGCGGCGCGCGCGTTCTCGGCATCGGCCTGACCGCGGACGGCGCCAACGAGATCGCGCGGCGCGCGCGCGGCACCCCGCGCATCGCCGGCCGCCTTCTGCGCCGCGTGCGCGACTTTGCGTCCGTCGCCGGCGCCGCATCGATCGACCGGGCGATTGCCGACAAGGCGCTTGCCGCGCTCGAAGTCGATGCGGCCGGGCTCGACGCCATGGACCGGCGCTATCTTAAAACCATCGCGGTGAATTACGGCGGCGGGCCGGTCGGCGTCGAAACGCTCGCCGCGGCGCTCTCGGAGCCGCGCGACGCCATCGAGGACATCATCGAGCCTTATCTGATCCAGTGCGGCCATCTGCAGCGCACGCCGCGCGGCCGGCTGATCACGCCGCACGCCTTTCGCCATCTCGGCCTGCCCGAGCCGGCACGCGATCCGACGCAGTTCGGATTGTTTGGCCAGGACGACGATGAAGCCAGGTGACGCCGTGCAAACCTATGAAGGAGGCTGTCATTGCGGGCGCGTGCGCTTTCGGGTTACCGCCAATCTCAATCGCGTCACCTATTGCAATTGCTCGATCTGCTCGAAGAAAGGCTTCCTGCATCTCATCGTTCCGCCCGACCAGTTCGAATTGCTCAGCGGCGGAGATGCGTTGAGGACCTATCGCTTCAACACCGGCGTGGCGCAGCACACGTTTTGTTCCACCTGCGGCATTCATCCGTTCTACGTGCCGCGCTCGGACCCCGACAAGATTGACGTCAATGTGCGTTGCCTTGACGGCGTCGATCTATCGAAGATCGAGGTGAAAGAGTTCGACGGCAAAAACTGGGAACAAGCGATGTCGGGCCGAGTGCCTTGGAGATAGGCGCGTGACTGCTCTCTCTCTTGACGGCGAAATTCGCGACGGGCGACACGTCCTTACCGTGCGTGTCTATTACGAGGACACCGACTTCACCGGCATCGTTTATCACGCCAATTATCTGCGCTACATGGAGCGCGGGCGGACCAATTATCTGCGGCTTCTCGGCGCCGATCACCGCGCGCTCTTCGAGGAGACCGAGAGGGAGGCGCCGGGCTTTGCCTTTGTGGTGCGGTCGATGAGTATCGATTTTCTCAAACCCGCGCGCATGGATGACGTACTCGAGGTTCACACCGAGCCACAAGAGGTCAAGGGCGCCTCGATCACGTTGCATCAACGCGTCATGCGTGCCGACGAGTTGCTGGTCGAGGCGTCGGTGCGCGTCGCCTTTGTCAGCGGTGGCCGGGCGCGGCCGATTCCGAAGTCGTTGCGCGTTGCGATGAAAGCCGACCTCGATGCGGAACAGGTCTGACGAAGCAGTTCGCTTCAATCCGTCGCGCAGAGATCGGGTGGCTTCAAGCTGGTCGCGTCGCAATATAGGCGGATGATGAAACCTGATCTCGGATTTTCGCTTTTCGACACGGCCATCGGCTGTTGCGGCATCGTTTGGAGCGCGCGCGGCGTCGCCGGCGTACAGCTTCCCGAAAAGAGCGCGCACGCGACGCGCAACCGCCTGCTTCGCCGTTTTGCGGCAGCACACGAGGCGACAGCGCCAACCAATGTGCAGTGTGCCATCAACGACATTGCCGGGTTGCTGCGCGGCGAACCGATGGAATTAAGGGACATCATTCTCGATACTGACGGCGTGCCCGAATTTAACCGGCGCGTCTATGACGTGGCGCGCGGCATTCGTCCCGGCTCAACGCTGTCGTATGGCGAGATCGCCGAACGGCTCGGCGACCGCAATCTCGCGCGCGATGTCGCGCAGGCGCTTTCGCAGAATCCATTCCCGATTATCGTGCCGTGTCATCGCGTGCTGGCAGCGGGCGGCAAAATGGGCGGATTTTCCGCGCCCGGCGGCGTGCGCACCAAGCTACGCTTGCTCTCCATCGAGGGTGCGCAGCATGGCGAGCCCATGCTGTTTGACCGCTTGCCGTGGATGACTTCCGCCCGTCGTTCCGCATAACCAGTCCTGTTCGCGGCATCGACTGATCGGCGGGCTTAATGTAAAAGCCATTTACATGAGCTGGTCGAAAGACGAGAAGGACGGCCCGCGCGGCTATCACCACGGCAATCTGAAAGAGGCGCTCCTTCGCGCGGCCCTCGAGCTGATCGCGCAAAAGGGGCCTGCCGGCTTTACCTTTGCCGAGGCGGCGAGATGGGCGGGCGTCAGCCCAGCGGCGCCTTATCGCCACTTCCGCGATCGCGACGACCTCCTGGCCAATGTCGCGCTGCGTGGATTCGAGCAGTTCGAGATTGCGCTTGCACGTGCGTGGGACAACGGCCGCCCCGATGCCTTCACGGCGCTTGAGCGGATGGGAAAGTCCTATCTGGCCTTTGCGCGCGCCGAGCCCGCTTACTATTCGGCGATGTTCGAGTCGGGTATCCCGCCGGGCAGCACTCCCGAGCTGCGCGCAGCCGGGGATCGAGCCTTTGCCGTTTTGCGTGAAGCTGCGGAAAAGCTCTGTGCCCAAATGCCGCGGCACGGACGGCCGCCGGCGCTCATGGTCGCGCTACATATTTGGGCGATCTCACATGGCATCGCGTCGCTGTTCGGAAGAGGTGATGCGGCGCACCGGACGTTGCCGATGTCGGCCGAGGAACTGCTGGAAGCAGGCGTCCTGGTTTATCTGCGCGGCCTCGGTGTGCCGGCAGAGGGGGCGCAACCCGCTTGAACTTTCACGAAGGTGTGAACCCCTTGACAATGACATAGGGCGATGTGAATGTTATTTACATTAACACGCGAGGTTTGTCATGCCGATAGCAGCAGGCGTGCTCATGCTCCTCAGTTTCTGGGCGTGGTGGCCGTTGGGGATTGTCATCCTCCTCGGCTTGGCCTTTTGGGCGTGGTGGCCGCTAGGGCTTGCGGTTCTTGCCTTCATGATCGGGAGCGGACGAATGGGATGCTGGAACCATCATCACAGGAGTTGCGGCGACAATCCTTGGGAGCGTCACATGGATCGCTGGCAATCGAAGATGGAGCGCATGCAGGAGAAGATGGACCGCTGGCGCGAACGAATGGAGCGCATGCGCGGGGGCCGCGGCAGCGGACAGCCCGGTTCGAGCGGCAACCGGGCCTTCGACGAATATCGGGCCGAGACGCTTAATCGATTGGAAGAAGAACAGCGCGAATTCAAAGAATTTCTGGAGCGGCTGCGCTTCGCCAAGGACCGCGCGGAGTTCGACCAGTTCATGAGCGAGCGCCGTAACCGTTTCCATGACGACGGTGCACAGCCGCAGGCAAGCTGACCTGCAGAATTGCGAAACGAAGATGCGAACCGTCCGCAGCCATTGCGGGCGGTTCGTGCATTTTTGCGCGCGGCTGCCGTTGTTCACGTTCGCGGCATTTTCGGGCTTTAACGACCCATTAAGGACACTCGGGCTTCGTTACCCGCGGAGACCAGCAGAGCGCCCTAGTTTGGACAATTTTCGCGACTGATTTCGGTCTGGCCGGGGACGGGGTCCGGCTTGGGTCCTCGCGAAAATACGGGTTCTGGTCGGCGCGCCCCACGGGCTTGTCCGGCTTCTTCCCATGGTCCGCAAGCGCGACGGCCGCGGACGGCCGAGTGTCGAGTTCGGTTTCGGCCCGCACCGGCGAGGCCGCTGAATGGACCGCCCAAAGGACGAACGCGCATGTCATCGTCAGGCCTTCAGCTTTTCACGCTGTTTTGGAATTCGCTGTGGATCGTGAAGCTGGTCATGGGCGGGCTGGTGCTCTGCTCGGTGTGGGTCTGGGCCATCGCTATCGACAAAACCCTGTTGTTCGCACGCATCCGCAAAGCCGGCGATGTCTTCGAGCAGGCGTTCTGGTCGGGTCAGTCGCTCGAGGAACTGTACAAATCGCTGGCGCCAGCACCGGGACATTCGACCGGCGCGCTCTTTGTCGCAGCCATGAACGAATGGAAGCGCAGCTTCGAAGGCAATATCCGTTCCTTTGCCGGATTGCAGGTGCGCATCGAGAAGGTGATGAACGTCACCATCGCGCGCGAGGTCGAGCACATGGAAAGGCGGCTGCTGGTGTTGGCGACCGTCGGCTCGGCGGGCCCGTTCATCGGGCTGTTCGGCACTGTCACCGGCATCATGACCAGTTTTCAGTCGATCGCCACGACGCAGAATACCTCGCTGGCCGTGGTCGCGCCGGGCATCGCGGAAGCGCTGTTGGCAACGGCACTCGGCCTCGTTGCCGCCATTCCGGCGACGATTTTCTACAATAAGTTCACGGTCGAGGTGAATCGGCAGACGCAGCGGCTGGAAGGCTTCGCCGACGAGTTCTCGGCGATTCTGTCACGGCAGATAGACGAACGGGCGTGAGGGCATATGGCGCTGAGCGGCGTGGGTGCGGCATCAACGGGCCGGCGCGGCCGCCGCCGCGCGATGATGAGCGAGATCAACGTGACGCCGTTTGTCGACGTCATGCTGGTGCTCTTGATCGTGTTCATGGTGACGGCGCCGTTGATGACGCTCTCGATCAGGGTCGACCTTCCGGACACGCGCGGCGGCACCGTTCTGAACTCGCAAAAGGCGCCGCTCAGCGTAACCCTGAAGAAGAGCGGCGGCGATTGCTCCAGCCAGGCGGATCTGTTTCTCGACAAGACCCCGATTGCGCTCGACGACATCGAAGCGAAATTTCAGGCGATCAAGAACGCCGACACCAGTCCCGGGAAGACGCCGCCCACGGTATGGGTCAACGCCGACCGGCAGCTTTGCTACAACGAAGTCGCGCGAGTGCTGGGGCGACTGCATGACGCCGGCTTCGGTACGGTGCTGAATATCACCAACGAGAAGACGACGGGAGAGTAGGGTTGCGATCGGACTGGGCCATATCCGGATGCGCCCACGCTGCGCTCATTCTTCTCGCGCTGATCACGCTCGCCCACTCGAAGCCGAGCGACGACATGTCCGAAGACATTCCGGTAACCATCGTCACCGATGCGGACATGTCGCGGGCCGCCATTGGCGAGAAGAACGCGCCCAAGGTGACCATGCCGAAGCGTCTGGCCGACAAGGTCGACCAGGAGAAGCCGATCGAGCAGCTTGCTCCCAAGGTGGCCAAGGCGCCGGCGATCACCACCCAATCGACCGTGCCGCTGCCGCAACCGACGCCGCGCGATCAGAAAAAGCCGAAGCCCGACACAAAGACGGCGCAAAAGCTTGAGAAGAAATCCGAAAAGAAGACCGACCAGTTCAAGCCGGACAAGATCGCCGACCTACTGAAAAAGACCGAGCCGCCGAAGCCGCGGGACAAGCCGACGCCGAACACGCCGAAATACGACGCCAATCAGATCGCTCAGTTGCTCGACCATCGCGAGCCGCAGCGTCAGGTCGCGACCGCGGACGCGGTCAATAGCGCCACGAGTCTCGGCTCAAATACGGCCGCGCCGAACGCGCAACTCTCGCAATCGGAGATCGATGCGCTGCGCGAGCGCATCAGGGATTGCTGGAGCCCGCCGCCCGGCATCGACAGGAATTCCAACATCTATGTGTCGCTCCGGGTTCTGTTCAAGCCGGACGGCACGTTGGCGCAGATGCCGGTCGTGGTGGCAGGCTCGGCATCGCCCCTGGGGCCGGCGTTGGCGGAAAGCGGCGAGCGCGCGTTGCTGCTATGCCAACCGTTCACCATGCTCAAGCCCGAGCATTACGCACAATGGAAAGACATAACCGTAGATTTCGATCCGCGCGATCTGTCCAACTGAAAAAGCGACAAAGTCCATGACCTGTCCGCACAATCCGAGTCCTTTCTCGATGACGCGCCGCCGCGCACTGGCTCTCGGCGCCTTCGGCGCGGCGGCGACGCTGCGGGCGCGCCATGCCTGGGCTCAGCTTCACCTCGATATTACGCAGGGCAATTTCCAGCCGATGCCTATCGCCATTCCGGCGTTCATGGGCGCGACGCCAAGCGATGCCGACATGGCGGGCGGAATTACTCAAGTCGTGACCGCGGACCTGCAGCGCAGCGGTTTGTTCGCTCCGATCAATCCTTCGGCTTATATCGAGAAGATCGCCAACTTCGACGCCGTGCCGAATTTTCAGGATTGGCGCGCCATCAATGCCCAGGCTTTGATCACCGGACGGGTCGGCCAGCAGAGCGACGGCCGTCTGAAGGCGGAATTTCGTCTCTGGGATGTGCTCGCAGGCCAGCAGCTCGGAGCCGGCCAGCAATATCTGACGACGCCCGATAATTGGCGGCGCCTCGCACACATCATTTCCGACGCGGTCTACGAGCGCATCACCGGCAACGGTGGGTATTTCGACACCCGCATCGTCTTCGTCGACGAGACCGGCCCGAAGATTCGCCGCATCAAGCGTCTGGCGATGATGGACCAGGATGGCGCCAACGTAAGATATCTTACGCGCGGCGACGAACTCGTGCTGACGCCGCGATTTTCGCCTTCAAGCCAGGAAATCACCTACATGGCCTTTGGTCAGGGCGATCCGCGCGTTTATCTGCTCAATCTGACCACCCAGGAACGCGAGGTCGTCGGCAATTTCCCCGGCATGAGTTTTTCGCCGCGCTTCTCGCCGAATGGGCAAAGCGTCATCATGAGCTTGCAGGAGGGCTCTAATTCCAACATTTTCGTCATGGATCTGCGCTCCAAGGCGACCACTCGGTTGACGGATACGGCGGCGATCGACACTTCACCTTGCTACTCGCCCGACGGCGCAAGGATTTGTTTCACGTCCGACCGCGGCGGCCAGCCGCAAATCTACGTCATGGCAGCGACCGGCGGATCGGCGCAGCGCATCAGCTTCGGAGACGGCATGTACTCGACGCCGGTGTGGTCTCCGGTCGGGGACTACATCGCCTTTACCAAGCAATTCGCCGACAAGTTCGCAATCGGCGTCATGAAGCCCGACGGCTCTGGCGAGCGGATTCTCACCGAAGGCTTCGACAACGAGGGACCGACGTTTGCGCCCAACGGCCGCGTGATCATGTACTTCAGCGACGACATGGGCGGCCCCGGGCCCTCGCTATACACCATCGACATTTCCGGGCGTAATCAGCAACGCATCCCCACGCCGAGCTTCGCCTCGGATCCAGCATGGTCGCCGCTTTTGTCGTGATGGCGGACGATCATACCGTTGCCGCATTGGGGCCTTATTAACCATTACCAAGGCTTTTCGGGCGTTGTGCGGGCGTGAGGCTTTTTTGCAACGCGTCATCAAGGTTGACGGAACCTTCGCTTAACGAAGGCGCTGCTAGACCCGCTTAAGCCCCACCCGCCCTGCCGTCCATCGGGAAGGCACGAGCGGGTTCGCGACGCAAGCAATGGAGGCACCGGCATGAACGGGATGGGCATTGTCCGCGGCGCCAAATTCGCGGCCGTCATTTTTGGAGCGCTCGCCATCGCGGGCTGCGCCAAGCATGGCGTGGATCCGACGAACGCTATGGCATCGGCTGCCGTGCCTGGTAGCCAGCAGGACTTCGTCGTCAATGTTGGCGATCGCGTCTTCTTCGATACCGACTCCTCGGATCTTTCGGATCAGGCGCGGGCCACGCTCGACAAGCAGGCCGAGTGGCTCAACCATTACGGCCAGTATTCCTTCACCATTGAAGGGCATGCCGACGAGCGCGGCACGCGCGAATACAATCTTGCGCTTGGCGCGCGGCGCGCGCAGACGGTGCGAGATTATCTGGTCTCGCGCGGAGTGGCGGCGCAGCGCATGCGCACCATTTCCTACGGCAAGGAACGGCCGGTGGCGACCTGCGATAACATTTCCTGCTGGTCGCAGAACCGCCGCGCGGTGACCGTGCTGGATCAGAGTTCGTAACGCGCCGGCGCAAACGCGGGGGCGGCGATCCGCGGCCGCCTTTCGTCCGCCGGGCGGCCGCCGACGGTGTCTTGGATCGCGGATGTCGCAAGCGGGGCGGCGATCACAACTGGACGCGGGGCAAACATGGTTGCGACGCCTAGGCCGGCGACGATGTCGCAGAACATGATCGGTTTTGTCGGGTGGCTGGCGGTGGCGCTGGTGTGCACGCTCGGGGCCACTACCGCCCGCGCCCAGGATTCCGGCGACGTGACGACGCGTCTCGACCGCATCGAGGAGACGATCCGTAACCTCACCGGGTCGATCCAGGAATTGCAGTACCGCAATCAGCAGCTCGAGCAGCGCGTGCAGCGCCTTGAGGCGCAAATGGGCGGCGGAGCGCCTTCGGCCTCGGCCAGCCCGCCGCCGCGACCGACGGCGCAATATTCACCGCCGCCGGCCCAATATGCGCCTCCGTCGCCCCAATACACACCCGCGCCGACCGCCCAGTATTCACCCTCTCCAACTCGATATGCTCCTCCGCCGGCCTATTCGCCGCCGCCTGCGACGGCCGAATCGGACGATCATCATGACGCCTTCAACCCGGCGCTTAGCCCCGGCGCGCCGGGCGCGCCGCGCCCACTCGGCACCAGCACGACGGCGACCGAGCCGCCGCCCCGTTATGACGGACCCTCTGCCAGCGCCGCACCCCCCGCTCAAGCGGGAGCGCCGATGAATCTGTCGTCAACGTCGGGATCGCAAGCCGCCGCTCCGGGCGGGCCCCTGCCGCCGCCGCCGCTCAGCGATCCGAGTTCAACCGGCGCCATGCAGGCGTCGCTGTCGCCGACGCAGGCACTGGCCAACACGCCGAAAGATGAATTCGAGCTTGGCCGGGGCTACTTCGAACGCCGGAACTATCAGCTTGCGGCGCAGACGTTTCGTAATTTCCTGAGCCAATACCCGCGCGATCGGCTGACGCCCGAAGCGCAATATTGGCTCGGCCAATCGCTGTTCGAGGCGCGGCAATATCATGATGCCGCCGAGGCCTTCCTCACCGTCTCGACCAAATACGGCACGGCATCGCACGCCCCGGACGCGATGTTGCGATTGGGCGAGTCGCTTGCCGCCATGGGCCAGAAGCAGGAAGCTTGCGCTTCGTTTGGCGAGGTTCTACGCAAATACCCGCGCGCATCCTTGAGCGTAAAAGAAAGCGTGGCGCGGGAACAGAAGCGTGCCCATTGCTGAGGAACCGGTTGGCGACGACGAGGCCGATGCGCTTTTGCATGGCCTTTCTAGCTTGCCTGGTCTTGTCATCGCAGCGTCAGGCGGCCCCGATTCGACAGCGCTGCTCGTTGTCGTTGCCCGTTGGGTAAAGCGGTTGCGGCGCCCGCCGAAGCTGTTCGCGGTGACCGTGGATCACGGCTTGCGGCCGCAATCGGCCCGCGAAGCGGCCATGGTGAAAAGGCTGTCGCGTCAGTTGGGCGTACCGCATCGAACCGTGCGCTGGAGCGGCAAGAAGCCGACAAGTGGACTGCAGGAAGCCGCCCGCGCGGCACGCTATCGGTTGCTGGCGGAAGCCGCCGCCGGCGTCGGATACGCGCACGTCCTGACCGCCCACACGCTCGACGATCAGGCGGAGACCGTGCTGTTCCGTCTGGCGCGAGGCAGCGGACTGACCGGACTTGCCGGCATGGCCGGCGCGGCGCCGTGGCCGACAGCGGGCAGCGGCGAAATCTTTCTCCTGCGTCCGTTTCTGCATCTTCCCAAGGCTCGGCTCGTTGCCACTCTGCGGAAGGCCGGCATCGCCTACAGCGAGGATCCGAGCAATTCCGATCCTCGATTTACCCGCGCGCGGCTGCGCGCATTGATGCCCGCGTTGGCGCGAGAGGGTCTTGATGCCCGAGGCCTGTCGCGGCTGGCGACGCGCATGCGGCGTGCCGAAGCGGCGATCGAATTCGCCGTCGAGGCGGCGCGAGCGGCACTCGCGCCCGCCGGCTGGCCGCGGCAGGGGCCGATCGTGTTCGAAACGGACCGTTTCCTTGACTTGCCCGCCGAGGTCGGACTTCGCCTTCTGGGCCAAGCCATCGCTCATGTCGGAGGCCAGGGACCGGCCGAACTTGGCCAGCTCGAGGGGCTCTATGGCGCCTTGCGGCAGTCGTCGCCACTGCGCCGGACCCTTGCCGGCACGCTCATCAGCCTCGCCGGCGACCGGCTCACCTTCGAGCGGGCACCCGCGCGGCGCGCCTCGGGTCCCCGGCGCACCCCATATGCGTCGCAACGCAGCCATACGCCAAATCGGCAAGGGGCGCTTTAGAAAATCGGCCTATAGTGGGGGGCGATTCCCGGCGCTGGCCGCCGGATTACCTTGGCAGGGGGCGGTTGCGCGCCTACATTGCCGAAATGGCAGGGACGCGAAGCCGCCACGTTCGCAGGCTCAAATGGTAGCGCTGCGCTCCGCACGCGAATCGCGGATCAAGGACCTAAGATGAACGCCAATCTGCGTAATTTTGCCCTCTGGGTCATTATTGTCCTGTTGCTGCTAGCGCTTTTCACCCTGTTTCAGAACCCGGGGCATAATACCAATTCGGAGGAAATCAGCTTTTCGCAACTGCTTAACGATGTCGACAATGGCCGCGTGCGCAGCGTCACTATTCAAGGCGCGGAAATTCACGGCGATTTCACCGATGGGCGGAGGTTCGACACTTACGCCCCGAGCGACCCCACTCTGGTGCAGCGGCTTTACAACAAGGGCGTTTCCATTACGGCGCGGCCGCAGACCGAGAATGTCCCTTGGTTCGTCTCGCTGTTGATCTCATGGCTGCCGTTCGTGGCACTGATCGGGGTGTGGATCTTCTTGTCGCGCCAGATGCAGGGAGCCGGCGGCAAAGCCCTCGGATTCGGCAAGTCGCGGGCCAAGCTCCTGACCGAGGCGCACGGGCGAGTGACGTTCGAGGACGTTGCCGGCGTCGATGAGGCCAAATCGGACTTGCAGGAGATCGTCGAATTCCTCCGCGATCCTGCCAAATTCCAGCGTCTTGGCGGGCGCATCCCGCGCGGCGTGCTGCTGGTCGGTTCGCCCGGCGTCGGCAAGACGCTGATTGCGCGAGCGGTCGCCGGCGAAGCCAACGTGCCGTTCTTCACCATTTCCGGCTCCGACTTCGTCGAAATGTTCGTCGGCGTCGGCGCATCGCGCGTGCGCGACATGTTCGAGCAGGCGAAGAAGAACGCGCCCTGCATCATCTTCATCGACGAGATCGATGCCGTCGGCCGTCATCGCGGCGCCGGTCTCGGGGGCGGCAACGACGAGCGTGAGCAGACGCTCAATCAGCTCCTGGTCGAGATGGACGGCTTCGACGCCAACGAGGGGATCATCATCATCGCCGCAACGAACCGGCCGGACGTGCTCGACCCGGCGCTGTTGCGCCCTGGCCGTTTCGACCGCCAGGTGGTGGTGCCAAATCCGGACGTTGTCGGCCGCGAGCAGATCCTCAAAGTGCATGTGCGAAAGGTGCCGCTCGCGCCCGATGTGAACTTGAAAACCATCGCCCGCGGCACTCCCGGTTTTTCCGGCGCCGATCTGATGAATCTGGTCAACGAAGCGGCCTTGATGGCGGCGCGGCGCAACAAGCGCATGGTCACGCAGATCGAGTTCGAGGACGCCAAGGACAAGGTGATGATGGGCGCCGAGCGCAAGTCGCTGGTCATGACCGAGGAGGAAAAGCTGCTCACCGCCTATCATGAGGGCGGCCACGCCATTGTTGCGCTCAACGTCAAGGCGACCGATCCGGTACACAAGGCCACCATCATCCCGCGCGGTCGTGCGCTTGGCATGGTCATGCAGTTGCCGGAGCGCGACAAGCTGTCGATGAGCCTGGAGCAGATGACTTCGCGGCTCGCCATCATGATGGGTGGCCGCGTCGCCGAAGAGCTCGTGTTCGGCCACGAACGAGTGACCTCCGGCGCGGCCTCCGACATCGAGCAGGCCACCAAGCTCGCGCGTATGATGGTGACGCGGTGGGGACTTTCAGATGCGCTCGGCACGGTCGCCTATGGCGAGAATCAGGAGGAAGTCTTCCTCGGCTATTCAGTGGCGCGGCAGCAGAACATCTCCGAAGCCACGGTCCAGAAGATCGACGCCGAGATCAGGCGCCTGGTCGAGGCGGGTTATGCCGAGGCGCAGCATATTCTCACCGAGAAACGCGCCGATCTCGAGACCTTAGCCAAGGGATTGCTTGAATTCGAGACCCTGAGCGGCGACGAAATCAAGGACCTGCTGCTGGGCAAACGACCCACCCGCGAGTCGGTGATCGAACCGTCCACGCCGCGTGCCTCGACGGTGCCGTCTGCGGGAGCCGGGCGCAACCGGCCGCGTCCCGAGCCGGGGCCGATGGAGCCGCAGCCCCAGGCCTAGCAGAACCGCCTCGGCTGTCCGTCCGACCATCCCGGCGATGCAGACCGGCGTAGAAACGCGCCGCGCTGTTCAAGGATCCGGAGTGGCACGTCTATCTGGAAAAGAACGCAGCAGCCGGCTACCTGATCAAGCAGGAAAGCCAACTCATGTCGCCGGTGCCCTTTGCGCCGATCAAGCGGTAGGATTGGCGTCTTCGGCTCGATCAACAATGCCGCTGCAAAACAGGGTCACGCCGTTCGGCGATCTTGTCGCCGTTTCCGGCCGTGGCCTGTTCATGGGCAATCGCGGCGGGCGGTTTCACACTGACGCGAAGACGTTGACGGCGCGCCGCTGGGCGTCGCGCAAGTGGATCTGCTGCGTGCTTGACTTTAGAGGCCGCCATCGCGATGTCTGGGGTCGCTTCTATACCGAATTGTTTTTTCTTGATGAGCCGACGGCGTTGGCGTCCGGGCATCGGCCCTGCTTCGAATGCCGCCGCAAGGATGCAATCAACTTTGCCGAAAGGTGGCAGGCGGCAAGGCGGTTGCGCGAGCGGCCGCGGGCGGATGAGATGGATGATGTGCTCCACGGAGAACGGCGCTCCGGGCGCGCCAAGCGCCGGCACAGCCGCAGCATCGATATCCTGCCGGACGGCGCCTTCGTGGCGCTGGGGGAGACGGCTTATGCCGTGCGCGGCGCCCACGTGCTGCGCTGGTCGCCGGAGGGCTACGTCGCGCGCGAGCGACGGCCGCGCGGCATCGCCGTCGAGACGCTCACGCCGCCGGCGATCCTTGCGGTGCTGTCCGCCGGATACCGGCCGTGCTGGCATCCGAGTGCGGAAAGATTATTGCCGGGCTAACCCTTCATCGCCGCCTTGATATTTTCGACCGTCGCTCCCGGTCCGCGGGTGGCCGCGATGATTCGCTGCTCCTGGGCGATCAGCCCATCGAGCGCGGTTTTCATGGCGTCGATTTTGCCGGTGGGCACGATGACGGCGCCGTGGCGGTCGGCGTGGATGAGATCGCCGCTATTCGCCGCCATGCCGTGAACGTTGACTGGAATGCCGAACTCGACCACGTGCACATAGGCGTGGGATGGCGCGATCGAGCCGGCGAGCATTTGAAAGTCGAGCGCCACGGCCGGGATGTCGCGGATCGCGCCGTTGGTCACGGTGCCGAGGCAGCCGAGCGCCTTGTGCACGTTGCTCTGCACTTCGCCCCAGAATGCGCCGTAGCCCGGCGGGTCGTCGAGGTCCTGGATCAGCACCACACTCGGACGCGGTTCGCCGGCAAGGTAATCGAGATAGTCCATCCGCTTTTGCATGTAACCCGGGCCACTCACTGCGTCACGAGCGCGGATTGTCACCGTCTTGGCGAAGCCGACCATCGGCGGCAGGTCGGGGAACGGGCAGTGCAGATGCACAGTGGTATAGCCGGCACCGCGACGCTCCGGCGCGACGATCTCGATCAGGTTGCAGACGGTCGGCGTATCGATCGACCGCAGAAAGGCGAATTGGCTCTCCGACACCATGACGTTTGTCTCTCCAGAAAAAATGAACTCAGCGCCCCCACGCATTGGCGACGATAACGGCGATGATCGCCTGCATGGCGACGATAGCCGCAACACAGCCGGCCCAGCCGGCAAATGTCCAGGCGAGACCGCCCAGAAAAGCGCCGGCGCTGCCGCCGACGTAATAGGCCGTGGCGTAGAGGCCCACGGCCGACGAACGGCCTTCCTTCGCGGTCATGGTCACATATCCGGTCGAAACGGCCTGGCAGACCATGCCGCAAACCGCGCACAGTGTCAGTCCCGCGATGATGATGCTGACCGGCGCTGCCAGCAACAGCAGGGCGCCGACGATCCACAGCGCGACGACACCGAGCACGAATGGCCGCCGTCCAAAAAGGGCGATACCGCGGCCGACCCACGGTACGATCGGACTCGAAACCAGGTAGGTGAGAAACAAGGCACCGAGGAGCGCCGGGGAGAACAGGTAGGGCGGCGCCGCCAGATGGAAGCTCACATAGGTGAACGTCGCGATGAAATTGAACAGGACGCCGAAACCGATCGCATAGGTTGCAACGAGTTGCGGATCGCGAAAATGACGCAGCATTTGCGAAAGCGAGGCGGCCAGTCCGCCCGAGCGTACAAAATGGCGCTCGCGCGGCAGTGTCAGCGTCACGATCGAGGCGGCGGCAAATGTGAGCAGCGCGACCACCACGAAGGCCAGACGCCAGCCGACGAGATCGGTCAGCACACCGGGAATGAAACGCCCGCAGAAGCCGCCGATGCTGGTGCCGGAGATATAGATGCCGGCAATGCGCGTGACGTCGTGGGGCGGCCATTCGTCGCCGATATAGGCCACCGCAACAGCAAAGATCGGCGGCAGCAGCAAGCCTTGAACGAAGCGCCAGAACGCGAACGCCGCAACGCTTTTCACCAGGATCATGAGGAACGTTGGCACCACGACCGCGAACATCGCCGCGCCGATCAGGCGCTTTCGCCCGACCACGTCGGCAAGCGCGCCGGTGAATGGCGCCGTGAGCGCAATGGCGGCCGTTCCTGCCGTCATCAGCCAGGAGATTTCGCCGGCGCCGACGCCGAACTCCTTGGCCAGCATCGGCAGCAGCGCCTGCACCGAGTAGAGATTGACGAAAGCGCAGAAGCCTGCCGTGGCCACGGCGAAGGTGCGCAGATCGATGGTCATTGGCGGATTATGTGCGAGAAGGGGCGCGAAAGCACGCCCGCGCTCGTTGCGGACGGATTTGCCGCGGGATGCTGGTTCTTAAAATTGCAATGAAAGGCTGTTAGCGGAGCCGCAGTGGCGACAAACCGATTTACGCGAAGGTGGCCATGACGATACTCCGACCAGGACGCCGTAGATTCCTTAAATCGGTTGCGGCCACGGGCGCCGCCGCTTGGCTGCAAACATCGTTGTCGCCGGCGGTGTGGGCCCAGGTGCCGGCGCAAGGCGATGTTGGAGGTTTGCGCTCCAAGATCGACCATATCGTCGTCATTTTTCAGGAGAACCGCAGCTTCGATCATTATTTCGGCGCCTATCGGCCGCCTGCCGGGGGAACGGTAGAGGGCCTGCTCGACCGCGATGGCAAGATCGACGCGCGTTTTGACGGCTTGCAGAAGAGTGCCGCCGGCTCTGCGTACAAATTCCTACCTGTGCCCTATCAGATTCCCGGCTTTGCCGGCGCGCGGCTGGAAAATCGCCCATTCCACTTGAGTTCTTATGTCCCGCCTGACGACAATGTGCCTTGGGACCCGCTGCATCATTTCTTCCGCATGTTTGCCCAGATCGACCATGGCAAAATGGATTATTTCGTCGCGCTCGCGGCGACGGGAAAGCATATCTTCTTCGACAAGCCGCACGACTTGAGCCCGGCGCAGATGATGTTCGCCGAATCTAGCCCTTCCGGCGCCGTGCTAGGCTACTACACGCGCGACGACGTGCCGGACTATTATCATCTGGCCGACGAGTATGTGCTGTTCGACCATTTTTTTCAGGCGATGTCAGGCGGCTCGACCGGCAACGCGCTGTATCTCGTTGCGGCCCGTTCGGCGATGTCTGCAAAAGTGCCGCCGAGCAAAGTCGGCAGCCTGACGCCGCCGGTATTCGACCGGCCCTACGACAAGAACGGCATTTTGATCAATGATATGCCACCGATCAACGGGCCGACCGAGACCTTCATGGGGCCCATTGATCTGTCGCCGCCGCCCGACGAGCAGACCTATCCGACGATCGGTGACCGGTTGGAGGCGGCCTCGTTGTCGTGGGCTTGGTACAACGAGGGCTGGAATACGGTTAAACCCTGGGCGCTGAAAACTGCGTTCGGTCCCGGCGACGGATCGGTGGTGGTCGACACGCCGGAAGGCTATTTGCCCCATCACAATCCCTTCCAGTATCTGCCGACCTGGCCGCGCAACGTGCAGGCCGGACGCATGCGCGACAGCACGGACTTTTTTGAAGACGTCAAGAACGGCAGGCTACCGTCGCTCTCTTTCCTCAAGGGTACCGGCAGTTCCGACGAGCATCCGGCCAACTCCGCGCCGCGCTGGGGCGAACAATGGGTCATGGGCTTTCTCAGGGCCCTCGGCGAAAGCCCGCTTTGGGAGAAAACTGCAGTCGTCATCACCTACGACGAAGGCGGCGGCTTTTGGGACCACGTCGCCCCGCCGCGGCCGGACGCCTATGGCTGTGGTACGCGGGTACCGGCGCTGCTGATCAGTCCGTGGACACGGCGCGGCTACGTCGATCATCGCATCGCCGACACGACCTCCATCCTTGCGCTGATCGAGGCAAGGTTCGGCCTGGCGCCTTTGCATGCGCGCGATGCCGGGGCATACAACCTGCTCGACGGTTTCGATTTTTCACAGAAGCCGCGGGCGCCAGCCTTCGGTTGACGCGAATTATGTCCCGCTTTTGAAGCGGTCGGTCCATCCGAATCAAAATAATCGTCACGACTGCCGGACTTGACCTTCGCCTTGTCAGGTTGCCCCGACGCCGGGAACGTTTGTCGGCGACTTGAATCCCTCGCAACGACGGCCTGCGGTCATGCGACTGCACCCCCGTTTGCCGCCAGGTTGGCGAAGCCTGGGCCGCATTCCATCCAGGCGCGCAAGCCAGGTACTGAACCGCTCCGAAATCTGCGACCGCGGCCGAACGCGGTAGGAACTCGCGCGGCCGCTCCTCGTTATCCGCATGTTCCTCATCGACTTTTCATCGCCAGAACCGCGGCCAAAATTGTCAAGGTTCCAACCCGGTCATTGGACCGCCAACGAAGGGGAAACCCTGGTGGCTTTGGATGTGGCGCAAGAGGCTGAGCTTGAGCGGCAGAAGGCAACCGTACTGGTGGTGGAGGACGAAGTGCTCATCCGGCTGATGGTCGCGGACGCGTTACGCGCCCAAGGCATCGGCGTGATCGAGGCTTCCAACGGCGATGAGGCACAGGCGGTGCTCGCAAGTTCGATCCCCATCGATCTGCTGCTCACCGATATCCGCATGCCGAGCAAGATGGATGGACTGACGCTCGCACGTTTTGCCCGCGCGGCGCGTCCAAAGTTGAAACTGATTATCGCCTCCAGTGAGCCGGCTGACAGTTGCGGGAGCGAGGTTGCCGATGCGTTCTTTCACAAGCCGTACACGGTGAGCGCACTGCTACGAAGCATCAAAAACATGCTGAAGGTGTGGGACGATGAATCAAAGCGCCCGTAAGCGGGCCGAGCAGGCCCAGACAATTCTCGTGGTCGAGGACGAGATCTTGATCCGGTTGGTGATCGCCGAATATCTGCGCGATTGCGGCTATAAGGTCATCGAAGCCACCAACGCGGAAGAGGCCGTTCTTGTGCTGAAAAAAGCTGAACGCGCAATCGATGTCGTTTTCACCGACATCGAAATGCCGGGCGCGATGGATGGTTTCGGCCTTTCACGGTGGGTGCGGGCGAACCGGCCGCATATCGACGTGATCTTAGCGGCGAGCGTTGCGCGAGCGGCGCATGCCGCATCCGAATTGTGCGACGCGGGCGGCAATTTTCCCAAGCCCTATCGGCTGCACTCCGTCGCCGATCGGATTCGCCGCCTTTTGGCCAATCGCAAGACGCGAAATGACAAGTCCCGAAGCCGCGAGCAGTCCGGGGTGGCGAAAGGCCGAGGACATTTCGTCAATGGTCAGACCGGCCACGCGGTCGGTGGGAAAGATGTCATCCGGCATTGAGCGCCCGCCGGTGTCAGAAATTTCAATTTTACGTCAGTCCTGCCCAATCGGGCAGGGACGGCCAAACGATCCCGATCGGCCGAACGAGATGGTGCGTTCGGCCACCGAATCGGCGATGTGCTCTTGGAGGAGCTAAGCTTCGGGCGGGAGCTTGGGCCGGCTAAAGCTGCAGAATTGAGTCGAAATCCCAGGACGAGCCGCTTGGATTGTCCCCGATCCGTATCGTCGTGTCGTTGACGAACGTGTACGGTGGAACCGGCAGATTATAGGGCGCCGGCACGCCGCTATAGACCCGTCCGGCCGCGTCGTATTTGGAGCCGTGGCAGGGGCAGAAATAGCCGCCGATCCAATTCGCGACCGGAGTGGTCGGGCTCGGGTTCGGATAGAACAGCGGGATGCAGCCCAGATGCGTGCAGATACCGACCAGCACGCCGAATTCCGGCTTGATCGAGCGATGCCAGTTGGTCGCGTAGGGCGCCTGTTGCAGGTTCTCGGAATTCGGGTCGGCGAGCAGCGACGTATCCTGGGCGCTTTGGAGCATCTGCAGCGCCTGCTTGGAACGGTGGTAGATCCAGATCGGCCGTTCGCGCCAGCGCACCATGATCTGGGCGCCTTCTGCGATCTTGCTGACGTCAACGTCGACCGGCCCGCCGGCCGCCAGCGTCGATGCATCTGGATTCATCTGGTCGACGAGAGGGACCAGAGTGGCGACCACACCCACGGCGCCGACCGTGGCGGTTGCGATATAGAGAAAATCGCGGCGAGAGGGTGCTTCGGGATGCTCGTAAGTGGTGGATGCGCTGTTCGCCATTTCCAGGCCTTCTGCTGATCGCGTCTCGGGCTGTGCGTCTCGGGTTTATGCGTCTTGGGCTGCTATGCTTCGTGGGCCGCTTTATGTCGGCCCAGGCGGGCTTCGTCAATCCAGCCGGGTGCGAACCCGCGCCGCAGTTTCCTCCACCGTCCCCGACGCGTCGATTAGCCTCCAGCCGAGCCTGCCGAGGTCGTAATTCTCCTGCGCCCGCGCCACATTCTCGTCCGCATCGGAGGCGTCGCGGACGCGCTTGCCGACGCGGGCCAGCCGCGTGGCCAGATTCGCAGTGAGAAAGACCGCCTGCAGGGCAATGCCCGCGGCTTCGGCCGCCGCTGCCGCAGCCTGGCGTTCGCCCGGTCGCGCGAAGACGGCGTCGAGGATTACCGCGTGCCCGGCGCCGAGAACGCGACCTGCCTTCTCGATCAGCGCTGCATAGACGCGCTCATTCGCCTCGGGCCGGTATGCTTGCTCGGGAAGCCTTTCGGTCTCCGCCCCGCCGAACAGAGCCTTGCGTTCGATATCGGACCGCACGATGACCGCGCCCGGCATCGGGCCGATCTCCGGTGCGAGTGCGTGGGCAATCCGCGTTTTGCCGGTGCCGGAGAGGCCACCGATGGCAACGAATCGCGCGCGCGGCGGAGTAATGGCGCGCTGGGCAAAAGCGAAATAGTTCCGCGCCGACGTGGCGATGCCGCCGCGCTCCTCCGCGGCAGCGCGTTCCATCCGCGCCACCGTGACCTTGGCGCGGATCGCGGCCCGCAGCGACAGGAAGAAGGGCAAGGCGGCGAGCCCATCGAGGTCGCTGTCCCGCCGCGACTCCACGAGATAGCGGTTGAGTACGACATTCGCCGCGGATCGGAGACCGCGCTCGAGCAGGTCCATCAGCAGGAATGCCAGATCGTAGAGAACGTCGCCGGAGGCGATGAGATCGCTGAATTCGATGGCGTCGAATAGAACCGGCTTGCCGTCGATCAGCGCGATGTTGCCGAGATGCAGGTCGCCGTGGATGCGGCGCACCAGACCGCGCCGGTCGCGCTCCTGCAGAAGAGGGACGATGCGTTCGTAGGAACGGCGGCTGGCACGGGTCAGCGCGTCGACCTCAGCCGCAGCGAAGATTTCCGGGTGCTGGCGAAACGCCCCGGCGTGCTCGTCAATGTAGGAGCCGATTGCTGCGATCCAGGGAGTCCCTGCGACAGACTTGGCGCGCGCGTGCGCTGTGGCGACCGCATGGCCGAGCGCATCCGCGAGTGACTCGTCGATCTTGTCGGCAAGGCGATCGAGCGTACGGCTCTCGTCAAAGCGGCGCATTTCGACCGCCCATTCGACCGGCGCGCCGCCACCGCCGATCGACAATGTGCCGTCCGCGGTGCGGGCAATGGCGATCACGCCCCGATAAATGTCCGGCGCATAGGGTGCGTTAACGGCAAGCTCGGCCTCGCAAGCCTGCTTGCGCTTGGCCAGCGTCGAATAGTCGAGGAAGGGAAAGCGCACGGCGCGCTTGACCTTGAGTGCGCGTTCGCCAACCAGGAATACTGACGCCGCGTGCGTATCGATGCGCTTGACCGGCTCCCCGCCATGGGTTCGCGGATCCGCGAGGAAGGCGAGAACCTCGTCCTGACCGTCCGCACCATCGCCCATGCCGCCGCGGCCCTCTTTTCAATGATGGTTCACTTTTGCGCTAGATAGTGCACTCATCGGCCAGCGTGCCAAGGCGAGCGTGCCAAGGCGAGCGTGCCAAGGCGAGTATGCCAAGGGTAGCAAGGCCAGTGCCCCGGAGGAGGCTTCCATGCGCGGTAAGGACAATATGCGCACAGCCGCCGAGGTTCTGGTCGATCAGTTGCGCATCCACGGCGTGCGCCACGTCTTCTGCGTGCCGGGCGAGAGTTATCTTGCCGTACTCGATGCGTTCCACGGCAGCGACCTCGCCGTGACGGTGTGCCGGCAGGAGGGTGGCGCGGCCATGATGGCGGAGGCCATCGGCAAAGTAACCGGGCGGCCCGGGGTCTGCTTCGTCACCCGCGGTCCGGGTGCCACCAATGCTGCGGCGGGCATCCATATCGCGCGCCAGGATTCGACCCCGCTCGTCATGTTCGTTGGCCAGGTGGCGCGCGACATGCGCGAGCGCGAAGCGTTCCAGGAGCTCGATTACCGCGCCGTGTTCGGCTCGATGACCAAATGGGCGACCGAGATCGACGATCCGGCGCGAGTGCCGGAAATCGTCTCGCGCGCTTTCTTCACTGCCGCCAACGGCCGGCCGGGTCCTGTCGTCGTCGCCATCCCCGAGGACATGCTGATCGAACGCGTCGACGTGCCCGACGCGCCGCCGTTCTCGCTGATCGAGATTTCGCCGGGGCCGGCGGACATGAAGACATTCGCCGAGATGCTCACGGCCGCGCGGCGGCCGATCATGCTGCTCGGCGGCAGCCGCTGGTCGCAGGCGGCCTCGGATTCGATCGCCCGCTTTGCGCAAAGGCATTTGCTTCCGGTTGCCACTACGTTTCGCCGCGCTCATCTGTTTGACGCGTTGCATCCCTGTTACGCGGGCGATCTCGGCATCGGCCCCAATCCGAAGCTGGTCGAGCGCATCAAGGGGGCCGATCTCGTCATTCTGCTCGGCGGCCGGCTCGGCGAATTGCCGTCGCAGAGCTACACCTTGTTCGACATCCCGCAACCTCAGGTACCGTTCGTTCACATCCATCCGGGAGCGGAGGAACTGGGCCGCGTGTACAGCCCGCATCTTGCGATCAATGCCACGCCGGGTGCGTTTGCAGCCGCGGCGGAAGCGCTCGATCTGCCGCATGCATTGCGCGCAGAGGCCGAGGCCGCACATGCCGATTACCTCGACTGGACGGAAAAGCCCACCGCCCAGCCCGGCGGGGTCAATTTCGGCGCCGTCATGGTCTGGCTGCGCAACAACCTTCCGCCGGACGCCATCATCTGCAATGGCGCCGGCAATTATGCGGCCTGGATCCATCGCTTCTTCCGCATGCGCCGGTTCGGCCAGCACGTTGCGCCGACCGCGGGTTCGATGGGCTTCGGCGTGCCGGCCGCCGTCGCCATGAAGCGGCTCTTTCCCGACCGCCAAATCGTCTGCGTCGCCGGCGACGGCGACTTCTTGATGAACGGTCAAGAGTTCGCGACCGCCGTTCAATACGATCTGCCGTTCACGGTCCTGATCGCGGACAACGGTCTTTACGGCACAATCCGCATGCATCAGGAGCGCGAGTATCCCGGGCGCATTTCGGCAACCACATTGCGTAATCCGGATTTTCCCGCCTACGCGCGTGCGTTCGGCGGCTTTGGCGCTTCGGTCGAGCGAACCGAAGACTTTGCCGTGGCCTTCAACGATGCCCAAGCTTCCGGCAAGCCGGCGATCGTTCGCCTGAAGATTGATCCCGAAGCGATCACCCCGGTGACGACACTTTCGAAGATAAGGGCGAAGTCGCTTGCGGAGAGAGGCCGCTGAAAACTCTCCTTGCCGCGGGGGCTAATCGATCCCAGCTATGTACGGGCGGGCGGGGAAACCAGCGCCTGCGCCGTCGGCGTGGCGAAAGTGGAGTTGACAGCGATGAAACCGATTCTCGGGTGCTTGGCACTGTCGTTGGCCGTGACCGTCGCCAGCGTTCCGGCCGATGCCAAGGGCTGCATTAAGGGAGCGATTGTCGGCGCCGTGGCCGGTCATTACGCCCATCACCACGCCTTGATCGGCGCTGCGGCCGGATGTGCGATGGGGCATCATCTGGCAAAGGAGCGCGAGAGGGCCAAGGAGCAGCACACGCAAGACCCTGGTCACTGAGATTCCTGCGCCTGACCGCGGTAGCGCCCTGTTGGTTCTGGCCACATCAAGGGGAAGGCGCGCGGCGACAAAATGATTTCGGTCTGTCGTTCCGCTGCGCATTGCGGCTCGCCTTGAACCGTGTTGATTTGCCATCTCTGGGTCGGTGATTCCCTGGATCCTGCGAATGGTCTGATGCCTTATCGACGCACGGAGAACGTCACGCGCCGGCTCGCCGCCCGGCAGGCGTCGATTATTGCCGCCGCACGCCAGGCCGCGAGCGAGGGTGGAATGGCGGCGGTGCAGATTGCGCCGGTGGCGCGGCGCGCCGGCATCGCGGCCGGCACGGTGTATCGGTATTTCCCCGGCAAAGGCGATCTCGTTGCCGCGCTTCTTGCCGAAGCCGCCGAACGTGAAATCGGTGCGCTGCGGCAAGCGGCTGACGCTGCCCCCGGTCCGTTGTCGGCGCTGGCGGCGGCAGTCATGGCGTTTGCGGCGCGCACGCTGCGCGACAGGCGGCTTGCGTTTGCAGCGATTGCCGAACCGATCGATGCCGAATTCGATTCGGCGCGGCTTTCCGTCCGCCGCGCGCTCGTCGGCGAATTCGCCAAGCTGGTCGCGGCGGCGGCGGCGGCCAAGCACTTGCCCGAACAGGATGCGGCGGTCGCCGCCGCGGCGTTGCTTGGAATTGTCGTGGAGACGCTGATCGGGCCGTTGGCTCCCGATGTTGCCGGACGCGAACGCGAGACCGTGCAGGCGGTCGCGCTTATCGCTCTTCGCGCGCTTGGCGTCGCCGATGCGAGAGCGCGAGGTCTGGTGATTCAAACGGCGCTGCCAACCGGCACGTGGCACTAATTCGGGGCGCCCACCTTGGAGCCATTCGTCAGGCCGCAGATGCGCTGCCTCGCGGCAGCGCAAAGTCAGTGAAGGTCCGGGCTTTCACAAGGCGACGGGTGCCAGGCGCGAGAATTCCAATTTCTGATCGCAATGTCCGCACCCTGATTGCCGATCTCAATGCGACATCAGCACCGGGATCGTCATCGAGCTCAGGATGGTGCGGGTGGCGCCGCCAAGTACGAATTCGCGCAGGCGTGAATGGCCGTAGCCGCCCATGACCATGAAATCAGCGCTGGAATCGGCGGCGTGGGAGAGCAGTGCATCCGCTACGTCGATCTTGCCGCCGGCCATGCGCTTGACGTCCACCTTCAGGCCGTGACGGGCGAGATGCTGGCCCATATCGGCGCCGGAAATTTCATCCTGCTTGCCGCGCTCATTGGTGACGATCACCACCTCGACAGCGCCGCTGCGTTCGAGCAGCGGCATAGCGTCGCCGATGGCGCGTGTGGCCGCACGGCTGCCATCCCAACAGACCATGACGCGGTCGAGTTTCAGCGGCGCCTTCTGGATGTAAGGAACGATAATGACCGGGCGGCCGGATTCGAACAGTGCGCTCTCAGTAACCAACTGTTCCACGGCGCCCTTGTCCGGCTCGGCCTGGCCGACAATGGCAAGATCGAAGCGCCGGGCAATGAGACCGAACTGCTCGCCGGCGCCGGCGAAGCTGGCGGACAGCATGATTGGCTCGGCTGCAACGCCGGCGCGGGTGGCGACGGCAGAGAAGCGATCAACGGCGGCCTGTGCCGTACTCTGACTTTCGCGCTGTTGGCTCTCGATGACCTCGGGCGGAATGTAGCCAATAGCCCCCTCGGGAATGATCGCGGCGTAGACGAAGGCGACCCCGGCGAGATGAGCGTCCAGCATGTTCGCGACCGAGACCGCGAAATCTCCGGCAAAGCCGCCGTCTTCGCCGAGCCCCAGATTGACGACGATGTCCTTGATCATTGCGGCGTCTCCCTGATCGTGCGTTGCGCTACATGAATCCGTGTGCCCGCCTCGCGGTTATTGTTTCTTGATGCTCCCGTCGGCGTTGAATTGGCTGATATAAGCCCAGAGATCCTTGATCTTTTGTTCCTTGTCCTTGCCGGAGATCCCGGCAAAGAACATCTTGATGTTCGGGATCATGGCTTGGGGATCGGCGATGTACTGGCTGAAAGCGGCCTCATTCCAAATGACCGCGCCTTTGCTTGCGGCGGTCCCGGTTTTTCCGGCTGCGACCATGGCGTCCGAATATTGATAGCCGGGAAGGGTACCGGCCCTGCGTCCATCGATGCCGTTCAGGCAGGGCCCAAGCATGTTGACCGCGTTCGGACCGATCTGGTGGCAGGATCGGCAAACGTCGAACACTTGCGCGCCCTTCGTCGCGTTCTGCGCGAATGCGGCGCCGTAGAGCCCGACAAGAGTGACGACGCCCAAGACGAATTTCCTCACCATCGCATCTTCCTTTGGCGATCGCGGACTGCCCCACGATGCGCGTCGTCCGCCCTCGCTTATTGCTGCATCGTTCGCGCCGAGCCGTTCAAGCGGGCAGGGAGCAGCGTGTCAACGTCCAAAATGACCCGGTGATCACGTGCTCTCGCCGTCAATGTCCGGCGGGTCGGTCGGCGGGCAAGCTCGTGCATGGCCGGCGAGACAGCGCCCCGCGCTCGACTTTTGGCGCTATAATGGGACCACATCGGCCGCAGGCCTGGAGGATCGCAGATGCCGTTGACAATGCCGCCGGCTGACGAGGCAGTGCTGGCGCGCCGCGCCGAGATCGTAGCGGCGCTGCGGCGGATGGTGCCGGGGGAGGGCGTAATCGCCTCCGACCAGGCGATGCGGCCGTACGAAAGTGACGGGCTGACGGCCTATCGCCAGCTTCCAATGGTCGTGGTGCTGCCGGAAAACACTGCCCAGGTCGCGTCCGTGCTCGGTTATTGCCACCGCGAAGGCATCAAGGTCGTGCCGCGGGGGGCTGGGACCTCGTTGTCTGGGGGCGCGTTGCCGCTCGGCGACGGCGTGTTGCTGGGCCTGGCCAAGTTCAACCGCATCCGCGAGATCGATTTCGACAGCCGCGTCGCGGTGGTCGAGCCCGGCGTCACCAACCTCGCCGTGTCTGAGGCCGTCGAGCACGCCGGCTTCTATTACGCGCCCGATCCTTCCTCGCAGATCGCCTGCACCATCGGCGGCAATCTGGCGGAGAATTCCGGCGGCGTGCATTGCCTCAAATACGGCGTGACCACCAACAACGTGCTCGGCTGCGAACTGGTGCTCATGACCGGAGAGATCGTGCGGCTCGGCGGCAAACATCTCGACGCTGCGGGTTACGATCTCCTCGGCGTCGTCACTGGGTCCGAGGGCCTGCTCGGTGTGGTTACCGAGGTGACGGTGCGTATCCTGAAAAAGCCGCCATGCGCGCGCGCGGCATTGATCGGCTTTCCGACATCGGAAGACGGCGGCGCTTGTGTTGCCCGCATCATCGGCGCCGGCATCATTCCCGGCGGCATGGAGATGATGGATGGCCCGGCCATCCGCGCCGCCGAGGATTTCGTTCACGCCGGATATCCGCTGAACGTCGAGGCGCTTTTGATCGTCGAGCTGGATGGGCCGCGCGCGGAAGTCGATCATCTGCTCGACCGCGTCCAGGATATTGCGCGCGCCTGCAACGCCGTGACCTGCCGCGTTTCCAATTCCGAAGAAGAGCGGCTGTTGTTCTGGGCCGGCCGCAAGGCGGCGTTTCCGGCGGTCGGGCGCATCTCGCCGGATTATTATTGCATGGACGGCACGATTCCGCGCGCCAAGCTGCCGCTCGTGCTCAAGCGCATGCAGGAATTATCGGCGAAGTACGGCCTGCGCGTCGCCAACGTGTTTCATGCCGGCGACGGCAATCTGCATCCTCTGATCCTTTACGACGCCAACAAGCCCGGAGAACTCGAACGCGCCGAAAAATTCGGCGCCGATATTCTGCTGCTGTGCGTCGAGGTCGGCGGGGTGCTCACCGGCGAGCACGGCGTCGGCGTGGAAAAGCGCGACCTGATGCCGGCGATGTTTTCCGAATCCGATCTCGACCAGCAGCAGCGGCTCAAATGCGCGTTCGACGATAAGAGCTTGCTCAATCCCGGCAAGGTGTTTCCGACGCTGCACCGCTGCGCCGAACTCGGCCGCATGCACGTGCATGAGGGGCGCGTGGCGTTTCCGGATATTCCGAGGTTCTGATATTGAAAAATCATTCGCAATGAAATTCGGCCTGTTTACCTCCGCGCAAGCCAATAGTGGCGATCTTGCTGCAGAGACCGGCCAGGGCTTTCGCGATTGGCTCGACTTCAACATCGAAGCCGAGGCTCTCGGATTTCATTCGAGCTTTCTCGTCGAGCACCATTTCACCGGATGGAACCAGGCCTCCTCGACCATGATGCTGTTGATGGCGCTTGCCACGCGCACCAGGACGTTGCGGCTCGGCTCGGCGGTGATGGTCTTGCCGTGGCATAACCCGGTCCTGCTCGCCGAACAGGCGGCGACGCTTGACCTTATTTCCGGCGGCCGTTTCGATTTCGGCATCGGCAAGGGCTATCGGCACAGCGAGTTCAAGGGCTTTCAGATCGCGCCCGAAGAGGCCGATGCGCGCTTCGAGGAGGCGGTCGAGGTGATGGCGCGTGCGTTCGCCAGCCGCGAGCGCTTCTCGCACCGCGGCCGCTTTTGGCATTTCGAAGATATCGTCGTCGAGCCGCCGCCGGCGCAAAAGCCGCAGCCGCCGTTCTGGGTCGCGGCGGCGAGCGAGGGCTCGATCCGCCGCGCCGCTGCGCGCGGCTTCAATCTGATCCTCGATCAATATGCGAGTCCCCGGCAGATCGGCGAACGCATCGCGGCCTATAAGTCCGAGCGAGAGCGCCATGGTCTGTCCTTCAATCCGCTGCAGATCGCAGTGGCGCGCCAGCTCTATGTCGCTACCGACGAAGCCGACAAGCAGGCTGCGCTCGCCCGGCAGGCCGCGTACACTAAGCGCACCGTCGACGTCTCGCGCACGCCCGACGGCAAGGGTGGTGGCTCGCACGTGCTCGCCTATGCCGACAAGGCCGGCGGCACCGAGGAGCACGCGCTCTACGGCACGCCCGCCGAAATCGGCGCACTGATCGAGCTGCTGCAAGACGCCGGCGCCGCCTATGTTCTCCTCGCCGTCGCCGGCGGCGCCGGACAATTGCGGCGTTTCGCTCGGGACATTATGCCGGACTTCGCACGTTCGACGCCTGCGGACGCTGCAGCCGAATAGCGAACCGAACCGAACCGGACCATGGCCGACAATCTTACACCCCACGATACCGCGGAGGTCGAGCGGGCGGTCCAATGGGCGCTTGCCGAGGGCAAGACGTTCGAACTGGTCAGCCGCGGCACCAAGCGTGCGATCGGCCGACCAGCGCAGTGGGACGCCACTCTTGATCTGTCGGGGCTGTCCGGCGTCTTGCTCTATGAGCCGGAAGAGCTGGTGCTTTCGGTCAAGGCCGCGACGCCGCTCGCCGAAATCGAAGCCCTTCTCTCGGCAAGCCAACAGCAGCTCGCCTTCGAACCGATGGATTACGGCCCGATACTTGGCGCGCCCCCTGATGCAGGAACGATTGGCGGCGCCATCGCGGCCAATCTGTCGGGTCCGCGGCGTATCAAGGCCGGTGCGGCGCGTGATCACTTTCTCGGCGTCACCGCGGTGTCCGGGCGGGGCGCGACCTTCAAGTCCGGCGGCCGCGTGGTCAAGAACGTCACCGGCTACGACCTGTGCAAGCTGCTCGCCGGCTCCTGGGGCACGCTTGCGGCCATGACCGAGGTGACTGTCAAGACGCTGCCGCGCGCCGAAACAGAGGAAAGCGTTCTGGTGTTCGGTCTCGATGATGGCAGCGCGTGCAGGGCCATGACAGCCGCGATGGGCTCGTTTGCCGACGTGTCCGGGGCCGCTCATCTGCCCGCTGCTGTAGCGAGGCGAATGCCGCAGGCCGCCGGCGGCAACGCCGCCGCCACGGCCTTCCGACTCGAAGGAGTCGCGCCCTCGGTGGCGCAACGCAAGAGTCTCCTGCAGGCGCTGCTCTCGCCCCTGGGCTCGCTCGACGTCCTGGGCGAATCGGACTCGCACGCCTTGTGGCGGGCGATCCGCGACGCCACGCCATTTGCGGCCGATGGTCCCGCCGGAGGACGCGATCTATGGCGCATCTCTGCGCTCCCGGCGCGTGCAGCCGACGCAGGCCGCGTGCTTGCCGAGCGGGTTGGCGCCGCATTGCTCTACGACTGGGCGGGGGGGCTCATATGGGCCGCGCTGCCGGCATCCGCCGATGCCGGCGAGCCGCTCGTACGCGAGGCTGCAGTTGCGGCCGGCGGTCACGCGACGCTGATCCGGGCGCCCGCCGCGGTTCGCGCCGTCGTGGCTGTGTTCGCGCCTGAGCCTGCACCGCTCGCCGCATTGACTCGGCGCGTGCGTGAGAGCTTCGATCCCCATGGCGTGCTCAATGCTGGACGCATGTGGGCGGGCCTCTAATGAGCACGACGAGGGGCCATGCAGACCTCCTTCACGCTGGCACAGCTCGCCGATCCGCACGTTGCGGAATCGGAGAAGATCCTACGCGCCTGCGTCCATTGCGGCTTCTGCACCGCGACCTGTCCGACCTATGTGCTCGACGGCAACGAACTCGATTCGCCACGCGGCCGCATCTACTTGATCAAAGACATGCTGGAGCACGACCGGCCGGCCGGCGCCGAGGTGGCCCGGCACATCGACCGGTGTCTATCCTGCCTTGCCTGCATGACAACCTGTCCGTCGGGGGTGCATTACATGCACCTCGTCGATCATGCCCGGATGCATATCGAACGCACTTATCGCCGACCGCTTGGTGAACGTGTTCTGCGCGCGGCGCTGGCAGCGCTTATTCCGTATCCGCGCCGTTTCGGTCCAGCGCTTGCCGCGGCGTCTGCGGTCAAGCCGCTGGCGCCGCTTGCGGCTGCGATGGGGTTCAAGCGGATCGCGGCCATGCTCGAACTTGCCCCGCGGACGGCGCCCGGCCGCCGGCTCAAGCCACAGATTTTCCCGGCACTTGGGTCAAGAAAGAACGGCCGCGTGATCCTGCTCCCGGGCTGCGTGAATGACCTCCTGGCGCGGCAAATCAACGCCTCCACCATCAGGGTGCTCACCCGGCATGGCGTCGAGGTCGTGCTGCCGGAGGGTGCCGGCTGCTGCGGCTCCCTCGTGCATCACATGGGCCGCCAGGCGCAGGCATTGGCGCAGGCGCGCACCAATATCGACGCTTGGCTCGGGATCGAGGGGACCGATGCAATTGTCGTCAATGCCTCGGGTTGCGGCACCACCGTGAAGGATTACGGCTTCATGCTGCGGACCGATTCGACCTATGCCGAACCGGCCGCCCGCGTCTCCGGCCTCGCCAAGGACATCTGCGAAGTCCTCGCCACACTTCCGCTTGGTCGAGCTTCGCAACCCGCCAACCTTACGGTTGCCTATCACGCTGCTTGCTCGCTCCAGCACGGACAGCGAGTTACGCGGCAGCCGAAGGAATTGCTTGAGCGCGTGGGCTTTACCGTGACGGATGTGCCGGAAGGTCACCTGTGCTGCGGCTCGGCTGGCACCTACAATATTCTACAGCCCGACATCGCAAGGAGGTTGCGCGCGCGCAAAGTCAGGACTATCGAGAGATTGCGACCGGATGTGATCGCAGCAGGAAACGTTGGCTGCATCATGCAGATCGCGGCGGGTACGGAACTCCCCATTGTTCATACTGTAGAGTTGATCGATTGGGCCACGGGAGGGCCATGCCCACAGCAAGTTCGGGAGCATCGGCCGCACGCGGCGGTGCGACCCGCTACCGCGGCAGGCTGAGTAAGAGGTTTCACTTCGCGTTGCCGCGTCAGGTGTGCAGTGCGGTCTCCACGGACCGAGGCAATACTCGACTGGCAGCAAGGAACGGGAGGGCCATCATGGCGAAAAAGGTGAAGAGGAAAGTGAGCAAGAAGAAGGCCGCTCCGGCGCGCAAGAAAAAGAAAACAGTGAAAGCGTCGGCGAAGAAGACCCTGAAGAAGGCGGCAAAGAAGGCGGCGCCGAGGCGCAAGTCTCCGGTAAAGAAGGCACCCGCCGCAGCTCCGGCGCCGGAGCCCGCACCGTCCTGGCCGCCTCCGATGGGCTCGGGCATAAGCGGCAGCGGCGACGGCAGCTAGGAACGCTGCACGCGCGTCAGCGGTTTGCAGGTGTTTGCAAGGCGCGCCGCGGCTGCAACAGCCGCGGCGGTCGCCCCGCGGGGGGGCTTGCCTTTCCGGCCGCATTGCATCCTTGTTCTTAAACCAATAGCCCAATAGCCTGTAAGGACGCGGGACGGGCGGCGAATGGAGGCCTGTCCGCGGCCGGGCGACAACTCGTGGGGCTCGGCGCATGCCGGCCCGTCGTTATCATTTCGCAGTTCAGGAGGTCTGTTATGCCCGCTAGTTTGAACATTCTGATCATGGGCGCGTCCTACGGCTCGCTGCTTGCATCCAAGATTCTATTTGGCGGCCACAAGGTTCACTTGGTCTGCCTTCCCGCCGAGGCCGACCTGATCAATGCTGAGGGTTTCCGCGTGCGGCTGCCGGTCCGTGGTCGTAAGGACCCCGTTGAGCTCGACTCGCGCAAGCTCTCCGGCAAGGTGACGGCCGGCGGGGCCGGCGGGCTGAACCCGGCGGACTACGATCTGATCGGTCTCGCCATGCAGGAGCCGCAATACCGCTCGCCCGGAGTGCGCGAACTGCTCGACGCAGTCGCCAAGTCGCGCGTGCCCTGCATGTCGATCATGAACATGCCGCCGTTGTCCTACGTCAAGCGCATTGCCGGACTGGACTATGAAGCCCTGAAAGCGGCCTACACCGACCCGAGCGTTTGGGACAATTTCGATCCGGGATCCATCACGCTCTGCAGCCCGGACCCGCAGGCGATCCGGCCGCCGGACGAGAAGGTCAACGTGCTGCAGGTGACACTGCCTACCAACTTCAAGGTGGCGCGCTTCGACAGCGAAAAGTCGACGGCGATTCTGCGCCGGCTTGAGGAGGAAATCGACGCGGTTCGCTACCAGGTGCCCGAAGGCAAAATCGAACTGCCGGTGCACTTGCGCGTGCACAATTCCATTTTCGTACCGCTCGCCAAGTGGGCGATGCTGCTCGCCGGCAATTACCGCTGCGTGACCAAGGACGGGATGCGCACCGCCCAGGAAGCGGTGCACAGCGACATCGAGACCTCGCGCTCGGTCTATAACTTCGTCAACGACCTATGCGTCAAGCTTGGCGCCAATCCGAACGATCTCGTGCCGTTCGAGAAATATGCCGGCGCGGCGCAGTCTCTCACTCGCCCGGCCTCCGCGGCCCGCGCATTGCAAAACGGCGCACCCTACATCGAGCGTGCCGACAAGCTTGTGCAACTCATCGCCAGACAGAAGGGGTTGAGCAACCCGGCGGTCGATGCCCAGGTCGCGCTGGTCGACTCACGCCTCGAAGCCAATCGCCGAAAGGCCGCGGCCTAGTGGTCCGATTTTGGATTTGAACATTCGCTTCAAGACCTAGTGTCCTGATTCCGAAGTTCGCATCATTATGCGGCACCCTCGTTTGCGAACTTCGGAATCGGACACTAGCAACTTATTGATCTCGTGTGGCTTTGGTTCAGAACTCCGCATGACGAGGTCGCGGCAGGAATGATGCGGACTTCTTAACCGCCACACGAGCGGCTTGGGAGTAGCGAATGTCAAATCCGCTCCACCTAGGTTGGCGCCGCTACGCCACTTCGACGTCCTCCCAGAAACCGAACCGGTCGGCGACGGCCTGCATCTTCGGCTGCGGCGCCTCATAGCTCCAGGCGGCGCGCGGATGGCGCTTGCCTTCGACCACGACGTCGTAAAACTGCACGCCGTGCGGACAGGCGCGGTCGTTGGCGGTCTTTTCCGCCTTTTCCAGCCAATCCGTGCGCACCGCGGCGCGTGGAAAGTACTGATAGCCTTGGCATTCAACGACATCGTTGCTCTGGGCAACTATTCGACCGTCAACGATCGCTCGCATGGCCTGATCTCCAGCTAGATATCCCGTAAGGACATAAGTCCGATGCGGGGAGATTGCATCCCTCGATGTTGCCGTTCCGCCACACTGGACGAAAACTCGTCTGACAGGTCAGAACCGCACGAAAAATACGGCCAAAGCGCCCAACAAATCCGCAATTGCACAGGAATTCGGCTTGGCGAGTGAAAATTGCTGCCGAATGATGGAACCAAGCTGCCGCGAGATCGATCCGCGACGCGTCGGTTGGCGACGCGCCGCTGCGGCGGGACGGGGGTCACGACCATGAAGCGAATTGCGGTTTCATTGCTTGTTGTTGCCAGTTTCGCCAGCTCTGCAGCATTCGGCGCCGACATGGCGGTTAAGGCCCCGCCGGCAGCAGCGCCGCCGCCGTCTCCATGGGATGTAGTCGTTACCGGCGCCCTGATGAGCGACTATAATTTCCGCGGCATTACCCAATCGGACCACCGGCCTTCGACCCAGGGCGGGTTCGAGTGGCGCTATAATTTCAATCCTAATTTCCAAGGCTACTTCGGGCTCTCGGGCGAGAGCATCGACTTTCCCAACAACGCCGCGGCCGAGATCGACATATATGGCGGCGTCCGGCCAACCTTCGGCAAGCTCGCGCTCGATTTCGGCGTCTGGGAATACTATTACCCGGGCGGAACATGCTTCAATCCAGTGGTTTGTGCCGGTTCGACCTTCGTACCGGGTACGGCATTGACTGCGCTGGGCGGCAACGTCGTCAAGGCGGATGAGAGCTTCACCGAATTCTACGCCAAGGGCACTTATACGGTGAATGACAATCTGTCCTTCGGTCTGCAGGAATGGTACTCGCCATCGGTTGCCAACACCGGCGCCGACGGCTGGTTCACCACCGGCAATACGACCGTTACGTTGCCGAGCGCGTGGTTCAAAAACGGGTTCGGCGGTTACGTGTCCGGCGATCTGGGCTACTGGGCGCTCGGTACCAGCGACGCCTTCTACGGCTTTACGAACTACACCAGCTACGCAACCTGGGACCTGGGCTTCGGCTGGACTTGGAAAGTCCTGACTTTGGATTTGCGCTACTACGACACCGATCTGTCGAAGTCGGAGTGCAACGCCTTTACCAGCGCGCAGAGCGTCTCGTTCTCGCAGAGCTTCGTCACCGCGCAGAATCCCAACGGTCTTGGGACTAATTGGTGCGGTCCGGCCTTTATCGCCAAGCTGTCGGCTTCGATCGATTTCAACTCGAACCTCAAATAGCAAAAGGCAAGGATCATAAAGGCGCGATCAAAAGTCGCGCAGAACAGAGATCGAAGACAGACAGCCGCGGACAAGACTTCAACAACGCGGCGGGCAGCAACCGAGCGCCCGCCGCCCGCGATGCGGTCAAGTGCGGCTATTCGGCCGCGGCCAAGGCGGCCTCCTCCAGGCGATAGACCGTTTTGTGCGGCACCAGCTCGACCTGCCGATGGTGGAACGCAGCGAGCGTCGAACGGTGACCGATCGAAATAATGGTCGTGCCCGGAAGCCGCGTGTGCAGCAGTTCGTAGAGCTTCGCCTCCGCAGGCTCGTCGAGCGACGCCGTCGCTTCGTCGAGGAACAGATAATCCGGCTCATGCAGCAGCGCGCGTGCAATGGCGAGCCGTTGCTGCTCGCCGAGCGACAGAACCCGGTTCCAGTGCTCTTCGCTGTGGATGCGATCGACCAGTCGGAGCAGACCGACTGCGGTAATCGCGTCGGCGATGCGCTTGTCGTCGAGCATGCCGGCTTTGCCGGGATAGACCACAGCCGCGGCGAGGCTGGCCACGGGAAAATAGGGGCGCTGCGGCACCAGCATGATCTTGGCGTCAAGCGGCAGCGTCACGCGGCCGGCATGGAATGGCCAGATCCCGGTGAGGGCGCGGAACAGCGTGGATTTCCCGGCGCCCGACGGTCCGCGGATCAGCACGCTTTCGCCGCGATGGAGCGCAATTCGGTCGATCTCGACCAGCGGCTTGCCATTGGGCAAACGAACGTCGAGACCTTCGATGGCGATCGACGGCGCACCTTCGCGCGGTACCACCTCGATCGAAGGTGACGCCAAAGCCGCCGCGCGCGCGGCGTCGATGGCGCCTTCAAATCCCGAGAGACGGTCGATGACGGCGCAGTAGCTGGCAAGATCCTGATAGGCATTGACGAAGTAGGACAGCGCGGTCTGCACGCTGCCGAAGGCGGATGCCGTCTGCATCAAGCCGCCAAGCTGCATGAGGCCGGAGAAGTATGCCGGGCTCGCCATCAGATAAGGAAAAATCACCGCGGCCTGCGAATAGCTCTGGGTGAAGAAATTGAGCTGCTTTTGTTTCCACATCAACGCCATCCAGTTGGAAACCACGGCGCCGAAGCGATTGAGATGGCCCTCGCGTTCGGCGGACTCCCCGCGCAGCGCGGCGACCTGCTCGGAATTTTCGCGCGTGCGCACGAGATTGAAGCGGAAATCCGCCTCGACGCGCTGGCGCTGGAAATTGAGGGGCACGAGGCGCCAGCCGATCAGATGGGTAAGCGCCGTGCCGATGACGGCATAGATGAAGGCCGCCCACACCAGATAGCCGGGAATGCTGAGCGAGATGCCGAACAGCTTGAGCGGCGCCGCAGCCGACAGCGCCCACAGGATAACGGCGAAGGAGATCAGCGACGTCACCGAATTGAGAAAGCGCGTGCTGATCGAGATGGTGTAATCGACGAACATCGCCAGATCGTCGGCGATGCGCTGATCCGGGTTATCGGCGGCATCACCGAGAAGCTGCATGCGGTAATGATTGGCGGAATCCAGCCATTGCCGCAGGTAAGTCTGCGTCAGCCAGCGCCGCCAACGGATCTGCAGCCATTGATTGAGATAGAGCTGATAGACCGCGAGTACGATATAGACCGCGGCCAGTCCGCAGAAGAAAAGGATCGCGCCGACGAAGCCGTTCCAGTTGTGATCCTGCAACGTGTTGTAGAACCGATTGTACCAGAGGTTCAGAACGACCTGCAGCCCGACGAGCGAAAGTTCGATAATGATCACGGCGGCAAGCAGAGTGCGACCCGGCCAGCGATCATCCGAGCGGAAATAGGGAATGGATAGCCGCCAGATCGAGGCAATGGTCGAGGCAAGGCTTTTCACGGAAGACCTCCGATATCGGGTCGGTAAGTGCCAGGCGGCTAAGCGCGCAAAGCGGCACAAAAGCTATGGCAGACGCGCGCGTGGGCAATGTCCCTGCCGCATGACGGCCGATGGGCCTATTG